>JBGAQY010000020.1:0-56045 GCA_044220495.1 Acidimicrobiales bacterium
AGCAAAGCGTCAGACAAGCGAGCCGAAGCGACCTACGAAGACGCTGATGCAATTCTTCACACAACACAGCAAATTCACGACCACCTTGATGCGCAAGACAACGTGATTCTTGACATAGCCGCGAAACTCAACTCGCGGCCAAGGCAGTAAGGCAGAGCCGATCAGGCGAGCTTGCGCCGTAACCGGGAGCTCGCACCGAACCTTTGGCCGACTGGCCTAGAACAATCCGCTCTGCACCAAACGGTCTTCGGCTGCGTCGAAAGTGTGCTCGAGCGTCAGGTCGATGCCGATCGCGCTTCTGTCTATCGTTTCGGCGACTTTGACCGTGGTGCCGGTGCCCACGAACGGATCGAGCACAACGCCCCGCTGCAGCGCGTCGTGGTCGCAGCCGGTCCACCCCGTAGTAGTCGCCCTCACCAATTGATGCTTAACGATTGCGAATGACGGCGAACTGGCATTCAAAGGCACGCCCGAGTCGCGCAGCTTGATCAACTTCTCGAGCAACTCCTCCCCTTCTTTCAGCTGCTGATCAAGCGGTTTCTCCTCAACAACTCGTCGACGCGGCTCGCCGCATTCTGAACACACGAGATGCGGACAACCAAGCAATATCGCCCGTCGAGCAAGCTCAGACGGAAACGGCGCCACGTGTTTAGACATATTGCGCTCAGTAGCGATGTTCCATACGTCGTCAAGCTCGATCAACTGATCGCCTACCGGTGAGTTTCCGTAGTAGTCGTAAAAGAACTGTTGATCCCTTACGAAATGAATGACGAATTCGCTCCGACTTGCGAGGCGATCGTGAACAGCTTCGGGCATTCCATTGGGCTTGCACCACGCAATGCGATTGTTCACGTACCAACCCCGACCTTGTGCAGCCATCTCGATGAGATGAGGAATGCCGACAAGAGACTTTTTCAAGTAGGTGTCACCAATGTTGAAAAATATCGAACCCGTCGGACGCAGTGTTCGTCGCCATGCGTCGAAGCAACTCATCAACGAAGCAACGTATTCAGCCGGCGTCTTCTCATGGCCGATTTGGTCAGCCACCTCGTAGTCACGTTTGGCCCAGTACGGCGGCGAGGTCACAATCAGATCGACGCTTTGTGACTCGATCGCACTCAAGTCTCGAGCGTCTCCCTTGATCATTTGTGTGTGTGCCGGTCTAGCGCGCCTGACGGCGCCGAGGTCTTGAGCGATCCGCAGATCGACGCCGTCAGAGGTCTTGGTCATGGCTGGCGAGCGTATGTGTCGTGCCCGTCCAGTCCAATTTCGGCGCAGCAAGTTACATTTAGCGACAGATGCTTACCTCTCAACCCTCACGCAATCGCGCACTAGATATCACCGAAAGCCGATTCGGAGTTGTCGGTGCTGCTGGCTATTGGATCACCGTTGTCTTTTCGCTCACCTTGTTAGCAAGTTTGTGGCTGAGGGCGCTCGGGATCGACCCAGAAGAAGACTTCTCACCCGTTCTGTTGATCGTGGCGTACTCCCCTTTGCTTGCCGCGCTCATCAGCGTAGGTGCGTTGAGAATTGGCTTTCGCAACTACTTCGCCTCACTGCGCGACGGGCTGCGCATACAGCGCGAGTCGACATCGTGGATTGCCGCGGCCTTCTTCGCGCCGCTTGCAATCGTAATTATCGGGGCCATTGCTCAGTCGCTAGTTGGCGACGACGGATCGCAAGACTGGTTCGTTTGGTCAGCAATTCCCACTGGTTTGGGAGCCGTATTTGCTGGCGCCATTGGCGAGGAGTTGGGATGGCGAGGTTTCGGCCAGTCACTGCTGCAGAACAGGTTTACGATTCTCAAAGCAAGCCTAGTTATCGGGTTTGTTTGGGCAACTTGGCATCTTTGGCCGCTGCTCACCGCCACCACGCACGACTCTGTGGTCATCGACATCGCGAATACCTATGTGCGGCTGATGGCAACGGCCGTGATCTACGCATGGCTTTTCAACCGCAAATCAGGTTTGTTGCTCGTGATGCTCGCCCACGCAAGCCACAACCTCGCTGTCGACATGTTTCCGGTTGCCGACTCACAGGCACAACAACAAGGAACCATCCTTGCCGTGCTGTATTTGGTAATCGCCATTGCCGTCGTTCGTGATTTGGTTGGTCAGCAACACAAGCGAGATGCTGCCAATGCATGACCGACCCACAAGCCCCTGAGGGCAGCACTCCGGCAATTGATGTGCTTGCCGTGACTCGTGCACTCGACAAAGCAAGGGCCTCACATGAAGCAGCTCACCAAGATGATCTAACACTGGTGCCCGACTTCGAGCCGCTGCATCGGAGCGATGTGCCGCCCGATGAATACTCAGGATGGATGTTCATAGAGCGCGGTGACCCAACGACGAGTGACTTCTACACGAACGCTCCGTGCCCGCTGTACTCCTACAAGCATGGCATCAGCCGCCGGGCTTTGATCTGCGACGACCGCGGCAACGCTTATCGGCGCACGCACGATTCGTCGTTACGCGCAACGACAGGGTCAAGCAACCGTTGGGACTTTGTCGGCTCAGCTCTAGCTGCTCTGAGCGAAACTGATCACTACCAATTTCTTGGCGCCGAGCGAACAACCGCCTACAACGAGGCCTACCAACTTCGCCGCAACGCCGCACTCCGCAAAGCCGGCATCACCGTCATCGAATTCTGAGTCTTGGCCGTGCTTCGACTCTAACGACAAAAGCCCCTCACCGCTGATCGCCGGCGGTGAGGGGCTTTGTGCATAACGACGCCTAGGGGTTTACAGGCGCCAAGTTGTCGTCGAAGTAGTTGCCCGTCCACGTGTATTGGTTGCCGAGTGCAGCTGGGCCATAACCCGAGTTGCGAACAAAGCGGTTGTTCTTGAATGTGCGGTTGGTGCCGAGCGGGATCGCTTGAATGTCGACCGTCCAGCCCGCCCCACTGAGAAGATTGTTCTCAACGAGGATGTTGCTGCTCGCGCTGCCGTCTTCGCTCTTGAAGAAGAGCCCGCCGTCGGCAGTCGTCAGCATGAACGAGTTGTGACGAATGGTGACGTTGCCACCGCAGCCGCACTGCATGCCGTCGTTGTGCGTTGTCGCGTTGCGTGAAAGATCGTGGATGTATGAGTCTTCGATCAACACGTTGCTGTCGGCCTTGAACCCGTCAACAGTGCCCCAAACGTGAACACGACGAGCGGTGTAGTTGTTGAACGACATGCCCGCCGTTACCAAGGCCGATAGGCCGCGAATCTCGGTGTCTTCAACAACAAGGCCCGAGTATCCGTCGTAATTGATCGGGTAGTAATCGCTCGACGTGATGCGGGTGCGCTTGATGGTCACGTTGTTTGCTTTGACAGTGATACTGCCGTTGACGTCAAGACCATCAATAACAGCGCCATTCTGCGTCACGGTGATTGATCCGCTCGACTTCAAGACGACGCCTGTGTGCTGCCAACCCGTGTTGGTTGCATCGGGGTATCCGCAAACGTGCGGGCTCGAAGCGCAGTTCTTGGGAAGAATGCCAGGGGCGGCGGTCGTTGTGGTTGTCGGCTTCGTCGTAGTCGTTGTTGTTGCCGGAATGGTTGTAACCGGAATAGTCGTTGTCGGTGCCTTGGTCGTGCTTGTGGTCGGCGCCACCGTCGTCGGAACCAACGTCGTTGGAACGACTGTCGTCGTCGGACGGACCGTTGTCGATGTCGTTCCCGGCATTGCCGTTGTCGTCGTGGTGGGCGCTCCGGAATTCTTCACCGTGAAGCGAGCCGAGAACGTGCGAGTTCGTGCGTCGCGCTTCATGACTGCACGAAGGGTGTGACTGCCGTCAGCAAGTTGCTTCGTGTCGTAGGGATAGGCCGAACCATCGGGAGCTGTTTTTCCCAAATCAAAGGGAGCAAGTAGTTCGGTCGATACAGGCGTCGCCGAACCGTCGAGGTAGAACGAGACCGCAGTCGCGCGATCGCGATTCAGAAAGATGTAGGCATTGCCTCCGAGCGTGGAGCCCGCCAGGTTGTGAGGCGTTGAGCGGTCGGCCTCGTCAGAGACAACAAGCGCAGCCAAAGAACTCTCAGCGGCATTGGCCACTGCGAGGCCACTTCCGACAACGAGAACGCTTACCGCACCCGCCACAGCAATCTTCCAGCGACTCAACATGAACTCCCCCGTCTAGGTTGCCTTGCCTGGTTCACGCGCCCTCAGGCGAGGGTATCGAGGGGATTTGGGGTCAACAAGGCATTTTGTGGAATTGGTCCGATTCCGCCGCTGCTGTCGTATAACCGCAGCTCATCGAGACCGCTGGAATAACACGAGGCGGCCTTCAATTCCGGAAATCCACCGATTGGGGTTTGCATCACCAAAAAGGAGGTGTACGGTGCCCGGCCTCAACTCTTGAAAGCCAGGTGATTACCGAGAACTTCGAATTCCTACCCTTCCTTCTTCTCCTCTGTGTCCTTCTATTCGCCATTTGGCGGCCAAGACATTTGCCCGAAGCAACGCTGGCGATTCCGGCGGCGCTCATGCTTATGGCCCTTGGCTACGTCGCTCCACGCGAAGCGCTGCAACAAGCCCGAGAACTCACGCATGTCGTTGCGTTCTTGGCGGCGATTCTCGTTGTCGCCGAAATCTCTGCACGAGACGGGCTGTTTGAAGCCATCGGGCACTTCCTCGCAAACAAGGCAGCCGGCAACCCCAGACGGCTGCTGACCATGGCGTTTGTTGCGTGTGTCGTTGTGACCTCTGCCCTCAGCCTGGATGCCACGGCAGTCTTGTTGACTCCAGTACTTGCCCGCGCTGCACAGCGATCACAAGTCGACCCACGGCCGACCACTTACGCAGCCGGCCACCTCGCCAACTCAGCGTCGCTGCTACTGCCAGTGTCGAACTTGACCAACCTGCTCGCGTTCTCTGCAACCGGACTCAGCTTTGTGCACTTCGCTGCACAGATGTCACTACCAACTCTGCTTGCTATCGCTGTTGAGTTCGTTGTGATCCGCTTGTGGTTTCGTAAGCAACTGCCGGCAAGTAGTTCTGCTCCAAGCGTTCATGAAACAACGAGCTGGCCTGTATTCACAGCTGCGGTCGTGGTGCTCATTCTGGTCGGTTTCGTCGCGACTTCAATGTTTCGCACCGAACCCATGTGGGCAGCACTTGTGGGCGCAGCTGTGCTCGTGGTTCGTTCACTGACGACACGCCGTTTGACCATTGCCGACGCGGTTCGGGCCGCAAACCCATTGTTCTGTCTGTTCGTTGTCGCTCTCGCCGTAATTGTCGAGCCGGTTGCGCACGGGGTCGTCGGTCGTTTACTCGATCAAGTCTTGCCGCACGGCAATGGCTTTCTGAGTCTGCTGCTCATCGCTGTCGTAAGTGCCTTGGCCGCGAACGCGCTCAACAACATTCCTGCCACGTTGCTGATGTTGGGCGCGCTGTCGGGTGCTGACGCAGCGCCACTCCTTGCAATGCTCATTGGCGTGAACGTTGGTCCCAATCTCACCTACGTCGGATCGTTAGCGACTCTGTTATGGCGCAGTGCACTCCGCCGTCACTCAGTCGATGTAAAGCTTGGTGAGTTCAGTGCGCTCGGCGCCATTGCAGTGACGGCCACTTTGATCGCAGCAACATTCGGCCTTTGGCTAACGACGATCGCCATGTAGCGCGTGGCGTCAGCCGGCCAGGCTGTATCCAGGACCGTGTTGTCGAACCGGTTGGCGTGCTGCCTGGCGTTCGGCCGCCCCGACAACAGCGCTTAACTCTCTCGGGAGAGCGCGCTGCACTCGATCTAGCAAACCGTACCCGACCATCGCTTCAGGTCGTTCGGTGAGCAATCCAACAATGTTCGACGCGGCGACAGCACGACCGATTGATGTAGGTGCCGGATTCTCTCTCTGCATGGAGGCAATCTGGATGACTTTGCCGAGCGCTTCCACTAGCGGGCTCTTCGGCATTGGAGCATGCTCTCGGGTTTCGAAACTGTTGCGGACCATCCTGGCTATGTCAGCGGCGTCAACGCCGGCGACAGCAGCCGCCTTGACTCGGTCGAGGAGTTCAGCCCTCCACTCGATAGGAAACGAAGACTTGTAGCCGGGCTCGATCATCGAATCGGCGTATGTGATCGCTTCGAGCGAGTCGCTCGTACTGCGACCAACTTTTGCGTCGGTCGTATCTGCAACTGCTTCCACAGGTTCGCTCGCCCGACGGCGGGCCCGACGGCGTGGTTTTGGTTTGGGTTCAGGCGCAGAGGGTTGTTCCGCAATAACGACGGGCAATTCTGCAACTGGTTCCGCAGAATCAATCTGTGCCGGCAAATCGGCCGGTACTGCGACAGCCACGGCAACTGTGTTCACTCCGTGAAGTTCATCAGCCGCTTCGCTTGCAACAACGGGCGTTGCGTCGAGGTCAACAATGTCGAGGTCAATAATGTTGAGCTCGATGGGTGCGAGTACAACAGAGTCAGCTTCTTCGTGCTCGCCGACTTCACCAACGTTGCCTTGATGATCATTAGCGGGAGTTGCCGGCTCAACATCAACCGCTTCAGGTTCGACAACTATTGCTGCCGGCTGAACGGGGTCGGGCTCGGGCTCGACGACAGCCTTGACCCACTCGGGCTCCGGCTCGGGCTCGACGACAGCCTCGACCGGCTCGGCAGCAACGGCGACGGCAACGGCGTCAACCGGCTCGGGCTCGACGACAGCCTCGGCAGCGACGGCAAGGGCGTCAACTGGCTGTGGCTCAACAACGGCGGCTGGCTCGGTAGAGCGAGGTGTCAGGCGAGCGACTCGCTCTGCTTCGAGATGAACCGATGCCTGCAGCAACTTCACTTGCGCCGGCGGCGGAAGATCGCTCGTTTCGCCGTTACGAACTCGCACGATCAGCTTCTCGCTGACTCCTGCGATTCGCGCAATGCGCCTGTCGGGCACTCCGTGCTCGGCAAGCTCGTGGACCTTCTTAGAAGCTGGTGTCTCGAGAGCGGCCATAAACGAATTCTTCGCCTCGGCGACTGGCCAAACCCAATCGGCGGCCTGCGACCCTGTTCAATCACGCTCAGTTTCACCTCGAATGGGAACTCAGAGTACGCAGCGACTTGGCTCGGTTGGGCTTGAGACAGGTCGAGAAGTGCAGCGCGCCAGAGGAAGAACTACGCCAATTTGGAGGGTTCGCCGAGGTCTCCCACACTGAACTTCGTGGCGATTCCTTACCTTCCAATCGAAGGGCGACCGTCGTGAGTTTGGCGCCGGCAATCCTTGCGCTCGTCGCCAGCACCGGCGTTGCCCTTTTGGTGTTGCCCCCGTCGGGCAAGTCGGGGTCTCGCAAGCTGTCACTCAACTCTGCACAACGCGTTCTTGACGAATGGTTCGCCCAGGCAGGCCTTGCTGACGTTTCAAAACAGCGCGTTGCTCTTCTTGTTTCGTCGTTGTTTGCGCTCGGAACGCTGGTTGGGTGGGTGTTCTTCGGTGGGATCTTTGCGCCAATTATTGCTGGAGTGTTCGCTGCGTCGTTTCCCGTCGCATCGCTGAAAGCCAAACGCAAAGCGCGTCGAACGGCCGCTGCTGATGCGTGGCCCCGCATGATCGAAGAGATCCGCTTGTTGTGCGGTTCTCTCGGACGCCCAATCCCCCAGGCGCTTCTCGAAGTTGGCAAACACGGCCCACCGGAAATGCGGCCCGCCTTTCTAAAGGCCGAGCGCGAGTGGCTCATGTCAACCGACTTCAACCGCACGATCGAAGCGTTGAAAGAACAGCTCGCTGACCCAACAGCCGATGCGACATGTGAAACCTTGTTGGTGGCGCACCAGATAGGTGGAACTGATGTCGATCGCCGGCTTGCTGCACTTGCCGAAGACCGATTGTCTGACCTGCGCGGACGCAAAGATGCACGAGCCAAACAAGCAGGCGTCAAGTTCGCTCGCCGATTCGTCTTGATCGTGCCCGTCGGTATGGCGCTTGCCGGCATGTCAATTGGATCGGGCCGCGCTGCCTACGCAACGACACAAGGCCAGATCGGTGTTGCCATTGCGCTCGCGAGTCTCGCCGGATGTTGGTGGTGGGCCGGCACTTTGATTTCGATTCCTGAAGAACGCAGGGTGCTTCGTGGTTGAACATCCTCGGATCTTGATTGTCGTTGCTCTGCTCGTCTGGGGTGGTTGCACACTGCTGCTGGCCGAGACGCGATGGTTTCGTCGCATGTCTCTTGCACAGCGACTCACACCTTTTGGAGCAGATGCGTCGCTGACCAACACCGAGACACGCGCCGGGGTTTCCGATCTCATCACGCCGACGGCAATTGCGCTTGGTGAGTGGATCTCGCGGGCGCTGGGAATCTCAGACTCGCTCGCAACACGGATCGCACGGGCGCGGCTTGAACTCGACGCCACTGAGTATCGAGTTCGTCAATTGTCGTGGGCATGCGGGCTCATGATTCTCGCCGCTGCACTCATGACTGCGTTGCGGCCCGCTCCGCCAATCATCTTGTTGTTTGTACTGGGTGCACCGCTGCTTGTGTTCTTGGTACTGGAACAACAGGTCACTGCGGCAGCCCGCACGCGACAAGAGCGCATCTTTAACGAGCTACCGGTCGTCAGCGAACAACTCGCAATGCTGCTCAACGCCGGCTTCTCACTCGGCGCCGCTATCAATCGACTTGCCGAGCGTAGTCACGGCGAGATTGGTAAAGACCTCAACGATGTACGCGACCGACTGCGCCACGGACTCACTACCAAGCAAGCGCTACAGGAGTGGGCCAACTCGGTTGGTTTGCCAGAAGTTGATCGACTAGTCGCAGTGCTATCACTCAGCTCAGAAACCAGTGATCTCGGACGCCTCGTATCTGAGGAAGCGAAAGGTATTCGCACCGAATCGCAGCGCCGCCTCGCTGCCGTCATCGACAAACGAAGCCAACAAGTGTGGATTCCGGTAACGGTCGCCACGTTGGTTCCGGGTGTCATCTTTCTAACCATTCCATTCCTGCAAGCACTCAAGCTGTTTTCCGGCGCTTAGCCGCTCACTTCCCCGAAAGGACAATCATGCAAACCAATCAACGCACGCGTCGCGCCATCAAGAAGGATGAGCGAGGCGAAGGAGTCATCTCACTTGCCATTGGTGTTCTCATCATGGCGTTCCTAGGCGCTGGCATGTGGGTGGCTTTCAACTCGACGATGATCAAAGCGCAAGACAAAGTCGACACTCAGGTCACCGAAATCGGCGGCAGTGCGGGCTAGTTCTGCTGAGCCCGCCGCGCGTCGATCGGCGCGTCGAGGTGAGAACGGCAGCGGCTTGATTGGCACGATGTTTGGCGCCGTCGTGTTCTTGGCCTTTGTTGCCCTCGCGGCGAACACCTTGGTGGGCCTCTATGCAACATCGGTGACAACGTCGGTCGCATGGGATGCTGCGCAACGCGTTGCTGTCTCGCCGTCTGCCACATCTGTCGATGCTGCAGAATCACGGGCTCGACAACGCCTCTCATCGTTCGACAACGTCGACTTCGTATGGCATCAAGACGGCGATGCCGTTGGTCTATCTGTCACTGCCGATAGGCCCTCGCTATTGCCGCCAGCGCTGGTTCGCTCAACCGGCGCAACCCGTATCGAACGAACTGTTTGGGTACGTGAGGAAATTGCCCGATGAGGCAACGGAGAGTCGACGAACGTGGCGCAATCGGTGGGGTTGAGGGCCTTGCCTTTGGCGTACTCGTCTTTGTTTTTGGAACTCTCATCATCGTCAACGCATGGGGCGTGGTCGATGCCAAGATGGCAACCGCAGCAGCGGCACGTGAGGCTGCTCGTGCATACGTAGAGAGCGACACAGCCGCGAGCGCGGAGCAACACAGCGTCGCGGCCGCCACCGACGTAATGCGAGGTCACGGTCGAGTCGTCGACGCAGTCACAATCGACGCAGCGGTGGCTGGCGACTCGTTTCGTCGTTGTCAACCAATCACCGCGTCGGTCTCAACCAAGGTGCCTCGCGTGCCACTCCCCCTGTTGCAACGAAGCGGCGGCGACTACACCGTCACCTCTACACATTCCGAAGTCGTCGACCCCTACCGCAGCGGGATAGCGGGCAGTGCAAACTGCTAACGCAGAGTCACAGCGATTTGGTCGCGCGGTGTCGTTTCATGCACTCTTCAACAGATGAGCCAGGCTTTTACCAAGCAAGCCAGCACGGCCGCTGGAGTAGCTCAACTACACCGAGAAGCTTCGATGCTCCGCCGTGTTGCTCAGCCCGGCATTGTCGAGATCACTGGACAACAGCTCGGAGCCCACAGCGGCGAACTTCACTTCGCTCGCATCGACGGCGTAACTTTCGATCAAGCAACCATTTCGCCGCGACGCCTCGTGCGCATAATGACTTCGCTCGCCGCCACTGTTGCCCATCTTCACGACAGCGGCATCGCGCACACTCGTCTCACGTCTGATCACATTCTTCTAAGCAACGTTGATGGCAGACCCACACTGCTCGGATTTCGTGAAGCACGAACAGCAGCGCCGGGGTCGATTGAGTTCGCCAACGACGTTGCTGCACTCGGTCGATTGCTCGACTCAAAGCTTCGCACCGACCCAAAGCAACTGCGGGCGCGGATCCAGGAAGACACTGTCGACCAGAAGAACCGCACAACCCCAAACGTTGCCCTCATACAATCACTGCGTGCGCTAGTTGCCGAGGCAACAGACGTCAACCCGGCCAAGCGCCCAACCGCTCGGCGTTTTGCTGCTGCCCTTCGACTGCTGGCGGTCGTACCGCAGCGGGCAGCGATTGACGAAAGCAAAGGCCGTCATTACCGAGCGACGCCAACGGTTAACTCGACGCATCGCTCGGCCCTAATTGGATTTGCCGTTGTTGCCGCCTCGGTCGCAGTCATCGCCATCAGTTGGACGGTCGGCGGCGTGACCGGTGGTACCAACAACACGCCCATTTCTTATGTCGGACCTGTTTGCTCAACCAAGGCTGATGGTGCACTCGTTACCGACATCGACGGCGACGGCTGTGGCGATGCAATCACATTCACTGATGGCGCGGTCAGGGTTAACGAAGAGATATACGACGTTGGTCAGCCTGGTGACGTAATGGCCATCGGTTACTGGAGCTGCAAGAACCCGCGCACGCTTGCGCTGCTCCGCCCGTCAAACGGCAAGCTCTACGTCTTTGACAAATGGCCGTCGCGTGGAAGCGAAGAGTCGCCTCGCTTAGTAGCAACCGTTAAGGGCGCTACTTCTATTGAGGCAAAGCTTGGCTCGAACGGGTGCGATGTAATCCAGGTACACGCCGGCGACAGCATCACCGACATCAACCCCATGGGCAAGAACAAGTCGTGAAACAACTGCGCGCGTATGCCCTCTTACCGCTCTGGATCGCTGCTCTCGTTGCAGCAATTGAGTTACTCGATCTGATTGCCGAGCATGCGATCGCACTCCCGTCTGTCGATCCTTCGACATGGGCTAACTGGTTCACAGAAACGTCCACTGTCGATCTTCCCTTTGCATTCATAGAACTGATCGCTCTCGTTTGCGTTTGGTATCTCGTTGGCGTTACCGGGCTTGCGGTAGTTGCTCGTTTGATTCGTGTTTCGTCGTTGATCGAAGTCTCTGACGCGATCACCATTCCGTTTGTTCGCAAGCTCGTGCGTCGCAGTCTCGACCTCACGCTGGTCGGGGTTCTCACGTTGCCCAACTCCGCTTTGGCCGCGCCGGCGGGCGACGTCGACGATGTGCCGGTGATGCGTCACCAGACAACGACGACCACGACGACGACCACAAAGGTGCCCGACATACGCACCACCGATCCACAGAACGAGTACGCGCCATCGGGACCGATCAGTTTTGTGCGAGGCGGTCAAACGTCGCGTGCCCCACAGACGTGGACGGTGAAGCCTGGCGACAACTTGTGGCTCGTCGCTGAATCGACGCTAAGCACGGCAAGAGACGGGCAAGTCGAAGACGGCGAACTTGTTTCGTATTGGCGAGCCGTTGTTGACGTCAACCGCTCGTCACTTCGCGACCACAACAATCCCGACCTGATTTTCCCTGGTCAGGTCTTGATTCTTCCGCCAGTTCCAGCCGTCTGAGATTTTCGCTAAAGGTAGCGACTGAGTCGGTCGATACATCGCCACCGACCCAAATCTGTGCTGGAGGCGAGCGTTGAGCTCATTACCACCGTTGCGCGCCATTCTGACGTGGCATCTACTTTTCGTGGTGCTTGCCGTTCTGGCAATGACTCTGTACTACCAATCGTTCAATCCAATGGACTTCCAGACAACAGACCTCAACCTCCGCAGCAACGCCATTCAGGGCGTAGAGCTGATCGTCGAGGGCGGTCGTACAGCGCTCAGCAAAATTGCTCTTGTAGTTCACTGGAAGCAAAACTTCTCAGACCGTTTCAACTAGGCAAGGCGAAGAGCGCGTCCCTCGAAGTCGTCAGCCGGTGAAGCCCCATTTGGCGTCACGCCTTGAACAATCGGGTCGAGGTTGACTTCGAGTGCCTTGAGGCTGCTGAATCGCATGCTGCGATCGAACTCAGGTAGCACTCCTTCTGCACGCCGCAGATTACGTGCGAGCAATCGCTGCAAGACGATTTCGACCTCGGTGTAGGCCAACACATCGCCCGGACATCGATGCGACCCTTGCCCGAAGGCAAGCGGCGCAGGACCGCTCGGCTGCACGTAGCGACCGACATCAAAAGTGTTCGGTCGTTGATGCACACGCACATCGCGATCGGCGGCGCCGAGCACGAGCTGCACGCGCGAACCTTCGGCAACGGCAATGCCGCCAATCTCGCTGTCGCGGGCTGCTCGTCGAATTAAGACTTGCGCTGGTCCGTTGAAACGCACCACTTCTTGAAGTGCAGCGCGTAGCGGCACGTCTCCGCTGCTGACGCGACGAAGTTGATCAGGACTGCGCAACAACTCATAGGTGGTCGTTCCGATGAGATTCGTTGTCGTCTCGACTCCGGCAATCATCATTGTTACGAAGTTTGCGTAAGCTCCGTCGCGACTTAGACGTCCGGCCTTACGAAATGAATCGAGCAGCGGCGCGGGCCTGGCAAACGAATCAACCGGCCGAGCGAGTAGCTCATCTAGGTATGTGCTGAGGTAGCTGCCCGCAGCAATGATCGACGGCATGCGCGCGAAAGTTGTTGGCTCGTAACGATGCACCGCCGCCCTTGCCAACGTCTCGACAGCGCGATGTAGTCGAGGTTGATCAGCAGTCGGAACTCCAAACATCGTCGACACAACGGCGAACGGCAGGCCGACAGCGAGGTCTCTAACTATGTCGACACGAGCCCCCCGCAGGCGACTTGTGAAGACTTCGTCAACCAGATCTTCGATCATTGGACGTATTTGTTGAACTATCGCCGGCCGCAGAGGCGGTGCAACTGCATGACGGTATTGCGCGTGACGTGCGTCGTCGACGTGCAGAACAGTGTCGTCATTGACCGTTACGATCGGCCGCAGTAGCGATTTGGCAAACTCAGGCACCTTGTCGCCAAGCGTCACGACGTCGGTGCGAAACGTGTCACGGTTGGCAAGGACTTCGCAGACTTCAGGATGCCCGAGAACAACGGTCGAGCGAGTCACCGGATCTTTGAATACTTGGCCGCGACTTTGACGAAGCTCTTCATATACGGCGAAGCGGCGATCAGGGATCGCGCTCGCTGCTTGCAACAACGACTTCGTGACAGGGATATGCAACGACAAGTCCACTAGCGGGCGGAGGAAGCGCGTCCGCATCCTCAGATGAAAGTGGCACTTTAACAGGACATTAATGCTATTCAACAAGTGAATAGCCAAGAGATGTACTACGACACCTTGTCAGTTAACAAGGGTGCAAGAAACTTTCCCGTCCAGCTTTCGGGCGTCTTGGCAACGACTTCAGGAGTGCCCTCGACGATGATCGTGCCGCCGCCGTCGCCACCTTCGGGCCCAAGGTCGACAATCCAGTCGGCGGTCTTGATGACGTCGAGATTGTGCTCGATAACCAACACAGTGTTGCCTTGATCGACGAGACGCGACAACACGGTCAGCAAACGACGGACGTCTTCGAAGTGCAAGCCGGTTGTTGGCTCATCGAGGATGTACATCGTGTGACCAGTGGAACGCTTGCTGAGCTCACTCGCGAGCTTGACGCGCTGCGCCTCGCCACCCGACAGCTGAGGCGCCGGTTGGCCAAGCCGCACATAACCGAGACCGACATCGACCATCGTTTGCATGTGACGAGCAATGGCCGGTTGATTGGCGAAGAACTCGAGTGCTTCTTCACACGGCATGTCGAGTACCTGCGCAATGTTCTTGCCCTTGAACTGAATGTCGAGCGTGTCGCGGTTGTAGCGAGCGCCTTTACACACCTCGCACGGCACGTAAACGTCGGGCAGAAAATGCATCTCGATCTTGATCGTGCCGTCGCCGGAACAGGCCTCGCACCGACCACCGCTTACGTTGAACGAAAAGCGACCGGGCTGGTATCCGCGCACCTTCGCTTCTTGTGTTTGCGCAAACAGCGCACGAATGCGATCAAATACGCCCGTATAGGTTGCCGGATTTGAGCGCGGTGTACGCCCGATCGGCGACTGATCGATATTGATGAGTTTGTCGATCTTCTCAGCGCCTTCGATCTTCTTGTGACGACCCGGCACTGTCTTTGACTTGTAGATCTTTTGCATAAGCGCGTGATAAAGAATTTCGTTTATCAGCGTGCTTTTGCCTGAACCCGACACCCCGGTAACGCACGTAAACGTGCCAAGAGGAAATTCGACGTCAACATTCTTGAGGTTGTTCTCGCGCGCGCCACGAATTGCGACCCAGTCTTCGCCTGGTTCGCGTCGCATCTCGGGCACAGGCACTGACTTCTTGCCCGCAAGATATTGACCAGTGATCGACTTCTTGTTTTTGATGAGCTTCGACACTGGGCCCGAGTGGATGACGTGACCGCCGTGCTCACCTGCCGCAGGACCAATGTCGACGACCCAGTCGGCAACTTTGATCGTGTCTTCGTCGTGCTCGACGACAATGAGCGTGTTGCCAAGAGCACGCAACCGAATAAGCGTATCGATGAGCTTTTGATTGTCGCGCTGGTGCAAGCCGATCGACGGCTCATCGAGAACATAAAGAACGCCCACAAGGCCGCTGCCGATCTGACTGGCGAGGCGAATGCGCTGCGCTTCACCACCGGCAAGCGTGCCTGACGAACGGTTGAGCGTCAGATAGTCGAGACCGACATCGAGCAAGAACTGCATTCGCGCCCGAACTTCTTTGACTACGCGCTCAGCAATGAACGCATCGCGCTCAGACAGTTTGATGGCGTTGAACATCGCTGTCGCTTTGGTAATCGACAAGCTGCACAGATCGTTGATGTTGTGACCAGCAACGGTAACGGCCAACGACTCGGGCTTGAGGCGCGCTCCCCCGCAATCAGGACACTCGACTTCGCGCATGTAGCCCTCGATCTGTTCACGCGCGTAATCGCTCTCGGCCTCTTTGTGCCGGCGCTGCAGGTATGGGATGGCGCCTTCGTAGCGCGTGTAATAGGAACGCGCTCGGCCGTAACGGTTCTTGTACTGAACATGTACTTCGGTGTCGCCCGAGCCAAACAGAAGAACGTCTTGCTCTGACTTCTTCAGCTTCTCCCACGGCTTTGAGAGGCTGATCTTGAACTCATCAGCGACGGCCATGAGAACACGACGGAAGTATTCGCCTCGGTTGCCGGCCCAAGGAGCAATCGCGCCCTCTTCGATGGAAAGCTCGCCGTTGGGAACGACAAGTTCGGGGTCGACTTCAAACCGCGTACCTAGGCCGACGCAATGCGGGCAGGCACCATATGGCGAGTTGAACGAGAAGCTGCGCGGCGAAAGCTCTTCGTAGGAAGCACCGCACGTCGGACACGCGAGGTTTTGACTGAACGTCATGACGTTCGCGTCGCGAGCAGCCGCTTCGGCCTCTAGCTGCTTCTTGGTCTTCTTCTTTGCCTTCTTACTGGCTTCGACCACAGCGGGGGCTGGAGCTGCCTCGCGATCAACTAGTTGCACGGCAGCGACCCCGTCGGAAAGGTGCAAAGCCGTCTCTAACGAATCTGTGAGTCGGTGTTCGATGCCGGGACGAGCGACAAGTCGGTCGACAACGATGTCGATGTTGTGTTGCTCGTAACGCGCAAGACGCGTGCCATCGGCAACAAGCTCAGCAAGCTCTTTGATCTCGCCGTCAACGCGAACGCGCGCGAAACCTTGCTCTGCATACTCTTGGAAGAGGGTCTCGTAAGATCCCTTGCGACCGCGAACGACTGGAGCCAACACCTGAAAGCGTGTGCCCTCTTCGAGCTGCATGATGCGATCGACAATCTGCTGCGGAGTTTGGCGGCTGACTTCGCTGCCGTCGTTGATGCAATGCATGACGCCGATGCGGGCGTAGAGCAGACGTAAGTAGTCGTAGATCTCGGTAATCGTGCCGACCGTCGATCGCGGATTGCGCGAAGCGGACTTTTGGTCAATAGAGATCGCCGGCGAAAGGCCTTCGATGAAATCGACATCGGGCTTGTCCATCTGCCCCAGAAATTGGCGGGCATAGGCCGACAGCGACTCGACATATCGGCGCTGACCTTCGGCGTAGATGGTGTCGAACGCCAACGATGATTTACCGGAACCGGACAAACCGGTGAAGACAATGAGTTTGTCGCGTGGGAGCTCAACCGAGATGTTCTTGAGATTGTGCTCTCGGGCCCCCCGAACTACTAGCTGATCGGGCACGCCTAAACCCTACTGGCGTCCAGAACCTAAGTGAAGCCTTTCTCGAACATTTGTTCGCCATTCGGCCAGCGCGTCGCGCCTCAATCTCAGTTCGAACGCCGCTGAGTCGATGAAACGATGTGAGGGAACCAGGCATCTCGACCAACGCCTCGCAGCGCCTCAAGAGCGCTATCGGATTTGCCACAGCGGTCTTCGTCTTGGGGCTAGGAACCTTCATCGGTCGACAACACAAAGACTCGTTCGTCGACTTCAACCTTCACTACTTCGGCGGGTTGGTTCAGCGCCACGGAATCACCTACACCGACACCGCCGCGATTTTCACCGCCATGGATGAAGCCGGCGTACGTCACGCGCAAGAAGGTGTGTATGGCACGCCTGCTTTGATCGCACTCGTTTTCGAGCCACTCTCGCTTCTATCGCTGCAACACGCTCACATGCTTTGGGATGTCGTTTGCATTGTTCTGACTTGCCTGGCGCTCTACAAGGCTGTCAAGAATGACGCCTTCCCGTTTTGGGTGACACTCGTTGCGACAACGCCCGTGATGCTGTTTTCGCAGATTTTTGGAAACCCCTGCCAGCTCACTTTCGCGTTGCTCGTCTATTCCTACGCCGCTCTTCGCGACAATCAAAGCAGCAGAAGTGGAGTCGCATTAGGGCTGGCGATTGCCTTGAAGCTCTACCCCGCGTTCATCGTTATCGCGCTGGTGGCGCACCGAAAGTGGGAGCCACTCAAGTGGGCGTGCATCACCGTGCTTGCAGCTTGGACACTTACTCTCGCAGTGATCGGCCCAGCTGATATGGCCCCCGCCCTCGAGGTGCTCCGATGGGTGGGCGGATGGGTGCACGAAGGCCCCGACAATGTCAGCGCGCCGGGCCTGATCGCCCATTTCACTCAAAATCAGACCTTGGCTCATTGGGTCAACCGCGTGTTGCTCGTGGCTGGTGCCGTGGCCGTTTGGCGGTTTCGCTCTTCACGCGTTGACCGCAGTTACGTCACCGCAACTCTCGTGATGCTGACTGTTCAGTCGATCGCATGGCGCATGTACCTGCCGCTCTTGGTACTGGCCCCTCTGGCAATGCGGGATGCGGCAATCAGCATTCGCACCAAGAGGCTGATTTGGATGACGTTCTTGACCGCTACGGGTGGTCTTTTCTGGTTTCTCCCGCAAAGCCTCGGCCACGTGGTTGTTCTGTCACAAGGAATTAGCACCGCCGCCCTAGCAATTGCCTGGTTAGTACTGATGCGCAGCGACAACCTGCCGATCGAAGATGCGAGATCGAAGAACCTCGCCAACGCGGGCAACCAGCTAGGAGTTCATTGATGACAGCTCACCAACGGTTTGGCGTTCGACCCGTTGAGTCGAACGAGACCGAGCAAACGTCTCCTCGCGTAACTGTGATCATGCCTGCGTACAACGCCGCAAAAACGCTCGTCGAAACGTGGGGCGCCATCCCTATGGACAAGGTGCAAGACGTTTTGCTCGTCGACGACGCAAGCACCGACGACACCTCTCTGGTTGCTTCGCGCCTGCCAATCCGCACGGTGAAACTTCCGCACAACGTCGGCTACGGCGGCAATCAAAAGGTCTGTTACCTAGACGCACTGCGCAACGCGGCCGACGTCGTGGTGATGATTCACCCCGACGGACAGTACGACCCAACGTTGCTTCCCGATCTCATTGCACCAATCATCGCTGGCGAAGCGGCAATGGTGCTCGGCAGTCGCATGATGACCAAGGGTGGTGCGCGCGCCGGCGGCATGCCGCTCTACCGCTTTGTCTGCAACAAACTTCTGACCAAATGCGAAAACCTCTTGCTCGGAAAGAAGCTGAGTGAAGCACACACTGGCTACCGCGCGTACTCGCGAGAGTTTCTTGAAACGGTGCCGTTCTTGCGCAACTCAGACGACTTCGTCTTCGACACTCAGGTGATCGCGCAAGCAGTGGCATTCAAGCAAGACATCGTCGAAGTGCCGATTCACACTCGCTATCACGCAGACGCGTCGTCGACGAGCATGTCAGCGAACATCCGCTACGGCCTCGGAACGCTTTGGTGCGTTGCTCGTTATCGCCTACACCGCATGGGCTTCAAGTCGCGTCTGTTCCTCCCCTAGTCGATTCATATTCGAGGTGAGGCGCATGAAATCGATAGACGCAACTGACGCCGCTGCCGTTAGCCGGCCTGCGAACGCGAAGCACTATCTGGCGATTGCCCTTGCGATCGCTGCATGGGCTCAATCGCTGTACTTGATTCGGACTTTCGCACCGGGTTCTTACTTCGACTTCGACTTGTACTACTTCGGTGGGCTCATCGAACGGAGCGGGAGCTACACAAACACTGGAGCAGTTGTTACTGAAGCTCTGCTTGCCGGACGGCACGTTTCGCTCGCCGGGGTATACGGCAGTCCGCAGTTTGTTGCGCTGTTCTTTCAACCGATTGCATACCTTGCACTGGGCCACGCCCACTTCTTGTGGGATGCGATCTGCGTAGCTGCAGTCACTTTGGCAGTGCGAAAAGCTGCCGGGACCAATTGGGGCATCTGGGCAGCGCTCGTCTTTACGTCTTACAGCTACACGTTCGCAACGACACTCGCCAATGCGAGCGTTCTGACGTTTGCGCTCATCACATATTGCTTTGGCGCGCTGAAACAACAGCAGTCGAACCGCGCCGGAATAGCTCTCGGCATCGCAATTGCGTTCAAGCTCTACCCCGCTTTCTTGTTGGTGGCGCTAATCGCGAATCGCCAGTGGCGCGCGCTTTTTGCCACGCTGTCGACCGTAGCGGTGCTGTCGGTTCTCACAGTTCCCGCTTTGGGATTGCACGACACTTTGCTCGCCATTCAGACCCAGGCACAGGTTGCCAGCACAGTCGCAAACAACGTGAGCAACATCGGTGTGCCAGCGCTCGTGCTCGACGCCACGAATAGCACGATCGCTGCAAAGATCGCAGGTCTTCTTGTGCTGGCCTCCGGCGTCTTGTTTCTATTGCGACGACCCTCTCGTCTACCCGAGCGCAGTTTCGCAGCAGCCGCTGTCTTCATGCTTCTCGGTCAAACAATCAGTTGGAATCAGTACAACCTGATCTTCTTGACAACTGCCCTCACGCTGACCCGATCGAACAGCCGGTTGCTCAGCGCCGGCGGTGCCGCTGGCTTCTTTCTTGCCTGCCTGCCCGGCGGCGAACTCTCATTTCTCGGCCCCGACCGAATCATGTCGTTTATTCGGATCGCTGAGTTCGCAGGCGCCTTCATCCTCTTGACGACCGTGGTTCTCGCAATCCTTGGCGAAAAGCGTCCACTGTTTGGCAACGGCGAAGCGTCGACATGACATCGCTGGCGAAAGTCAGCCGACCGCCAAGCAGTGCCACGGGGTCGACTGACGGAAGTCGGGCACGCGATGTCATGTGGATACTGCTTGGCTGCGCGTTCGTAGTTGCCGCGCGCTTCGTTGCGACTCGAGGGCGCGATTCGTTTCGCGACTTTCACCTTCATTACTTTGCCGGCCTCATCGAGCGCTCGGGCAGCTACACCGATAACTTGCGTGTGTTTCGAGCAATGACCGACGCCGGACTTCCCATCCCGCGCGACGGCGTTTACGGAACACCAACTCTCGTTGGCCTCGTGTTTCAACCGCTGTCGCATCTATCGCTCATACACGCGCAGTACATATGGGTAGCCCTTTGTGCGTTGCTGCTGACGCTCGGCGTTCGCAAGGCAGTTGCCAATCGCTACTGGCCGGCCTGGCTATTGATCGTGACGTGTGCACCAGCAACGCTGCTGGGGCTTCAGATCGGCAATACAAGTGTGCCAATCAACGCTGCATTGCTATACGCGTACGGTTGTTTTAGAGCTGGCCAGTCGCGACGAGTTGGCATCGTTCTCGGCGCCGTAACCGCGCTGAAGCTGTACCCCGGTTTCTTAGTGCTCGTTCTCGTCGCCAAACGCGATTGGGATGCCCTCAAAGCAGCGCTGCTTTCCCTAGCCGCGCTTGTTGTATTGACTTTGTTGGTGCTTGGGCCCGCTGACGCGTGGACGGGTCTTGTCGCGACGTTCAAACTCGGCGGCTACGTACAGCACAGTTTCGACAACGTCAGCTGGCCGGGAGCGATTCGCCTCATGTCGAACGGCCCCGAATTGGCGCATTGGTTGAGCTATGCGACGCTTGCGGCCGGTGCTGCAATCGTCTGGTCGAATCGACGGCGTGAGACTAGCGAACTGTATGCCCTGGCGATCGTCACCATGCTGCTCGTTCAGTCGATCTCTTGGCGACACTACGCGCCGATGATGACCGTCGCCGTGCTTTCGCTTGTGGCAGAACGACGCACGACATTGAGCATGGTCAATGTCGCCTTTGCGTATCTACTCGCAACCGGATGGGTTGGCGTTGTGATTACCCACAGTTTCGAGGCCACCAGAATCGTCAACGCGTCTTACACTCTTGGAGCCACGTGCCTGCTGGCACTCATGCTGTCTCCAAAACCGAAGGCATCGCTTGCGACCAATAGTCACAGTGAAAGCGACGCCATAGAACTACGGTTGGCAGACCTTGGCCGACACTGACACCGATTCGATACCTGAGGCGACGCCCTCGCGCCCCGCGCAGAGCCAGCACCGCGCTGTTACCGACAAGATTCTGATACTGCTCGGGTGTCTGATTGTTATCGCTGCGCAACAAATCATCACGCTTCGCAAACGCGGTTTCTACGACTTCGATCTTCACTACTTTGCTGGGCTGATTGAGCGAACGGGTAGCTATACCGATAGCGCTCGTTTGTTTCACGTCATTGTGAGCGAGGGATTTCCGCGACCGCTCGAAGGAATTTACGGAACACCAACCCTGATCGGCCTGATCTTTCAACCTCTCTCGTTCCTCCCACTCACGAACGCTCGACAGGTATGGGTTTTGCTCTGCGCTCTGGCCTTGACACTGAGCGTAAGAAAAGCAGTCGGCGGACGTTACTGGCTTGCCTGGTTGGCAGCAGTCGCGTTCTCTCCTGCACTGATGCTCGGTCTGCAACTCGGCAACGTAAGCGTGATCACTAATGCAGCGCTGATCTACGCGTACGGATGTGCACGAGCTCAGCAGTCAGCGCGGTTAGGTGCAGTAATCGGCTTCGCTTTCGCGCTAAAGCTCTACCCCGGCTTTCTGCTTCTCCCTCTTCTTGCAAAGCGTAACTGGCTAGCACTCAAGTGGGCGGCCCTCACGACGTGCGCACTGCTGCTGGCAACCGTCCCGGCCCTTGGCTTCGACGACGCTGTTAGGGGTTTCAAGGCGACGTTTGAACTCGGTGGTTATGTTCACGAGAGCCTCGACAACATTGGATGGCCAGGGGCAATACGACAGCTGACAGGCGACGGTGAACTTGCTCGCCGCGCAAGCTACGTGACACTGCTTACCGGGATCGGTCTGGTTTGGTTCAACCGACGTCGTCGACTCGATGACTTACTTGCCTTGGCAATTGTGACAATGCTGCTCGTGCAATCGATTGCCTGGCGTCACTACGCCCCTGCCCTCATTGTCGCCGTCATTGCGCTGTCACAACGAGAGCTCACGCGGATGACGCGAGTCAACGTGGGCTTCGTTTATTTGCTCGCAATAGGTTGGATTGGCGCCGCTATCGCACGCACCTTTGCTGTGACCAACATCGTTGCCGCTTGCTACACCTTTGGCGCCACCTGTCTGCTGGCTTTGCTTGCCGTGCACCTACAGACGCGCGTCGACAAGCAAACGGGGTGAGATCGCTCCGTCTGGGTATGGCGGCGCGCGCGAAATAACGATGTCACCGCGCTCGGCGTTGTAACGATAACTGAGACACCAGTCCATCTCGTTGGCCGCTGGCGCGAACACGGGACTGACTGCGTCGTCTTTGATCAACACCCACGGCTTCGAGCGATGAGCCAGCTCATTGCACACCTGGGCTGTTGCCCTGGTGTAGTCGCTCCAACCATCACTGCGAGTCAGCTGGACGAACGTGCACGCTGTTGCAAGACCACAGACACCCACCACAACCGCGCGCCGATTGCGAAACAGCTTTTCGATCACACCCACGAGGCACGCAGCCGCACCCAGCGCGCTGACTGCATTACCGCGATCGCCCAAACCGACGAACATTGGATCGAAGCCCGAGGTTGCGAACGGAAGGTAGCCGCACAGCACTACGGCAAGGCCGCCAAATGCCAACACGTCGGCCCAGCTATGAGCTCGCCGCTGAAGAAGCGGCCGAACCAAGCAGACAATCGCCGTGACCATAACCAATGCGAACAGAAGAACCATGACGAGAGGAACTTCCCGAAAAATCCCTAGGTTGTTGAAGAGCGAACGCAGAGGACTGACCCAGACGATCGTGCGCTCGCCCGAGTTCAGGGCGACCACGGCAACAACCGCTGTAACTGGCAAACACGTGACGGCGAAGTCTTTCAACCGATGTCGTGCAAACTTCCATACAACGATTGCCGCGCCGCCGATGCTCAACACCGCAACCGCTTCGTACAGCAACACGCTGACGACCAGCAAGACGGTGCCGTAAACGAGATTGGAACGGCCGTCGTAGGCACGTCGCAGCAACAGAAGCCCCAACAGACTGCACGCGCCAGCGAGATTGATGTTGATAGCGGGCGGCCAGAGGCTGAGGGTCAGATGCGTGGGCAACGCAATCCAGATGGCGGCAACCGCGAAAGCGCGCCGCGCTCCAACGGCCTCACGCACGGCCAGGTAGAGAGAGATTGCGAGAGCTGCCGCAGAAGCGACCACGATCCAGTGAAGCAACGTCGGGCTATCACCGAACGAGCCAAAGAAGACTGCGTAGAGCAATCGCACCAGAGGACGCATGTCAGCCGTGGCGGGGTCAGCTGCGTTCATCCAACCTTCGGTGTGGGCGCGCCCGATGAACCCCCACTCTTCACGGAGAGGCGCTGGATGAGACAGAAGAAACGGCAACGAGATGACGACCTCGAATACCAGGAGCATCAAAGGAACAGGCCACGAGCGACCTCGAAGTAACACTTTCAATGATCGGCTAAGTGGCACTGGGGACAACCTCTCGCTTCGGAAGTTCGACCCGGAAGGCAAACGCTACGAGTAGAGGACCAAAACACAAGCCCCAGTAAGTACGGCCGAACGTAAACGTGAGCGACAACATCACGAGCGCGTAGAACAACATGACTCGCGCAACGAAGTCAGATCGCACCGCTCTCGCTAGCGCATAGAGCGCGAGAACAGTTGTGAGACTGCCGACGATCCAGCCACCGGTATGTGGACTTGGTGAGATCGCAGAAAGCGTCTGATGCCATCCGTTAGTTCCGTTGAGAGCCTGTTCGCGGCCCTGTTCGACAAGTACCGACTGAGCTCGCCAGGCGTGCACAGAAAGCGATGCGATTGCCAGCAACACAGCGACGGCCAAATAGCGACGCACGGGTGCGAACGCCGTCGCCGTAAGCAACAGAACTAAGTAGAGCTCACGAAACAAGACGGCGATCAATAGTGCACACGCGGCAAGAGCAAACTGCTTTCGCACAAGAGCTAACACACCGCCCGCGGCGAATGCGAGGCCCCACAATTCGGCATGGAGATACAGATGTGGCGACGCACCGATTAGCCACAGCGACGCAACGGAAGCCGCCAACACTCCCAGCCAAATGTGTCGGCGCGCGGCAAGTTCGTATACACAACGAACGATCGCCACAAAGGGAACGAACATCAGCCAACGAATGACCTCAAGTGGCAGGGGCGCAAGTATCCAGAACTCGGTGGGCATGCGAATCGAACGCACCTGACTGGGCGGAGCCCCCTCTTTGCCCACGAGAGCGGCCCGCATTGCTTGGTAGTAGTTCTGACCTTGGTGCATCGACTGCAAGGTTTGTTCGTAGACCGCCTGGTCGACATCGACTGCTGAGCGATCAGAGCTAACGCCGACGAAAGTCGCAAGAGCGGCGAGCACAACACTGCAGATGAGACCGACAACCGCGACTTCAGAAGCACTATGACCGCGTGAACGAGGTGGTGGCACTACGCGGAGATTTCTGTACTACCCGACTCGACCGACTCAACTCTTGCGTGTTCGCTCTTCGGAAAGAGCGCAGCTCTCACAAGCAAAACAAACAGTGCGAGTAAAGCGACATTACGCAACACGCCGACGAATTGGAGGAACTTGTTGCCCAGTAGATACGTCTGATAGTTCTCGATCACCAGCCACGTGAACCATGCAGCCACGCCGTACGTATAGCCAACGCTCCGATAGCGAGGCCATAGCCACGCTACGAATGGCGCCACCCAAATCAGGAACTGTGGCGACAGCAAACGCGTCGTGAGGATGAGACCTAAGACGAACGCTCCTGAAAGGGCCACCACGTCGACTCGATCTCGACGCAACCAGGCCGCGACGAATAGCGAACCCGGCACGACGAATAGCAAGACATTGAGCAGTGTCTGCACCCACTCCCAGCCGTCGTCACTTACAACCAACGCGCCAAACAAGAAGTCAGGAAATCGTCCGCCGAGCAACAACAAACTGCCAGGAATGCTTTCGACTTGAAACCCGCTCCCTCGCCTGAACTCCATGAACTGATCGAACCCCGCCGGCGAGTACCAGTGCCATGCGCCGACGATTGCAAGACTGCCCACAACAGAGATAGCGGCAGACTTCCATTGCCGCCGCAACACCATCGGGCCAACAAACACGATGGGCCAAAGCTTTGCACCGAACCCAACGACGACCGCCGCCGCTGAAGTGCGTCCGCGAATCATCGCCAACATTGCGATGGTTGCACAGAACATGGGGATCATGTCGAGTCGGAACCACGCGACCATCGCCACAGGAAATACAGCCAACATCCAGAACTTTGTTATCGACCATGCGTGCTCGGGTTGTTGTTTGCGGATCATGCGCAGCGCCGCGTATTCCATGCCTGCGCTGATGGCGACGAACAACGGGAAGAACCCCGACAGCGTGCGACCTGTGATTGGGATCAACAACAGCGGAAGTGTCGCTACCGGTGGGTACTCCCACAAGAAGTCGCGATACGGCAGATAGTCAACACTGATGTGCCGTGCTCGGATCAAATATCCGTTGACGTCAGCAAAGAAGACGTGATTGAGCAAAACGATTACGACGCCGACGCAAACGATGCGAATGCCGATCTCGTAGATGAGTATGCGCTTGTTGTCCCACTGCTCGAGCGGATTCAACCGACTTCTCTGAGTTCGCGCTTGAGGTCTTGAATCTCGTCGCGCAACTTGCCGGCGTATTCAAAACGCAGTTCGGCAGCCGCCTCGGCCATCTCGGCTTCGAGCGTGATGATGAGACGCGCCAATTCGTTTTGAGGTAGCTCGGCGTGGGCACTCACGTCGCGACGCCGACTGCGCTTCTCAGACCCGGGGATGGGAACGCCCTTACGTTGATCTCCACGTAGCTGCGCAAGAATGTCAGTGACAGGACGACTCACTGTTGCTGGGTCGATGCCGTGCTCGCGATTGTATTCTTGCTGAACGGCTCGACGCCGTTGTGTCTCAGAGATCGCCGTTCGCATCGAGTCGGTCATAGTGTCGGCATACATGATGACCTGACCGTTGACGTTTCGCGCGGCACGACCCATTGTCTGGATCAGCGACGTTTCACTACGCAAGAAGCCCTCTTTGTCGGCATCGAGAATTGCAACGAGTGAAACCTCAGGAAGATCTAGACCTTCTCGCAACAAGTTGATACCAACCAGCACGTCGAACTCACCAAGACGAAGATCGCGCAAGGTCTCGATGCGCTCGATTGTGTCGATGTTGCTGTGCATGTATCGACAGCGAACGCCTTGCTCGAGCAGGTACTCAGTCAGGTCTTCAGCCATCTTCTTGGTGAGCGTCGTCACCAAGACTCGGTCGCCATCGTCGGTGCGCTCTCTGATCTTCGCGATGAGATCGTCAATTTGACCTTTGGTGGGCTTCACCGTTACTTCGGGATCGACAAGGCCAGTCGGACGCACGATCTGTTCGACAATCTGCGCAGACTGCTCGATCTCGTATCTCGATGGCGTCGCCGACAAGAAGACGGCTTGATTGACGCGCTCGATGACTTCGTCGAATCTGAGCGGACGATTGTCCATCGCCGACGGCAAACGAAACCCATGGTCTACCAACACTTCTTTGCGGCTTCGGTCACCGGCGTATTGGCCATGCAACTGCGGAATCGTCACGTGACTTTCGTCAACGACGAGCAAAAAGTCTTTGGGAAAGTAATCAATCAACGTGTAGGGAGCTTCGTTGGCGGCCCGACCATCGAGATGACGGCTGTAATTCTCGATGCCGTTGCAAAAGCCAACCTCGGCCATCATCTCGAGGTCGTATTGCGTACGCATACGCAGCCGCTGCGCCTCGAGCAACTTGCCCTCTTTCTCAAAGTAGGCAAGCCGCTCTTGAAGCTCGACCTCGATGCCCCCGATAGCGCTCTTCATACGCTGGTCAGTGGTTACGTAGTGCGTTGCCGGAAAAATTGTCAGGTCGTGTATCTCTTCGATGACCTCGCCCGTCAGCAAGTCGACGCGTGTCATGCGCTCGACGTCGTCACCGAACAATTCGATGCGCACGGGAAACTCGTCGTAGGCGGGGTGCACCTCGATGGTGTCGCCCCTAACGCGAAATGTGCCTCGAACCAGGTTGGCGTCGTTGCGCGTGTACTGAATGTCAACCAGCTTTTTGAGGATGAATCGCTGATCGTGACGGGAGCCGTTGACGATGCGAAGAATTTGGCCCTCGTATTCTTCCGGCGAACCAAGACCGTAGATACACGACACCGACGCGCACACAATCACGTCGCGCCTCGCCAACAATGCAGCGGTTGCCGAGTGTCGCAGCCGCTCGACTTCATCGTTGATCGAACTGTCTTTTTCTATATACGTATCGCTCGAAGCGATATAAGCCTCAGGTTGGTAGTAGTCGTAGTAGCTGACGAAGTACTCGACTCGGTTCTTGGGAAAGAACTCGCGAAACTCGTTTGCAAGCTGAGCGGCAAGCGACTTGTTGGGCGCCAGCACGAGCGTCGGACGCTGGGTTTTCTCGATCGTCCAAGCAATCGTGGCGCTCTTACCCGAACCCGTGATGCCCAATAGCGTCTGAAAACGGTCGCCTCGTTCGATGCCCTCAGAAAGCGCAGCAATGGCCTTGGGCTGGTCACCTGCGGGTTTGTAGTCACTGACGAGTTCAAAATCCGGCACAGCGAAAGCGTAGTTGCCGCGCCGCACAAGTTCGATGCTTGCCCTTACGCGCCCACACCGCACAACATGATCGCTATCAACGGGGCGTCTTAATTCTGTTGATCGAGAATCCAATGCCAAGCGGCATCAACTTGCTTGGCAAGTTCTTCGCGCGAACCTGAGTTGTCGATTACAAAATCAGCCGCCGCTCGACGCTCTTCGCGTGTTGCCTGTGCGGCAATTCGCTTGCGAGTGTCTTTCGCCGTCCACCCACGCGACTCAACAGCGCGCTGAATCGCCACCTCTTCCTCGCAGTCGACAACCACGACCACGTCGGTCTCGTAATGGCCTGATTCGACGAGCAGCGGCACCATCAAAACAACGATGTGCTCGGTCTTTCGCTCGGCATTCACCTGCTGTTGAATCACATCGCGCACAAGCGGATGCATGATGCTGTTGAGATCAGCAAGCGAATCTTCATCCGAAAACACCAAACGCCCCAGTGCTCGACGGTCGACGCTGCCGTCAGAACGGATGAATTCGCGCCCAAATCGTGCAGAAACGGCCGCATGAGCAATCGTGCCGGGCTGCAGCAGATCACGCGCTACCGCATCAGCGTCGATGACAACTGCTCCGCGGCTCGCCAACGCGTCGGCCACAGTCGATTTGCCTGAACCCACGCCACCGGTGAGACCCACGAGGAACACTCGAACCAACCCCAATCCCGACGAGAAGGCTTGGCGGACCGTAGCATTAGAAGCAATGCAGGCGCGGGGCATCGAAACGAGCACGATCGAGGAGACCGCCGCGTCTACTTATAGCGACAGACCCCAAAACGCCTCACAGCCAGGTGATCTGCCCGGTGCATCAGACAGCGCCATTGCCCTCGTCACGGCCATCCGTTGGGGTACGGCGACTCTCGGCTTGCTATGGGCAGCAGCGCTGCGCCTCGACCCCTTCGACTTGGTCGTCGGTGTCGCATTGCTCACCTACGCACTATTTCGAACTTTTCGACCCGTCGAATATCGCCGGCGTGACTGGAAGAGTCTCGTTTCGATTCTCATCGAACTCGGCATTGCGTTGGCGGTTGTCACTACAACCGACTGCTGGGAATCGCCTTACATCTTCTCGCTCTTCACCCCTGTTATCGCTGCTGGTTTCGCGCGCGGCTACTGGCACGCATTCCGCGTTGCGATCGCCGCAGCCGGCGGCGTAGCGCTCGCTGCGTCGTTTACTCCGAGTTCAAACGAGATCAGACCAATCGTCGCGTGGACAGGCGAGTTGTTGTTGATGGCCGCAGTTGCAAGTTACGGACGACGCCTCCTCAGTCGCGCCGAGGAAATGCGCGCGCTCAATCTTGGACAACTATGGCGGCTCAACGAGGCGAACTCTCTGCTCGTAAGCCTCAACCGGTTGTCGCATGACTTGCCGGTGTCGTTCGACTTCCAAGACACCGTTGAGGGCGCGCTCGCTCGTGTGCGCGAAGCAATCGATCCTGATGTCAGCGCGCTGCTATTGCTCGATCCGTCAACAGGACATTGGACAGTCGCCCTCGCCGAAGGGGTGCGCCTACCCGATGGTTACACCGAGATGGAACTTCCACCTGTAGTTCGCGAAGCAGCCAGCTCGGTCACGCCGCAGTTGGTTACCGATCTAGGTGCTGAGCTCTACGGTCTGGCCCCCACTGCACAGTCAGCCCTTTATGTTCCGCTGTGGACCGGCCTTCGCCAGGTCGGACTACTCGCCGTCGAGTCTTTCGAGCCACATCGGTTTGGCGATTTGGAGATCGAACTCTTGCGCGATCTTGCTGAGCCCATGGCGCTCACCGTCGACAACGCGCGTTGGTTCGATCGACTGCGGGCACGCGGCGCTGCTCAAGAACGCACGCGCATTGCGCGCGACCTTCATGATCGCGTCGGACAAGGCGTTGCCTACGTTGCTTTCGAACTTGACCGCCTGTCTGGCCAAGCAAAGGGAACCGACCTCGAGGATGATCTCGATCATCTGCGCAACGATGCGCGATCGATCGTGCGCGAACTACGCGAGACGCTTTATGACCTACGCACCGACGTGTCGAGCGAACAAGACATCGTTGCAACGATCACTGAGTTTCTGACACGCGTGGGCACTCGTTCATCTATTCACACTGAGTTCACGCACCAGGCAATAACGCGCCTGCCGATCGCTCTCGAAAGCGAGACTTGGCGAATTGCCCAAGAGGCGATCGTGAACGTCGAGCGCCACGCGAACGCGACCAACATTCAGGTCGACTGGACAACACACGACGGTGTAGCCGTGCTGACCGTGCACGACGACGGCGTAGGGCTCAAGACAACGAGCGATGCTGCGTCGCCGGGGCGTCCCGCCTATGGCATCACAGGCATGCGTGAACGTGCCGACTCCATCGGCGGCCTGCTTGAAATAACCAGCGGCGATCGTGCAGGTACTACGGTTCGCCTGACCATCAATACTCGGCGTGGATTCCCGCAGCGGGCTACGACCAATCTTGACGTCCAGGAGACAAATGGCTGAGCCAAAGGCAGTTCGTATCGTCGTGGCCGACGACCACGTGATGCTTCGCGAGGGGCTGCGCCGGTCGCTCACTACGCAGGGCTACGACGTCGTCGCTGAGGCGAACGACGGTCGTGAAGCAATGGAGCTCGCCGAACGGCTCACCCCCGACATCGTGCTCATGGACGTAACCATGCCCGTCCTCGACGGCATCGAAGCAACCCGACGCCTGCGTGAAAAGGTGCCCGCCGTGCGCGTATTAATGCTCACAATGCACGCCGATCCGGCGATGGCGACGAGCGCCAAAGAGGCCGGCGCCCACGGCTATTTGGTCAAAGACTGCACCACGGCTGAGATCATGGCCGCCATCGATCGCACGCTCAACGACGAACAGACCTTTCCGCCGTCGTTGATTACGGCGCCCGCACCCCCTCCGCCCGACCAGCCCCGCCTAATTACGCAGCGAGAGGCTGAAGTCCTCCAGCTCATCGCCGATGGGAAGAGCACGGTCGACGCAGCCCGCACTTTGTACGTCAGCGTGAAGACCGTGAAGAACCATCTGGCGTCGATTTACTCCAAGCTCGAGGCCCACGATCGCACCCAAGCGGTGCTTCGGGCCGCCCGCCTGGGTTTAATCAGCCTTCATGACAACGAACCCTAAGGGCCTTTGAGCTGGCCTTTTGTCTCAGAAAAGGCCGATTTCTCAAAGTTGGGCCTAAAGACCTATATAGAGCCCGGTAGGTGCCACCGATAGGACATGTAACCCCACACGGGGGCACATTCAAGGAGGAACCACACCGTGGATCTCGTAACTTTCATCAACCGTTTCGCCGCCCCCTTCATCCGGGCACACGTCAAGAGCGAGCGTGGCGCAAGCCTCGTCGAGTACGCACTCTTGGTCGCTCTCATCGCCGTTGTTTGCATCGGTGCCGTTAGCTTCCTCGGTGGCGCTGCTAGCTCGAAGCTCAAGAACGTCGGCGACAGCATCGCCAAGTAGTTCTGTTGACAAGAACGCCACGTCGGATTTTCCGGCGTGGCGTTTTGTCGCGTAAGAGCATGAGTTCTGCAGACACGAGTTTTAGAAACAAGGAGCGGACGTTGCACAAGAGAACCGAACGGGGCGCCAGCTTGGTCGAGTACGCACTCTTGACCGCATTGATTGCAATGGCGTGTGTGGTTGCAGTGACGTTCTTGGGACAACAACCGTCCAAACCGATGAACAGCATCGGCAGTGCAATCGTCAAGTAAGTAGTTGCAAGTAGTTGGTTAGCGCGGCGCTCAGCCGAGCGTGCGCGTAAAGACGACCCATTTGTCGTCTCGCCAGGCCGGTGTCCACTCACGATCGAGCGCAAGGATCTGTGCCGGCGGAGTGTTCTCATGCCACAGAACCACGTCGACTCGGTATTGATTGAGGATTGACGCGACATTCTTGGTGCCGCGACTCACGCCCAAGTAGTCGTTTGACACTGACGCGGGATACATGTCGAAACGGTCGTCGATGAACACCTTTGTCGCTCCCCCGCTTTCGTAAATGAGGTAGCAGCCAACAAAGTCTTGCTGAGCAACGCGATGCTCAGCAGACAACAGGCCCTGCTCTTTCATCCACGCAACGGCGGCAACTGGATACTCCTTGAGCGACGTTGGTTTGCTGGTGTACGTCCGTCCAACCATGGCGACCACAACGAGCAACACGAGCGCCATGGCAATAACAGCGACCCGCTGTGAATCGTCGGCTTTGCTGGTTGTCGAGGTGCTCGACTCTCGACGCACAAGGGCCTCCGCCAAAGCCGGACACAGCGAAATGGCAAACACGCCCAAGTAGCGAGCTGAGTACAGCGACGCACCGAGCAAGACGAGAACGGGCAGCCCGTAACGCCACGGCGGACGCTGACGAATACACAGCGCAACGGCCAACACAATCGCAACGAGCACGACGGGCCCAGTGCCCGACCGAAAATCGGGAGACGACCACTCGATGATGCTTCCAAAGACGTCTGAGCGGTCGCCAAAGGCGCGAGTCCAAAAGATCAAGAGCTTGGGTCCAAGCGGGTTGAGCGCACCGACAATCACGCCGGCCAGCAATGCACCCAGGTAACCAACAAGCCGACGGTCGATGCGACGCGTGTCGATCAATCCGCCGAGGGTCGTGAGCACGAGCCATCCAAGGCCGACCGGAAATGAGCCGTGAGAGTTGACCCACACCCAACCGATGGGGATCAGCAACCAACGCGAGTAACCCTTTGTCACGATCAACACGACAAGCGCAAAACAGAGCAGAGCGAACAAGAGCGGACGCTGCGCAAATCCAATGACCGCAATCGCGATCGGCGACGCAACGGCAACCGTTGTTCTGACCATGGTTCCAGCACGCGCCAACGTCACGATCACAAAGGCAATGAGGCCCGACAACAGCATCTGTTCGAGAATGACGAGGCGCAATCCACCAAGCGCATGGAGCGCGCCATACGTCCACTCAGCAAACCAACTCTGCACAACCCAAGGCTGACCACCAGCGGTGTACGAGTAAGGATCGTGACGAGGGATTGAGTGCGAGTCAAAGATGTCGATGCCGGTGCGCAAGTGCAGCAACATCGAGTTGTCGCTCACTCCGCCTGCGGTCGCACCGACCCCAATAGCGACAATGGCCGCGATTACGACGTGTTCGAGTGTGACCCTGCGCGTCCGCTCCCCCATATCGCAACCGAAGGTTAGGTGAGCTGGCCCTCCGGCGGGTCGATCTGCCCACACCCACCCCCACTAGTCAGCACCCTCAGTCGCGCAGTACGCGACTTAGGGTGCTGACTACGCGGGTTTTAGCGAGCTAAGCGAATTACTTGAAGTTCGCCATGATGTTGAGGACGGCGGGGCCGAGAACCACAACGAAGAGCGCCGGGAAGATGAAGAACGTCATAGGCAGCAGCATCTTCACAGGAGCCTTCTGGGCAGCCTCTTGAGCGAGCTGACGGCGCTTGATGCGCATCTCGTCGGCTTGGGCACGAAGCACGCGTCCGATCGAGACACCGAACTGGTCGGCCTGCACCATCGAAAGCACGAACGACTTGACCTCTTCAACACCGGTGCGAGTCTCGAGAGCCATGAGAGCTTCGGCACGACCCGAACCAGCGCGCATTTCACCGATCATGCGGTTGAACTCATCTGAGAGCGGGCCAGGCACCGACTCGGTGATGCGGTCAACAGCTTGCTCGAAACCAAGACCGGCTTCGACGCTAATGGTCAGCAGGTCCAAGATGTCGGGCAGTGCACGACGGATCTGCTTCTGACGAGCACCTGCTTGCTTGTTGAGTGTTGCGTCGGGACCAATGGCCAGAACTAGTGCAAGCAAACCGAACGAGTACATCTTCATCTTGCCGTCCATTGGAACGACTCCGAACAGCAGAATGCCGACGACCGGGATGAGTGCGATTGTAAGAGCACGCTTGGCGAGGAACTTGTCAAGGTATTCAGGACCTCGGAAGCCCGCCATTTGCAACTTGTGACGGCACTTGTCGACGTAACCGATCGGCGTGAAGCGCTTGCCAAGTTCCAACAGCTTGCCGTTGAGCGGCGTGATGACACGGCTCGCGAACGATGCCTCGGTCGCTACGAGCTCGTCTTTCTGCCATGTGTATGAACTGATCGTCGAGAGTGACGACTTGCCGGTCATCTTCGACTCAGCCGTCATGAAGGCGTAAGCCAACAAGAGGGCCACTGCGCCGAATACGGCGCCACCGATGAGAAGTGGAATCAGCATTGTTATCAGGCCTCGATCTGAATCAGTTTGTTCATCATCCAATAGCCAACGCCCATCATGACGCCAGCGACTACGAGCGCGAGCTGACCAATCGTGCTGCCGATCAGCGGTTGCATGTAAGTGCGGTTCATGACTGTGATCAGCAAGCCAATGCTCGGCGGCAAGCTGACGAGAACGATTGCCGAGATGCGACCTTCAGCGGTGAGCGCCTTGACTTCACGACGAAGTCGCTCACGCTCAACCATCGTTTCCGACACGGTCATCAAGAGCTCGGCCAGGTTTCCACCGACCTCACGCTGAATCTTGATTGCCATGACGGCCCACTCGAAGTCGTCCGAACCCATGCGGTCTGAGATGTCTTGCAGTGCGTCTTCAACAGGACGACCAAGGCGAGCCTCAGCCATCGCACGAGAAAGCTCAGTGCCCATTGGTGCTTCACATTGCTTGGCAACGGCGTCCATACCCTGCACCAGTGAGTAACCAGCGCGCAGTGAACCAGCCAACAACTGCAGTGTGTCGGGCAACTGACTCGTGAACTTCTTCTTGCGACGCTTTGCCTTGAACGAAGTGATCGCGATCGGCATGTACGCAAAGATCAGACCAGCAAGGGCGAGACCCAAGATGCCGAACAACGCAAGGCCGGCGATCATGGCAACGATCGCAGCAACAGCTGTGAAGAAGATTGCTTCGGCTGGCTTCAGCGGAAGATCAGCCTGCTCAAGACGTTGTTGCACGATCTGCAACAGACCGCGCTCTTGCGCAATGCGTGCCGTCTCAGCAACTGCTTTGCGGATGATTTCTGTGTCAGCGAGCTTCGACAGATCACGCTCTTCGGGCTCTTCGTCAGAGTACGGACGAAGGGCTGAAACCAAGTTGTTTCGCTCTTTGCCAACGATCTCGATGACCCCGTAGACGAGCAACGCAACACCAACGAGAGTTCCGAGAGCCACCAGCAAGATGCCGACGAGACCCGAGAACCAGCTTGGTGCTTTGCTCGGCGCAACGACGACAGGTGCCACTTGTGAACCTTCAGAAACGGTGCCGGGGCTCGTGTGTGCTGTTGCCTTCGCTCCCCCGAGGCCGACCTCGATGTTGAGAGCCTTGGCGCCGGGCGAACGGTACGAAACGAGCACTTGGTCTTGTAGGTCAGAACCAAGACCTGTCAACACTTGCGTGGCTGTTGATGGGTCGGTGGTTTCAAACACACGACCACCAGTCTCAGCCGCAAGTGACTTGAGGCCGTCGCCACTCGTCTCTTGACGCTGTTGCAGGATTACCGGGAACAGCACTGCCTTTGACGAACGCAGCGTCGAACGAACAGTCGTAAGACTTGCCGTCGACACCTTGTTGACGCCGGTGTTCATGACAACGACGTTCGCCTGCAAGCCAGGCTCGTTGGCAAACAACGCAGAGGCGAGGTTTACGCCATCCCACAACGCCGAGTCGCCAGATGGTTGAAGCGCGTTGATGCCGTCGATCAAGATTTGTGCGTTGTCGGTGAAGTTGACGATCGGTCGTGCGCTCGTGTTGTAAGCAACGACCGCGAACTTCTCGTTTGGCTGCTTGGCGCGAATCATCTCGACAGCAGCGGCCTTTTGTTTTGTCAGCGCGTCGCCATCTTTCGATGCTTCGGTGCTGTCAATCAGAATCGCAATACCAACTGGCACGTTCGCGTCGGCGAACTTCTTGACCGATGCGTTGGTAATGGCGCGTCCGTTTTCGCTCAGTGCAACTTTGTCACTGGGGCCTGCCGCCGATGGCGGGAAGACCGTGAGTGACACGTTCGGGTAGTCGCTAGTGTCGACCTTGCGAATGGCCATCGTTTCGTCGGCGTGCGCGGGAACCACACCCCACGTCATCGAGACGAGGGCGGCTACCGATGTCGCTAACACAACACGAAGGGACTTCATTGGAGCCTTTCCGCTACCGAGAAACGGTTTCACTTAGAACGTTGATTGACGCTTTGCGAATGGTTCGGGATCGAACACGTCGTTGGGAACCTTGATGCCGTAGTCAGCCAGACGCTCAGTGAACTTCGGCCGAATACCAATCGACTTCAAGTGACCCTGGAACTTGCCGTGTGCATCGACACCCATTCCGTAGTCAAAGAGGAACAAGTCTTGGAGAACGATTGTCTCGCCTTCCATGCCTTGAACCTCAGTGAGGTGCGTAACACGACGACTACCGTCACGCAGACGAGTCAACTGAACAATGACGTCAACTGCTGATGCAATCTGCTCACGAATGGCTCGCACAGGCAGGTCGTAACCAGCCATCAGTGTCAGCGTCTCGAGACGAGCGAGCGAGTCACGTGGTGAGTTTGCGTGAACCGTAGTCAACGAACCATCGTGACCAGTGTTCATTGCCTGAAGCATGTCGAGGGCTTCTCCCGCACGACACTCACCAACCACAATGCGGTCAGGACGCATACGCAACGTGTTGCGCACGAGGTCACGAATCGTGACAGCACCCTTACCTTCAACATTGGGCGGCCGTGTTTCAAGGGAAAGCACGTGATCTTGCTTCAGCTGAAGTTCTTTTGCGTCTTCAACGGTAACGATGCGCTCGTCATCAGGAATGAACGACGACAGCACGTTGAGAAGAGTGGTCTTACCAGTACCAGTACCACCCGAAACGATGACGTTGGCACGACCCAGAACAATTGCTTCGAGCAGCTTGGCAACCTTGGGGCTGAAGCTACCGAAGCTGATCAAGTCGTCAACTGTCAGCGGGTCGGCTGAGAACTTACGAATGGTGAGGAACGGTCCACCGATGGCAAGCGGGTGAATAACAGCGTTGACACGTGAACCGTCGAGAAGACGAGCGTCAACCATTGGCGATGACTCGTCAATACGACGACCAACCTGGCTGACGATCTTGTCGATGATGCGACGCAAGTGTGACTCGTCGTAGAACGTCGAATCGCTCAGCGTCAGCTTTCCCTTGCGCTCGACGTAGATGCGGTCAGGGCCGTTGACCATGACTTCACTAACGTCGTCGTCACGCAAGAACGGGTCGATCGGGCCGTAGCCCAAAATGTCATCGATGACGTCTTTGATGAGCGATTGCTTGTCGGCACTCGAAAGCGGAGCGCGCTCTTTGTTGAGCGCCGCCTGCAACTCATCTTCCACGCGGCGACGAAGTTCTGTTTCTGACAAACGCTGGTCAAAGAGCAGCGGGCCAATCTCTTCGATGACGTGGTGGTGAATCTTTTGGCGCAGACTGTCGAGAATTGGGTCGCGTTGTGCGCGCTCGGCAATGACTGACGCTGGAGACTTGGGCGCGCCAGGAACACTCGGACCACCATTAGATGAGCCGTGGCCACCCGCAGCACCGTTGGTTGCTGGGGTTGTTCCGTTTTGGGCTGCCTGCGCTTCATGCAGACGCTTATACAGTGACACTTACGCCTCCTGTGACTTACTGCTTGACTGCAGCGTTGATGACAAGATCGGCCAGCTCTTGAATTGCCTTAGTCACAGCTGACTTAGGCGCTTCGAGGACGGCTGGGCTTCCCTTGTTCACTGATTGCGGAATGAGAATGTCGCTCGGAAGCAGAACATCGGCTTTGAGCTGAAGAGTTTTCTCGACTTCACCAATGTCGAGCTTGACCTTGGCGTTGGCTCGATTGAGCAACAACTTCACGCGCGTTACCGGCATGTCGAGCAGACGAAGAACTTGAAGACCGATCTTCACGTTCTTGATTGCTGGGATGTCCATGTTGGCAACGAGGATGATGTCATCACTGTGTTCGAGAACGGCGAGGTTGACTTCGTTGAAGTGCGACGGCGTGTCGATGACGACGTGTCCGGCGAAGCTCGCCAGCATGTCGATGATCTTGGCCATGTCTGCACCAGAAACTTGGTCGGCAAAGCCAGGCTCAAGCGGGCTTGGCAGAACGAGGACACCACTGCGGTCGTGGCGCACGAGCAAGCTCTTGAGCAGTGCAACATCAAGACGGTCGATGTTCGCTACTGCGTCAACAATCGTGTGACGCGGTGTGAGCTTCATCATCACTGCGACATCACCGAACTGAAGGTCGCCATCGAGAAGCACAACTGGCTTGTCACTTTGGCGAGCCAGCAGAACAGCAAGGTTGCAAGCAACAACGCTCTTACCGGTTCCACCCTTGGTTGAGAACACTGTTGTTACGCGACCGCGATCTTCGGGAACACCGCCGGTGCTTTCGCCGCCGGGCGTTCCTGGGCCCGTAAGCACCAACTGCGTCGCCGCACGCTCGACTGCTTCTGAGAGTTGATCTTCATCCCCAGGCAACTGGATGACATCGCTGACACCCGAACGGATTGCCCATTGCATGATCTGTGTCGACAGGTCATTCACGGCCAACACGGCTGCAGTGTTGGCGCGTTCGCGAAGGATGTTCGCGATCTGAATCATGCCGTCAGACGTACTGAATGATGGTCCGATGACAATCACGGCTGGAGCAGAACCAATCTTCTCCAACATGGATTCAAGCGACGCAAAGACGCCAGCGTGCGACCGTTCGCCCATCTGAACAGCAAGACGAGTGCGCGTCTTTGGATCTTCGTCCACGACTGCCACCGTGTAGGTGGCAGTCGGTACCGGTCGAGTACTCAACACAATCTCTCCTGGAAACTTAGGATGCGGGGTATGGCGTGAGGGGCAAGTTGTCGAACACGTTCTGTACCGTCACCGGTGCAGGCTTGTCTGCTGCGGTGTTGTCTGGTGGTACGAGCGTGAGGTAGATCGATGAACCGCTGTCTGCGCCACTTGCAGCAAGCGCAATGCGCTGGGCTGCGTCGAGCGGCACAGCAAAGGTGATCAGACCACTGTCACCAGCAGCACTGGTCGACGACTTCGTCTGCGTAGTGTCACCAACTTGAGGAGCAGCGGTTGCACCGATGGCCAGAATGTTGACGTTCTGGTACATCACGGTGAGACCCTTCTTCTTCTCGTCAGCGGGGTCGGTGGTCGAAACAAGAATGTTGACCTTGTCACCCGGAACCAAGAGTCCAGCAACGCCGTGCACTTGGTCGACGGAAACGCTGAGCGCAACCTGACCGGCCGGCACACGCTGAGCAAACGTCACCTGAGCAACGTTGGGGTTAACGAACTGTCCGTCAACCAACACTTGACCGGGCGACAGGTCAGTGATGGCAACCTTGTTCTTGATGTCGTTCGGGTCAGTGATGGCCGAACCGGGGCGGAACTCGAGAGGAATCTCACCAGCGCGGATGTATTCCTGCGAAAGCGCCTGGTCTCCGGTGAGACCCTTCGGAATGGCCTTCTTCACAACAGACACCTGAACGGTCTGTGCGTTCTTGTTGGCTCGGTCTTGCGCTCCCTTTAGATAGAGAACGTTGCCGAGAAATGCGAGGGCGGCAAGGATCAGCGCAGCCACGATGATCAATGTGCGTCGAGAATTCACGTAGATACCCTTTTCTGTCGCTCGGAATGACGTCGCCCGCTAATGAATCTGCGGTGCCGCCGGCACGCCTGACTTCAGCGAAAGGTTCCGTCGCCCTTTCCGCTGTTCGCCTCTACATCGGCTCAAGAAGGGTTCAAGGTGAGTAGGAGTTTCATAGAAACTTCGAATAGGTCCTTTGACCTACTCAGAGCGGCTAAGGCGTCCGAAAAAATCACGCTAAGAGGCAATCAGACCTTCAACTCTCACGGTCCGCTGCCGATACGAGCCTTAGATCAATCACCGCAGACGCAGAGGCGTCGAGGCGAGGAAGGCAACGGTGTCGGTTCAAACGCGCAAACTCACAACCTCACGCACCTTTTATGGTCGCAGTAAGGACCAGCGCGGCGCGGCTCTTATCGAAGCCGCAATCATCTTCATGCCGCTCTGCATCATCCTCTTCGGCATCATCGAGTACGGCTTTATCTTCAAAGACTCGTTGACGCTTTCGTCGGCAACTCGCGCCGGTGCACGCACCGCGTCAGCCGCACCGAAACAAACCGACTTCTACACCGCGACCGTGGCCGCAGTAACCAAAGGTGCGCAGGCCGCCAGCTTCAAGAACGGCGACACGCTCTTCATCTACAAAGCAGACAGCAACGGCAACCCGACGGGCGGCAACGAGAAGGTCTGCGCAGCAGACTGCCAGCGTTACGTGTGGAACGGTTCGACCTTCGCCCAATCAGGCGGCGGCACGTGGGCAATCTCTAGTCAGGTTGCATGCCTTGGCAACGCCGACAGCGTTGGCGTTCGTTTGCAACTAAGTCACGACGCGATCAGCGGCTTCGCCAAGAACATTCAACTCAGCGAGAAGACGGTCATGCGTCTAGAGCCAGTCGACTCTGACTGCGCCTAAATGCAGTGCTAGCAGCAAGTTCTGCCGCCTAGCATCCATCACAAAAGTTCCGCAAGGAATTTTTCAAAATAGTCCTAAAGGTTGAACGGCCGTGTGTCGATGCACGCCCAAGATGTTGTCGACTGCGGAAGCAAACGGTCGTCTCGCGCAATTGCGCGAACGGTTCCGTTCTTGTCACACCGAAGAGTCGGGATTCGTCTTTGCGTTCAGCACTTTGATGCTGACCGTTCTGATGACCGCAGCCGGCTTCGCCATTGATATTGGCAACTGGTATCTGCACGCCGACCGCATGCAAAAGGCAGCCGACGCTGCTGCCCTCGCCGGATCCGTCTATCTGCCCAACGACTTTCCAAGTGCAAAGACCACGGCGGAAGAATCACTGAAAGACAACTCGGCGTTTTACATGAACCCCGAGATCACCCAGTCTTCACTTCATCCTTCTGAGCTCAACGTAAGCCTGAACGAGCCCGTCAAGACATACTTCGCATCGCTTGTCGGGCTCAATCAGGTAACCATCGAACGCAAGGCCGTTGCTGAATACCGCGCTTTTGTACCAATGGGTTCGCCGAGCAATGTCTTGGGCGTCGAACCGAGTGCAAGCGACAAGTGGGAGAAGCTGTCGAGTCAAGGCATGCAGAACCACTACTGGCTCAACATGGCCGGAGGCTCAACCAATAAAGGTAACGGCGACCGCTATAGCGCAGGCGGTTGCACAAGCGGTGTCGACAACTGCAGCACGGGCCCGGCTATCCCGAACGGTAACGCGGACTTTGCACGCGACGGTCAGGTATATGTCGTGCGCGTTCCCGCGGGCGTAAGTGGAGTGTTGGCAATCGAAGCATTCGATCCAATCTTCGCTGCCGTTGGTGACCACTGCGACAGCACCAACCTCGACAACGCAACCAACGTCAACGCAACGCTCTATGCAAAGGGCGACGCGAACCCAAACTGCACCGGTGACCAATTCATCGGCAACACATCAACACCGACGAATACAACGTTTGCCCTCTACACACCTGCGCTTACAACAGGCGGATCAACGCTCATCAACACGGCTTCGTGTTCGAGCAAGACTTACACCGGTTACAACGGCGCCATCGCTAGCCGCGTCAACCCATCATCGGGTTCGTACAACGCTGCATTCACTGCGGCCTTCCGTAAATGGACAAGCCTTTGTCGCTTGACCATCAACGACAGCATGCCCCCTGGTGACTATCTGTTGCGTGTGACTACGCCCGTGGCCGGCTCTGGTCTCAACCGTTTTGGTCTGCGCGCCGCAATCATGAACGGCAGCGTCATCGACACTGCGCAGACCGCGAAAATCTCGTTGTTTAGCCAAGGTCGCCTTGTCATCTACGCCCACGAACAGACCGGTGACGTGACCTTCTATCTCGCACGCATTCAGTCAGCGGCGGCAGGTCACACGCTCACGCTCACACTGTTTGACATCGGCGATGCCGACGGAGGCGCCAACCTCTCGCTCCTACCCCCGCCCGACGCGACAAGCGAAGGGAAGGCACTCACCAACTTCAAGTCGTGCAAGTACACACCACCAGGCTCGAAGACTTATCAGGCAGCATCGTCAACGTGCGGCATCAACAACATCACGAGCACGTCTTACAACGGACGCATCGTAAACATCCAAGTCAACATTCCGTCTGACTACAGCTGCAACGACTTGTCAGTCGACGGATGCTGGACGCGCCTCAAACTTCACTACGGCGCTGGCTCGGTTGCCGACACCACAAGTTGGGAAGTCGGCCTCGACGGTGCCCCTGTACACCTAGTCGCCAACCGCGACGACTCCTAGAACAACTCCAGCGCGCCATCGCTGCGTTACCCGCCGCCCGGCGGGCCGGGACCTTCCACCACGATTGGAACGTAATGGCCGTTGAAGCAGCGACGACGGCCAGTAAAGCGGCCATTACGCGACAATGGCGCACGCCCCGAGGGAACGTGCGCCATTGTCGACAAGGTTTGTTAGCTATGCCTGCGTGGGTTCTTCAGGTGTTGCTTCACCCTCACCGGCCGCTGGGGTTTCAGCGACGGCTGCTGCTGCGCCATATTCGGCCACATAGTCAGCCCATGCTTGCTGCGCCTCAGTCTCGGGAGTGAACTCACCGAGGTCAGGCGTGATGCCGATGTAGTTACCCGACTCGTCGTAAGCGTGCTCACCGAAGTGCTCGCGATACTCGGCAGCAACCTCGCCACCTTCAGCCGCTTGCTTGATCGACAAGCTGATGCGACGACGCTGTAGGTCGATGTCGATGATCTTGACCCAGAGCTCTTCGCCGGGGACGACGACCTGCTCGGGCAGTTCGACGTGATGTGCCGCCATCTCTGAGATGTGAACAAGACCCTCGATGCCCTCGCCCACCTGAATGAACGAACCAAACGGAACGAGCTTGGTGACTCGTCCGTAAACGAGCTCGCCAACTTTGTGGTTGGTTGCGAAGTCTTGCCATGGGTCGCTCTGGGTTGCCTTGAGCGACAAGCTGATGCGCTCTTTGTCGAGGTCGACATCAATGACCTTGACCGTAACTTCATCGCCGACGGTGACAACCGACGACGGGTGGTCAACGTGCTTCCACGAAAGTTCTGAAACGTGGATGAGACCGTCCATGCCACCGAGGTCGACGAACGCACCGAAGTTGACGACCGACGACACGACACCCGAACGCACTTCGCCCGGCTTGAGGTTGTCGAGGAACGCTTCGCGCTGTTCTTTCTGTGTCTCTTCGAGCCACGCACGACGGGACAACACAACGTTGTTGCGGTTCTTGTCGAGCTCAATGATTTTCGCCTCAAGGCTGCGACCAACATAAGGAGCGAGGTCGCGCACACGGCGCAGCTCGACGAGCGATGCGGGCAAGAAGCCGCGCAGACCGATGTCGATGATGAGACCACCCTTGACGACTTCGATGACCGGACCAGAAACCATGCCGTCGTTGTCGCGGATCTTCTCGATGTCGCCCCACGCACGCTCGTATTGCGCACGCTTCTTCGAAAGAACGAGACGACCTTCTTTGTCTTCTTTCTGAAGAACGAGGGCTTCAACCACTTCGCCCATCGACACGATTTCGCTCGGGTCGACGTCGTTGCGGATGCTGAGCTCGCGAGAAGGGATGACACCTTCTGACTTGAAGCCAATGTCGAGAAGAACCTCGTCTTTGTCGACTTTGACGATGGTGCCAGTGACAATGTCGCCGTCTTCGAAATCGACGAGCGTGCCGGCAATCGCATCTTCGAATGACATGTCACCCAGGTCGTTTTCGGTGACTTGGCGCGGGACGTACCCGCCCAGCTCTAGACCACCCGAAGAACTGAGGGCTGCATCGTCGGAGGTTTGTGCAGTCGGCGACGTGGTGGTGGTTTGGTCGGACATCTAGAAGGAGCCTTCTTTCGGGCGGTTCACCGTTTGCGCGACAACGGTGGGCAAAGCTGTAGAGGGATAGGAACTGGTGAACTCTGGCTGCGCTTTTACACAGAGTTCGTGCCGAACTATAGCAACGATCAGGACTTTCTCGTCCATGAGTACTTCGGACCAGACCGTCGATGAGGCAACGACGGAAAGTGTTTCAACAAGAAAAGCGCGATTCGGACAGCGGGTTACTGCAGCGAAGGCCCCTCGGGGCGCTGAGCTGGAATGATGCCGTCGCGACTTGGCCGACTCGGTAACAAGCCCGAACGAGAGAGATAACGGTCGACGCTCGAGATGTGAACTCCAGGAAGGCCAAACAGCGTGCGCCGGCCCGAAGCGGTCAGCGCAAACTCTTCGAAGGGTTGTCCGAATGGTTGGTCGGGGTCGTCGATGTCAGCGGCGTAGCGATAACGCAGCACGCCTTCGAGGAGCGCCGGTCGCGAGCCAGTAACGCCGAGTTCGACGATCAAGCGATCGACTTGCTCAACCCATGGCTCGTGAACAACGGCCTCGATCACCTGACTGCGAAGGTCGATCACTTCGTCGACGCTTGTAGTGAGTCGCCTCGACACTTCACTCGAAATCTTGCGCACCAAGTCGGTTGCAGAACTAACGGGAGAGTTCTGTCTGACGTCTCGCCACTCAGCCACCGCGCCCAGGATCGCTGACTTGATGAGGCGCGCATCGAGCCTACGCGTGCTCTGGGCAAGCGATGTAAATAGGTCGCCGACACTCTCGACCAACGACTGCGTTTGTTCGACAGTGTCCGTCCACACGCGACGTTGTGCGTGCACAAACGCACCACGCACTTCTTCATCAAGTGGACTCGGCAGTGTTCGCCACCTCACCTCTTCGTCAATTGAGTGTTGCTGCTGAGATTCGGCAACGCTGCCCGACAGATGAGCAACGAGTGGTTCCACTGCGGCGCGCAGCTGTTGCACTGTGGGACGGCGCACTAGCGAGAACATCGCGTTCACTTTCGACTCAATCCCAAGCATGTCTGCGCGCGGTGCTTCGCGAGCGGCCCGCACAGCAATCGCTTGCCCGGCGCGCGTCGCCATCTCGACAAGTTCGTCGTCGCTCACAGGCTTGACCTGATGGTCGATCTCGGTGTCGAGCGTGTATCTGACGCGCAACAACTCCACCAAGCTCAACGTGCCGACTGGCGTTGACTCGATGTCGAGCACCAGACCTTCGTCCCTCGCCCGCTGCTGGACGGTCTGGTTGATGACAGCTAGTAGTTCCGAGGCCCCCCTAGAACTCATCTGCACAGCGTCACAGAAATAAACGCTCTGCGCATAGATCCTGCCGCCACCTGCGTTCTCATGTCGCAAGCTCGTTTTGGATTGGGCGCAGTCGGCCTGATTAGGTATGCGCCCAGCTCAGGAAAGGGCACATATGAGCAACGCACTGGGGGCCGCGGAGATCGAACCGACCACCACGGCACCTCTCATCACCCTTGATGATGTTCTCGACGCGTGGAAGCAAGGGGCGAACGCAACTACGAGCGACACACGAGATGACGCGAAGTATCACGCGGAACACATTCAAGAGGCATCACTCAGCCCGAATGGGAACTTTGTTTCCGGCAGACTCGCAGACCGTTGGTATGTACTGAGCGCACCAAGCGGACTCATCGTCTTTGGACTCGCCGAGCCCGAGCATCTTGCCTCGCGACGCAAAGCAATCGCCGCCGCCAATCGCCTCGAACTTCTTGAGATCCACGGCGTTGCCTCCGGATGGCACGCACCAGGATTTTCGGCACTACGCCTAACCGACCCCGATCTGGCCGAAGCGCTCGATGGTGTCGCCGTCGAGCTACCACCGCTTACAAAACAAGAGGAGCGCTTTCGACAAATCAACGCACGGCTGTACAGACCAACCAATCCTGGTTCGCGCTTCGCGCACACCGCTGAGTTACTTGCTCACTACGAGACCGGTGATCACCCGGGCCTCGACGACACCCACCCCCTACAACGTGAAGCACTGCGTGCGCTTGCGCGTTCGGGCGCTGTCGACATTTCCACCAATGGCTGTTTCGCCATCGTGCGTCCTCCAAAACAGGCCGGCTTTGCGTTGTGCACGGTCGCTGACGGACTCACGCTCGAATCACAACGCGACAACTTCGCAATTCTTGCGTCATTGAAAGAAGCCAACGCGTTTGCTGATCTCGTAGCAGATCAACTTCGCGATCGATCTGGCCAAAAGATTCCTTGGGCTGCCGACGATCTTGCTCCCTATCTGATGAAGTGGCGCTCGCCTTTTGGTGAAACACTCACCGACGCTGTTGTTCGCTTGCGCGCTGTGTTCGACGCCAGTCGCGGTCTAAAAGACACAGCAGCCCAGCGCGAACTCGTACACCTGCAACGAGACCAGCCACCCGCCGGCTTTGCCTATGCCGATCAGATTGACACCGGTGCCCTATTGCTTGTCGACAAGAAGTTTCATTCAGTGCACTCAGTAGTCGATATCGATGATCAGACGCGAGTGATGATTACAACGCATTCGGGGCTGACGTTCGAGCACGACCGTGACGAACTGGTAGCGACGGGCGAAGCAAAGACCGCTTCGACCCACGCGCACAGTCGAGAGGCGCGTGTTCGTCGTTCGGCTCGAGACTTGAGTCGGCTTGACGATGCTGGTTCGGCGTCAGTCGCCACCGACACGCTTTCGCCTGGAATCTAGGGCAGCAACTCGGGCGGTTCTGTTAGTCGCAAATCACCTTGAGCCGTTGGTGCAAGCCAATCGCGCAGACGCGCGCCTTCGCGTTCAACCTCGTTTGCTTCTGGCTTTGTGAGTTTGCGGAACGGCGCAATCACCATTGTCGCCCGTGATTTCGTTGGGCGCTCTACCTTCCAGATGCCCTGCACGAATCCATCAACGAGAACAGTGCCTGGAACCTGCCCGTTGCGCGTGGCGATCATCTTCCGGGTTGCTTCACTGACAATGCGCGATCGGTTCGCGTGCGACAGCGTGAGGTTGTCGTAGTCACCAAGGAAACGCACGGGCGCCTTAGAAAGTTCATCCGTAAGGGCGCCGTCGAGTGCGTCAAACAATTCACGACCATCGCCATCCTTGTAAACGCGCAGTTCATCCCGCATCGACTCGACAACCTCTTTGAGTTTCGTGAGACCTGACCAGGTCTGCATGTCGGCGATCGAAGCAGGACCATACGCTCGTAAGTAGCGCAGCACGGTTCCTTTCGCGTCGGGCTTCTTTACGATCTTGCGCTTGAGCCAGACCTCGCCATCAACGTGTGTTGCGCGACCACTATTGGCCCACAATCCACGAGGCGGGGGCTGCACAAGCAAACGCGCGGCACGGGCACCCATTGCCAAATCAGCTGGCACGTGTTTGGGCCAGCGCTCGCCCAGCGCCTTGCCCAATTCAGTGAGTGTCAGCGGCTTTTCCCTTAACGCAGCACGAGCCGCATCGCCCAACTCTTTCATGTTCAATCCGTCGTAACCCTTGCCGTGCGAACTCTTGGTGGCGCGCTCGATCATTGGCTGCACGAGCGCACGCAATGTCAGTGCATCGTCAGCGCTCACCATATGGATCGTCGAACGCATCAGCGCAGCGCGCACGACTTTGCGGTCGAGCATCAGGGTTGAAAGTTCTTCGGGATCGAAGTTCTCAATACGAGACCACAAGGCAACGTAAGGCGGCAATGGCGCCTGCGCCTGCAAACCAACCAGATGCTCGATAACGGCCAGCGGACATTGGTTGGTTCGCTCCAAGAGCATTTGCCGAGCAAGAAGCGTGCGGTTGAGAGTCCGCGTGTTGAGAACGCTCATGGCGAAGTCAGAGTTGGTTGTCGGCGATGGCTTTGTGCTCGACCACGACGTGGGCGATCAATGTTCGGTAAAGGGCTTCGACAACATCAGGGTCGATTCCGCGCTCGGTTGCCTTGGCTCGCACGCGCTCATAGAGCTCTTGCTCACGCGAGTTGTCGACAGGACTCAAGCCGGCATCACGCTTAACCATGCCGACTTGCCGGGTGATCTCAAAGCGTTCGACCAACACATCAAGGATGCGATCGTCGACATCGTCAATGTCGTGTCGCAGTTCGCTAAGCCGTTTTCGACCTTCTGTTTCGTCCACCCCAACTACCCCTTAGCCGCTGCCCAGGTATCGCCCCACGCAAGGTTGACTTCGAGCGGCACGCTCAGCTCAGTTGCGTTGCGCATTGCGTCGACAGTCAGCTGCTCGGCTCGCTCGTGTTCGCCCGAAGGAACTTCCAACAAGATTTCGTCGTGCACCTGCAGCACGATACGACTTGCAAGACCTTCTGACTCGATTGCCTCATCAAGCCTGACCAACGCCACTTTGAAGATGTCAGCGGCGAGACCCTGAATGCCGGCGTTCATGGCTTGACGCTCGCCCGCCTGTCGAAGGCGATAGTTCGACGAAGCAAGTTCTGGAATCAAACGACGCCGACCAAACAGTGTTTCGGTATAACCCTTCTTGCGCGCTTCGTCGACAGTGCGATCCATATACGCACGTACGTTGGGAAAAGCCTTGAAGTACGCGTCGAGGATTTCGGTAGCTTCAGGCACCGGAATGTTGAGCCGCTGCGCAAGGCCGTAAGACTCCATGCCGTAGGCAAGCCCATAGGAAACCATCTTTGCTTTCGAGCGCTGTGCGTTGGTCACCTCACTGCCCTCGACGTCAAACACGCGCGCAGCGGTTACGTTGTGAATGTCGGTGCCATCGCGAAACGCCTCGACCAAACCAGGGTCTTCAGCAAGGTGAGCTATCACGCGCAGCTCGATCTGGTTGTAGTCAGCCACAAGCAACTCGCAACCCTCTTTAGGAACGAAAGCGCGGCGGAACTCTTTGCCTTCTTCGCTGCGGATAGGAATGTTGTGCAGGTTCGGACGGTCAGACGACAGACGCCCTGTGCGTGCAACGGTTTGTTGGAACGTTGCGTGGATGCGGCCATCACCAGCAACCTCAGACAAAAGACTCTCGCCATAGGTGCTGCGCAACTTCTCGACTTCGCGATAGCGCAAGAGGATCTCGATTATCGGATGCTCTCCAACCAACTTTTCGAGCGATGCCGCATCAGTGGAGAACCCAGTTTTCGTTTTCTTCTGTGGAGCAAGTCCGAGCTTTTCAAACAAGATCTTGCGCAACTGCAGTGTTGAGTTGACGTTGAACTGTTCGCCAGCGCTCTCTTGAATCTCGCCTTCGAGGCGCTTGGCTTCAGACGTCAAGCGATCGGTGAGTTGACGCAAGTAAGACTGGTCGACGGCGATTCCTACGTCTTCCATTCGCGCCAACACGCGTACGAGCGGACGTTCAATTTCGTTCCACAATTTTGTGAGCCCCCGCGCTTCCATCGCGGCCGCCAGTGCCTCGGCTACATAGGCAATGGCAACCGCCTCGCGTGCGGTTGCCTCGGTCGGGTCACTTGCGGTTCCGTCGAGATCCAACTGGCCCGGTGCTGGCCCACCGGGCGGAGTCAGTTCCATCTGCGCGTAACGACTAGCGAGGTCGGCCAACAGGTATTGCGAGTCAGACGGGTCGACGAGATATGCAGCAACGGCAGTGTCTAAGCCGAGCGCTTTCGCGTCGACGCCGTATGTCCATAGCGTGCGGATGAATTCTTTCGAGCGGTGCGCGTGGAAATAGCGAACGTTGTCACCCTCTCCGAATAGGCCACGCAGACTTTCGGCAATGGTGTCGTCGTCGAGGAGCTTGGCGTCGAGCCAAAGTGCTTCGTTGTTGGTATCGGCAAAGGCAACGCCGATGAGTTCAGAGCGGCCAGGCAAGCCTGCCCATTGCGGCGAAATTGCAATTGGTCCCGTGCCGTCGGCAAGTGCCCGCAACTCTTTGTCAACTGCGTCGGGTGTCGTGAGTACGCGCACCGAAACCTCAAGTGACGCGTTGTTGTCGGCATCTGGAGTTGCGTTGACAAGCGCTGTCGTTGCCTCAACCAGGCGATCCCACAGCGAGCGGAACTCGAGAAAGTTGAACAGCTGACGAGTCTCTTCAACGTCGTAAGGACGCATGACCAACTCATCAATGTCGAGCTCGAGCGGAACGTTTCTGATCAACGGAGTTGCAGTCGCGTTGCTGCGCGCCTGCGCTTCGTTGTCTTTGAGGTTCTGACGAAGCTTGGGCGTTTGATCATCAGCATGAGCAAAGATGCCGTCGAGATCGCCATATTGGTTGACGAGTTTCGCCGCCGTCTTTTCACCAACGCCTGGAATGCCCGGCAGGTTGTCTGACGGATCGCCGCGCAACGCTGCGTAGTCGATGTATTGCTTTGGCGTAACGCCAGTGCGCTCTTTGATGCCGGCCTCGTCGTAGAGCACGTAATCGCTCACACCGCGTCGGTTGTAAAGGACCTTGATATGCGGATCTTCGACGAGTTGATACACATCGCGATCACCAGTGACGACGATTACGTCATCGCCGCGGTCGCGTCCTTCGGTTGCGAGAGTGGCAATGATGTCATCGGCCTCGAAACCAACTTTTTCAATCATCGGAATCTTCAGTGTTTCGACAACTTGACGCACAAGACCCATCTGCTGTTTCAAGATGTCGGGAGTTTCCGCGCGGCCGGCTTTGTAATCAGTGACGAGCTCGTGTCTGAAGGTCGGCTCAGGACGGTCAAATGCAACGGCAATTGCGTCGGGCTTGTGGTCTTTGAGCAGGTTCACCAACATCGAGGTAAATCCGAAAACGGCGTTGGTTACCTGTCCCGACGCAGTCGACATGTCGGTGGGTAGTGCAAAGAACGCTCGGTACGCGAGTGAGTTGCCATCGAGCAGCATCAGCTTGGCCATGAGCGTGATCCTAAACGGCACGCTCTCTCGTCTCGAAAACCCCACAGCAAGTAGACTGACCAGCGTGCTTGAGGGATATCACCCGCCAGTCGAGGAATACCTCGAGGCTGTCCACGAATTAGACGAAGAGGGCATACCTGTAATTCAGGCCCGCTTGGCCGAGCGTCTTGGTCACTCGGCACCTTCTGTTTCTGAGACCATCCGCCGATTGCGCGACGAGGGTTATGTCGACATCGATGGTCGTCACATTGCCCTCACCAACAAGGGTCGGCGCGCCGCCGAGAGCGTTGTGCGCAAACACCGACTCGCCGAACGTTTGCTTACCGACATCATTGGTATGGAGTGGCACAAGTCGCATTCCGAAGCAACGCGTTGGGAACATGTGATTTCCGATGAAGTCGAAGAACGCCTCATTGCTTTGCTCGGCAATCCAGCAACGTGTCCGCACGGCAACCCAATCCCCGGGTCAGGTGCGGCAGCGCCCAAGCTTGCGCAACTGTCAGCCGCCGACGTTGGTCAAACGGTTTTGCTCGAACGCGTTACTGAGCAAGTTGAGTTTGACACTGCGTCGTTGACGTACTTGGGCGAACACGGTTTCACGCCGGGCGTGAGTGCTGTTGTGAAGTCGAAAGATAACGACGGAGCAATGGTGCTGACCGTAAACGGCGAAAGCCTCGAGATCAGCGCTGCACTGGCAAAACTTCTTTACGTCGCTGCGTAAGGCTTTGCGCTTAGGGTTTGAGTGAGCCCTCGATGACTTGTTGCGCGCGAGCGCTTCCGTCTTCGTCGTCTTTGTACAAGAACGAGATCGCTTCGGCTTCGCTCATGCTGTAGCGATCCATCAACACTGCCTTTGCGCGATCAGTGTTGCGACGTGCCTCGGCTTGGGCCTCGTTGTTTTCGCCGCCCGACGTCGCTTGATCTTCCCTAAAGCGTGCGAGCGCAACGTGCACTGCCGGAACGAGTTCGCTGCGTTGGAATGGCTTGATTAGATAAGCCATGGCGCCGGCGTTGCGCGCTTCTTCGATCGCGCTGCGCTGACTGAATGCAGTGAGAACCAAGATTGCCGTCTTGCGTTCGGGGGCGACCTGACGGGCGACCGACAAACCGTCGAGGCCCGGCATCTTGATGTCGAGAATGGCAAGGTCAGGCTCGAGATCACGGATGAGTTGCAGAGCCTCATCGCCGCGACCGGTTTCGCCGATTACGTCAAAGCCCTCTTCTTCGAGGATTTCACGCAGGTCAAGGCGCACAATTGCTTCGTCTTCAGCTACGACGACACGGGCAGTCAACGGGATCCTCGATTCTGATGCATTTCACCCTCACTCTAGAGCGACCTGGAGGTTCTGTCGGCTGAATCCACTTTTCGAGTTCAAGTCACTTTCGTAAACCAGTTGGCTGCCCCTCTACCCAAGCCTTCCCCGGCACGCTTCAATGATGTGACCCCAATGCACGGGTCGATGAAAGTGGTAGCGGCGTGAGTAGAAAACGGAAGTGGATGGCATTTGCCGCCACCGTGCTCTTCTTGGAAACCGTCACCGTGTTTGGAACGTCGTCGCAACAAACCGTGCGGTTCAAAAATCTTGAGTTCGAGGTCCCGACGTCATGGGTGGTATTTGCCGATGCGGCGCTTTACGAAAACTGTGTCTCCGGCACTGGCATCAGCATGATCTCGTTGGAGACCCGTCCCCCGTCTGGGCCCGGTCCCTGGGTCTGCACCGATGAACTCATCGGAGATCCACACACGTTGAGCGCCAAAGTCCAGCCGATCACGCCCAGCGACTTCGAGGACCCACTCGGCAAACGCATGAAGGTAGGCCAATTCGCCGGTCGACTCGTCCTTACCGAGCCCGACGGACCAAGCGAGTCTCCCTACCGCTATCCGACCTACATAATTCTGATTCCCGACGAACACGCCAAGTTCACTTTCTACGGAAACGACCCAGCGCTCCGCAGCAAAATCCTCGCAAGCGTCAAAGCTGCGCCTTAGGTCAGCCGGCTTCCAGATTGCTTCACCAAGCGGCGCTGACCTTTCACCCACCCAAGAAGCCCAAAATTCGGCCTAAACGGGCCCGGTTTTGGGCTTCTTGGGTGGGTGAAAGAAATCCGGAAGTGGCGCTTAGGCGACCGGCATGCGTGATGTCGCGGGACATCGTGAACACGTCCGCCTCGTCCGCACCGCCGCTCTTGCGCAACTCACCTACGCGAAAAGCCCAAAACCCGCCTCGTTTTGGCCGCGATTTGGTCATTTCGCGTAGGTGAAAGCGGGGTGACCCGCTTCGCAGGACGTGCCCGGGGCGGATGCGGCGCTCTGCGCCGCCAAAGAATGGGTGAACCCGCTTGCGGGTTCGAATCCCGCCGACGTGCCCGGGGCGGATGCGGCGCTCTGCGCCGCCAAGAATTGGGTGAACCCGCTTGCGGGTTCGAATCCCGCCGACGTGCCCGGGGCGGATGCGGCGCTCTGCGCCGCCAAAGAATGGGTGAACCCGCTTGCGGGTTCGAATCCTGCCGACTGTGCCCGGGGCGGGATTCGAACCCGCACGCCCTTTCGGACAGTGGATTTTGAGTCCACCGCGTCTGCCATTCCGCCACCCGGGCTGGGTGAAGTCGTCGTTTGACGAGTTGTGACGATAGTTGATGCTTGCCACCGCCAATGTCGCCAGAGCGAATAGGGTGAAACCTTCGTCAGGCCGGGCGGGTCGAAGTTGATCAAGACAGGCCGACCTGGTGGATCTGTAGGAAGTTGGAGGGAAAGCCTTGCTGGCATTCACGTTTCCAGGCCAGGGCTCCCAGCGCCCCGGCATGGGCAAAGCTTGGGTAGAGCACCCGTCATGGGAGATTGTCGCCGAAGCATCTCGCGCGTCCGGACGTGACGTGGCACATCTGTTGCTCGACGCCGACGCCGAAGAACTCACACAAACACGCAACTCACAGCTCGCCACGTTTGTCTTGAGTCTGGTGATCCTCGACGCGGTCGAGCGCCTCGGTGTCTCGCCAAGCATCGTCGCCGGACACAGCTTGGGCGAATACACCGCACTCGTCGCTGCCGGCGCACTCTCGTTCGAAGAGGGATGTCATGTGGTGGTCGAGCGCGGCGAAGGTATGCAACAGGCAGCCCTCGACCAGCCCGGCACTATGTATGCAGTGTTGGCTCTCGAAGACGAGCAGGTAGATGTCGCATGCCGACGAGCAGACGGCGACGCATGGGTCGCCAATTACAACGCTCCCGGTCAAGTCGTAATTGCCGGATCATCAGAAGCGCTTGCACGCGCTGGCGAGATTGCGAAAGAGATCGGGGCCAAGCGCGCCGTGCAACTTCCAGTTGGTGGCGCCTTCCACACCCCTTACATGGCGGCTGCGCGCGACCGTCTTCGCAAGGCGCTTGAAGAAGCCACGTTCCGCCATCCTGAAGTTCCCGTTGTGGCCAATGTCGACGCGCGCGTGCACGAAGCTCCCGAAGAGTGGACAGACCTTTGCTCGGCGCAGTTGTGTAGTCCGGTTCGTTGGCGTCAGAGCGTTGACGAGCTAGTGAGCCTTGGCACCGAGTTACTGATTGAGATTGGTCCGGGCAACGTTCTCACCGGTCTCGCCAAACGAATCACGCCCGAGACAAACGCAATCAACGTTGCTACGCCAGACGACCTTGACCAACTCGTCGTTGCCCTTGCCGGCGCCGAAGCGGTCGCGAATGAACGCTCGGTTTACGAAGGCGAACACCTGATGGTTCATGAACGCCTAATCGTGAGTACCGCAACAGGTCTGTTTTCTCCGCTAGAAAGCGGAGCTGAAATGACAGGACAACAAATCGCCGTTGGAGAACTCGTTGGTCGTGTCGGCGACAACGAGATTCACTCCCCCTTTGCCGGACACTTCATGGGCACGTTGGCCATCGCCGGCGAACGCGTCACCGTTGGTCAGCCAATTGCATGGCTCAGAGTTGAGGATCGGCGGAAGTCAAGCCGATGAGTTCAGCAAGTACCGGTGTGGCTATCACCGGTTGGGGCGTCTGTCTGCCAGACAAGGTTGTAACCAACGACGACTTTGCCAACTATCTCGAAACCAGCGATGAGTGGATCACTGAACGCACCGGCATTCGCGAACGACGCATCGGCGGAACAACTGGCGAACTCGCAACCGAAGCCGGACGCGCCGCACTCAAATCAGCAAATGTCGACGGTGCTGATATCGATCTCGTGCTGTTGGCGACTTCGACTCCCGATGCGACGATGCCTCCGACGTCAGCGATGATCCAAGCCAACCTCGGCATTCGCGGCGGAGCAGCCGACATGAACGTTGCGTGTTCCGGTTTTGTTTATGCAATGAGCGCGGCGCACGGAATGATCCTTGGCGGCTTGCGCAAGGTCTTGGTAATTGGTGCCGACACACTGAGTCGAATTACCGATCAACGCGATCGCACAACCGCTGTGTTGTTCGCCGACGGTGCTGGTGCCGTTGTGCTCGAAGCAACCGACGGCAACAACCAGCTGCTTGCCACCGACCTTGGCTCTGACGGATCCACGTATGAGATCTTGCGCTGCGCATCAGGCGGAACGATCGAAATGGTCGGCAAAGAGGTATACCGCCAGGCTGTTTTGATCTGCGTCGAGTCGATCACGAAAACGTGCGAGCGCGCTGGAGTGAAGCCTGAAGACATCAAGCTTTTCGTTGCGCATCAAGCAAACCTTCGCATCATCAATGCGGTGATGGATCGTCTCGGCATGAGTCACGACAAAGCAGCGATAGTTCTCGATCGAACGGGCAACACGTCCGCAGCGTCCATTCCGCTAGCTCTGTCAGACGCAGCCGACGCCGGACGCGTCAACGACGGCGACCTCGTAATGCTCTGTGGATTCGGCGCCGGCATGACGTGGGCAACGCAAATTTGGCGATGGGGCCGTTGATGAACATGTCGCCCAAGTCATCATCTTCCTTGGCGTGCCTCCGGCACGACGTGGCAACGCAAATTTGGCGATGGGGCCGTTGATGAACATGTCGCCCACGTCATCATCTTCCTTGGCGTGCCTCCGGCACGACGTGGCAACGCAAATCTGGGAATGGGACAAGTAAGTGAAAGCAAGCGGAGCGCATAAATGAACAGGGTTGTACTTGTAACTGGCGGCAATCGAGGCATTGGTCTTGCTTGCGCGCAGGCATTCTTGAAGCAAGGCGATCGTGTTGCTGTTACCTATCGCTCGTCTCCTCCGAAGGAGCTTGCCGAAGAACCAAACGCGCTGTTGATCAAGTGCGATGTCACGTCGGCTGACGAAGTCGAAGCAACGTTTGCGCAAATCGAAGGCGAATGGGGCGCTGTCGAAGTTCTCGTCGCCAACGCCGGCATCAATCAAGACACATTGTTGATGCGCATGTCTGAAGACCAGTGGGACAGCGTGCTCGACACCAATCTCAAAGCCGTTTGTGGCGCTG
>JBGAQY010000021.1:0-55608 GCA_044220495.1 Acidimicrobiales bacterium
GTTTCCATGGAAACGCCCCGTTTCGGCGAGTGACTGACACGCTTGAAAATTTCAGATCGAGCGAAGGTCGCCTCCATCGCGCCGCCGGTTTCGGCCAGTTCGCAGCCGTGAGCGCGAGCCACAGTTGCGCGACTTCTGTCGCTCAACTGCAGGAGAGGGCGACCGTGAACACTGCTGCAGTTGACGCCAACGTTACGCCGGCTACCAGCACCGAGCGACCAACTTTCGCGACACGTGGCGCGCCCCCGGCCGTCAATACGATTGCCTGCTCGACAAGAACAGCACCTAACCAAACGAGTGCGAATAGCGGAAGAGCCGTCTGCCAAACGGAGTACGCAAAAGGACCAGCATCTCCAGCACCTCCACTGTTTTGGCACTCGTTCTGCGCCGTTCCGACGAACGCCATCCAGTTATGCGTCGGTTGGAGGATCGCCAGAGCTACGGCGAGAACCACAACGCCAACTGCGAACCCGCGCAGCCCCTTCGAACGCGCCGGCAGATTCGCAGAAGCCATCAAGCAATCGTACTGATGAGCATCAAGGATCGACAATGGGGCGCAATGAACGGGGCTGGCGGCATTGCACCGACTCTGCACCCACGTAGTTGACCCTCTTGTGCAAGACGCGGTCGACCGAATCGACGAGATTTTCGGTTCGTGAAAACGAGCAGATTTCGAAATCCGATGTACAAATCGATGTACTTGGCCAACTTGGCGACGTCGAAGCCTAGGCAAGAAAGCAGCACGAATGAGCTCTCAGCTGCGAAACAACGTACCCGGGACGGGACTTGAACCCGTATGGCCCTCTCGGGCCCGGGGGGTTTAAGCCCCCTGCGTCTGCCAATTCCGCCACCCGGGCAAGAACACAGTCAGAGATTCAATCACCCTTCGGGTGCTTGATAAGCCCACCAGCTACATCAGCCAATTCCGCCACCCGGGCAAGAACACAGTCAGAGATTCAATCACCCTTCTCACCGACCTCGAGCGCTTACCCTCGGAAGTATGGACAAACGACGTTTCGGGTTTGTGATTTGCGGAGTCGTACTGGCTGCGATGATCGGAGTCGCCGTGGCGGGCTACGTGACGAGACCTGAACAACTTCAGGAAGTCACGTATTCGGGTGTCGCATTTGACGTGCCTGCGCACTGGACCCTCGAACCCGACGTGATGGTGAGTACGTCCTGCGGCGGAGCTGGAAGCCCAGAAAACGTCGAACTCGAAACCGTGCCTTACGAGCCGGGTCTGCACGTATGTACACAATCGATAAAAGGCCTCGAAAAATTGCGAATGACGGCTCGACCGTTCGACGTCAGCCGAGAGCCTGATCGAATTGACCCGGCGGCACAGCCGGTCATCAAAGTTGGCACGCTCGATGGTCGTGTAGTCATCGACGACTCAGATGTTCACCCCGATTTCCCCAAGTACGCGGTTGCCATTCCCTCGAAGAATGTCGAACTCGTGTTCTTCGGCCCTGACCTCAAAACTCGGCAGAAGATCATCGACAGCGTGCGCGGCTGATCGAAACATCCCGACGACACACCTCGTCGGTAGGCTGAGCAGGAAATGTCAGTTCCCAGCCAGGTGCGCGCCTCAGTAACACCAACACAGCAGCGCGCTCTCGATGAGTTGCGCGGCAGCGCTGAAGATCGTCCGAGTTTTGCCGACAACTTCAGTCAAGCCTTGCAAGTCGAGATGGAATCTCGCCTCGAAGACATCACCACACCCGTGATACTGAGCAAGTTCAAGCTCAATCAGGTGCACCAGTGTGAAGGCCGCCTCATGGCATCACTCGATGAGCCGTTTGCATGGTCAGTGCAGAAAGCGCGCGGCACACTCGTGCACAAAGCGATTGAGCTTTCCGTTGGCGGCAACACATCGATCACGCCCGACGCGCTTGTGCAGCACGCTACCGAACGTGTCTTGCAATCGAGTCAGCACGAAAGTCTTGCTGAATGGCTCTGCACACTCGACGCTGGTGAAAGTGCCGAGCTACGCGCTGCGTGCACCGACCTCGTGATCAAGTTTCAAGAAACAATGCCTCCACTCAGTGCGGCCTGGGCTCCCAGCGCCGAGGCCAGCACTGCAGCTTGGCTTTTTGGTGGACGCATTCGTTTCACCGGCAAGATCGACCTTCGCCTCGGACGAGCTACGGGCACAACCGCGAGCACGCTCATCATCGACTTCAAAACGGGCTCGCCAGCATTTAGCGATCTAGAAGATCTGCGTTTCTACGCCCTCACCGAAACGCTGCGCGCCGGTGTGCCGCCATTTCGTTGGGCGAACATCTACTTAGATGCCGGACAGTGGCAAACCGAGTCGGTCAACGAAGACATCTTGTGGTCAGCCGCACGACGTGCAAGTGATGGCGTGCGCAAGGTTGCTGAGCTCGAAAACGGTCGACCACCAACACTCACACCGGGCAACGCATGTCGGTTCTGCCCAGCGCGTGACACGTGCCCGGTTGCAGCACCAACTAAAAGCGACAGCTAAGCGAAGCCCAACCAGTCGGTTAGATACTGGTCGCGGCGCTGATCCCAATCTTCAGATGTGATTGCGTAACGCACGTGATCTTCCCAATTGCCGTCAATCTCTAAGTAGCGCAGCGCAATGCCCTCGTTACGCAGACCGAGTTTCTCGGCCACGCGATTGCTCGGCTTGTTGCGCGGGATGATGCTGATCTGCAAGCGATGCAAACCCAGGTCTTCAAACGCGAATTTGAACAACACAACCAACGCTTCGGGCATGTAGCCCTGGCCAGCGTGCGCTTCGTCGAGCCAATAACCGACATACGCGTTCTGAAATGGACCGCGCTGCACGTTGTTGATGTTCAGCTCACCGACAAAGGCACCGCCCACGAAGATGCCAAACCCATACGCAGTGCCGAGCTGCCACTCGCGATCACGAATGCCGCAACGACTGTTGAATAGCCGACGATCGTGAGCAATGTCGGGGTGGCCAGGCAACGGCATGGGCTCCCACTTCACCAACCAGTCTCGCGACCGCACACGAACATCGCTCCACGCCTCGAAGTCGTCTTCGACCAAAGGCCGAAGAGCCACGCGGCGCCCGCTTAGGGTGAAGGATTTACCTTGCATTGCTTCGGACGTTAGCCCGTTCGAGCCAGTCGCCTGGGCCGTTTTGTGGCCAAGCTGAACCGAAATCAGACAGGGCTGGTGCGCTGGAAGTCTTCGAACGATTCGTCGTCGTTATCGCCCGCCGTATTCATCGTCGGACGTTCGCGAACTGTGTTGTTCACCATCGCCGTAAGACGCTTGCTCTTGTACCAAGGCCTAAGCATCAGTCGAGCAGGCAACAGTGCACCGTAAATCAGAACACCCTCGTTCATGCGAATACGACGAACAACATCTGATGGCGCAAGGTTTTTGTCAGCCAGCGAAACGGTCGTCGAGCGCGAACCCTGTGCGTCAACTGTGTTACTCGTCGACTTCACTTCTTCGCTACCGATCAGACGCGACACGTAGTCGAGCGTCGACGGATCGGAAATACCCGACAACACGATCTTCGCGCGGTGGTTGTTGACCACAGTGTTGGCACGGTCGCCATAACGGTTGTTGATCTGTGAAAGATCCTGCCAAACCGTAAGCAACTGAATGCCGAGACCCGAACACGTTGACGCAATGCTGTCGAGGTCGTCGAGTGGGGCAATGTTGGCGGCCTCATCGAGAACGATAAGCAACGACGGCTCGAGACGATTATTTGGACGAGTCGGAGCCATGTCGTACGCAGCACGAATGATCTGGCGCAACAACGTGCTGAACACTGGACGCAAACGGTCTTGTTCGTGACTGGGCGCACAGACGTAAAGCGTGTGGTTACCACCATCGAGAAACTTGTTGGCTCGAATCTCACTCGTCCGCGCTGACTGCAAAACAGTCGGATCACTGTAGGCCTCGATGACCACTTCGGTCGTTGTGTAAATCGAACTGCGGGCACGATCTTCACGCTGCCACGACGCTTCGGCCGCCATGATTGCTTCTTCTGATCCGGTTGCCTGCAGCAAGCTGCGCACTTCAAACTCTTCTTGCGTGTCGATCCAACGAACGACATCAGCCATGGTGTAGCCGTTAGCGGCCGCTGCGTAGAGGTGCGGAGCCAACAGCTTGCCAGCTGCGGAATACCAAAAGTCGCCGTCTTGGTTCATCTTTGAACTCGACTTGGCGGCGTTGGTCAACCACGATGCGATCTTCTTTGCACCCGACCAGTCGCGCGCACCGTCAAGCGGCGACCACGTCGATGCTGGCAGACCAGTTGCTGCGGTTGGGTCGTAAACCCACACATCGCCTTGGCGTTCGCGCCACGCAAGCGTGTTCTCGGCCAAGTCGTTCTTAACGGAGGTAGCAATAACCGGCCCCGACCATTCGAGAATTGCCGGCACAGCAAGACCGGTCGTCTTACCCGACTGTGTAGGACCAAGCACGATCACCGAGTGACGTTGCTCGGTTGCAATCAGAGCACCGCGTACGGTTCCCAAAGTCAGACGACCGGGCATGGTCTCTTTGACAATCAGTGGCTTCAAGTCAGTGCGACGAGCCCATTGCGTCTCTTTCTGACCCAAACCGCTGCGACGCTTGGGAAGGCCGTCGCCCATCAAGCGCACGATCGCAATGATGATTGCAATCGCGATGGCAAGCAGAACGAAAAGCACTGCGTAAAAGACAAAGGCGTTTGGGATCACGTTGCGGTCGGCTTCTGGCCACGCAAGGTTTGGGTGCAGCGGATCGCTAGCGAGGTTCAAGATAACGCCGGGCATATCAGCCGCAGTTGCTGAAGGAGTAAGGCCCGAAGTGAGCTTGGCGCTGATGACACCGGCGCCCAAGAAGATCAGTGCAATACCGAAAATGCCAGCAATGACGACGAGGATGAAGTTCTCCATCCCATTGTTGCCGCCGCCACCGCCTTGCGGACTCACGTTGCGCTCGGCGTTGGAAGAGCGTCTGCAGTAACGAGAGGCGCTGCCCCAACAGCAGACATGCGTGAGTCGGTGTCGACTAGCGCACGCTCGGAACGACCCAACATGTGACGCACAACGAACGAGCGAGAACCGACCTTCCACACTGCTTCACCGCGACCAAGTGTGGGGAGCAAGTTTGCTTCGGTGCCGGTAAGGCCCAGCAATTCGCGCGCGCTTACAAGCTCGTCAGATGACTGGGCGTAAATAACGCGCGTGCCGGCATCAGCAAGCAAACCTTCGGCGATCTGACGCTGCTCACTACCAACGTCACCGGTTGCTTTCAGGTCTGACACGCGGTGCATAACAATGAGGTTCTGAATACCGTAAGCACGAGAAAGCTTGAAGTTAGCCTGCATCCATCGAGCAATACCAACGGTGCGAAGAATCGACCAGGCCTCGTCGACAACGATGATGCGCTTGCCGCCACCAGGACGAGCGAAGGCCGCTTGCAACCATGCAGCTGCACACGTCATGAGAATGGGCAACGCGTCTGACTGGTGCAGTGCTGACAAGTCGACAATCACGAGCGGACCATCCCAGTCGATGTCGATCGAGGTCTGACCGTCGAACATGCCTCGGAGATCACCTTCACACAGGCGGAGGAGCTCGAGCGCAAGTTCACGACCGTCTTCAGCAAGTCGCTCAACTGTTGTGTGCGCACGGTTAGCCGACGCGTGGTTTGGCTTGACGAGTGCAGCAGCGACTTCAGGAATGGTCGGACGCGGCGTGCGCAACCGTGCGTGATCGAGACCCAAACGACAGGCGGTCTGCTCGGCGGGGCTCAAACGACGGTTGAGTGCTGCTTCTGAAATCGAAATCAAAAGCGTTTCTTGACGAGCAATCGTCTCTTCGACGTCGAGGTCGGCAATACCGGGGCCAGGGTCGAGCGGATTCAGACGGATCTTTCCACCCGGGGCCAAACGCAGCGGCGTTACCCCGAGGGCGGCAGCGAGGTCGTCGTATTCACCCTTCGGATCCATAACAGCGGCCTTACGACCAAACACTTGCTGACGAAGGATGTATGTCTTTACGAGCGACGACTTACCTCGACCGATGTGACCCAACAGAATCAGGTTTGGATCGGTGAGAATGCCCATCTCGTAAAGCACGAACGGGTCGTAGCAAAAACTTCCACCACCGAACAGGTCTTGCCCGATGAATACACCCGAACCACCGAGACCCGTTTCAGCAATGAACGGATAAGCAGCTTGAAGGTGGGCGGTCGAAACGCGGTGAGCGGGAACGCGAACGGTAGGCGCTGGCATTAGTTGAGTCCTCTACAAAGCGGGAGCGTGCATGTGAACGCAACGTCTTGCTCTCCGTAGAGGCGCCTCAACTCAAGACGAGCTTGCTGAGCAGCTTGCTCGATCTCGCTGCATGCTTCTTCGAGATCGACTTCTGAGCTACCAGTAACCGTGACATAACCGGCAAAGCGGTATTCGGCAAAACCGTCGGCAAGTTCTTGCTCACGACGGAGAACACCTTGCAGTTCACGGTTCTTGCGCTCAGTCGGCAGGTAACCGTGCTCACTACGCAGTGCTTGGTCAGAAACATATGCCGTATGCGCTGACTCGACTTCACGTTGTGCCTTTGCAGTGTCGATCGGTTCCATAACCAAAGACACCGTGCGGATGCGTTGTGTTCTGACCATCAGCGGCGCCATGAAGTCGGGGCCGACCTCAAGACGGGGCCACTCTGCAATCCAAAACGTTGCGTGATAGACGTCTTCTGTTCGGTAAAAGTCCCACTTCGTTTCAGTCGCAAGTGGCCATGCGTTTGATGGAGCAACACCAGCGCGCTCAGGGTCTTGACGGCCCTTGCGCACGAGTGCACGACGCGAGTTGGGGTCAACGGCGTTGCGGAATGTCAGCGCCAACAATCGAGGCGACAGTGCACCATCAACGTGAATGTCGGCGCTAGCCAAGCTTTCAGCCAACTGACGAAGCTCACGGATGAGAACCAAACACGCACCCTTGTCGCCACCACCAGCGCGCTTAACGATGCGGCCTGACTTCACAGCGCTGACTTGAACAGCGACGTAAGTCTCGTGTTGTTGCGACACAGGGCCGAACTCTTCGAGAAGGTCAATGTAAGAACGAACAGTTGGTGCGGAATCTGGCTGCACCCGAGCGTCTTGCAGGTAACGGTTCAGCGCGTCGCCGTCGTCAGGCACCGCGCGCTCAATCCATTGAATGCGGTGAACAAAACTGCTCGGCCGAGCGAGACCACCAAGAACATCGGCCCACGCTTGCAAGCGGCGCTCTTTCTCACTTTGTTCGAGCAACGAGAATGCGTCGCCACGAACGGCAAGAACACCTGTGTAAAGACCGTTGCGAGTGTCTTTGATGACACCGATAGTTGCCGGACCATCACCAACAGGAACTTCGAGGATCATCAAACCTTGAAGGCTTGGCGGAAGCGGAGCATCTGCTTCTTTGCGTTGCTTCGCTGATGCCGCGCGTTCAGCGCGAGCCTGCTCTGGGTCTTTCTTCTCTTTACCCTTGGCGCCCTTGGGACCCTTTTTTTGCGGACCCGGCCGCTCAAGGTCAACAAGGTGTTTGACCTCGGGCTCGGTGTTGCCGAGCAAAGGAATTGTCGAGAACCATTGATTGCTCTTGGTTACAGAACCAAGACCCCACTTGAAAAGCACAGGAATCCATTCGTCAAAGCCGCGGCCTGCCGGCTGTACCCAACTAAGACCTACACCACTCGCGACGATGATCAGAGCCAGTGGAAGAGACCCCGGACTCGGAACAACGTTCAGAGCGAAGAGAGCAGCAGCAAAGGCCCCTGCGATCGTAACCAATTGACCGGCACGCAGTCCGGCAAGAACGCCTCGCTTCTCGAGAGGCCCGAAAAGATAGCCACGTGTCGGCTCGGCCTCAGTAGCCATAGCGGTTCATCCCCTCTCTCCCCTTTCGGCCCTCATGGTCTCGGCACGTAAAGGCTCGACCTAGAGAACAAATTCAGCACCAGGGACCTTCCCTGGATTAATGCCCGTCGACCAGCGATTGCCTCGCTCGACAGGCAGGTCAGGCGCAAAAACCCGACCTAGTTATTCGTATAACTGCCAGTTGGCTTCAAGGTGCGCAGCTTGTTCTCTACGCCACCAGCACGACGCTGGACGCCGAGAGCAAGAACCTGGCCCTTACCCCAGAACTGACGGGTATCAGCAACACGTGTTTCAGCCGCTGCAGCCGCACCCGGAGCAACCGCCAAAACCTTTGCGCCTGCAAATCCGGCGAGTAGCAACACAGCAGCACCAGCAGCCAAGTTGGCAAGACCAACAAGAGCGGGCTCGGTTGCGCCACCGGCGGTAACACCACTGCTACCGAGGGCGGAAATGCCCAGCGACAGAGCGGCGACAATAAACACCTTCGAGAAGATCAAACCGATCAACAGCTCAACCAAACGCTTTGCCCACTTGGTTGTTGCCGGCCACACGAGGGCCGAGAACGCAAGCGGCATAAAGAACGCAGCGAGGTAAATACCGGTCTGTCGGAGCAACAGTTCGATGAAGATCACGACGGCAGCAAGGATGAACATGATGCAGAAGAACACAGCGAAGATGCCGATGTTCTCACCCATCGCATCAAGCGACGTGTTCAAACCGGTACCGAAGCCACTTATGTCGGTGACGCGATGAGCAATTGCTGCCGAGAAGTCGTCGGCGATCAACAGCAGACGGCTAGTGAAATTAACGAGGGCAACACTGCCGAGGATGGCGACTGGCAGCATGACCAACGCCGACCGCAGCAAGAAGTAGAGCGAACCCCTTACAACTGCCGTGATCACCGCCAACATGAGCATTGGCACCACCAGATAAAGCCCGATGGCCCGCATCAATGAGTACTGGCCGGTGAACCATTCGGTGTCGAGCTTCGGTGCCTGGATGGTGTTACCAGCACCAAGCTCAGTAGTAAGGATCCACGCAGCAACCTCTTTGGTGCTGTCGACCCAGAACTGGTTGAGCTGATTGATAACTGCCTTGACAGCAGGCGAAAGGATTGCGCCGCCGACGGTACCGAGCGAGTCAACACACTGACTGGCAGCAACGACCCAAACAAAGATTGCCGTCTGCGGATAAACACACGCGCCAGCCACCGCGATGTCGATCAGAAAACCGCCAGCGTCGGTAAACCAGTTACCAAACACAACCGGCGAAGTCGTGGGTGCACCAAGAACAGCGACAGGAACACCAGTGCTGCCCAAACCAACAGGGGGAACAGCAGGCTCGCTGCTTGATGCGAGTGGAGCACCGAGAACAGTCGAGCCTTCACCCAAGAACAAGCTGCCTTGCGCGGCGCTTGCAGGCGCGGCTGATGCAGGAGTGACAGCAAAGGCAGGGGCGAAAGTCGAAACTACAAAGAAGATGAGGCAGGCAATTGCGCCTGTCTTGAATGAATGGCGAGGTGACTTGATGCCTGTCATTCTCAGCTCCTTTCCACTTCTAAGTTCCATACCGTCGGAAATATCATGACGTTGCATCGGACGGACGGTCTGCAAACATCTTTTACGTATCATACTTCGTGACCGGACGATCGGGAAGAGACTGTGGCAGCTTTCTCAGACGAAAAAGTGCTGGTGAAAGCTATTTGCCCTTTCCGATTCGGCCGATGGCCTGACGAGCTGCCGTGCGACCGGTGCCGACACTGAGTGGAGTCTTGGCGACGACTTCTTTGCGGCTAGCTAGAGCAACGCCAGGACCCATCACCCAGGTGATGAGTGCAGGCATTGCAATGCAGGCCAAAAAGATCACGAGCCCGCCGAAGGTGAGCATGCCAACCCACTCCCACGAGTCGCTCGAAACGTTGTTGAGAGTTCCACCGTTGAACACAGCGGAGAACCCGAAACCCAAAATTGCGATGATCACGAACTTGGCAAAGATGGCCGTGAGGATCAGTTCGATAAGGCTCGTCAGCCAGCGGCGCGTTCCGCTCCACGTGAACATGGCAAAACCGAAGGGCAAGAACAGCACCGACAAATAGATAACGAGTTGGCGCAAAAACATCTCCATCCACAAGAAGATGAGGCCAATGATCATGAACAACGACACGACCGCTCCTGCGAGCAGCGCGCCGAGGTCGAGAGCGTCGAGGTCAACGACGATGATGCTGTCGTAGTACTGCTTGTAGTTAGTGGTAGCGACTTCGGTAACCGCATTGGTGAGGTTGACGTCGATCGCTTGCGCTAGCGCGATCATCGCGATCGCTGCGGTGCTGCCGAGGATGGCCACCGGGAAACCAATGAGATAGGTGCGCAGCACAAGGCGAAGCCCGCCTTTGGCGACGGCAGTAATCGTGGCGATCATGGCAACCGGGATCGTCATCAGCGACCCAATACCCACCATGAGTCTGTACTGATCTTTGAACCAGGCGTAACCAACGTTGGGTTCAGACGTGCTCAACACCAGCGACAGCGTGGCCGCAAGCAGCCACCCAAGACCTTCGTAGATCTTGCCAACCAACCACTCGATCGGGTTGAACGCAGCAATGACATGAACGCCGTCGATCGTTGCCGCCGACGCGGGTGTTGCTGCAAGCGCGACGACGCCGACAGCACCGATGAAAACTGCGGCGGCGCGCAACGACTTACTCATCGCGAGCCAATGCAGAGCGGTAGGCCGAGCCTCCTTGAAGCAGCGGCACTACGTCGTTGTAAACCGACGGCTTTGGCTGACCGGCATATACCGGAGGTGTCGGACCATCTTTCGGCACGAAGGTGACAATGCGCCACTTGTCGGTGAAGTGCAGACTGACTTCAGCATTCGCCCACGTGGCTTCGAGCTTCGAGCCGTTGGAATCGAGATAGACGGTGACGTACCAAACCACGACGGTGGCGCGGTCGTCGCCCTGCATCGTGACTTTGTAAGAGATCGGCGCCGTCAACAACTTGGCCGTGATCGGGCCCGTGCCTGTTTGCAGACGCTGCTTGCCGAGGGTGAGCGTGCTGAGCAAACCAGTTGTCAGCTTCGGGTCGGCTGTCGGATCAAGAATCGACGACAACACTTCGCGCTGCTCGGCACCTGACTTGAGAGCGAGCTCGGTGAAACCCGAAATAAAAGAGGTTGCCGCTTTGACGGCGCCGCCCTGTGTTTGACCGGCGGTGTCGATGCCAGCGAGCGCCGGGTTGATAACCGAGGTGCTCGCTTGGGTATCGGTAGAGGTTGGTTTGTTGGGCGCAGCCGTTGGACTGCTTGAGTCGCCAACACCTCGAATTACGTAACCAGCTAAAACGCCGACCAACAAGATGACAAAGGCGGCGATGTACAACGTGCGAGGAGAGTTGTCTTGCGGCGAGGACAGGCCCCACGTTGATTGTCTTGACAATCTTCGCAGGGCCATGTCTCTCGCGTCTCCTTGTGTGTTAATTCAATTGCCCGTTTAAGGCAGTTGAACTTTATGCAGCCGGGTCACCAGCATCGGCACTCTGACCAGCGCTGAAGAAGTAGGTGACGAGGATGTTCGCAGCACCAATGGCAAGGGCGGCTGCGGCACAAACCAGGAAGCCCTTCTTACCGTTGACGCTTTGTGTGTAGTTGTTTGAGAACGCTCCGACTGCCCAAAGGCCACCGGAGAGAACAAGACCCACAACTGCGAAGGCAACGGCAAAGAACGTAATACCGTTTACGAAGTTCTGAGTGGTGTTACCACCGGGAAGTGTCGATTGGGGATCTACGGTGACGATCTCCGTGGCGAGTAAGTGCAGCAACATTTCTTTCATTACCTCCAAGTAAGTGCCAAGCGGCACGATGGCCCCAAACGGGCGGACACAAAGAGAACGGTGGCGGGGTTACGACGCACGTCGAGCCCCTACGCCCGCAGGCCGGCGTGCCGGTCGTTGAGCAAGAGTGGTGACTGTCTTGGCAGCAAGCTCGAGGAAGGCAAGACGAGTTGGCTTGGCCAAGCGGTCGAGCGAAACCTGCGAGCTGCCCGATGCCAAATGCGCATCCCAAGGGATTCGCGCTACGGCATCGCAACGGTCTGAGAAGTGTGACTCGATCTTTTGAATGTGCGACGCCTTGGTGTTCGACGGAATTCCGTTGATCACCGCGATGATGTGCACATTTGGATCCGCGGCCTCGCCGGGACGTTCGTCGAGCCACGCAAGAGTGCGCTCGGCCGCCCGGACGCTGTCGACACTTGGGCCCATCACCAACAGCAGCACACGTGCTGCGTTGACGAGAACCCGACCGGTCGCACGAGTGACGCCGGCACCTGTGTCAAAAATCGAAATGTCGTAGTGGCGAGCCAACTGGTCGGCTACTGCCTCTAGACCGATCGTGCTGATGGGGCCCATTTCAGCAGGGTCACCAACAATTACTTCGAGACCGTCGGGCGTTGCCGATGTGTAGCGACGGAGCCCGGCGTAGTCAGAAGGAATGGGATCGGCCGACGCCAAAGCAGCGAGCGTGCTTGGTGCCTTGGGTGCGAGCAACCAGCCAAGTGAACCGGCTTCGGCATCACCATCGAGCGCAACAATGCGACCGCCGCGTTGGGCAGCGAGAGTGGTGCCGAGGTAGGCGCTGATGGTCGTCTTGCCAACGCCGCCCTTGCGAGAGAACACAGCAACGGTTCCGTCAGTTACTGGACGACGCGTCTCGTTGTGAAGTTGAAGTTCGTGACGCTCGGGGCCTGACAGGCCAACGTTGACGAGGCCACCGCTGGCCTTGAGCAACGCACCTCGCCACCCGCTTTGTGGGCGGTTGGCAATTGGTGAGCGGTCAGCTGCGGCAAGACGGTTTGCAAAGTTCTCGTCGCGAGCTGGAAGGTTACGGCGAGCTGGAACATTGCTCTTGCTGGGCTGACCCGAACGAGCTTGTGGACGCTGCTTCGAGCGAGGAGTCGGAGCAGCCGTCGACTTCGAAGCGGTGCGCTTTTGCGGCTTTTGTGCAGCACCGCCAGCAGTCGTGCGACGAACCTCGGGAGGAGTCGGACGGCGGCGGGGCTCGCTGCTACCACCGCTTGCGGGCAGTGCGCGAGGTGCGGGGGGCTTCATCGAGCCGCTCTTTGGACGCTTAGCAGCAGGCTTCTTCGAGTTTGAGGGCAGTGGACCGAACGCTTCGCGAGAGGGCCGCAGCTGACCTAGAGGAACAATTTCTTCTTCGTTCGACTCAGAACGATCTGAAAACTCAGCCACAACAACCCTCCTTACTTTTCAATCACTATGAACACGTATAAGCGAACGCTGACTGGAATTTTACGGGTCTAAATTCAGGTCCTGAGTATTTATAATACACCGACCTGGTCGAAGCCCAACTTTTTCGGTCTTAAGCGCTTATTTGAGCTAAATGACCTACGCGAAGATCGAAAGCGAACATTTGTCTAACTGGGTTCAACAGCTGCCGGCGCTATTCGCTTCCCCAGTTGCCCATTTGAAGGCGCGAAATTAGGCCGTTGAGCAGGTCTGAGTCGCTGACTTGGCAACTCTCAAAAGCCAGCTTGGCCATCACCGCACGAAGGATCAAGAGGCCAGCGACAATCACGTCGGCCCGGTCGGATGGAAGACCAGCGACCGTCTGGCGTTCGGCTTGTCTCATCAACGCCAGTGAGTCGCAGATCGCTTGGATGGCAGCACCGGTGAGTTGATGTTTGCTTACGGCGTCGGGGGCGTATGTCGTGATCCCCAAGTCGATTGATGCCGCAGTAGTGACGGTGCCCGCGACACCTATTAACGCGCGCGGCGGTGTGTCGAGCACGGTCGGCATCAACGCCTCAAATGCTGCGCGAGCGTGGCGTTCGGCTGATGCCAGTTGCTCAGTTGTATACGGATCGCTGTGCAAGTACTGCTCGGTGAGGCGAACGCACCCAACGTCGAGCGAGGTGACTTGGGGTTGCGAACCCCGCACGCCGGCGACCAGCTCGGTCGAACCTCCGCCAATGTCGACCATCAAATAGGCGCCGGGTTCGAGCGGGGCCGTGGCGCCCGCGAAAGCCAGGCGACCTTCTTCTATCCCGCTAATCGTCGTCGGTCGCACACCCAACGCTCGCTCGGTGTCGTCGAGAAACACTGCCCCATTCGGCGCATCGCGCGCAGCTGAGGTTGCGACGACAGCAACGTTGTTGAGACCGACCTCGTGAGTCTCGAGCAGCTGTGCAAATTTGCGAAGCGCGGTAGATGTGCGCTCGATGGCGTCGACACTCAAGTTGCCTTCGTCGTCGAGACCGCGACCAAGTCTTGTGGTGACAAGCTCGCGACAGAGGGGCATTCCTGCGTCGTTGGTGATGAGAAGGCGAGTTGTGTTCGTGCCGCAATCAATGGCGGCCAGGTTCTTCACGGATGTTGTTTAGCGCGCCGCAGCTTGGTGACAATCCACTCACCTACGGGGTCGTCGCCGCCGGCCAATAGATAGGCGTAGTGCGCGTGCAGGCACTTAACCCCCTGGCGTGTACCGCCCACCCCTCCGCTAGGGCGAGGCAGCTCGGCTGCGTCTTTGCGATCGGCATCGATCTCGACCAGCAACGCGTCACGCTCATCGGCATATCGCTGATGCGCAGCAACAAGCGCGTCGGCGTCAACTTCACTCTCGGCTTGGTTCACCCCACCCTGCGACTCGAGGTGGCCGATGTCGCGAATCTGCTCGTGGCCAACCAGCCAGTAGAGGGTGGGCATCGGAGTGCCGTCGTACAGACGAGGGGCGTTGCGAATGACGACCGGCATGTTGTTGGCGTCACGAACCATGACAGAGAACGCGCCGCGAGGTGCACGACCAAGTAGCTGGGTTACCGATGCGACATCTGCTTCGCTGGCCGAAAAACTACTCACTAATTCCAAAAAGTGACGTTGTCCCACGCACTCGACCAGAAACCCTTTTTGGTGTCGTCGGGTTGTGGAGCGGGCGCAGCAGTGGGTGCCGGCGGCATGACCGCGTAGGCCTGCGTGCCGTTGGGTACGAGCTCGTAACGTTCGCGAGCCAAACGCGCGATCTCTTCGTCAGATTGAAGTTGAACCGTGCGGTCAACGAGGTCTTTGTTGGCAGCAACGAGGACGGCGTGGCGCTTCTCGGCCGCTTGCATCTGTTCGCGCTGGTCGAGATAGGTGCGCACGGGCGTGACCGCAAGCAAGTAGATGGCGACGGCAACGATCATCAAAAAGACGAACCAACGGGCTCGACTGCTGAGGAAACGCTGGGCTTGCGCAGCCATCAGAGATTCGTCGCCTTTGGCCGAGGGTTTAGTGACGCAGCTCCGCGAAACACTGCGCTGTCGCCCAGCTGTGACTCGATACGCAACAGCTGGTTGTACTTGGCGACCCGATCGGAACGTGCAGGCGCACCCGTCTTGATTTGTCCGCAATTGGTGGCGACGGCAAGGTCGGCAATGAACGCATCTTCGGTTTCGCCCGAACGATGCGACATGACAGCGCTATAGCCACTGCGCACGGCAAGACCGACGGCATCGAGCGCTTCGGTGAGAGTGCCGATCTGGTTGACCTTGACGAGGATGGAGTTTGCGACTCCGGTGTCTATGCCACGTTGCAAGCGTGCAGTGTTGGTGACGAACAGGTCGTCGCCTACGAGCTGAACACGATCGCCCAGGGCCTCGGTTAGTTGTGCCCAACCTTCCCAATCGTCTTCGGCCATACCGTCTTCGATCGAAACGATCGGATAGCGGTCGACAAGGTCGATCCAAAAACTCACGAACTCTTTCGACGTGAGCGATCGGCCCTCGCCGGCGAGGACGTATTTGCCGTCACGGAAGACTTCGCTCGACGCAGGGTCGACGGCAATCGAGAGTTGTTCACCTGGCGTGTAACCCGCCGCTTCGATGGCCTCAACCAAAACGGCGACGGCTGCCTCGTTTGACTCGAGGTTTGGCGCGAAGCCGCCTTCATCACCAACGGCCGTCGACAACCCGCGCTTTTTCAACACCGCTTTGAGCGCGTGATACGTCTCAGTGCCCCACTGCAAGGCTTCGCTGAACGAAGCAGCGCCAATGGGCATGACCATGAACTCTTGTAGGTCGATGCTGTTGTCGGCGTGCACGCCACCATTGACGACGTTCATCATCGGCACGGGCAAAACGCTTGCGTTGATGCCACCGACGTAGCGGAAGAGAGGCAGATCTTGTTCGTCGGCCGCTGCTCTGGCTGTTGCGAGCGAAACACCGAGTAGCGCGTTGGCACCGAGACGGCTTTTGTTTTCAGTTCCGTCGATCGTGATGAGCGTGTCGTCGAGACCGCGCTGGTCGAGCGCGTCGAGACCTTCTATTGCTGATGCGATCTCGCCGTTGACGTTGGCCACCGCCTTGAGCACGCCTTTGCCGCCAAAACGCTGGTCACCGTCTCGAAGCTCAGTGGCTTCATGCTCGCCAGTCGATGCACCCGAAGGCACGATGGCCCGGCCTTGCGCCCCTGAATCGAGGTGCACCTCTACTTCAACGGTGGGATTGCCACGTGAATCGAGAACTTCGCGGCCGATGACGTACTGAATCGCGCTCATGTCGCCAGCGAGGCTAGCGCAATCGATCTGTTTGCAGCCGATATGTCGCTGCCATCAGCGCGTGACTAAGAGAATTCTCAGCTATTGCTCGCCGCTGTCCAGATCCGTTGGCGAGATGCATCGTCGATGTCTCTCAGGTCGACACCTTCTTCCCGTGCGAGCCCTTCATAGCGCTCTACCTTGAGACGGAACTCGGTGGTGGCTCGCCGCAGCGCGTCTTCCGCATCAATCTCACCTTGCAGATCGCTGACGATCGACAGCAAGTTGAGCCCGACCCCAGCGCCAATGTGTTCGTAAACAATGCCGAGCGACGCCGCCTTGCTTATGACCTTGGCGGCATATAGCAATGCGGGCAAGTGCGCAGGAATGCCATCCATGATGCTGTCTCGCCCTTTGGCGGCAATCTTGTTGGCTTCCCAATTCGCAATGACTTCGTCGATCGTTGCCTCGCCATCTTCACCATAAACGTGAGGATGGCGTTCGATGAGTTTGTCGCTCAATAGTTGCGCAACATCGGCAACCGTGAAGCGCCCTTGTGACTCGGCAATCGCTGCGTGCGCGAACACTTGATAAAGCACATCACCTAATTCTTCGATGAGGTGTTCGTCGTTTGTGTTTTCGTCGGTCTGAGCTTCGATTGCGTCGAGCAACTCGTATGACTCTTCGACCAAGTAACGACCCAACGATTCGTGAGTTTGCTCACGATCCCAAGGGCATTCAGAGCGCAAACGACGCGCCACTGAGTCGACACGCGACAACTCGAAAGCAACAGGCGTTGCGACCTTGGGAATCCACAAGCTTGTCAAATGGTCGGGCGCAACGAGTCGGTCGAGATCGGCCCACTCGAGCTCAACGACCGATTCGTCGGGAAGGCCAAGTCGCTGCAAAGCAACAACCGATTCAGGCGTTGCGTCTTCGTATGCAAGCTTGATTTCGCTCAGCACCCATGGCGCGTCGCATTGCGCGATTAGTAGTGGCCCGCGCTCGCCTGCTGCCTCGATGCTGAAACGATGGCCGTCGATCAGTCGCGGACTGGCAGCAAGCGGATCAACGCCAAGGCGTAGCCAAGCGACATCAAGAAACGAAAGCGCCGGGCGGATCTCAACGTCGACACGCTCGTCAGCACGCAACAAGTCGACTGTGGTCTCGGCTACCAACGGCGAACCTGGCACTGCATAAGTCACAGAACCTGCTTCGAGCGCCTCGGCCGCAAGTACGTCGACGATGGTGCGATAGACATCGTCGATCTTTTCGGCCGCGTCGTACACGTAGTCAAACGATCGTGCATCGGTAACTGCGACCGCGGCCGGATGGCGTGTAGTGCGCAACCAAACGTTGTCGCCCTCAAGGGCCGACTGCGCCGACGCAGTAATTAGGTCGGGCCCGGCTGGTCCGAGACCAACGACTACTACCTTCGCCCTAATGGGTGAGTTGCTCAACCTTGCGGAGTGTCAGACGCAGCGGGACTGGACTGTGACCCGCTCGTGGGGTCGACTGCGGTTTGGTCAGCAGCACTCGATGCCGGCGCCTTCTCACTAAGAAGTCTTGGCGCGTACGGCGCGATGCTCGGGCTAGTTGATTGACCGTCAGACGTTGTCGAGGCTTTCACGAACGTTCCGTAAGACGGGTTGACCTTTATATCTGCGTTGGCGACAAGGTCAGCAAGCACAGCCGAAGGCGTGGCGACCTTTTGCTTGATCGACTCTTTTACTTCTTCAAATGTCTGGCTCGGCTTCGATGTCACCTGAGCGAGCACGTATGACTGACCGGTCGGAATGGGGTCACTCACTCCGTTGACCGGAATGGCATCGAGAATCTCGCGTGCACGGTCATTTAGTTCGATGCGGTTGACACAGTCGGGCTCGACAATCGACGGATCGAATGTCTGCCCACCAGCCTCGGTTTGTGTGCGTACGAGCAGCGCAAAGTCTTCGCCGGCAAGAACGCGTGTGCGGAAAGTCGTCGCCGAAGTTTCGTCGGGCAACGCGATTTGCCTAAAGCAAACCTGGCCAAACTCTTGCGGGTGCTTGTCGAAATAGTCTTGCAAAGCCTCAGGCGTGCTCCGCGCTTCTGTCAACACCTGCAACTGCGTCTGGAACAGCACAACAAAGTCTGTGTATGACGCGTCGAGACTGTCGAACAGTTGAGCATCGTTTGGATTTGAACGGAAGTTGTCTTTGGTTGTTTTGAGCTGCTCAGCCGTGACCGTTAGATGCTTGTTGGCGAGCTCTTGATTCATGAGTTCAGCAACAACGCGGTTGTAAACCGTCTGGGCTGCATAAGTCGAGTTAACGGTGTTGGCGCCAGCTGGTTGCAACTTGCTGCCAGAACTTTCGAGGTTTTGATTGATTGCCTCGGTGTATTGCGGACTTGCCAACACTGACCTGAGTTCACGTTTGATCGTTGACTCAGGAATGACGACACCGTTGACCTTCGCGGCGTATGGCTTTGTGGGGTTGTCACATGCGCTCAGACCAAGCACAGACAACAGGGCGACAGCGAGGAGACGTTTCACGATGCCGATGATGCTAACGGCCCGGCGTCAGGAGGATGCATCTCTTGCAAGAAGTCGGCCAGGAAATCGGCGATGCCCCGGTCATCCACAGGATCTTTCTTGGCGCTTGCGCTGCTCGTGAACCTAAAAGTGCTGGCCTTTGGGCTTGGCAGAATGACCTGCTGTAGGTCTTCTTTTACGACCGCCTTGGGATACAGGCGTTTCAAACGAATAGATGCGCTTGCGCCCAGGGTGAGCGGAGACACACGGATGACATCACGAGCGCCGGCCACTTCACGAACACCGGTACGAACACATTCGGCGCGCAGCCGACCAACCTGCAGCAGCGCGTCGGCCTGCGGCGGGATCGGCCCGTAGCGGTCGAGCCACTCGGCGCGAATGTCTTGCACCTCTTCGAGCGACGAGACCGTCGCCAGACGTCGGTAGGCTTCGAGCCGCAAGTCTTCGCGGCCGATGTAATCGCTCGGCAAGTTCGCATCGAGCGGAAGTTCGATCTTGATTTCGGCCGGTTCACGAATCGGCTCACCTTTGAGTTCAGCAACCGCTTCGCTGACCATCTGCACGTAAAGGTCGTAACCAACAGCAGCAATGTGCCCGCTTTGGTTTCCACCCAGTAGATTGCCGGCGCCGCGAATCTCAAGGTCGCGCATCGCAATCTTGAAACCAGAACCAAGAGCGGTGTTCTCCCCAATCGTCTTCAAACGTTCGTAGGCTTGTTCGCTCAAAGAAACGTCGGGCGGGTAGAACAAGTACGCATAGGCGCGTTGACCTGAGCGTCCGACACGACCGCGCAGTTGGTGTAGCTGCCCAAGACCCAGACGATCGGCTCGATCGACAACCAGCGTGTTGACCGTGGGCATGTCAATACCTGACTCGATGATCGTGGTGCACACGAGAACGTCGAACTTGTTCTCCCAAAAGTCGAAGACCACCTGTTCGAGGCTTGATTCATCCATCTGGCCGTGCGCGATGGCAATGCGCGCTTCGGGTACCAGCTCAGCCAAATGTGCAGCCGTGCGATCTATGTCTTGCACTCGGTTATGCACATAGAAGACTTGACCTTCACGCAGCAGCTCGCGTCGAATCGCTTCGGCAATTGCCCGATCGTCGAGCTCGCCAACGTAAGTGAGAATTGGCTGGCGTTCGGCGGGAGGAGTGTTGAGGATCGTGAGATCGCGAATGCCCGTCAAACTCATTTCTAAAGTGCGCGGAATCGGCGTGGCCGACAACGTCAAAACATCGACATCGGTTTGCAGTTGTTTGATGGCTTCTTTGTGAGTGACACCGAAACGTTGCTCTTCGTCAACGATCAACAAGCCAAGCTTCTGGAACTTCAGTTGCTCGCTCAGCAATTTGTGAGTGCCGATCACAACGTCGACGCTGCCTTCAGAGATGTCGCGCATGACGCGTTTTGACTGCGCGGCGGTCAAGAAACGACTCAACACTTCGACACGAATCGGATACGGCGAAAAGCGATCACTGAAAGTCGAGAAGTGCTGTTGCGCGAGCAGTGTTGTCGGCACGAGCACAGCAACCTGCTTGCCGTCTTGAACGGCTTTGAACGCAGCACGTATAGCTACTTCGGTTTTACCAAAGCCAACATCGCCGCACACCAGGCGATCCATCGGAACCGGCTGTTCCATATCGCTTTTGACTTCGTCGATCGCCTTCAGCTGATCGACTGTCTCTGTAAACGGAAAGGCGTCTTCGAGTTCATGTTGCCAAGGAGTATCGATGGCAAATGCGTGACCCGGTGAATGCGTACGCCGTTGGTACAACACAACAAGCTCTTGCGCGATCTCTTGCACGGCTTGACGAACGCGAGCTTTGGTGCGCCCAAAGTCGGTTCCGCCCATCTTGTGCAAGGTCGGTGTTTCGCCACCCGTGTATGGGCGAATCGCGTCGATCTGATCAGAGGGAACGTAAAGCTTGTCGTCACCGCGATACTCAATCAGCAAGTAGTCGCGCTCGGTGCCACCGATGGCGCGACGCACCATTCCCGAATAGCGACCGACGCCATGTTGATGATGAACAACGTAATCGCCGGCCGTTAGTTGATCGAAGAAGCCTTCGGCAGCGCGCTTACGAGCACGGCGCGGACGGTGGGCTCGTCGACGTCCGGTGACATCGGCCTCGGTGAGAATCGCGAGTTTGGCCGCCGGCAGCACGAAGCCGCGCTCGAGTGACGCAACAACAATCCGCACACCGGGTTTGGTCAGGTCGACTTCAGCCGCCGGGCCTTCGTATGGAGCGTTGACACCTTCGTTGCTCAAGGCCTTCGACATGCGTTCGGCGCTTGCGTTGCCGTCGGCCGTAATGGTCACGCTGAAACCGTCGCCGACAAGTGAGGTGACTTGTTTCGCGATGCGCGCCGCGTCGCCAACGGCGGACTCCCACCCCGTTGCACTAACGATGGCCGAATCGGGCCCTTCGGGCACCGACGTAATCATTCGCACCGGCGCTTTGGTGTGAGAAAGCAGGCGATCGAATTCAACGTGCAAACGGGGAAACGAATCTTGATCGCCGCTAGTTACCGCACCCCACGTCGTAGCAAGTGTGTCGGCGAGTGATGCTTCTTCGGCCAACAACTCAGCAGCACGATCGCGAATACGGCGTGGCTCGATCATGAGCACCTGTGCGTCTGAGTCGAGCAGATCGACGAGCACGTGTTCAGACTCGGTTAGCCATGGCAGCCATGACTCCATACCGTCGAAGACCAATCCTTCAGAAAGTCGCTCCCATTGTTCACGGGCCCAAGGGCGCGTCGCAATCAATGAGGTCGCTCGATCGCGCACGTCTTGCGTCGGCAGCAACTCGCGGCACGGAAACAACTCGACACATTCGAGGTCAGTCGATGAACGTTGATCGACCAAAGAGAATTCGCTCAGTCGGTCGACTTCGTCGCCCCAAAGGTCAATACGCACAGGCACGTCGGCAGTCGGTGGAAACACATCAACAATCGATCCGCGGACAGCAACGTCACCGCGATGTTCGACTTGATAGTCGCGTCTGTATCCGCTGGCCACTAAGCGCGTGACTAGATCAGTCGGGTCAACTGTCGACCCCTTGCGCACAACGATCGGCTCGACCTCGTCGACATGAGGGCCCAGCCTCTGCACCAAAGCCTTTACCGGAGCAACAATCACTTGCGGCGCGTCGGCGGCACCCGAACGCAGGTGCCAGATTGCCCGTTGGCGACGGCCCATCGTTTCAGTCGCAGGGCTCACGCGTTCAAAGGGCAACGTTTCCCACGCCGGAAACACCTCGACTTGTTGATCGCCTAGCCAAATGCGCAAGTCGTGCGCGAGACGCTCGGCCTCAGCCGATGTAGCAACGGCAACCAATAACGGTTTGGCCGATGTGAGATGCATGAGACCTGCGATAAAGAAGGCGCGGGCCGGCTCGGGCACAGCAGCCACCGACGCAGCACGTCCGATCAAAGATGTCAGCGACTCTTCGTTGCGGAGCAGTGGGGGCAGGGCGGCAAGACTCACGCTTTGAGGCTAGTGCCGCATCGAGCATTCGGTTTTAGGAGCTTGTGTTCTAGGAGTTGTGTTGATTCATGGCCGTGGTGATGCCGTAGGCCAGCATTGTCTCGACTGCGTCGGCGGCCTTTTCAATCACCACATCGAGTTCGCCACGGTCTGCTGCACTCGGGCGTTTCAATACGTAGTCAGAGACGGGTTGTTGCCCGGGGGGACGTCCGATGCCAATACGCAAACGCGCGAACGCGTCGTCTTTGAGGTGATGCTTGATCGACTTAAGACCGTTGTGCCCGGCGAGGCCTCCGCCGACTTTTAGTTGCATGCGCCCAACAGGAATGTCGAGCTCATCGTGCACAACAAGAAGCGCACCCAAGTCGTCGATCGAATAGCGACGCACAAGCGGTGCAACCCCTTCGCCAGACAGATTCATGTAGGTGCCCGGCAGACCAAGCGCGAGCAACTTGTCACCGATTCGCGCATGACCCCACAACGCTTTACCCATGGCGCGCTTGAGAGTGACTTGGTGGCGCCTCGCTAGCAACTCGACGACTTCTTGCCCGACGTTGTGACGCGTGCGCTCGTACTCACTGCCGGGATTGCCCAAACCGATTACGAGCAAGTCAGCAGGCGTGCCTGATTTCGGGGCCGCTCGTTGCAGCGTTGGCTTCTTCACGAGCAAAAGATCCCCAAATGAGTGAAGAACCAGGCGCGATAAGTGGCTCGGCTCTCGAGCTTGTTAACTCTCGTCGGCAGGAGCCTCAGCCGTTTCGCCGCCGCCTTCTTCAGTTGCAGCGGCCGCCTCGACCTCATCGAGTTGTGCAGCAACACGGCTTTGCTTGCCGACAACCAACGGCTCTTCGTCATCGACTTGCGTTGTAACGCCCTTTGGCAGCTCAATGTCTTTCACACGAATCGACTCGTCGATCTGAAGGTTGCTGATGTCGACATCAATGTGCGCAGGAATGTTCGACGGAGTCGCCGACACTGCCAACGCCTGCACTAGGTGCTCGACAAGGCCACCTTGCTTGGTGACACCGTCAGCCTCACCGACAAAGTTGAGCGGCACCTCGACGTGCATGACCTCGTTGCGGCCGACGATCTGGAAGTCGACATGGGCAACGGTGTTGCGCACGGGGTGGCGTTGCACATCACGAGGAAGCGCAAGGTGCTTCGTGCCCTCGACGTTCAACTGAATGAGAGCGTTGAGCCCTGCTTCGGTGTTGAGTGCGAGTCGAACGTCGCGCGCCTCGAGGGCGACCGGCGTGGGGTCGATACCGTGGCCGTAGATAACGCCGGGGATCTTGCCCGATGCGCGCAAACGACGAGAATCTGATGAACCTTGAGCGCGCCGGAGCACGGCGTTGAGAGCAACTTCAGCCATAGGCGTGAGATCTTAGAGGACGAACCGCAGGTCAGTTGACGAAAGCGGACGGGCCCGCGACCAGGACTTTGCCGTCGACGTGTCGCCAGAGCGCAGCTGGCCTACCCCAGCGGACGGACGGCCAGCGGGAACGACCGTCCCGAGAGGTAAGACACGTCTCGCAGCGAAACCCGAGAGGGCTTGGAGTTGCCTCCGGAGTTGATCGCCCATCCGCCGCCGATATACATCGCCACGTGGTCGATGCTTCGGGAGTTTCCGAGGTCATTGCCATAGAACAAGAGATCGCCTGCCTTGAGCTCGTCCATCGTGACGTGGCGACCGAAGTCGTATTGGTCGTTGGCAACGCGAGGGATGCTGACGCCAACGCGCTTCCACGCTTGTGATGTGAGTCCCGAGCAGTCGTAACCGGCAGGACCATTGCCACCCCAGATGTATCCCTTGTCCATTTCGCCCAACGCCCAATTCACGGCTGCTTCGCCGGGATCGGCGACCGAATACATCAGTGCAACAGCTGGACGCTTTGGCGTTGTTCGCCAGCCGGCGCTCGCCGTTGTTGCATTGGCTGATCCATAAGCGAGCGAGTCTCCGCCGTTGCGCACCAACCAGTAACCCTTGCTGTCAGTTGCGGCGATGATCTTCGCGAAGTTCACGCTGCCTGTGTCGCCCGCCGAGCCGTAAAACTTGGCGTCACCGAAAGCAAAGATTCCGCCGTCTGAGGCAGCTAACCAGTACCCACCTTTGCTTGGCGTTGCTGCCATTGAAACGATCGGGCGCGTAAGCACGATGTTGCCCGTCGATCCAAAGAATTGCGCGTCACCAAACGCAAAGATTCCGCCGTCGGAAGCAAAGAGCCAGTAGCCCTTGTTGGTCGGCGTCGGAGCCATGCCAATGATTGGTTTGTTCAACGCGATGTTGCCCGTCGAGCCGTAGAACTGCGCGTCGCCGAAAGCAAAGATTCCGCCGTCGCGTGCCACCATCCAGTAGCCGTTGTTGGTCGGAGTTGGGGTAAGCCCAACGATTGGCTGATTGAGTCTTATTGCACCGGTTGATCCGAGAAATTGTGCATCGCCGAAAGCAAAGATCCCGCCGTCTGAACCAACCAACCAGTAACCGTCTTCAGTGGCGGTCGGCGCCATTGCCACGATCGGCTTGTTGAGTGCTTGGCCTTTCAGACTGCCAAAGTCTTGCGCATCGTTGAATGAAAAGACATGACCGGCAGGATTCGTGATCCAGTACGGACTATCAGTCGAGTAAGCAACGTCTGCGTACGCGGGTTGCGGCGACTGAACTGCTTCTCTTGCTACCAACATCACGGCCAACAACGTGACGGTGATGAACGCGCGAGTGAACGCACGCATAAACCGTATGGGCACTACGACTACTCCGAGGCTTGGGAAGTACCTCTGTAGTCGGCACGCGCGTCAAAAACTTGAGCGGTTTTTCAGGTTTGGAACTAACCCTGGTTTTCGCCATGGAACAACTCTGACACCGAGCTGCCCTCGAACACCGACTCGATGGCAGATGAGAGAACGCCGGCAACACTTAACACTTCGAGCTTGTCCATCTGCTTTTCGGGCGCAATCGGCAAGGTGTTGGTTACGACAACACGCGATATAGGTGCGTTCTTCAGACGATCAGTCGCAGGGTCAGACAAGACAGGGTGCGTAGCCATAACCCAAACGTCGGTTGCGCCCTCTTTGCGCAACAGTTCAGCAGCGGCGCACACAGTGCCTGCCGTGTCGATCATGTCGTCGATGACAATGCAGTGACGGCCGCGAACGTCACCGATGATTACATCGGTTTCGACAACGTTCTTGGTGCCGCGCGGGCGACGCTTGTGCGCAAACGCAAGATCGGTGTTCAGGTGTTGCGAGAAACGCTCGGCTGTCTTAACGCGACCCGCATCAGGCGCAACGATGACGACATCACTCGGGGCTTCGTTGCGGATGTATTCCTCAAGCACGGGCATAGCCGTCAAGTGGTCGACTGGCACATCGAAAAAGCCTTGGATCTGACCCGAGTGCAGGTCAACGCTAATCATTCGGTTGGCACCGGCCGTTTGCAGAAGGTTGGCAATGAGCTTGCCGGTGATTGGTTCGCGCGGCAGTGCCTTGCGGTCTTGGCGCCCGTAGCCGTAGTAAGGACAGACCGCCACAATGCGTTTGGCTGAGGCGCGGCGCGCCGCGTCAATCATGATCAACTGCTCCATGATCGTGTCGTTAACCGACTGCGCGTGCGTTTGAATGATGAATACGTCGGTGTCGCGAATCGAGTCTTCGTAACGGCAGTACGTTTCGCCGCTTGCGAACTCGACAATCTTCACCTCACCAAGTCGCTCGTTGAGCAAGGCAGCGATCTCTTCCGCGAGCGGTTGAGTTTCGCGACCCGCATACAACCCAAGGCGCTTCTTGGTAACCAGCTCCATTGCCTTACCCTTCTTCGTCTTCGGATGCTGCTCGGAAAAACGGACCAACGATTGCGCCTGCCGCAACCTCTGACCCTGGTTCTAACACTGCGAACGGACCCACCTGCGCACGAGCGCCAACCGTTGCCTGGCGGCCATCGGTCTTCTTCACAATTGCGCCCTCGCCGATCGCGCAATCGACCAGTTGCGTGTCGGGACCGATCTCAGCGCCGCGCGCCACTGCGGTAGTGCCCTGAAGTCGGGTGTTCGGCAGCAAAGTGACATCCTCAGCGAGTTCGACGCCCACATCGACATACGTGTGCGATGGGTCAATCATTGTAACGCCGGCCTTCATCCACTTGCTATTGATGCGTTGGCGCAACTGCGCTTCGACATCGGCGAGTTGCACGCGATCGTTGACACCTGCCGCCTGAACCGCGTCGGTTGCAACAACGGCGTCGACGCGATGACCGGCATCGGCGAGAACTTCAATCACGTCAGTAAGGTAGAACTCGCCTTGCGCGTTGGCATCGGTAATGCGTCGCAACGCAGGCCCAAGCAAGCCCGTGCGAAAGCAATAAACAGAAGTGTTGATCTCAGTGATCAAACGCTCTGCTTCTGTGGCATCTGCTTCTTCGACGATGCGACGAACGCGATCGTTCTTGTCGCGAACGATGCGGCCATAACCAGTCGGGTCGTCGACCTCAACGGTGAGCATCGTCGCGGCGGCGTTGCTCGACTGATGACGCTCGACAAGTTCTGCAACCGTTGTCGACCTCAGCAACGGAGTGTCGCCCGGCAGGATCAGCACGTCTGACTCTTCGGCCTCGTCGCTCAACTGTTCGGGCAGCGATGCAAGCGCAATCGACACTGCGTCGCCCGTGCCGTTTTGCGAACTTTGCTCGACGTAGTGCATTGGCAAATTCGACGGTGCTGCATCGTTGAGTTTCTTCACAACGCGTTCAGCGCCGTGACCAACGACCAGCACCACCCAATCGACACTCAGGCCCGTCAAAGAGTCGAGAACGTGCATAACCATTGGCCGCCCACAAATAAGGTGCAGCGGTTTGGGGCGCTCAGAACGCATTCGAGTTCCCGCCCCTGCGGCCAGGACTACGGCACAGAGTGTTCGCTCAGTCATGCGCCCTGTCTAGTGCGCTTGACAAACGAGTGCGGCACGTTGGCGACTCAAAGCTCGAAATTCGACGAAATCCGTGGAGCCGCAGATAGCAGAACGCTCAAGCCGTCGACGATCGATCGTGGTCGTGAGTGGCGGAATCGGACACTCCGGAACTATTCAGCTCAAGCAGGTCGCCAACAATTCCGCGCATTTTTGCAATCTCTTGTCGAAGCTCGGCCGACTCGATGCCTTCGATGCCTTGCAGCGCTTCTTCGACCCGTGTCACGACATCGTGCAAATCGGCGGAGACCCAAGCAATGAGATCGAGTCGCGACCGTTCCAGCACCTGAGCTCTGATCTGGAGCTCGTGAAGACGAGCCGACGTCTCGTTGAGTTCGCGAGCCAGGTTCGCTCGGCGGCGCGCCGCGCGAAATGTTGCAAAACCGATCGCAGCAACTGCCAACGCGGCCAGCAATGTGACGCTCGCCAACTGCAAAGCAAACGACATCGACATGTTGAATTGATCAAAAACGATGACAACCGTCAGCGCAGTCAGCAGACCCACGAGACCACTAAGCAAATGGCTCGGCATGCGCTGCGGTCGACCAATCTGGCCTGCTCGTTCAGTCACCACTGTCACGCAACGAAGGCTAGGCGAAGCCCGAGTCGTGCTCGGTCACTCACGGTCACCAGTTCTTATCGGTTGACATGCCAGTGGATCGCGAGAGGCGTCGCGAGATTCAGTGCCTCGGGCCTGCTGGCGCATTATCGTCAGCGCAGTGACGACCATTGATGATCCTCCGGCGCGAGCCAGGCTCTGTGGGCCAGGCGGAGAGTCATTACCCCTCCCCGGCCAACGCTGGCTCGACAAAGCAGACGCTGCCGATGCGCATGTGCTCAGTTTCATCAACGGACCAGTTCTCGACATCGGTTGCGGGCCCGGCCGTCACATCGAAGCGCTTGCCGAACGCGGTGAGGTTGCCCTTGGCGTCGACCTCTCTCCCCACGCCGTCACGATGTGTCGCGACAAAGGACTGGCCGTGCTCCAGCGTTCGGTCTTCGACGCGCTCCCGAAGACGGGTCAGTGGCAGAGTGCACTCCTGCTCGACGGGAACATCGGCATCGGAGGAAACCCTGTCGAACTGTTGCGTCGTGTGCGATCGCTCTTGCGCCCAAACGGACGCGTGCTTGTCGAAGTTGAACGACACATCAGAGAGACAGAACGGCTCTCGGTTCGCTTGGAGATCGACGGTGAAGTTGGCCCTTGGTTCAGCTGGAGTCAGCTCTGTGTGTGTGGACTCGAAAAGCTTGCAAGCGAAGAGGGGTGGAGCGTGCTTGAAATGATTGAAAGTCACGGTCGTTTTTTCGGAATCCTCGAAGCAACACAACAGGCAGGCGAACGATGAACGTCGCAGACCTACGCAAGCAGTTCGACCGCTTAGACCCAAACCAGTACGTCACGTTCAAGAGCAAAGCACACGATCAACGCATTGCCGCCGTGCTCGGTATTGCACTCGGCGTTACCTTTTTCACGTGCTTCATCACGGGCCTGATCTCGCACGTGATGCAGCACCCACCGAGTTGGTACACATGGCCAGCCAACCCGGCCGGCTTCTATCGCGTTACGCAAGGCGTGCACGTTGCCAGCGGCATTCTCGCTATTCCGATTCTGTTCGCCAAGCTCTGGGTGATCTTTCCGAAGCTATTCGAATGGCCACCCATCGAAAGCGTGGCGCATTTACTCGAGCGAGCGAGCTTGCCCCCACTCATCGGTGGCGGAATCTTCATGTTGCTGACTGGTGTTGCCAACATCAACCAGTGGTACTTCTTCCCCTTCTTCTTCACTAACGCCCACTACGCGGTGGCGTGGATCACCATCGGTGCGCTAATCATTCACATCGGTGCCAAAGGAGCGATTGCGCGTAACGCGTTGCGCAAACCAGACGCTGCCGCCGTCTCCGCCACAGTCGAGCAAGATGAGAATGACTCAGCGGTAACGCGCCGCGGCTTCCTCTGGGGAACTTTTGGCACGGGCGCCCTGCTCACGCTGTTCACCGTCGGACAATCATTCACACCACTTGGCAAACTTGCGCTGCTAGCGCCGCGACGGCCTCATGTCGGCCCGCAAGGTTTGCCCGTAAATCGAACCGCCCTTGGTGCAGGCGTCATCGAGGCAGCCCGGTCAAGTGAATACCGACTCGTAGTTGAGGGTGCCGTCGGTGCGACGCGCGAGTTCTCTTTGACCGATCTCAAGGCAATGCCACAGCACAGTGCAGAACTGCCGATCGCGTGCGTCGAAGGATGGAGCCAATCAGCGCACTGGTCAGGCGTTCGCGTTCGCGATCTGCTTGATGCGGTCGGCGCTCGCCGAGGAGCGAGCGTGCGAGTGCAGTCGATCGAGAACGGTCTCTATGCGCAGTCGGTCCTCAACCGCTATCACGCCAGCGACGAAGACACCTTGCTTGCGCTGCAACTCAACGGTGAACCGCTCGACATCGATCACGGGTATCCATGTCGCCTGATCGGCCCCAACCGGCCGGGCGTTCTACAAACCAAATGGGTCAACAAGTTGGTGGTGCTATGACATCTGAATCGCGTTCACCATCGGGTTGGTTCTTCTGGCTGTGCTTTTTTGCCGGATGGCTCGTAATTCTCACCGGCGTTTGGTCACTTATCGAGCACCGCGAAGCAACGCACCCGATCTACACAGGTCTGCTTGCCTTTGCGACAAACGTTTTTCACGACGCCGTCATTGCACCCGCCGTCTGCGTCATTGCCTATCTATTTGCGCGTTTCGTACCAAAGCGCGTGCGCATGCAGATCGGTTGGGCGCTTGCATCAAGCGCTGTCGTGCTGGCCGTCGCCTATGCCCCGCTTCGCGGGTTTGGCAAGAAAGCCGACAACCCGAGCGTGCTTCCCCTCGACTACGTCACGGCAACGCTGACCGTACTGGGTGTTGTCTGGGTGATCGCAGCGGTGCTGTGCCTCGTGCCGTTCGTAAAGCGCAGCGAAAACAAGAGGGCGCCCTCTTAAACAGCGCGAGTCAGATCCATGCTGACGAGCCGTCGGCGTAACATTCGCGCTTCCAGATTGCTGCAGTTGCCTTGAGCGTGTCGATCAGCCACTGCGTGGCCTCAAATGCTTCAGGTCCGTGCTCTGCCACAGCAACGATCAACACGCCGCAGCCCCCTACGGGAACGTATCCGCTGCGGTGAACAACTACAGCGCCGAGCAACGACCATTTGTCGACGGCCGTTTCAGCAAGCTCTCGCAGCTGACGGGCGGCCAAGTTTTCGTAAACCTCATAGTCGAGAGCAACAACGTCACCCTCGTGCGGCCCGTTTCTCGTCGTACCTTCAAACACCACGACTGCGCCGGCGCCTTCGTTGCGAACGGTTTCGACCAGCGCATCGACATCGAGCACCGCAGCTTCTATTCCCGAGATGATCGTGGGCGTCATCGGTTCATCAACTCGACTGCGTGGATGAATGTCTTTGCGACTGCGGCAAGCGACTCGACAGCGCCCTTGGGCGAACCTGGCAAGTTGACAACAAGGGTGCGCCCGCGTTGGCCAGCGACCTGGCGCGAGAGGTCAGCCGTGGCGACATACTGACGGCCAACCGCTCGCATTGCCTCGGCGAGGCCCGGCACCACGCGATCGACCACGGCCAATGTCGCTTCAGGAGTTAAGTCACGCTGAGTTAAACCCGTGCCGCCGGTGGTGAGCAAGATGTCGACGGTGTGCGAGTCGCACCAAGACTCGATACAGCCGACAATGCTCGCTAGGTCGTCAGCGACTGTCTCGAAAATGATTGACTCGACATCTGCGACTTTGGTGTGCAAATAGTCAGCAATGGCGGGCCCGCTCACGTCTTCGTATTCACCTGACGCAACACGGTCAGAGATGGTGAGAATTCCTACGCGCATCATTGACCTCCCGACACTGGCGGGAGAACAGCAACTTCGTCACCAGCCATCAACGGAGTGTCACGCTCGGCTGGTTCATCACCCACAAGCACCGAGCAATACGAGAGCAGCCGCTGAAAATCAGATCCGAAACGTTCGGCAGCAGCATCGAGAACCGCTCCAACCGTGCCGCCTTCGACTTCGGCTGTCTTCGTGCCCGCCGCTTCACGGATCGATGCAAATAGCAACAAACGAGCCATCAGTACATCTCTTCCACAACAACAACATCTCCAGACTGAGACCCGCCCGGTGGAATCAAAGCGTAGGCAGTTGCGTGCATGTGATTGGTGAGCACCGAGCTCGAAGCAGAACGCGCTGGTGCTGCTGTTGTGTCGTCGAGCACAACCGGGCAAAGAAACACGCGCTCGTCGCGCGGGGCAACGTCGGCCGTCAAAGTTGCCTTGCGCGAGTTGGGCAATGGCTGATCACTTTGCATCTTGCGCAGTGCCGGCAGCGCAAAGGCATGTAGACACGCAAGCACGCTGGCGGGATTGCCCGGTAATACGAACACGGGCGTGCCATCGACCGAACCACACGCAAACGGTTTGCCCGGACGCAAGGCAACTCGCCACACATACAACTCGCCGTCTTCGGCCAAGATCGTTCGCAACCAATCGTGCTCACCGACAGACGCTCCCCCGGTAGTGATGATTGCATCTGCTCCGCCTTGCGCCTGTTCACGCAACCACTGGGTGATTGCCGCACGATCATCTCTAACCCGAGCAACGGCAACCACCTCAAAACCAAGGCGTCTGAGAAGACTTGCCAACATCGGGCCGTTGGAGTCGTAAACCTGACCAGGCCCAAGCGACTCACCAGGCGCGACCAACTCGTTGCCAGTTGACAACACAGCAACGCGAGCTCTTCGCGTGCATCGCACCTGCGTCAAGCCGTTGCTGGCAAGAACTCCGATGTGCAGCGGCTCTAGACGAACGCCGGCCGCCAAAATCGTTGCCCCGGCACGTACATCTTCACCGGTAGCACGGATGCAACTGCCCGCTTGCACTGGCCGCGATATCAAGATGCCATCGGGAGTTTCTTCGGTTTGCTCCCACGGAATTACGGCGTTGAACCGTGATGGCACCGGGTGGCCAGTCATGATCTTCTCGAAGTTGACAACCACTATCGGAGCATCGGAACTTGCATCGCTCGTGTCATGCGCGTCGATTGCATAACCATCCATCGAAGAGTTGTCGAACGGAGGAACATTCATTGATGCGTGAACATCTTGCGCAACAACGAGCCCAACTGCTTCAGCGAGCGGCACATCAACAATGTCTAGAGCAGTCACACTCGACAGCACTATGTTGCGCGCCTGCTCAAAGTTCGTTAGCGGTTGGGCAAGTTCAGCTGCCGTCACTTCACGCATGTCAGTCTTCGCTGACGTAGGCAGAAAAACGAGAGGAATTGAGCATGTCGAGGGTGCGCTGCGCGTGCGTGAGTTCATTGGCCCGGGTTGCTTCAACCAAGTCGTCAATCGTGTCGAGGTCATGACGCACCGGCAAAAGCATTGACACCATGAGCGCTTCGTCAGCGCAAGCCTGCATGTCAGTCAACACTCGTCGCGTGCTCATGGGAACACTAAAGATGTCTGGGGCGGGCCGCGAAAGTGCAACCAAAACACATCCACCGTCATGAGCGGGGCCAAACACGACGTCGTTATAACTCAACGCAAAGATTGCGGCTTCGAGATATGCGGCCTCGACAGTCGGGCAATCTGCGCACAGCACAACAACTCGCTCATAGCCTTTGCCAAACAAGTCGTGACATGCGTTGGCGATGCGCTCACCAAGATCGTCGCCGCGCTGCGGCAACATCAACTCGGTGTCGAGCAATCGTTCGAGCTCGCCCTTATCGCCAAGATAACTGCACCACGCGTCGGCCTCATGTGCGATCGCGGGCGTCTTCAACATCTCTGCAGTGTCTTGCAAAAAAGCTCGAGCAAATTCAGCCGCTTCTTCAGGAGTGCACGGCGGACAAAAGCGTGTCTTCACGTTGCCCGGCTTGGGCGACTTCGCCAACAAGGCAATCGCCGTACGGCGTCGACGTTGGTTCATCGACGGTGATCCCACAAAACACCCATCATGCGCCTCGTCGCCCTCAACGTTCCTCGTAACGTGCCAGTGACTTTACTGGTGCCAACCCGAACTCGATAGTGCACAGGAACCTCGATAACGCGAAGGCCCTGGCGACCGGCTCGCAAGACCATCTCAAGAGGCCAGCCGTAAGTGCGATCTTCTATGCCGAGCGCAACGAGAGCGTCTCGTCTGATCGCTCGAAGCGGGCCCACGTCGTGAATGTGAGTGCCGGCGAGATAGCCGCAAGCTCTGGCCAACACGGAATTGGCAACTGATATGTGCCACGCCATCGAGCCCCGCTCGCGCAACTCGGCCACCCTGCGCCCAAGCACTAGGTCGGCGCGCTGTTCGCGAATTGGCTCGACAACGCGCTCGACATCGGCCCACGTGCAGGTGGCATCAGCATCCATGAACACGATGATCTCGGCCGTGGTGGCTGAGTCGAGCCCTGCTTGACACGCGGCACCGAAGCCGCGCCTTGGTTCACTGACAACTTCAACACCAAGCGAGCGCGCAACATCTGCAGTGCCGTCTTCAGAGCCGTTGTCGACGACGATCACACGTAGATCACTTGGACGCTCAGCTAACGCGTGAGGCAGAGCGTCTGCCTCGTTGAGCGCCGGCAACACTGCACAAACTGCGGCAAGGCTCACTAGCGTTAGAGCCCTTCACGCAATCGTGCTGTCGAGAACTCGCGCATTCCATCGTCGAATGACACCCGCGCTTTGAAACCGAGGGTGTTCGAGATCAGTGACGAGGAAGCAACTATGTGACGCACGTCACCGAGCCGGTACTTTCCACTGACAACCGGCAACAACTCGCCACCGCGCGTGTGCTTGCTCAACGATTCAGCCATGGATCCGATGCTTGTTGGACTTCCGGTGCCGACGTTGAAAGCACCCGTGACACGAGAGCGATGCGTAAGAGCCAACACGTTGGCGTGAGCGACATCAGAGACGTGAATGAAGTCACGCATCTGCAAACCATCTTCATAAACCGTTGGCGGTTCTCCTCGCTCCAACGCGCTGCGAAAGAGACTGGCGACGCCCGCATACGGCGTGTTTCTCGGCATTCGAGGACCGTAAACGTTGTGATAGCGAAGGGCGACCACCGGGATGTCGGCTTCACGACCGAACGCGAACGCAAGGTGCTCTTGGTGGAGTTTGGTCGCGGCATAAACGTTGCGCGGATCGAGCGGCGCTGTCTCGGGCACTTCTTGCCACGCCAGGAAACTTCCGCATTCTGGGCACGGCGGATCGAAAGCACCGTTCTCTAGGTCACTGCGCCGTCGAGGCCCAGGCTGAACGACCCCGTGGGTGTCACAGGTATATCTGCCCTCTCCATAAACAACCATGCTGCTGGCAAGAACGAGTGGTCCGGCAAACCGGCGGCGCCACATCGCTTCGAGCAGCACAGCCATGCCGGTGTCGTTGTGACTTACATAGTCGCCAACGTCGTTGAAATCGACACCTAAACCGACACGCCCCGCTTGGTGGCACACAGCATCGACACCATCTAACGCAAGCTCGACCGCCGCCGAATCTCTGATGTCGGCAAACACGTGTTGCGCCGACGAGTTGAGGTAGTCAGGCCGCTCACCACGCGCATGCGCATCAACGCTCAATACGTCGAAACTCACGACTTCGTGGCCGAGCGAAATCAGTTCGTCGACGATATGCGAACCAATAAAGCCGGCTCCCCCGGTTACCAGCACCTTCACAACTGTGAAGTTAGTGCAGAAGGTTCACTCAGGGCCGCCCGCCGGGTAACGTGCGGCGATGACAACTGCTCGAGCAGACATCGGTGTCTTTGGCGGGTCGGGGTTCTATTCGTTTCTCGACAACGTGAGATCAGTTCAGGTGCACACGCCCTACGGAGCACCATCGGCCGCGATCGCGATCGGCGAAATCGATGACCGTAACGTTGCCTTCTTGCCTCGCCACGGCGCTGACCACCAAGTTCCTGCCCACAAAGTGAATTACCGAGCAAACATTTGGGCAATGCGCGAGCTCGGCGTGAAACGATTGCTGGCACCTTGCGCGGCCGGTTCTCTGCAACCAGAAATCGAGCCCGGCCATCTTGTGGTGCTCGATCAGTTAGTTGACCGAACCAATAGCCGCATCGACACTTACTTCGACGGCCCACTACCCGGCCACGTTTCACTCGCCGACCCCTATTGCCCAGAGATTCGCGACGTTGTCAGCAAGTCAGCAGCCAACGTCGGCATGACCGTTCACGAACGCGGCACGGTAGTTGTCATTCAAGGTCCGCGCTTTTCGACTCGTGCCGAGTCAGCTTGGTATCGGTCAGCCGGATGGCAAGTCATAAACATGACGCAGTATCCCGAGGTGGCGCTCGCGCGTGAACTTGGCATTTGCTACGCGGGCCTTGCGCTTATCACTGACTACGACACGGGTCTCGAAGGCGTTGACGGCATCGCACCAGTCGAGATGCATCAAGTGTTTGCAATGCTCAAGCAAAACGTCGACAAGACCCGAGCTTTACTGAGCGAGACAATCCCCAACATTCCTGCCGACATCGCCTGCAGCTGCGCGTCCGCCCTCGAAGCCGGCCCGCTTACGTCGTCTTGAGACAACACGCGAGACACATTTCTCCCGCGCTCGTAGTTGGGCGCGTCGTCTTAGGCGTTGTTTCGTTAGTCGCAATTGGTGCATGGCTCTTTATTGCGATCTCGCGAATGCGTTATCCGTATGAACTCGAATGGCTCGAAAGCGGCGTACTCGAGCACGTTCGCCGACTCGCTGATCACCAACCCCTCTACACGCCGCCCTCAGTCGACTTTGTTCAGTTCGCATACACCCCGATCTTCTTTGTTGTCGGACGCGTTTTCGCTGCGGTGTTCGGCTTGTCGTTCTCGACACTCCGCCTGGTAGCGATACTCGCAACCCTCGCGACTTTCTGGCTCATCTTTCGGATTGTTCGCGACGAGACAAAGCAGCGCTGGGCCGCCTTAGTTGCCGTAGGCGTTTACGCCGCTGCCTATCGACACGTCGGCGCATGGTTCGACATCGGCAAGGCTGACTCGCTGTTTCTCGCGCTAACGCTCGGCGCTGTTGTGTTGGTTCGCGAAAGCAAGAGCGTTGCGCGCACTGCTCTCGCCGGCGTCGTGCTGGCAATCGCAATTCTCACAAAACAAACTGCAATGTTCGTAGCCGCACCCGTCATTGCGTACCTGACGATCACGCGCTGGCGCCATGCCGTCGCATTCGCCTCAACAACTGTTGGAGTGACTGCACTCATGTCGCTGTGGATCAATCACACGTCAAACGGGTGGTTCAACTATTACGTGTGGGAACAGTTGTTTCAGCACGGCGAAGCGCCGGGCTCGAAACTCACGTTTCTCAAACCAGACATGATCCTCTACTGGCCCTTGGTCATCATCTTCTTCGCCGTTGGCCGTGAATGGTTTGCCAAAGAACGCCGATGGGCCATGGGGTTTTATGGATCAGCAATCGTTGGCTTCTTGGGCGGCTCGTGGGCATCACGTCTGCACTCGGGCGGTTACGACAACGTGCTCATGCCGGCCAGCGCAGCAATGGCTCTGGTGCTCGGCGTCAGCCTCGGCTTGCTCTCGAAACGCGCAACACCCCACACCTGGAAGAGCGGGGCGATCGGCCTTGCGACGATTGTGTTGTGCGCAACGCAGTTCTACTTCTTGCGTTACGACGTCAGCGATCAGATTCCAACACGCGCTGATGAACGTGCCGGCAACGAGCTGATTGCGTGGCTTGAAACGGTGCCCGGTGATGTTCTAATAACAAGCCATCCGACGTACGCGGTAATGGCGGGTAAGCAATCCCACGCTAGTCAGGGCTCGGTTATCGACATCTTGCGCGCGAAGGACGAACGCCCCAAACAGATCCTTCGCGCGAGTTACGCAGACGCCATTCATCAACAGCGCTTTGCCGCGATCGTTCTCGACGGTGATCTCGATGACGACGTATTTCCATCTGACTGGCAGCTGTTCTACGAACGGTCGCCGCAGAAGCTTTTCAAGGAAGAGGGCACGTTGCTGCCCGTCACCAGCCCCACAGGGCGGCCAGCTGAAGTATGGGTGCCTCGCCAGAACGGCTAGCAACGCCATTGCAAGACCTGTCAAAGCATGGTCTCAGACAACTCACAGGCGCATCGATAAGACTCTTCACAAGCCCACCACAGGAAGCGTGCTCGCCATGGCCCAAGCCAAAACGAAATCTCGACGCCTATCTATTTTGATCGCCGTCATTGCCGCTGTTGCTGCGCTTGGCGTGATTGGTCCGTACGTCTACATCCACTACATCGAAGACGACGCCCCGGATGCGCTCTCGGTCGACAGCTCGACAAACAGCACCGCGCCGGCCGCAAACGAAACGCCGTCGGTGAGCACTGACGGCGCATGGACGGTTGGCGCCAACTCACAAGCGGGATACCGCGTGAAAGAGGTGTTGTTTGGACAAGACACTGAAGCAGTCGGGCGCACGTCAGACGTAACCGGCGATGTCGTGATCTCGGGCACGCAAGTTACCGAAGCGAAGTTCGACGTTGATCTTGCCAGCGTGACAAGCGATCAGAGCAACCGCGACAACCAGTTCCGCGGCCGCATCATGAGCGTGTCGAAGTACCCAACGGCGTCGTTCGAACTCACAAAGCCAATTGACCTCGGCACAACGCTTGACGCGGGCAAGACAGTCACGGTGAAAGCAACCGGCAATCTAACGACACACGGCGTAACCAAAGAGGTCACGATCGACTTGAGCGCAAAGCGCACCGGCAATGCCGTACAAGTCAGCGGATCGATACCGATCACCTTTGCCGACTACGACATACCCAACCCGTCGTTCGGACCGGCTCAAACCGGTGACACCGGCACCATCGAGGTCTTACTGAATCTCACGAAATCAACGTGAGATCGCCTGGCTGACGGGCCGACAATCGTTTTCAATAGCGAAAACTGAGCTCGGGGGAGAGGAATCGAACCCCTATTCTGTGGACCAAAACCACATGTCTTGCCTTTAGACGACCCCCGAATGGTGCGTCGGCCTTGGACTTTACCCGAGCAAACCGGCCAAGCGGTCCAGCACCCTCCTTCTGATCAGCTACCGTTAGCGCCGTTATGGGATCGCTAATCAAGAAGCGCCGCAAGCGCATGCGCAAGAAGAAGCATAAGAAGATGTTGAAGGCCACTCGTTGGCAGCGACGAGCAACCGGCAAGTAGCTCTTCAGTCGCTTACTTTCGCTGAGATCTGCAATCAAAGGGCGGTGCGTCAGCACCGCCCTTTGTCGTGCCTGCGTTAAGAGCTAAGAGGCTGCGATAACTACGTTGGCTTCGTCATTCGCCTCGATCACCTCAACGACATCGCCAACGTTGATGGTCAATGGCAACTCGCCTTCGAAGATTGCGTTCTGACCGAAGAACGTCGCCAGCTTGTCAGGCTTGTCAACGCGATAACCGTGACGTACTTGCATGAGCCCGGGCTTTACGTCGTTTAATCGCACTCCGGCCTCTTGATCGGTGTCGGGGATCGGGCATCGTTCGCACGGTTTCACGATGTGCACGGTCACGTCGCCAATGCGCACGGTATTCCAGTAATCCTCAGCACCCGGCTCAAGGTCATCGCCAGCGATCACAATGTTTGGGCGAAAGCGGTTCATGGCAACGGCGTTGGGCAGCACGGCATTTAACTGTTCGAGTGTCGCAGTTGAAGTGATGAGCAAAGGAAACCCATCGGCGCAATGCAGATCGTGTTGCGCGTTGGTTTTGCGATAGGGCTCATCAATTGTTCGTTCGCCAGCTGCTCGCACGAGACGGCAGTCGCGCCCGAGGAATTCTCTGAGCCACCTCGCTGCGTCGTCACCTTCATCTCGGACGGGCAGCGTTTGCTTCCACACGGTTGCGGTCGAGGTCGTCTCGGAATTGGCGTTGAGATCGACGAGCAGGTCTTCGACACCAGGAGCGCTTACGACGAGATGAGTCTCGGTCACGTCAGCAGAAATCAACGCCATACGCGGCAACACCCGTTGCGACAAGAACAGGCCATCAGGGCGTGTCACCATCCATTCGCGGTCGTGACGAACTCCAAATGCAGTGAGCTCTGCTCGTTCCAGCGAAACGGCTCGACAAGATTTGATCGGATGCGTAAAGAGGCCTGACACATGCACGTCGTTAGCCTTTCACAGGCTGACCACGCCTTACGAAGGGCTTACTTGAGCGGAAGCGGTGGCGAGGTTCGCGACACTATCCAGCGAGCGTCGCCAAGTATGTCTGCGCTTGGTGCTGGCCACTCACCTTCAACAAACCATGTCGCGCCACTGCCAGCGAGTGTGGGCATCACGCCTGTTGCTTCACGCATCAAGTCACGCCAATCAGTCAGGCGCGGCTCGGCGACAATGGCGGCTGCTTCAAGATGGTTGGCTTCGGCACCTGGCTTGATGCCTTTGTCGAGCAAGAGATCAAAGGTTCGATAAACCTGCGAAGTGTTGACGCCAAAAGGTGGCACCAGAAGCGTGAATGTCTGCTCTTTGTATGGCAGGGCTTCGATAATTTCACCAATACCGCCAACGCGTGCGCGGCCGCCTCGCAAACAAAACGGAACGTCAGCACCAATGTGCGCAGCCGCTTCAGGATCTAACACGCCGGCCCATCTGAGGGCAGCTGCCGCATCAGAGGAACCGCCACCCAGGCCTCCGCCAACCGGAATGTTTTTCGTCAGTCGCACGTGTGCCGAAGCGCCAACCGATCGGAGTGCTTTGGTGATCAAGTTTTCAGGACCACTCGGAATGACGTCTGCATAACCGTCATTGACGATCTCGACACCGTCGCCCTTGCCAAACTCGAGAACATCGGCAAGTTCGAGCGACACCATCTCGGCGTCAATCATGTGGAATCCGTCAGGCCGAACAGCGCCTACGTGCAAGTGCAGGGTCAGCTTTGCGCAGGCGAGTTGTTCTTTGTCTCCAATGCCATTTGACACGTTGCCAGCCTCCCCCACTCATGGACGTCTAATTCTTCAGCGCGAGCGGTAGGTGCAATACCGGCCGCTTCGAATGCTTCAAGAGCGACAACGCCATTCAACGCACGTCGAAGCATCTTTCTTCTTTGGGCGAATCCGGCCTTCACGATAACGAACAAGTCGTCGCGCGACACGCTTCTCGGATCAACTGCCGGCTCAGCCAGTCGTGTCATTTCGACAAGCGCAGAATCGACGTCGGGCTGCGGAACGAAAACCGTGGGGGGAACAAAGCCCAGCATCTTCGGGGTGGAGTGGTAACGGATCTTTACTGACAACGCCCCATAAGCATCGTCACCCGCATTGGCCACTAGGCGTTGTGCAACTTCTTTTTGCACCATCACGACAAGGCGCTTGATTTGCGGAACCATGTCAAGCAAGTCGGCAACGATCATGGTGCCAACGTTGTAAGGCAAATTGGCAACGAGCACAGCAGAGTCATCCGCAGCCACGACCGTCGACCAATCAAGTTTCAGTGCGTCACCTTCGACAATGCGCACATTGGATGGATCGACAACTTCATGAAGCGCCGGCAAAACGTGACGGTCGATTTCAATCGCCGTTACATGAGCGCCCGTCTCAACAAGCGCAAGCGTCAACGAACCGAGCCCGGCCCCCACCTCTACAACACGATCACCCTCGCCGACATTTGCGAGACGCGCGATGCGGCGCACGGTGTTGGCATCGGCGACGAAGTTCTGACCTAGCGCGCGACTTGGCTTGAGGCCATGTCGATCGAGCAGTTCAACGATCTGCTTGCGGGTATGGGTCACCCAATGATTCTGGACGCAAAACACAAGCCGTGTTGACGGCTGCTCGTGGCTGGCCTGCGCACTGCCTGGGGCTTATCAAACCACCCCTGACCTCTACCAGCTGATACGTGCGGTGAAGACACCTGAGCTAGTGCTGGCGACTTGTTTGAAGACACGGGTGTCGAGATCGATGATTCGTCCGGCGATGAAAGGCCCGCGATCGTTAACGACACAAGTTGTGCTCTTGCCGTTGCTGAGATTGGTGACAGTAACGACGGTGCCTTTGGGCAATGTCTTGTGCGCGCAGCCACCGGGTTTGTAGAGGTAGTACGACGCAACGCCTTGTTGACTGTTTGCTCCCGCTGAAGCGGCGGCCACCGTTACCGGTGCAGCAGCTGGCGCTGCTGTAGTTGTTGTCGCCTGACGCGCAGCACGCGGCGCCGTTGTGGGCGCAGCCGTGGTCGGAGGAGGCGCTGTGGTCGTCGTGGTCTCTTGGTCAGCAATTGGCTGCGCGTTGAGTATGTCGGCAGAAGGCCATGCGTCGGATGTGCGCTCGGCACCTCGGCTAGCGGTCTGCTCAGCGCCACGCTGACCGTCGGCAAGGTTGTTCGTGCCGGCATTGCTTGTTGCGTCAGACGACAACTGCACTACCGATACGACAGCAGCCATAGCAACAAGACCAACAACAAAGGGTTGAAAACGTCGGAACCTAACTACGAAAGCTCGCACAACAACTCCAAAGACAAACGAACCGAATAAAAATCGCCGACCCCTATACGTGGGGTCGGCGAGCTGAGGAAGATTTGCGATCTAGCCGCGCAATGCGACCTTGCTACACACGGGCCATTGACCCCAGCCCGATCGGGCCTGCAGTTTCTTTGCCATTTCCAACTGCACTTCGTATGGGTGGTCACTCGGTAAGCCAGTGCCACCGATACCGCGCCACGTACCTGCGCTGAATTGGAAGTAGCCGTAGTAAGGCGCACCGAGGTCGTTGCGGTTGCCCGACTCACACTTCGCAAGACGTGTCCACACACCGTCGTCACCACTAGGACCGTCACTTGAAGGAGCGGCCGCAGGTGCTTGCGTCGTGGTGGTTGTCGTTGCACGCGTAATGCGCGATGGAGCAACGGTGCGTGGCGGCGCAGCCGGTGCTGCCGTTGTTGTCGTTGGTGCCGCCGTCGTGGTTGGCGCAGCAGTTGTGGGCGGCGGCGCTGTCGTCGTTGTCGTCTCTTGGTCAGCCACGGGCTGGTTTGCCAACACCTCAGTGCTTGGCCATTCAGAGGCGGGGGTACGCGCGGCACCACGGGTTGCAGCCTGAGCGTCTTGACGCTCGGCCGCGGCTAGTTGCGGCTTTTCGACAGCACTAGTGCTGCCGGACAGCAATCCAAACTGAAGGAGCAGAAACCCAGCCACCAAAGCACCAGAACCAACAAGGGCTGGGAGCAAGCGGCGGGACATACCCCGGAGAGTCCTAAACAACTGAGACAACCTTCCGGTTTGAGCGGTCGCTAATTGAGATCGTCAGTTTAAGCAGATATTTAAGTTAACTAAGACCGAATAACGTTTCAGTAACCCGCGAAACAGTATCCGCGAATGCCTCTACCTGGGTGTTTTTAAGCTCAGAAATATGTTGCCCAACTACTGCGACATATGCCGGTTCATTGGATTTCCCGCGATACGGAACCGGCGCCAAAAACGGTGAATCGGTCTCGACAGTCATCCTGTCAACTGGGCAAAAACGGGCAGCTTCTTGGATATCAATGGACTTCTTGAAGGTCACAATGCCACTAAATGACAGCAAAAGGCCCAGGTCAAGGGCTATGCGAGCCTCGGAAACACTGCCCGTGAAACAGTGAACCACGCTGCGTGGTGGCACCCCTTCGCTTCGCAGTATTTCGAAGGTTTCGTCCCATGCGTCACGAGTATGAATCACCAAAGCCAAATCGTGTTTATGCGCAAGTGATATTTGATTAGCGAAGATCTCGCGCTGCACGTCACGAGGCGAATGCTCATAGTAATAGTCCAAACCGCATTCGCCTATTGCAACGACTTTGTTAGGGCTAATTCGGAGATTTTCTTCCAACACTATTGTTGTATTAACAAGCCCTTTTGAAGCGTCATGAGGATGCAGACCGATAGCCGCAAATACACCCTCACCTGCGGCCACGGCCATGTCGACGGCTTCTTGTGAAGTCTCTGGATCGGTCCCGACGCAAACCATCTTTTTGACCCCGGCCTCGCGAGCGCGAACGACCGATTCAAGGCCATCGGTTTGGAGCTGCAAATGGCAATGAGCGTCGATCCACACAGTAAAAACCTCGATAGCAGGGCCTAAAGCCGCGAATATGGGTCAGATCTATCGGCGAGGGAAGAGTGACTCGCCCTTGGTTACGGCAAGGCCACCTGGGTAGCCGCCCCACACCGCGGCGGCAGGAAGTCGCTGGTCAACGACCTTTCCTCCGAGCCCGATCTGCTCCCAAATGCCTTGAGAAGCCCTGGGAAGCGCAGGAGAGGCCAATAGAGCCGAAATACGCAAAGACTCGAGCGCATTGCCCATAACCGCATCAACGGCGGGGCCGGGCTCGGCCTTCCACGGTTCGTGCTGTTCGAGCATTGCGTTGGTCTCGCGCAGCAATTTCCACGTCGCATCGAGCGCTTCACTCGGTCGAACGTTGGCCCACGCGCGCACGCTTGTCTCAAAAGCGTCGATCGCTACGTGTCGCAGTGGAGACTCCACTGTCGGTGCAGGCCCCACACCGTTGCACTTCTTTGCAACGACACTCGCAACGCGCGCCAACAAGTTGCCAAGTGTGTTGGCGAGGTCGGTGTTGTAACGCTGAGTGAGTTGCTCGTAGCTCAGATCGCCATCTAGCCCAAACGTTGTTTCGCGCAACAGGTAGTAGCGCACACCATCAACGCCAAAGTCGTTAGCTAAGTCGCCTGGCAAGACTTGATTGAGACGCGTCTTCGACATCTTCTCGCCACCGACCAACCACCAACCGTGCGCGCTTACATGCTTAGGGGGTTCGAGACCAGCAGCAATCAACATCGCCGGCCAGAACACGGCATGGAATCGCAGGATGTCTTTACCCACGAGGTGATGATCAGCAGGCCACCATTTGTCGAACTTGTCTTTATCGTCGCCGTAGCCCGCCGCTGTTATGTAATTGGGAAGCGCGTCGAACCAAACCCACGCCACGTGCTTGGTATCCCACGGAAGCGGCACACCCCATGAAATCGAGCTGCGCGAGATTGAGATGTCTTGCAAACCACCACGAATGAAGCCAAGAACTTCGTTCTTGCGGGTTTCGGGCTGAATGCAATCGGGGTTCTGGTCAATCCACTCGAGCAGACGATTTTCGTAACGGCTCAACAAGAAGAAGTAGTTCTCTTCTTGCATGTGTTCGAGTGGACGCAAGTGCACCGGGCAACTGTCTTCGACAGCCTCGTCTTCTGTGTAATACGCCTCGCACGCGACACAGTAGAGACCTTCATATGTGCGCAACTCGATGTCGCCGTTGTCGTAGACGGCTTGCAGGAACTTCGCAACGGCTTTGTAGTGACGGTCTTCAGTAGTGCGGATGAAATCGTCGTAGGTGATGTCGAGTGAGTCCCACGCCTCGCGATATCGAATGCTGGTTTTGTCGGCAAGCTCACGCGGACTTATGTTCTGCGCCTCTGCAGCGCGCTGCATTTTCAATCCGTGTTCGTCAGTGCCCGTAAGAAAGAACACGTCGTCACCCATCATTCGCCGCCAGCGAGCGAGTGCGTCAGCGATCACGGTGGTGTAGGTGTGCCCGATGTGAGGCACATCAGTGGCGTAGTAGATCGGCGTGGTGACGTAGAACTTTGACACGTAGGTGAGGTTAGTCAACTGGCCGAGCGACCTCCCCCGTCAGGTTGGAACCAGCCTCGTTAACGAAGGGCCGATGCGAGCTCGTAGACGTGATTCTTCGGGGCGCCAAATTGGTCGCTCACGGTCACGACGGCTGACTTCTTGGTTGCCCCCGCCTCAATCTCAGACCGCAAAGCCTCGATCAACTCGGCGTCGCTGACTGGTGTCGGCGCCGCTGCCCCATCGAGCACGAGCACGCACTCACCTTTGAGTTCACGGTCGCCGAGATGCTCAGACAGCTGAGCGAGCGTCATGCGCAATACCTCTTCGTGCACCTTTGTCAGCTCGCGCACCAGAGCTATCAGCCGATCGGGTGCGCACACTTTGATCAAGTCGTTGATTGTCGCACTCACACGTTGAGGCGCCTCGAACAAAACCGACGTTCGTTGCTCGACTGCAAGGGCTTCGAGGCGGGCCCTTCGTTCAACACCCTTGCGCGGCAAGAACCCTTCAAAACAGAAACGGGCAGTAGGCAATCCGCTCACCGCGAGGGCAGCCAAGGACGCTGACGGACCAGGCACAACTGACACTCGCAGTCGTGCCGCCGCAACAGCAGCGACAACACGTTGACCCGGATCAGAGATCGCAGGCATACCAGCATCGCTAACCAGAGCAACGGTGTCTCCGTTGCTGATCAAGTCAACAACTTTCTCGCTTGCCTGCATTTCATTGTGCTCATGTAAGGCCATCACGCGAACGTCTTTGATGCCGGCATGATTCAACAACTTGCGCGTATGGCGAGTGTCTTCACAGGCGATCACATCAGCTTTCGCCAGCGTCTCTATGGCGCGCTGCGATACGTCACCGAGGTTGCCAATCGGCGTTGCCACGAGAATGAGAACGCCCGACACAATCAGACGTTAAAGCGGAACTCGAGCACGTCGCCGTCTTTGACTTCGTACTCTTTGCCCTCGGTGCGCAACTTGCCGACGTCACGCGCTGCACTCCACGAGCCCAATTCGAGCAACTCGTCCCAATGCACAACTTCAGCCTTGATGAAGCCCCGTTGAAAGTCGGAATGGATAACGCCTGCGCACTCAGGTGCTTTTGCACCAGCACGGAACGTCCAAGCACGACTCTCTTTCTCGCCGGTTGTGAAGTAGGTGCGCCGCCCAAGTAACTCATAAGCAGCGCGCAACATGCGCGGCAGCGCTCCATCACCGAGACCCAAAGCTTCGAGCATTTCGAGGCGCTCTTCTTCGGTTTCCATCTGCGCCGCTTCGGTTTCGAGTTGCACACACATCGGCAACACTTCGGCCATTGTCAGTTCTTTGGCGATTGGTGCAGCAATTTCGTCGCCATTTTCGATGTCGTCTTCACTTACGTTAACGACGGCTAACACGGGCTTGTTGGTGAGCAAGAAGGATGACTTCAACGATTCGCGCACTTTCTCGTCGAGGTCAGAGCGATAGATGGGCGTGCCCGCGTTGAGCGTGTCGTAGGCAGCTTGCAGAGCTTCTACTTCTTCTTCCAGTTCCTTCGACTTATCGAGTTTGGTCAGGCGAGCGCGTTTCGGTAATTGAGTGTCGACCGTTTGCAGATCAGCAAGTGTCAGCTCTGTTTCAACAGTCGACAAATGCTCAAGAGGATCAGGCGGCCCCACGATGTCGTCGTTGCGAAATGCGCGAAGCACATAGACAATTGCGTCGACTTCGCGGATGCCGGCGAGAAACTTGTTACCGAGACCTTCACCTTGACTGGCGCCTTTGACCAGACCACCGATGTCTAAGAACTCAACGGTTGCGTTGATGGTCTTCTTGCTCTGGCTCATTTCCGACAAACGCACGAGACGTTCGTCGGGCACCTTCGCCGAACCGACGTTGGGATCTTTGGTTGCAAAGGGATAGGGCGCGGCAAGCGCTCCGCCTCCCGTCAAAGCATTGAAGAGCGAAGACTTACCTGCGTTGGGCAGACCAACGAATCCAAACCGTTCCACGGTTGATGCAGGCTAGTGCGCCACTTGGCCCAGCCGACCCGCCCGTACTCAAACCGATGCGATGGGGCGCGAAAGCCGTGCACCCATCTGGGAAATGACAGCCCCCGCCGCCCGACTGCCCATACGCCCGCAGCGCTCTAGCGGCCATCCCTTGGCCAGACCTGAAAGAACACCAGCTGCGTAGAAGTCGCCAGCGCCTGTCGTGTCGACGACGTTTGCCTTGACCGCAGGCACCTCGGCGCGCTGACCCTCAGATAAAAGGATGGAACCGCGCTCGCTCAACGTGACCGCCGCGATCTTGCAACGCTTCTCAAGCTCGAGATACGCGACCTCGCGATCACGCGTCTCGAACAACGCAAGCGCCTCTTCTTCGTTTCCGAAGCAGATGTCGACGGATCCTTCGAGCAATTCAAGGAATAGATCGCGATGACGGTCGACGCAGAAGAGATCAGACAAGGTGATCGAGAATTGTCCGCCTGCTTCGTGAACGTGGTCGGCGAGGTGCTTCAGCGTTTCCAGCGTGTACTCGGTGTCGAGGCAGTAACCCTCGACGTAAGTGATGCGCGCTGCTTCGACAAACTCGGTGTCCATCACGGCCGGGCCAACGTTCGCACCGGCACCGAGAAACGTGCTCATTGTGCGCTCGCCATCGGGAGTTACGAGAACGAGACAGCGGCCCGTAGGACCGACATCGTTACGCGGAGGCGTGCGGTACAACACGCCCGCCGACCGCAAGTCGTGCGCAAAGATCTCACCCAGTTGATCGTCAGCAACGACACCGACGAAAGCAGCCGACGACCCACAGGCAACGACGCCAGTTGCCGTGTTGGCTGCTGAACCACCTGACGTCTCACTACCTGGGCCCATCGAGTCGTAGAGAGAGTCCGCGCGCAGGGCGTCTATCAAGTTCATCGAACCTTTGGGAAGGCCTTCGGCTTCGAGCGTTGAGTCGTCGGCACCGGCAAGAACGTCGACGAGCGCGTGGCCGATTGTCAGAACATCGATTCCTTCGGTTCCCCAGTTGTTGGGCGTGTCAGCGAGAGTCTCAGAATTCATACAAGGCGTGTTTAGTGCATGTGCCCAGAACTTTGCCTGCAATTCGCCGCAAGCCCGGTCATGAGTGAGCAGGACTTAGTACGCTCACGCCCAGATTCTGTCGTCGATCAGCCAGGAGAACTTGTGGCCGAAGTAAACCCATTTCGCCTTCCACGAACTGTCGAGCCCGAGCACTACGAGCTGACTCTCACGCCCGACATCCCAAACGCAACCTTCGCCGGAGAAGAAAAGGTGAAGGTGGCCGTGAAAGAAGCAGTTACCGAGATCAAACTCAACGCCGCTGAGTTAGAGATCCTCACCGCTGAGATCGTCGATGCAGCAGGCACGGTCATTGCCGGCAGTGCTGTCGTTGACGAAGATTCAGAAGTTGCCACGATCACACTTGCCGAGCCGGCCCAACCCGGCCAGTGGACCGTTCACCTCACGTTCGCGGGAACACTCAACGACAAGTTGCGCGGCTTCTACCGCAGCACTTTCAAAGCTGACAACGGCGACGAGCATGTGATTGCAACGACTCAGTTCGAAGCCACCGACGCGCGACGCGCATTTCCTTGCTGGGATGAGCCTGACTTCAAAGCAGTCTTTGCAGTCACACTTATTGTCGACGAGCAGCTAGTCGCGTTGTCAAACGCTGCCGTTCGCGAAGAATCCAACTTGGGCAACGGCAAACGTCAAGTCGAGTTCGTCGACACGATGAAGATGTCTACATACTTGGTCGCATTCGTGGTGGGTCCGTTGACCATCACCGATGCAGTTGACGTCGACGGCGTGCCACTGCGCGTTGCGTGCGTGCCGGGCCGTGAAGCGCTCGGTGCCTTTGCTCTTGAGATTGGCGCCGCTGGTCTGCGCTTCTACTGCGACTATTTCAAGATCCCCTACCCCGGCGGCAAGCTCGACCTCATCTCGATCCCCGACTTTGCGTTCGGTGCCATGGAAAACCTTGGCTGTGTGACGTTTAGAGAAACTGCGTTGTTGGTTGATCCCGAACGCGCAAGTCGACTCGAAGTAGAGCGCGTCGCCGATGTTGTTGCACACGAGATCGCGCACATGTGGTTTGGCGACCTCGTCACTATGAAGTGGTGGAACGGCATCTGGCTAAACGAGGCCTTTGCCACATTCATGGAAGTGCTCATGGTCGACAACTTCCGCCCCGAGTGGGAGAAGTGGGTGAGCTTCGGACTCGGCAAAGCCGCCGCGATGAACCTCGACTCGCTGTCGTCAACTCGTCCAATCGAGTTTGAAGTCATACGCCCCGAAGAAGCTCAGGGCATGTTTGACCTTCTCACCTATCAAAAAGGTGGGGCCGTGCTTCGCATGCTCGAACAACACCTCGGCGCGCAAGAGTTCGCCAACGGCATTGCTGCGTATTTGAAGAAGCACTCATACGACAATGCAGAAACAACCGACCTCTGGGACGCTCTCGAAGAATCGAGCAAGCAACCGGTCCGCTCAATGATGGACTCATGGATCTTCCAAGGCGGTCACCCCATCGTGAGCGTATCGATGGTCGACTCGACGACGGTCGAACTCAAACAATCACGCTTCCAATACATCAGCGACGGCACACCAAACCCGCGCTGGCACATTCCAATCGGCATTCGCGCATCGATAAATGGTGAGCTGCATCACGAGAAACTCGTACTCACTGACGAATCGACAACCGTCACTTTGCCGGGCAAAGCCGACTGGTTGGTAGTCAACGAACGCGCCAACGGATTCTTCCGTGTCAGCTACGAATCAGACCTGTTGGCCAACCTGCGCGCCAACCTGAGTGAGCTCGATTCACTCGAACGATTTACGATCGCCACTGACACCTGGGCTGCTTGCATCGCGGGCCAAGGTGAAGTGGCCGACCTCATCGAGTTGCTTCGGCTCATGAAGCACGACGACGATCCAAATGTGTGGGGAACCATTCTTGGGCCTCTGCGTTTGATTGACAAAGTGGTGAGCAAAGACACCCGCGCCAAGCTCGAGGCGTTTGTCCGTGAGATTGCCGCGCCCGCTTACGAACGGCTGGGCTGGGAACCCAAAGCTGGTGAAGGCGAACGCGCAGCCACATTGCGCGCGGTAATCATCTCAGCCCTTGGTGCTTTCGGAAAAGACGAGGCCGTGCGCGCTGAAGCAATCCGTCGATACGAGGCATACGCCACTGATGCCTCAGCGCTCGACCCAAACCTCATCGAGGCCGTCGAAACGACACTCGCATCAACCAACGAGATTGCGTTCTACGAGCAACTGCACAAGAAGTTCACCGACACCACGTCGTCGCCACAAGAACAGGTCAACGCCCTCGAAGCGCTTGCCTGCTTCACTGATCCGGCACTTGTCGAGCGCACCCTCAAGATGGTCGAGACCGGCGAAGTACGCACACAAGATGCTCCTTACACGGTTCGCCTCATGCTCAATCGGCGCGAAAGTGGGCCGCGGGTTTGGGAGTGGTGTGAAGAGCATTGGGACAACCTCATGGATCGCTTCCCCGACAACAGCATCGCTCGCATGCTCGACGGCGTGACGGGCCAGACCGACGCCGTTCTTGCTGATCGCGTTCAGGCATTCATGGCGACTCACCCGGTGCCGCAAGCACAGAAGGCCGTCGACCAAACATGTGAACGCTTACGTGTAAACGTTGCTTTCGCGAAAGCCAATGCCGACAAAGTCAACGCCGCCTTCGACTGACGACGGCGTTACAACTTGAGCATTACGACTTGAGGGTTACGCCGCTGGCCGCCAACATTCGAGGAATACCAACCTCGAGCGGCACAGCGGTGTAGCCAAGTTCTCGTTCGGCGCGCGAACTGCTCGCCCAATAAGTTGCGGTCGCACCAGCCCTAACAAGTTCATTGAGGTTGGGTGGATAGCCGAGTCGAGGCGCGACGTAAGGGCCAACCGGCGCAATCGCCTTGATGACTGCGGGTGGCAACGTAATGCGTGGCAGCCGCTTGCCGGATGCGTCAGCGGCGATTCGCATCGCTTCAATGAGGCGGACGTTTTCGCCACCGAGCACGTAGCAGCGCCCTACTGAAGCCTTGTCGTGGGCGAGAATCATTCCGTTGGCCACGTCATCAACGTGCACCAAGTTGATGCCAAGGTTCGTAAGCATCAGTGCAAACAATTCACCCTTGCCCGCCAACAAGATTTGATTTCCTATATCTGAATGGTCGTTCGGACCGTACACCGCACCCGGTTGCACAATCACAATCGGCGCGCCCTGATCTATGTGATCAAGAGCAATTTCGTGTGCACGAAACTTCGTCTCGTCGTATGTCGAAGTAAAACCGTCAGCGACATCGCGCTCAAAGGTCTCGTCTACGACAGCCGTTTGCGTGTCGCCGAACGCTGCAATGGTCGACGCGTAGACAATGCGTGAAACGCCGACTTCTCGAGCCGCCGCCAACACGTTGGCCGTGCCTTCGACGTTGGTCGCACGCATCTGCTCACGTTCTCGTTTGAGAATGCCGAGGCGAAAGTCACCAGCCAGATGGAATACCGAATCGCAACCATCGATCGCGTTGCGCAACGTGCTTACGTCACTTAGGTCACCGACAACCAATGAGCAGCCGAGCGCTTGAACGCGCTCGGCTCGCTTTGGATCGCGCACCAGCGCGACAACGTCGTCGCCACGCTCGCGCAACAGAGAAACGAGTCGTCCGCCAAGAAAGCCCGTCGCCCCGGTGACAAACGCTTTCACAAACCGGCTCGATCAACTCGCACGACCGGCGAGGTTAACCGACTAAGCGAACAACGCTCTGTTTACTTACCAAGCGCGGCGCTGTGTTCGAGTGGCTCGAGCTCAAGTCAGGGTCTTTGACGGAGTCGACGGGCCTGCATCGGGCGGATCAGTGCCTCGACGCAATGGCGCTGACTCTTCGCTCAACCATTGCAACTCTTGCGTAGTTGGGAACGCCGACCAGCCATCGACCCTCATGACTTCGGCGAGGACTTTGCCTGCCGCCTGCACATCAGTCAAGCAGTCGGCGGCCGTAAGTTCCTTCGCCACGCCAAGATCAGATGACTGCTCGACTTCAGCTTGATGCCTCAGTCGTTCTGCCTCTCTGTGCAAATGCCGCTTCTGCGCTCGTTCACGAATGATTTTTCGATCGAGCAAGTAACTCGCAGCAAAGGTTCCGCCGCTGATAATCGCGGCGACTGCGACTTGACCGGCAGTAACCACGGCCGCTGTTGCAAAGATGTACGCCTGCGTCACCAACGCAACGACACCCGCCGTGTAGGGCAGCCAACGAGGTGGATTTCGAAACCAGCTAAGCGCTCCTCGTTGCGGCAGATCAGGATTACGCGGCGCTGTCCAAAACGGCTCACGTGGTTCAACCAGCTCGCGCCCCGACTCTTCCAACCCGCGCAAAACTGCCTTTTCATAGCGACCGAACAGTCCTTGATAGACACCGGCCAGCTCGCGCGGGGGCAACCGACGCAATTCATCGATTGTCCACCGCCGCGAGTCAGGAACCGGTTGTTCTGCCATTTATGCAAGTCTTACTCGAGCTAGCAGCCCGTTACGAGAACGATCACCTACGCGAGATCGCGACTCTGACTGTCGCTTGCAAGCAGTCGCTGAAACTCTTCGATGTCGCGCTTGTCTACGTCGGGCAAGTTCGGAATTTCACCACTCGACACCCAGACGACTTTTTCGTGATCTGCTGTAACACTGAGCGATCGCGTCACCGCGCGATAGTCGTTCGTGTCTGGCTGGAATTCAACATCGACGACAGCTTCGACACCGTAAGACGCCGCCAGTTCCACCGCCGCTGCGGCGAGCTTCTCCTTCAGTGTTGCGATTGACTTGGCATCTGGCCCCGGGAATGCCCCAGAAACTTCTTTTGGCACGGGCTTTATCAACTGCCAATGGTCTTGCGCCGTCATCGGCAAAGTCACTTCGGGAAGCTCTGTGACTCGACGACTGAGCCCCAACCCTTTGTGATCGTTGATCAACATCAGTCGTCCATCGTGTACCGCGACGAGCCGGACCACCGGCGACTGCACGTGCTGCACCGTCTCGATCGGTTTCGCACCAGGGAACAGAAGCGTGCGAAGAACAACCACCGACTGCTCGGTTTCAGCAACGACATCAGCAGTCCAGCCAACAGGAAGAACCATCGAATACACCTTTGGTTAGGAGAGGCTTTCAGTCTGGCCGCCGCATGTGTGCAGCTGAAATCGAGATGCACGTTTCCGCCGATACCTTTCGCTGCGATCCTCTTACCCACCCAAGAAGCCCACATTTGGCTGGACAATCGGCAACTTTTGGGCTTCTCGGGTGGTTGAGTGAGTGACGTTTCCGATGGAACGTCGGTCAGCAGTTGTCTTTCGTGGTCTTGTAAAGCCACCAGTAAACGGGCAGCGCGACAAGCGCCACGACTTGACACACCAGCAACGCGACGCGGGGGCCGTGCGCATCGGCCAGCCAGCCGGCGGCTATCGCCATGAACCCGAAGAACAAGCTTGCTATGAACTGTCCGATCGAACCCATGGTTGCGCGTTCAGCGTCAGTGAACCATCGCTGAACAAGCAGATTCTGCGATGTTGTAGTCGCTCCGTACCCCGCACCTTCCAGGGTCGTTAGCGCTGGCGACAAAACTGTTGGCTTACCAAACGCAATCAGTCCGATTACGCCAGCGATTGTCGAACTACCCAATAACGTTTTCGTCGGCCCGAAGCGGTCGATAATCCGTCCCGCCCACCAGAACCCTGCGATCGACGTTGCGTGATTGATGCCTCGGCCAATGCCGATAGCCCAAGTCGGCCACAACAAAGCAACGAAGCTCGGTTGAAACTGCCAACCCGATTCGCCGGCGCCGTAACCGATTGCACGGGCAATCGTTAAGCGCCGCAAACGCTTGTGTCGTGCAATGTTCTTTGCCGCAACTGCGATATGGCGCAGAGGATGAACCGGTTCGATGTCGTGACGCACAGCGGGTTCGCGCAGCAGTAACGCAACAGCGACGCATGCCAGCTGAGGCAAGATCGACAACGCAACTGACCAACGCATCGACCACCCTGCAACGACGCCACCGATAACAGCAGACGTTGCCAAGGCAACTTGAAAGCCAATGTTCACACGCGCAAGGTGATGGTGGAATTCCTGTTCACGCTTGTGTTCAGCAAGCGAGTCCCACAGAAGTGCATCGTTGTTGCCGCTAAACAACGAACGGCCCAAGCCTTCTAGTAGTGCACCGACAATGAGTAACTCGAATCCCGGTGCAACTGCGTATGCAACCACCGCAAACACTGTTGCTACGGCGCCGAGAAACGCAATGCGCGTGCGAGGCAGGCGGTCTGACATCACACCAGTCGGAATCTCGAACAACGCCGACGAGATCATTGCCGTGGAGAACACAGCACCGCCGAGCACGAACGATCCGGCTACGTCGGCGAAGTAGACGATGAGGATTGGCCCGAACAGCCGGAAGTCATTGAAGAAGTTGAACAGAGCAAGCAACTTGATGTTGCCGAGAGAAGACGTGGGACGCATTGAAGTAACTGAACTTTCGGTATAGAAAACGAAGCCACAATCGGTGGCTAGTGACACATGCGCTCGGTCTTGCTGTAGCAGCGGCGCAAAACGGGGGTCAGTTAGTTACTAATGAGCGTGAGGGTACAGCATCCGTAGCGACAGACAAGCAGCGTTCATCACTCAAACCTGATGCCCAGGTCCGCTGGCTTTGGAATACGCCAGTCTTGCGCCGAGTAGGCGTCAGCAATCCGGGGATCTTCGAGCGACGTAATCGCAATTGGCTTCGCGTTTCGATGGTCGTATCCGTATTCTTGTGCTCCGCGCGCCCGAACAGTTCGTATGTGTTGGGAAAGATCGACGTCGTGCGTTTCAGAGAACTGCTTCCACCAATTCGCCCCGCCTTCACTATGAGCTTGATGATTGAGCACTGGCGATGAGCACTTCGCAAGGTCTTCGAGCATGCGATCGAACAAGCGCGTAGCCCATCCCTGATTGCGAAAACGCTTGGCGACCCAAAACCTGGTAAACGATATGTGTCTGCCGTGGCTGAACTTGCGAGGTTCTCGCTCACGTCGAGCTCCGCAATTAGCTGATCACCCAAGACAACGCCGTAAATGTTTTTCGGGCCTTGGGGTTCGCGTACGTTCACCAGACGATCGAGTGCAAAGAGCTGACCGCCAACCTCGAGTGTTCGCCATCCAAGACCGCAAATATGCGCTCTAGCGCATCACGCTGGCTCGCCGTCTGCACCGACTGTCCGTCAGACATCGGTGACTCCGTAAGCGCCCCTTTTAACTACCCAAGAAGCCCAAAATCGGCTGGAAAACTGGCAACTTCTGGGCTTCTTGGGTAGTTGAGTGCGTGATCGCCTCGTTTCGGCAGGCCTGCGTGGCGCCCCGAGCGGAGCGGGAGAAGGAACGAGTCGGTGGGAGCTCTTTAGAGCGAAGTCGTCGCTAGGCCTGCGTGGCGCCCCGAGCGGAGCGGGAGAAGGAACGAGTCGGTGGGAGCTCTTTAGAGCGAACACCGCAACCAACGAGTGGAGATGAGGGGAATCGAACCCCTGGCCTCTACATTGCGAACGTAGCGCTCTACCGACTGAGCTACACCCCCGGGCGGGTGTCAGATTACCGC
>JBGAQY010000066.1:0-7046 GCA_044220495.1 Acidimicrobiales bacterium
GCAGGGCACGCGCACGCGCGATGACCTGGTTGATGTGCAGTCCTCCGGTGTCGTCCACCTTGATTGGCAGCGCGGCCAGTTTGCACATGGCGTCGCTGATCAACCCGGATTTCGCGCTCGCCTTGCCTTCGCGAATCTCCGCCAGCGGGACATTGGAGTACGCAGACAGAGCCCGCATGGCGAGCTGTTCCGACGGCATCTCGCCACTGAAAAATGCGCTGGCGTACCCACGGCGGCCGGCCACCGTCGTCGCCTGCTGCCCGAATACCGACTTGCCGACACTCGGGCGCGCAGCAACGATAATCAGGCTGCCGGGTTCGCAGCCGCCCATGATGCGCTCAAGGTCTGCGTTCGGCATCAAGCCCTGAAGGGCGCGGCGCGTCGGGTCGGTTGATCGGTCGGCGGCCGTCGCCAGTGCGTCGGCAAACGGCAGGAATCCGGTCGTCGTGCCGCGCTCCGCCAGTTCCGCGATGCGCGCCTGCGCTTCGGCGATTGCTTCGTCAGCGCCGATGTCGGTCTTGAATCCAAGTTCCGACACTTCCGCGCCAACGGCAGCCAATCCACGCAGCTTCGCCCGCTCGCGGACGATCAGCGCATACCGGGCGGCGTTTGCCGAGCTTGGCACCGCGTTTTGCAGCGCGCCGATGTACGCCAGACCGCCGACGAATTCCAGCTTGCCGATTGCCTTCAGCGCCTCGCTGACCGTGACGGCGTCAAACGTCTGGCCGGCCACCCAGGCGGCGTGCATGGCCTCGAAAATGTACTGGTGCCCGGCGTTGTAAAACTCGTCCGCCCGCAACTCGCCGAGTTTGTCGAAAACCCGGTTGTCCAGCAGCAGCGCGCCAATGACCGACTGTTCAGCTTCGATCGAGTGCGGCGGTACGCGTAGGGTTTCGTGGCTCATGCTGGCACCGCCTGCGCGGTTCGCGCTGCTGCGGCTTGGATGTCCCGCCGAACAGGATCGGCCGCTGGCTGTGCAGGCATAGCCTTCCGAAGCCATGTTCGCCACGTTGCCAACCAATCGGTTTTTGTCGCCGTTCTGCCTGCCTTCGCGTGCCAGTAGTCCCGGAAGTTGTCGAGTTCAAACCTCACTCGGCGCAACCCCCAATCGACATCCAACTCTGCCTTCAAGTCTCGGGCTGCTTGCACGACGTCAGCAGTCATCCCTTCCGGGCCTTCCGGCTCTAACCCCCAGTCGTCAGGCAAACGTTTCCCACGATCAGCGTTTTCACGCTGCTCCCCCGAAGGGGGTAAGGGGGTAGATATATCTTCTCTTCTCTTCTCTTCTCTGGACCGCTTTTTGTCCGCATTTGGTGCGGACACTTTGCAGACAGAACGCGCCTCGCGTTTCCGTTGCGTTTCCGTAGCGCGGCGTTTCGCCGATTGGCCGTTATGCTCGTCAAAGCGCGGCACAGAAAGGCTTTCCGCGTTTTCTACCAACCATTCGACCCGCACCATTTGTGCGGCAAACCCCGGCCACGCGATCATGTTGTCCAGCGCTTCAAGCGTGTATCCGTCAAGCACGCCGTCTTCTGAGTGCGCGTCAAACAGCGACCAGACCGCATGCAGTCCGCCGACGACGCGCAACCTGTCCGCTTTCAATGCGGACATGATGCGGACAACTTTCGGGTGCGTCCCGAGGTCTCCGCGCATCTTTATCCAGTCACCTGCCATGCTTCGACTCGACCGACTCGTTTGTGGGGTCGCTGGCATGCGTTGCGGGAGTCGAAACCGCAACGCCCGGTGCCCCGGTGCCAGCGTTTGAAACTTTGGCCGCGCGCAGGCGGCGGAACCCTTCGGCCAGAAGCGACATGGCGTGCCGGTCTTCGGGGCGTGTTTGCCTTGCCGGGACAAAGCGAAGGCGCATGATCAGAACTCCTCCGTCACCCAGCCGCCGCCGTTCTTCTTGGCTCGCTTCTGAACCGCAATAAACTGGATCGGATAGAGCGACGCGGCGACCTTTATCTTCACGCGGGCATCGTCTTCCCAATGGCCCTTGACTTCGTGCGCCTGGAGTTGGCCGTCTGCCAGCATCACGGCGAAGTCGGGTGTAAAGAACGTGTTGTCGGCCAGCCGGAACTTCATGCCCTCGAACTTGAACCAGACGATGTCACCAGCCGCTTTCAACGCCTCAAGGTGGGCGTTGTATTCGGCCTCGGTCTTGTTCATCTCGCCGGTTTTCAGGCGGCCGAGCGCGTACTGCGGGCGCTGAACCGCCGAGGATTCCTTGGTAGTTCCAACCGGAACCACGCGACCAGACGCCGATACGCTCGACGCGCCGACGTGCTGGCGGTACTCGGATAGGGTCATGCGGGCGGTCATGCGGCAACCAAGAACGACGGCGGCATGACGGCCTGATTCGCGGCGTACTGGTCTTTGATTACCTGATTGATGCAGTTCATACTCTCCCTTTGAGTAAAGCGCAGCGGCAGGAAGCCCCACAGCCGCGAAACCGTCCGCTTTTTGAGCAACCCTGCCGGGAGTGAACAAGGCCGCTCAAAAAGCCCAGTCGTGTGACGGGGAAAATCCGGCTAGCTGGAGGAGTCGCCTGCCGGTCGGGGGATCAGGGACAAGGTCGCTTCCAAATATTCCGAAGGATTGGTACAACGCAGTAGGTGCACGCAAAGGAGGCCACTGCCATGCCAAACAAATCGGGGAAAGAATCGCGAATCGCTGCTGCGCTGACCAACGCAATCAACAACTCCATCGTCAAGAAACACTTTTTGATCGCAGCCCTGTTACGCAACAAGGGCGATGTCGCAATGCTGGTGCTGTTCTCGTTCTCAACTTGGCGCGCAGCGCACGCAGATGGATCGTGGCTCTCTGTGCTGGCGCCAGCGCTTGGAGTCGTGCTATCGGTGACGCGCCTTGCGTATGCGTGGTGGGCAGTTTCCAGAGGATTGGACCCGAACGACTGATTCAATTGGTTCATGGATCAGTCCATATCGTCGTCAGAGAGCCATGTGGCAACACAGATCAGCACCATTGCGCAGATCACCAGAAGCGCCATGAACAGGCCAAGAGCTTCGCCAGCGTTCATGCGGCGGCCTGCTTCTCTGCTGCTGCTGGCTTGATTGGGCTTGCCGAAGGCTTCGGCTGTGAAGGCTCTTCGTTATCGCCTCCAATCACCCATGCATACATGGCCTCGCAGAAATGCGGCGCTTCGACCGGCCGCATGTTTCTGCTAACGCCTTGAATGGCTGCCATGGCTAACGCAGTGCGAATTTGCAGACGATCTTTCATGCGGCGGCCTGCTGCGTGGCAATGTTCAATGCGCGCGACTTGCCAGGTTCAACAATCAACCGGCCCTTTCTTGCAAGGGCGTCGATATGCAGCTGAGCTGCGTTAGCGCTAGCCCAGCCGAACCATGCGCGGATTTCGTCGCGCGTCGGCGGGTAGCCCTTGTCCAGCGAAAACGAGGCGATGTAGGCAAGCACTTCGGCTTGACGGTCGGTCAGCGGTTTCATGCTGCGGCCTTTTCTTGCTTGACCTCTGCCAACAAGTTCGCCAGCTTGGTAACCATTTCGTATGAGGGACGCGCGTGACCAACCTTGCCGTTAGCAACGTCAGAAATCGTCCCTTGGGCAAAGCCAGTTCGCTCGCCTATCTCGGTTTGCGTAAGGCCAAGCCCGATCAGCTCGGTAACAAGTTCTCTCGGATTCATGCTGGCTATTATAGGCCTGCCGATATTCAAGTCAATAGGGTATCCGATAAATTTTCTGCGGAAATATCGGATTGCCTATTGACATTCCTATCGGAACGCCTATAATTCATCTCACTGGCCAAGCAATCACATTGAGTGCAACGCAAAGCCAGTAAGTCGGGCCGGGGCAGTTGGCAGAAGCCAGCAGACCAATAACAAAGCGGCCTAGTGCGAGTGGTTCGCCGAGAGCACAGACGACAGATTTAGCCGACGTTTACGGCAGTGGTTTAGATCAACAGGGAGATGGGAATGAATCGCGAACGTGAAGCTTTTGAAAACTGGATGACCAACGAGGGCAAGTTTCCGCGTGCGGTCGAGAAGGACGCGAACGGTCAATACGTGCTGATGCAAACCGCGTCCGCATGGAATGTGTGGGTCGCCGCCTGTGAGTGGCATAGCTCCATTCTCCCGAAGAAACAGGTTCCGGCTTGGGTGCGCATCATGGAAGACCGCGAAGCCCGCATGGAGCAAGAAAACCGCGCCGCAATCGCAAAAGCGAACAGGTTCAGCCCGACTTGATGGGCAACGGATACAGCAACAACACACAGGAGATTGAAATGACACAACCGAAAACAATCAAGATTGACGAAGTGGAATACGTGCGTGCGGATTCGATTCCGCCGCGTGAGGGCGACATCAAGATTGTCGTACTGGATTGATGGGCAACGGATACAGCAACAACACACAGGAGATTGAAATGACACAACCGAAAACAATCAAGATTGACGAAGTGGAATACGTGCGTGCGGATTCGATTCCGCCGCGTGAGGGCGACATCAAGATTGTCGTACTGGATCGCGCATACGTGTACGTTGGCTACGTCAAGATCGACGGCGAGTTTCTCGTCATCACAAGCGCGAAAAACATTCGCGTTTGGGGCACGAGTAAAGGTCTTGGAGAGCTTGCGAACGGCCCGCTGCCGTCAACAAAACTCGACCACACAGGCACTGTGCGCGCTCCGTTGCGCGCGTTGATTCACATGATCGACGTGGAGCAATCGAAATGGACTTGTTTGTAACGCTCGACGGCAACGGCAACGGCGACGGCGACGGCTACGGCGACGGCGACGGCTACGGCTACGGCGACGGCTACGGCGACGGCTACGGCTACGGCGACGGCTACGGCTACGGCGACGGCGACGGCTACGGCTACGGCGACGGCTACGGCGACGGCTACGGCGACGGCTACGGCAACGGCGACGGCTACGGCTACGGCGACGGCTACGGCAACGGCTACGGCAACGGCGACGGCGTGAACCTTGATTAGCGCCGACGAGTGCAGCGAGCAGCAAGGCAACCCTCGTATCGGAGTTGGGTGCCTTGACCTAGGTAATCAGCGCATCGGCTAGAGCGTACTGGATACAGGCAGTGTGTGGTGTGGTGGGGAATGCGCAGGCTGATGCGCGTTAAGCAGATGTGCTGGATACGAGTTCTTCGGTAATCGTCCGGACTGGGCTACCCCGGAAACAGTCAAAAAGCCAGCAAGCCGGAGATCAGCACCAGCCCCTACCACACCACACATTGATGGATACACAACAGGAGAACGAGATGGGACAGCTAGGAGTGGTGGTAATGCTCAATCAACTATTTGGCGACAACCAATCATCAATTGACACAGTGCGATCTGCGCTCGGCAAGCGAATCGCCAAAGTTTCTCTTGGAAATGATGACGCACTCCATTTTGTGATGGAGGACGGGTTCAAGTTCAAGATTTTTGATGACGGCCAATCGTGCTGCGAGCATCGCTACATGACGACCGATGACGACATTCAGTCGTATGTCGGGTCAACCTTCAAAGGTGCAGAAATCAAATCTGCACCAAGCATTGTCGAAGAAGACTCTTACGAAAAGCACGACGTTGAATTTCTGGAAATCCAGACGGATCGCGGCGTTTTCACTATGGCAAACCACAACGAGCACAACGGCTACTACGGCGGTTTTAGCGTGAAGGCTCAAGCCGAGTAACGACGAATCATCTAGTGAGTGATTGAGGGTAGGGCGAGCGCAGCGGTAACTGCGCTGACTTTGACGACAAAACATCAGGGCTTACGGATGTCTGTCAGTGAATTGGAAAAGGTCGAACGTGGACGCGCCTGCCCGAAGGCTGGAAACCACGCTAGTTACGCCGAACGCAGTAGACGCAAGATCACAAGCCGGACACCAATTCCGGCCCCTACTCTCAATCACTTACACAACAGGAGCAAGGTATGAGCGCAGTAATCGACATCGTTGGCGACTTCGCGAGACGCGCACAAAACGAAAAGTGGGACGTGCGGCTATCTACTACTGGCAATCCGGTTGTGATGGTTCGCGAGCGACCATCAGATAGCGCCGCATTTTGTTCGCTGGTTTGCGCCGATCATCAAGAAGCCGCCCGCGTAGTAGCGCTGGCAAGGGGTGAAGCATGATCGCCGACCCCGTCATTGCCGACTTAATCCGCGAAGACGCACGGCAAACACTTGCTGACCAGCTCGCAGCAATCGACGACATCCAGGCAATGGAATACGCCAACTATCGCCTCGAATACTACGAGCGCAACATCGGCGACCTGATTACCGACCTTGCGGAGAACGACTGCGATTGTGTCGTGGATCGCCTGCAATGGCTGTTGAAGAACGACAAGCAATTTCGTCAGAACGTGCGTGAGTTTGCGCGGCTGACACGGGAGAAATACTGATGAGCACAGAAACGAAATGGACGCTGGGGCCGTGGGTGGTTCGTAATAGTGACGAGTGGTCTTGTTGTGTCTCGACGCTTGAGGGGAACAACGTTGATGGAGACCCGATGTATTGGACAGTTGCAAGCCTAAACGGTTTGCGCGATGAAAAAAAGGCCAACGCCACCCTTATCGCAGAAGCGCCAGAGCTTTACAAGGCGCTGGAAGCGTTGACCGGAGTCGTTCAAAGCGATCCATTTCTGCGTTACTCGGAAGACTCGCTGTATGGCAAGGCAATCAAAGCCGCGCTAGCCGTTCTCAAGAAAGCACGGGGCGAGTAATGGGCTGGATTCCCGACGGAGACCGGTAATGAATCGCAGCATCTTCCACGGAATGCGCACCGGTCGAGACTGGCACGAGCTTGAGTCTCGCGCTAACTGGACAGACTTGATCGCTGTCGTGATCGGTCTGGTGATTCTTGTTGTTGGCTGTGGGCTGTTTCGATGACCCGCGCCCTCCTCCTGATCCTACTGCTGCCAACAGACACAGCGGTAGTACACATACCAACACCAGAGCAGGCGCAGTGCCGTGTACAGCTTGTGATGCGGCTGGCGATGACTGAGAGCGAACAACGCGGCCATTGTGCGCGCAGAACAACCAACCCTAAACGGGTTCAACCGGAGTAATC
>JBGAQY010000067.1:0-6426 GCA_044220495.1 Acidimicrobiales bacterium
GAAAGTGGACTCGAACCACCGACCTACTGATTACGAATCAGTTGCTCTACCAACTGAGCTATTCCGGCGCAACAGGGCGCGCAGTATAGGGAGTCGACCCCAGGGTGGCAAGCCAACCGTACCGCACCACGCCCGCCACCGCGGCCGTGACCATGCACCGCCGCAGCGGGGCCGGCTTCACCTTGGTCGAACTGCTGGTCACGGTCACGATCGTCAGCATCCTGCTGACCATCGGCGTGCCGAACCTCACCGGCTTCATCCGTAAAACCCGCGTCAGCAGCGCCAGCTTCGACCTGCTGAGCGATCTCAATTTCGCGCGCTCGGAAGCGATCAAGGGTGGCACCACGAGTAAGACAAAGACAAAAGAAATAAGCGTAACACTCTGCAAGAGCACTAACGGCAACGACTGCAGCACCGGGACAGGAGGCTATGAGATGGGTTGGATTGTCTTCAGAGATTGCAACACAAACGGTACGCGTGACACTTCAGATTGTGATGGCGATGGCGCCAGTGAATCCGAACCTGTGCTCCGCATTCATGCGGCGCTATCCAACGTAACGTTGAAAGGCAACACCAACATTGCGAATCGCATCACTTTTCGTGCAAACGGGCGAGCCAACCCGATCGGAACATATTCACTTTGCCTAGGCACAGAATTGCGTCGCGAGGTTGTCGTGTCAAAACTTGGGCAGATACGACTCGAATCGCATGACGACCCTGGGGAGACGCCGCCCACATGTCCATGAAGCATCACCCGTCAAACATGCATGGCTATGCGTGCGGCCCATCATATACCGGCTTCACGCTGCTGGAAGTGCTGGTCACGATCGTTATCGTCGCACTGGGTCTGCTCGGTCTCGGCGCGTTGCACGTACGGGCGATGCGTGACACCACAAGCGCCTACCTACGCAGCGAAGCCACTATACTCACGCAGGACATGGCCGATCGCATTCGTGCAAATCCACTCTGTGCAAGAGACTGTACGGGCGCCTACGAGATAACCCTTAATGATGGCAACAAGAGTTTCGATGCCTACAAAAGCAAAACTCAGAGCGCCAAGAATTGCTTGCCAGCAGGGGATAAGAAAACTTGCAAGATTAAAGAAGAACTAGCCGAAGCTGACAAGGCACAGTGGAGCATTGCAGTGGCAAACCGATTGCCTGGTGGACGCGCCAAGATAACCCCTCAGAATGTAAACGCATGGGAGATTACTGTCTATTGGGACGAGCGTGTTGACTCCGACAAACCGGAAGCAAACTGTTCCAATCGAGAAATAGGCGAACCAGAATTATTCGCATGCTTGCGCGTCAGGGTGCAGCCATGAGGTGTCGTCGGCAACAAGGACTGACACTGGTGGAACTGATGGTCGCCTTAACCATTGGTTCATTGGTGCTGCTTTTTCTCGTCGAGATATTCGCCCAAGCAAGCCAGAACTCACGAGTTCAACGCAACATTGCATGGATGCAAGAAGACGGTAGAAACGCCATTGAAGTTATTACACGGGAAATCCGCCTAGCCGGATTTGTTCCAGTCGATCCTTCGTATTACCCTAAAAAAAAGAATGACGCCTTAACACCTTGGACTATGCCGACTGGTTGCAGTGTTGATGCACCCACAACGGCACAGCCAATTGCAGGCAAAGACAGCGTCGATATTGGCGCCGGTCTAAAAACCGATGTCATAGCTATTGCCTACATGGCAGACGGCAACATAGCAGACTGCTACGATAACATGTCAACAGACAAGCAAATCGTCGTGTCCTGTATAGACATCAAGGACTCTCCCTCCGATGAAGACGATATACCGAACCTTAGAATCGGTTGTCCTTCAAGCAACGGAATGCAACCTATACTCAATAACATTGTAGGATTTGAAGTACTGTATGGAGTGGCAAACAAGGATTTTACACAGGACACAATAAATCCAGAAACAGACACAATCCAATATGTAAGCTCACCATCAAGCGGCGAGTGGAAAAATGTAATTAGTGTGCGCATTGATCTTCTGGTGCAATCACGTGACGGCGGCCTTGCCCCGAACGGCCAAACTTATTGGTTTGACAGCAACGGAGATGGCAGTCCAGAAAGTATCTATAAGAATGATGGTTTTCTGCGCCAATCATTCTCGACAGTCGTACTGCTGCGCAACCGCGTGCCGTAGGGGCTCCCATGCGTTCTCACCAGTGCCCACCAAGTCGTCAGCACGGTGTCGTACTCATCGTCACATTGCTACTCCTGGCGCTGATGGCCATGGTCACGTTCAGCACTTACAACGGTACAGTGCTCGAAGAGCGCATGGCAGGCAACGCCAGCAATCGCAACCAGGCCTTCCAGGCAGCGGAGATGACCCTGCGCGGTGCCGAGCGTGTGCTGGACGCCAATTGGGCGTCGGCGGAGTTGCCGTGTACGCCCCCGGTAGGCAAGACCGGCTACTTCGCCAAAGGACAAAACCCGACACCGGGCTGGCAGGACCCAGCGTGGTGGCCGGCGAACTCGTTCGATGGATCGGAGCTGGCCGGTTCCGATGTAATACAAGTTCGTTACACCATCGAAAAGCTCGAGATCCCGAGCATGTCGGTGTATCGCATCACGGCCAGAGCGATTGGCGACGGGGGACGCACGGTGGTGATCCTGGAATCGAATTACCAGTGCAAGTGATGTTCATGCGCCCGGTTCATCTTCGCCCTGATCGCAGCCGCCTGAGCAGGCGCGGGTACAGGGTATTGGAGAAACAAAAATGAACGCAATCATCGGCTGGGGCAGCGGGATCTTGCGGCATCTCTTCGGCGTGCTTGCGATCGGTATCATGTCGGCTGCCAGTGCACTGACCCTTCCGCAAACGCCAATCACCTATTACCAGGCGCCGGTACTGGCCATGCTCGCGATGGGCAAGGACCACACGCTGTTCTACAAGGCCTTCAACGATTACAGCGACCTGAACGGTGACGGCATTCCCGAACTCACTTACAACAAGGGTGTGCGTTATTTCGGCTATTTCGACAGCGGCCGTTGTTACGAATACGTTGCCGGCCTCCAGCGCTTTCGCCCGTCGATCGGACAGGACGCGGATGCCGATTACTACTGCCCGACCGGCGGCAACCTGTGGAGCGGCAATTTCCTGAACTGGGCGACGATGACGCGCATGGACATCATTCGCCGCGTGCTCTACGGCGGCATGCGCATCGTCGATGACGACGCTTACACCGTGCTGGAACGCGCAGCCGTACCGCGTGACGGCCATGCCTGGGTGAAGGTCTACTCCGGCAGCGACATGAACCGGCTGACGCCGCTGAGCGACGCCACCATCAGCCTGTGCAATGTCAGCTATACCGATCCGAGCGATGGCCGGTACGTACCCCTGATGCGCGTGGCAAGGGGCAGTTGGCCACGCTGGGCCTCGAATGGCTATTACCAGTGCGAGTGGCGCGAAAACTATCCCACCGACCCCGTTTACGGCACCAGCGGCAACCTGCCGACGGCCAGCGACAAGATCGCCAATGGTTACAAGGCCGGCGAATTCATCGTCCGCGCCGAGGTCTGCCAGAACAATCACGAGGAGGACAACTGCAAGACCTACCCGACCGGCAAGATCAAGAAACCCACCGGCATCATCCAGCAGTATGGCGATGACAATGTCATCCGCTTCGGCCTGCTCACCGGCAGTTACCGCCGCAACATCTCCGGCGGCAAGTTGCGCAAGAACGTTGGCGTCGACTCGAATGAAATCGCCGTTAACACCGACGGGCGATTCATCGGCTTCAATTCGCCACCGTCTTCCGAAAATTCACTGTCGAGCGGTCCGCGCGGCTTCTGGGGGGACCCGGCTCCGAGCTTCGGCGGCATGATCCGAACGCTCGACCTGTTCCAGGTAACGGGCTACAACGGCAGCAACTATGCGGGTGACGGCTGCGGCTTACCCGGAATTTCGAGCTTTGCCAACGATATCTGCAACAGCTTCGGCAACCCCGAAGCCGAAATCTACCTGGAAGCCGTGCGCTACTACACGGCGCTGTCGTCCGGGCCGACTCCGGCTTTTCTTCCGACCTCCGGAACCACCGACGCGGGAAAAATTCCACACATGCCGGGCGACGTCGCCTGGACCGACCCCCAGGCCGCGTTCAGTTCGACGGACAAGCAATGCGTGGCCAAGAACATTGTGTTCTTCAGTTCCAGCGCCAATTCATTCGACTCCAACCTCGCCGACATGGGCAATGCCGTCGACGGGATCACCACCGACCTCGATACATCCACCGGGGTGATCTCGGGCGGCGTCAGCGCCGTGCGCACCGAAACCAGGAACATCGGCACCGCCGAAGGGCTGACGGGGTCGTTCTTCGTCGGCCGCAGCCTGACGGCGGGACAATACGACCAAATCTGTACCGCCAAGACGGTGACCGACCTGTCGCAGGTCGACGGCATCTGCCCGGAAGCGCCGCGCCTCAAGGGCGGTTATGACATGGCGGGTCTGGCGCTCATCGCACGCCGTGATCACAAGATCAACACTTACGGTGTTTCGCTGGCGCCCGCGAGCCCCAGCGTCACGATCACCGAAGCCGGCACCGGTGGGCGCCGTGTCACGCTGATTCCCGCTTGTCAATCCTATAATGGCGGCACGTTCGTCGGCAGTTGCGGCCTGCTGAATTTTCGCATCGATTCACAGCAATCAACGACAACGACGGCGACCGGTCGGCTTTACGTCTCGTGGGATGACAGCGAGCAGGGCAGCGACTACGAACTCGACGTCGACGGCTTCATCGACTATGAGATCAATTGGCTCGCCAATACGGCCAAAGTGAGCACCACGCTCAATGCGTCCTCGGCGACCTTCAGGCTGGGGTTCGGCTACGTGATCGCCGGGACCACGCAGGACGGATTCCACGCCCATTCGGGCCTCAACGGCTACACCTTCAAAGATCCAACAGGCACGCCGGACTGTGAGAGCGGTTGCACCTTGAATTCAGACCCCACCTTGAACGTTTCGACCCGGACCTACCCGCTCGGCGTATCCAGTGCGCGCAACCTGCCGAAGCCACTGGAACTCGCCGCGAAATGGGGAGGCTTCATCGATGCCAACAAGGACGGCGTGCCGCAGCCGGATGAGTGGAAAGACAAAAGTTACTTCTCGGTCGCCAATCCCAACGAGCTCGCAGCATCGCTCGGCAAGATCTTCGACCTGATCGCAACGACCCGTTCGGGGGCGGCACTCACCGCGAATTCGAGCGTGCTCCAGACCAGCGCCGTCGTCTACCGCACGACTTACGACGCCTCGGACTGGTCGGGGGACGTGATCGCCTATCCGCTCGATTCATTCGGCAACGTCCTCGTCGATCAACCCCTCTGGCAGGCACGCGAGCACCTTCCCGCCGCCACCCAACGCAACATCTACACCGTGACCGATCCGAATCAGACCGGAAAGGGCGTAGCTTTTGCGTGGACATTGATCTCCAACGCACAACAAAAGCTCTTGGAAAGCACGAAAAATTCCAAGGACGGCCAAGCCGTTCTCGACTACCTGCGCGGCGATCAATCGCAGGAGGCCAGCCAGGTCACGAACGGCTACCGCACCCGCAAGTACGTGCTGGGTGACATCATCGGTTCGGCAGCCATCTATGTCGCAGACAGTGATGAAGGTCACTCGATACTACCGGGCAGCGAAGGCAGCAGTTACCTCAGTTTCGTCCAGAGCAAGGCTTCCCGCCCCGCAATGCTCTATTTCGGCGCCAACGACGGCATGCTGCACGGTATCGCAGCGGCGGACGGCAGCGAGAAACTGGCCTATGTCCCTTACGGCGTCTTCGCCAATCTGAACAAGCTGGCCCAAACGAACTACGCACACCAATATTATGTCGACGCAACGCCGGTGGTGGGCGATGCCTACAACAACGGCTGGAAGACGATCCTGCTGGGCACCCTGGGCAATGGCGGCAAATCCCTGTTCGCGCTGGATGTCAGCGCCCCCACGGCGTTCACCTCCAGCAAGGTGCTATGGGAATTCACCAACGCGCGCCTCGGTGAGGGAGCACGCCAGCCTTTGATCGCGCGCACCAACAGCACCGCTCACCCGTGGGTCGCCATCGTTTCCAATGCGTACAACACGGTCGTCGGCAGCGGCAGCAATGCGAGCGTGAACGTGCCGACCTTGCTGGTAATCGATCTGTGGACAGGGGCCCTCGTCAAGGAACTCGTCACCGCTCCCCCCGTCGCCGGCGACAATGGTCTTTCGCCCCCGACGGCATTCGATGCCAATGATGACGGCAAGATGGACTACGTCTACGCGGGCGACCTGCTCGGCAATCTCTGGAAATTCGATCTGAGCGCGAGCAATGAGAGCTCCTGGAACGTCGCCTTCACGAACCATCCGCTGTTCTCTGCCAAGGATGGCGCTGGACGTGCTCAGGCGATCACGGTGCAACCGCTCGTCGAAAAA
>JBGAQY010000022.1:0-50254 GCA_044220495.1 Acidimicrobiales bacterium
TCGCTGGGATGGTCTGCTGTCGTTTGAGCAGCGGTTTGGATTTGGCCCGCTTGATCTCGAAAAGCTCGATAACAACACCACCGAGCCGTGCACGGCGTATCAGGCATCGTTGTTTCAACTGCGCCCCGTAACTACGTCGGGCGATCGTGAAGCTCCGATCCGTAGTGATGCTGCACGCGAAACTTTCTATCGTGCAATGAGCAATGCGGAGTTCGAAAGCACTTGGAAGCCAAATGGGAAAATGACCATTCGCGACACCGAGAGTTTTGTAACGCAAGACGTCAACTATGTGAAGGGCTTAGTTGCTCAGCAACCCGCAAGCTACGACCGTCTAGTGAAGGTCACAGTTGAGCCCGGCACGAAAAATGCGTTGCTAGCTGTTGGTCGTCGCGACGCGGCACTATCGCAAGCCATGATTGACGCTGGCCTTGCTGGATTGCCCGTCATCGTTTCGGGCGATCAAAATGTTGTGCACGTCAAAGCTGAAAAGGGAACGATCACCTATGGCCTACGCAAGGGCTCGGTTGACGTGTTCAATTCACGCATCTATGGATTCGAGACAATTGAGAGATATCGATGACAGTCGACGACCTGGCTGCACAACTCGAAACGGCGCTTTTCAAGCCTGGTGTCGACTACACGCAACGCCTCCAGCTCATCAGCCAGTTTCCGCAAGCGGAGCTTTCGGTAGCGCTTGTTCAGCTTCTCGAAGATGCGCTGAGACACGAAGAGTGGTTTCGTTTCAATTCGTTTGTCGAAATCGCCTTCGATCGAGCAACGCCGGCAATGGCTCCGGTTTTAGAAGCATCTCTCGACGCTCGTGAACAGCAGATCAATAACGAGAATGTCGTCGACCTGCTCGGTGGAATTGGTCAAGAGTCGTCGCTCGGCGTGCTCGAACGAACGTTGTTCTGGTTTCCCTCGTGGGATGACGCGAGTTGGATCGCCCGCAAGTGCGTTAGCGCACTTGCTCATCTGCAGAGCACAGGCGCACGAGCAGCATTGCAACGCGCTGCCACTGAGGCACCAGCGCAGGTGGCGCGTGAAGCCACGGAGGCATTGCGCAGCACCCCCGACCTCGGTCAGTAAGTAGATGTCACTAGCGTTTCGGGCGCCCTCTAGACGGTGGTAACAAAAGGAATGTGTTGGAGCCTTACCGCAAATCAATGATCGAATCGATGGTTCCTCAAGCGCGCTTTGCGGCGTTCGATTCGATGGTTGGCCTTATCGTCGGCCTCGAGAGGAACAGTCCCGACCTCGGTGAGATGGTTGAAATACTTACGGCACTTGCTTCGGCCGATGACCGAATGTTTGCCGAAGTAATTGATCTCCAGCCCGACACTGCTCAACGGCTTGCAATGGCCATGAATCTTGTTCCCGACTTGACGAAGTCGTTTGCACAACACGCGCCACTAACGACACAGATCGCTGCGCGCGCTGGTCGTCGTCTACGCGCTGGACAACTTGGTGAAACGGTTCGCGTGCCGATTGGTGCTGTTGGTCGAGCGTTGGCAATCGCAGAGGCGCTTGCTGAAACCAACGTCAGTGAGAGAGTTGCGGCAAAAGGCTCGGCCGACGCAGTCGAGTTGATTGCGCATGACGACAACTTGTCTGCGTCAGTTCTAGGTCTCGTGGCCGATGCCGCTTCGCGACTTGCTGTTGCGATGTCGATGGTGCCCGAGTTCGACAAAGCACTTCGCAGCAGCGCTCCTCGCACAGCCGCAGTGGGCGATTCTGCTGCTCGTGCATTGGGTCGGAGCGACGGCATCGGCCTCGGCTGACCCAACCGTCTGTTCGGCGTCGCATGTAAGCGCGTGTGATTGGGAATCAGTTGTCGGGCCGGGCAACGCTGCGGAGCTAGATAACTCGGCAGCGAAAGGCCCACTCAATGACTCAAGCAGCGTCCGATCCCATCATCACCAGACAGCCTCAGTCGATCAATGTCTCGGGCATGTATGCGCAGTCGACGCCGTGGGGCATGGCACAGCACGGATTGCGTTATGGCGACGGTGTCGTGTTTTACGAGACGGCGGGTCATGGTGGCTTCAAGCTCGATGCAGCTCGCAATGCTCAAGTCCCGACGCCGTTGCGCAATCGAGGTGGCTGGTATGAGGAAGACGCTGAAGGTCTGAAGGTTGTCGCCGTTTTCCCTGAATTGTTTGGCGACCCTGCCACGATCGGGGAGCGACTCGACGCCCTGCTGCGCGCGAGCTTTCCAGATGCTTACGCGGAGTGGAAGGGTGTCACCGTTACCGCCGCAGAGTCGCCCATCGTTGCCCGTCGCGAGATGGAAGAAGCCAACAGCGACGGCTGGATTGTCACTGCTGCGTGGGGCGATTGGGAAGATACGGTGCCGGCCGAGATGGTCGGTGTAGTCGCTGTGCCGGTGCGAGATCAGCACAGCAGCAATCGTGAGGAGCGCTACTTCCTCGTGTCAGCGCCTGAATACAGGGCACGCACACATAACACCTTCTTTGTCGACCCCGCCCGTCACGAGGCCTGGGAGGGCCCGGTCGGCCAGGTGACGACGAAGCAAGTCGGCATTTCGCTCGGCTGACAGCAACCCGTCTTGCGTATCGAACATATGTTCGATACGGTCATCAGACAATGAAGCAGAGCAGTTCGAAGTCAGAGTTCCGTTGGCGCCTCGACGAAGAAGTCGTTGCGTCGCAGCCCCCTCTGTTTGCGCTTGATGACGTGGTCGAGCGACGCAAGGGCGTTGGTGAGTTTGGTGGTCTCGAGTTCTTGCACGTCCGGGCTCGCTCGATCATCAACGAAGTAAAGGGCCCATCACCAATGCCTTTCCGCTTCACGATCAACGCCTACCGGGGCTGCAGCCACGCGTGCGCCTACTGCTTTGCGCGCCCAACGCACGAGTACCTCAACTTGAACTCAGGTTCTGATTTCGACAGCAAGATCGTCGTGAAGATAAATGCAGTCGAGCGTTTGGTTGCCGAACTGAAGCGTCCGACGTGGCACGGCGACGGCATTGCCATGGGCACCAACACCGATCCCTATCAGCGCTGTGAAGGCAAATATCAGCTGACTAGAGGCATCATCGAGACGCTTCGTGACGCGCGCAATCCGTTCTCGGTGCTGACCAAGTCAACGTTGATACTGCGAGACCTCGATCTCATCGCCGACGCAGCTCAAAACACCGACGTGCAATGCAGCTTCTCGATTGCGACACTCGACGCCGAGGTGTGGAAGAAGACCGAGCCCGGCACGCCCCACCCGCGCTTGCGTGTGGCGGCTCTGAAGCGATTGTCAGAAGCCGGTGTCGACACTGGCGTTCTTGTTGCTCCGGTGCTGCCGGGCATTTCTGATGCACATGATCAGATTGCTCGTGTTGTCGATGCATGCGTGAGCGCGGGAGCGGAGTGGATTGGTGTGTCTGCATTGCATTTGCGCAGCGGTGTCAAAGAGCACTGGATGCAGTGGTTGCAATCGAACTATCCGTCACACGTCGATCGTTATGAACGTCTCTATGGCGCGCGTGCAAACCTTCCGGCAAAACAGCAACGAGAGATTTTGGCAAAGGGTCGTGACCTTGTTGCCAAAGCGCGCATTGCTCAAAATGCGCCGGTTGCCGTTCGTCGCAAACGGAACAATCCCTCCGTCGCGACGCCAATAAAACCTGTACGCTCATCGACTCAACAGCTGTCAATGCAGTTGCCACGTGGGCCGACCACAAGGCGAAGTTGAGTTTGTTTACTCAGCGCAATATTTAACCGTTTTACATATGTGCAGACGGAAATATCGCTCTTTTCCCCTTGTATCGGTCTCACGGTTTGAACAAGAATTTGGGTTGGCTTGACTGGGGGAGGTCAGCAGTGACTGTTAGAGCAATGAGGCCGCAAGGCGTCTCAGAAAACATGCTTATGACACCGGCAGAGGTTGCCGCGTTGTTCAGGGTCAGTCCTAAAACGGTGGCTCGGTGGTCGAGAGCGGGAAAGCTCACGGCACTGAGAACCCTTGGGGGGCACCGCCGTTTCAAGATGGAAGAAGTTGAAGCGCTTCGTGCAGAAGTTGACGAACGTTTCGACGAGCACGCACACAATTAACAACTGTTATGCGGTCGCCAGCTGAGCTGGCACTACGACGAATTGCGAGCGTTTAGCAACTTCGGGTGACTGACATTTAACAGGCCCGTTACCAACGAATACGTTGATTTTTGAGGCGTACCGCTAGCGTTTGGTTCGTGAAGAACCTGTACCGCATGCGTGTTCAGCTTCGACCAGAGTCCGGGGCGCTCGGCCGTTTGGGCCGAGCCCTCGAGTACTTACAGGGCTCGATCATCACAATCGATCTGCAAGATCTCGATGATGCGCGAGCGGTCGATGACGTAATTGTCGAGTTTGCTGCAGAGGTCCCTTCTTTAAGTGAGGTCTCTGCGGCGCTCGAACGTTTCGACGGTGGCACCCTCTGTCATTGGGCGCCCGCCACTGAAGCGCTCGACCCTGTGCTGCGATCGATTCGTTGGGCGTGCAGCATCTACGCAGCCGGCGCAACATCGTCGGCCGACGAGGTCGTGCGAGTCATGGGTGAGATCTGCGGAACCGTCGACACGTGGCTGTTCGATGCAACCAGTGATCAAAACATCGCTGCTTCGATGGCGGCCCGTCGCAGCCATTCGCCCGTTGCATTGCACACCGACGATGTTTCTGCCGACTTACCAGTCAGCTTCACCGGCGGGGGATGGGTGCTTGCTGTGCCCGATGCGTGTCTTGCCCCTGACCGTGTTGCCGTACTCGCTCGACCTTCGAAGCAGCCGTTTAGTGCCACCGAGATCGAGCGCGTGCAGGCGATTCTGGCTGTCTACCGCCAGGCAAAACACATGGTTGCCACCCCTCGTATAACCACGCTTCCTGACGGTCCGTGGCTTGACGTTTCTGCCGGTTGAGCCTTTCACAAGAGCTCTTTTCACTCTTCTCAATCGCTCTTCCAAATGGCATCGACGTGGGATTGGTCACGTCTGAAGCCCACTACCGTGGGCGCCATGAAGATCAACGATTCTGACTTTCGTATTGAGCACGACTCGATGGGCGAGGTCAAGGTTCCCAAAGAAGCTAAGTGGGCCGCCCAAACGCAACGTGCCGTAGAAAACTTTCCGATTTCTGGCCTGCGCATCTCGCCGTCGTTAGTTGCTGCACTCGCTCGCATCAAGGGCGCCGCGGCGCTAGAGAATGCGCGTTTGAAGCGCCTCGACAAGAAGCTCGCTGTTGCTATCAACGACTCTGCGCAAGAGGTTGCGGCCGGCAAATGGGATGAGCATTTTCCGGTCGACGTGTTTCAAACCGGTTCAGGTACGTCGTCGAACATGAACACCAACGAGGTGCTTGCGGCTCTTGCGAGCGAGCGGCTTGGGGGCGACAAAGTGCATCCCAACGATCACGTCAACGCGTCGCAGTCGTCAAACGATGTCTTTCCGTCGGCGATTCACCTTGCAGCTGCTGACGGATTGGTTAACGAACTCATCCCGGCGCTGACGCATCTATCGAAAACGCTCAAGGCGAAGTCACGCGAGTTCAAAGATGTGGTCAAGTCGGGCCGCACTCACTTGATGGATGCAACACCAGTAACGCTTGGTCAAGAGTTTGGTGGATACGCCGCTGCTGTTGATTACGGCGTCGAACGCATCAACGCGTGCCTTCCTCGCGTTGGCGAACTTCCACTGGGGGGCACTGCGGTCGGCACCGGAATCAATGCGCCCAAGGGTTTTGCGCGCGGTGTTATCAAGCGCCTTGCGACCGAAACTGGTCTGCCGTTGACCGAAGCACGTAATCACTTCGAGGCTCACGGCTCGCGCGACGCTCTTGTCGAAGCATCGGGCGAACTTCGCACCATTGCGATATCGCTTTACAAAATCGCCAACGATCTTCGCTGGATGTCGAGCGGCCCCCGCACGGGGCTTGGTGAAATTCGATTGCCTGACTTGCAGCCGGGCAGTTCAATCATGCCGGGCAAAGTCAATCCCGTTGTGCCTGAAGCTGTATGCCAGGTCGTCTCACAAGTAATTGGCAACGACGCAGCGATTGCCTTTGGTGGTTCGGCCGGCAACTTTGAACTCAACGTCATGCTGCCTGTGATCGCACGCAACCTGCTCGAGTCGATCATGTTGTTGTCATCGGTATCGACAGCGCTTGCCGACAAGTGCGTGAAGAACATCGTTGCCAACGTCGAGCGTTGTCGCTTTTTGGCCGAGTCGTCACCTTCGGTTGGCACGTCGCTCAACTTGCACATCGGTTACGACGAAGCAGCGAAGGTCATCAAGCAATCGCTCGCCGAAGAGAAAACCCTTCGACAAGTCGTGCTCGAACGAAAGCTGCTCAAAGCGGCCGAGGTTGATCGTGTGCTTGACGTGATGGCACTGACCAAGGGAGGAATTGTCGGATGACGTTCGCGATTGCTGCTGTGGGCGTGAGTTCGTTTGCTTATCACGCGCTGTTCTTGGTGCACATCACTGCCGTAGCTGTTGCCTTTGGCGTTCCGCTCACCTATGCAGCGGTGACGCGGGTGGCTCGTGCAAATGGTGGCGGTGCCGGGCGAGCGGTCGCTGACATCAACATCGAAATGCACAAGCGACAATCGATTCCCGCTCTGATAGTTGCGCTGGTTGCTGGCATGGGTCTCATCGGTGTGAGCGATGGCGTCTACAAGTTTGAAGATGCTTGGGTGTCGGCGGCATTCACGGTTGTGTTGCTGCTTATTGCGCTGAGCATCTTTGTGATGTTGCCGGCTTTGAATCGCAGTGCCGAGCTTGCTTCATCAAGCAACGTCGACGCTGGCGAGGCAAAAAAAGTGAAGGGCCGCATCGCCATGAGCACTGGCATCTTTCATCTCGGCATCGTTGTCACGATGGTGTTGATGATCTGGAAGCCCGGCAACTGATGTTCCGTATGGCGGAGCAGATCTAGCGCCGCAGAGCAGATTAGGGAGTAACCGACTCAGTTGTCGACGGGCTTGGTGCCGCTGCCGGTGTAGTCGTTACGACCGTTCCGTTGTTCACGATTTGCAGGCTGCCGATGGCCTCTTGCGAGCTTTGTCCATCACAACCGACGCTCGTTACCGTGACGGTGACGTTGTAAGTGCCGGCGGTGATGTAGTCGTGTGAGGTCTCGGCCGACCGTTCGCTCGACGGCCACGTGAATGGCGTGTCGCGACACTCTGACAACGGGTACGACAGAACCGTCAGTGATGAACCGGGGTCGTCCCAGTCGATGACGATGCGCGAGATGTAACCATCGCTGTCGCTGGTCTTGATGGAAACCGTTGCGTGAGGATCTTCAGGCATCAATCCGCCAGGACCCGGGGTGACCGACAACGTTGGGAAAGAAAGACCGTTGGTGGCCACGCTGCCGTTGCGGACTGTGATGGCCACCACGCCTGAGATGACCTCATCAGTGGCTTTGGCGCCACAACGAGTACCGGTTGTAGCGGTGGCACGAACTAAGTAGGTGCCCGGAGATTTGAAGGCGTGCGAAGTTTGCGATGGGAATTCAGTGCGACCCTCACTAAGAGTCGGACGGTAAGCGGGGTCGTCACACGAAGGCAGTTGTGCCTCTGAAGTTTGACCGTCGCCGTAATCCCAATCGAGGCGCTTGATGCCGCCGGAACGGTCGGTGACGAGCGCCGAGAAAGTTACGCTGGTGCCCGAGTCGATCACGTTGGCTGACGAAACCACACTCACGCCCGACCCTGTTGGCGTGGTGATGTTCAACGGAACCGACGGATCAGTTGGTGAACTCACCGCAGGGGTGGTGCCTGGCGTGGCTACCGCGCCGGCAGGAATCGAGGTTGGGGTCGTGAATGCAGTCGAAGGTGAAGTCGAGGTGGTGTTGGTCGACGCCTGGCTGCCGATTGCCGACTCGGCACTCGTTGGCGTTGACGATTCGCCGATGCCTGCGACCGGAGACGTTGTTGCCGTCACACCGGCCACGGGGTTGCCGCTGGCGTCGGGTGTGAGGTCGAGGGGAACTTGTGCAATCTGGCGAACGTTTACAACGTCATCGCGCGAAATTGCGAGCGCACCGATGATTGACAGAACTACGAGGGCTACACAAGCGAAAATGCTCGCGTCGCGACGCGTTGGGTGGAGGTAGCTCTTGAATTTGTTGCTCCACTCGTGGCTGGGTCGTGACACAGTTCTATTTTGCTCTATTACGGCTGTGTGTACACCTTATGGCGAATATCGCCCTTTTTGTGCCGCCTTCGATCATGTCCACACATACCCCCTGGCGATCCAATGAACGCCGTTCAAAATCGGAATCCCCTGGTCAGGGGCCCGGCAATCCGCTTAAACCTGCTGGTCGTAGGCATGATCGGCCAGCTCGCCCTCGGTCTGAGAAGTCGGTCGGGATTAGCAATAATTTTCTGCTTGGCCGTTTTGCTCTGGTTCTCGGTTGTTACGGACGCGTTGCGCGGCCGGCTCAGCTCGGCCGCCGTCTTCACTGCCGTGCTGATTGCGGTAGCCGCCGCAGTCGTTTTGCCTCCCGCTACCTCCAAAGACGTGAACTCCTATGCGATCTACGGCCGGATGGTGGCGACCTACGACACGAGCCCCTACTCGCACGTGCCTCAGGATTTCCCGGGTGACGAATGGTATCCCCGAGTCTCCAAGTTCTGGAACGATTCGCCGTCGGTGTACGGGCCAGTTTTCACGGGCGCATCGACAGTCATCATGTCGGTGGCCGAGACGTCTTATACAAAGGCGCGCGTTGGTTTCCAGGGCCTAGCCGCCCTTTGCCTGCTGGGTGCCATTGCTTTGCTGTGGCGACTTACCAAACGGGTTGACGTTGTTGCGTTCGTCGGATTGAACCCGCTCGTGCTCGGCTTTGGTGTCAACGACGCGCACTGCGACCTTCTCGTTGGCCTGTTTGTACTCGTCGGCGCGTGGTTGATTGGCACGCGCAAGGTGATTACCGGCGCGGCTGTACTGGCATTGGCGGTGTTGGTGAAGGTCTCAGCAGCCCCTGCGTTGGCCGGTGCTGTTGTCTGGGTTTGGTTCAAGTTTGGAAAATGGGAGGCCGTCAAGGCCGCTCTTGTCGGCGGCGCGCTGTCGATTGCCGGAGTGTTGTTGGCCGGGGGGTCAGCCGTGCTCGACGCGTTATCCGAAGCCTCTCAGCGACAGACGCGTTTCTCGTTGTGGAACCCGCTTCACGAATTGATCACTTGGGTGATGCACCAAGCGGGGTCAACATCCTTCGATGCTGACGGCACGGTTGCCTTTGGCGCGAGCTTGGTTGTTGCTTTAGTGGGTTCGTACTTCATCCTCCGACATCGGCGCGACGTCACGCCCTTTGTCATCGTTGCTGTCGGGCTCGTTGCCTACCAAGTGCTCGGCGCGTACGTATTGTCTTGGTATGCAACGTGGACATTGCCCGTGCTTGCTCTCGTTTGGCGCAGTCGCACGGCAACTGTTGTGATGTTGCACGGTTCGTGGTTGGCCTTGGCCTACCTCAATGGATACTTCGCACTTATTGCCGCCGTCTTTGTTGTCGCTTGGGTCGTGTATCGATTGAAACGGCGCGAATCGTTGATTCCGTGGCCACTTGACGAAACGACCATGACGGCGGTGACTCGATGAACGAGTGGGTTCCATTGATCGCGCGCGTTGTTGTCGGAGTCGTGCTGCTTGTCGCCGGCATGATGAAGATCCGTTCACAACGCTGGTCGATACTTGCGCTTGAAATGGGTACGCCGCGCGCTGTGATTGTTGCGTTGCCGACGGTCGAGCTGTTTGTTGGATTGGCTCTTGTTACACAAGTTGCTCAGCCTTACGCAGCAGGCGCAGCTACAGCACTGTTCTTCTTGTTCGCTCTTGTTGTGACGCGCCAATACCTATCGGGATCAGAACTTCCGTGCAACTGTTTCGGGGCCGATGGTGGCAAGGCTGTGCGTTTGACGACGATTGCGCGGAATCTTGCTCTGCTCGTGCTCGCTGTTATCGGCACGGTTGGTTAGCGGATTACGCAGGTCTGAAGCTTGCGGTGAATCGCGCAAAGATTGACGACGTAAGCGTTTCGTCGACGCTGCCTACGTAAAGCACATACAGGTGGCCGTTTGTCACGAAGCCTTGAAGTCGCACCGATCCTTTGTCATCAGAAGCAACTGCCGAGAAATGACGCACGCCGTCGCTCGCTTGGTCGAAACCTTTTGACGAAACGCTCGCATTCGCTTGGGTGATAACCGACGTCACAAGTTGTTCCAGCGTAGGGTCGTCGACCTGCGAATCGAGGGGCTGACTCATGACTGACAGACTCACGGGGCTTTGCGGCGACGTAGCAGTCAGCGTGTGTACGAGGGTGCCGTCGCGCGTTTGGGCGTTGGCTCCTTGGGGCGCCCACGGAAATTCGGCCGAGCAATGACACTCTTGATCGCCGGCTCGCGTCCACGCCGCAACGGCAAGCGCGTCGGCGCTCATGCTTTGCGCTGTTCCTACGTCATCGACATCGGTTGGTTGGTCGAGATGTGGCGTCGGCACTCCAAGGCCTGACGCGAGCGCCGTCGTTGTGGTCGCTGCCGTTGTTGTGGTCGTTGACGTTGGTGCGGCTTTTTTGGGTTCGTCGTCGTTGCTCAGCAGAACAATGCTGACAAGACCAACCAGCCCGACAATCGCTGCTGCAATTGGTGCCGCCTGCGCCCGGCGACCGTGTTTCACTGCTCAGCTACCTGCGCGGAAGCTTTCGGTGAGCTGAACGAAACTGCGCGGGTCACCCGCTTGTGAGGGAGACGAAACGAACAGTGTGTACATGACATTGTTCTGCACAAAGTAACGGACATCGATTGTGGTTTTGTTGGACGCAACCAAACGAGCGTTGAGTTCGCGCACGCCGCCTTCGGTGGCAAACACGCTTGACTTGACTGAGGTGCCTGTGCGCGCCGCATGTGCTTGCATCTGCACTCGCAGTACCTGATCGACGCGACTCAAGTCAGAACCCGGCGCGAGCTGCTGCACCTGCACGACAACTGCGTTACTCGTGTTGGGCACAGTGCTTTCAAATGAAACGCCGCGCTCGATGGCGATCGTCGCTGGTGCTGCCGGAAGGTCGACAGTGAAGCGCTTCTCGGGGTCGACGAATGTCACCCACGCGTTGGGGTCGGGTGCGGTGGTCGGTGGGGCGGTAGTTGTTGTGGTTGTCGTAGTCGGCTCGAGCGTGGCGACCGTCGTTGTTGTGTGGTTCTCGATGCTTCGTGCTCCGAAGAACACGGCGCCGCCACCACCAGCCACAACAAGCCACGCAACGATGCAAGCGCCGATCACCAACGTGTGCGGCACTTTCTTCTCGACGTCTTTGCTGCGCACGTCAGCAACCCAGTCGTTGAAACTCTGCGATCCACCGGCTGAGGTGGTTGCGAAGGTCGGCTGAATAGTGAAGACAGGCGGAGCTTCGGGCTCGGCTGCCGGCTCATTGGCAACTACGACCGGCTCAGGCGCGTCAGCCTCGACTTGCGATTCGTAGTCGTTGAGTGGCTCATCAGCTACCGCTGATTCGACGGCGTCGGTCGACATCTCGGGTTGTCGTGGCGCAACTGGTTCCTGCTCGACTGGGTTCTCGGCGACGGGTTTCTGGGCGGGCGCATAGTCAAGCGTTGCGTCGGTCGGAAACGGAACCATTGCGTATCCCGGGGCGATCTCGGGTGTCGGTTCGGGTTCGGCAAAAACCGCTGGCGCAGGTGCGTCAGGAAAGAACGGAACGTGCGCGAAACCGGGTTCGACGTCGGGCTCGACTTCGCTTGTCGAGGCAGGCTCGGCAGTGAGTTCTGGGTTTACAGACTCGACGACTTCAAGTTCGCGAACGGTCTCGACTTGGGGGTCAGCTTCTAAAGCAACAGCTGGTTCGACATCTACGTCAACATCGACATCGACATCGACATCAGGCTCGCCGGTCGGCTCGTTGGCAACTTCAGTTAGTTCGGCGGGCGAGTCGTGGTCGAGTTCTTCGTCAGTGTCGTCAGTGTCGAGTGTCCAGTCATAGAGAGTCGGACGAGCGGGTCGTGACTCACTGCCATTGATGTCGTCGACGCTTACGCCAATTTCGTTGTCGCCCACGTCCTGCGAACGTTCAGCGTCGAGTTGGAGTTCGCTCTCTGGTTCGGGCGCAGTGTCGAAAGGCGGTTCGGATTCCTCGAAGACAACGACGGGGTCAAGGACAGCCTCGAGTTCGACGAACGGTTCAGGCTCGACAAACGGTTCCGACTCAACGACGTGTTCTGTATCGACTTCCACTTCGTTAGTCGCTTCAGGCTCGGCTTCGACGTCAAGCGCGGCGTCGGGTTCTGACTTTGTCTCGACGGGCGTCGAGGGTTCGTTCGACGAGGCCTGAGCCTGAGCTTGGGCGGTGGGTTCAAACCACAATTCGCCGGTGGGGCCGAACGTCCATCCCTCGGCCAGTGGGTCGAATTCGATGTCGTCGTCGAGTTCGCCAGCAGTCGCCTCAGCCGACTCAATCGGCGATCCGGCGGGGGGTTGAAGTTCGGTGTCGACGGGAGGCTCGACCGCTGCCGGAGCCAGGTCGAAGTCGCATGAATGGCACTTTGCCCAGTCGCGTCCGATGAACGCATCGCATTGGGGGCAAAGATTCAATTCCACATGGTTCCTGTCGGCCAAAAAGCCCAGGCCTTGAGCCATATTGACCGCTTAGTCCCGTACACTCCGACCCCAATGAAGCGACCTCTGCGGCTGATCGTCAATCCTGCTTCGGGACGCGGGCAGACGCAGTCGTTGGTGCCTCACTTTGCCGAGCAACTTGCCGCCGGATTTGACCCCGTTGAGGTGTCTCTCACCCGCTCGCTCGACCATGCCCGCGAGCTCGCTCAAGAGGCAGTGGCGACAGGTCATCTGGCGGTTGCGGTCGGGGGTGATGGTCTCGTCAGCGCCGTCGCTGGTGCCGTCGCGACGGCTACTGCCAAGGATCCCGCTGACCGCATTCTTGGCATCATTCCTGCAGGTCGCGGCAATGATTTCGCCCGCTGGCTGGGCATCAACAGGGCCAATGCAATCGACGTTTTGCTCGCCTCTAAGACCCGAGACGTTGACCTGGGCCGGGTCAACGGGCGGCCCTTCACGTGCATCGCAAGCCTCGGATTTGACTCGTTGGTGCTCGAAACGGCCGAGAAAGTCCGCTTGGTTCGGGGTTCGCTGGTCTATCCCTACGCAACGCTCAAGGCGCTGCTTCGGTGGCGGTCGGCTGACTTCGTCGTTGAGATCGACGGCAATCGTCAGCAGTTCAAGGGCTACAGCGTTGTTGTTGCGAACTCCGGAAGTTACGGCGGCGGCATGCGAATCGCTCCCGATGCGAGTCTCGATGACGGCGTCTTCGATGTCGTGACGATCGATTCGGTGAACTTCATCCGCTTTTTGGTGCAAGCAAGTCGGGTGTTCAAGGGTCGACACGTCAGCAGTCGGGCGGTGCATGTCAGTCGAGGGAGCTCTGTCACGGTTAACTCTGACAGGCCATTCAATTTGTATGCCGACGGTGAATTGGTTGGACAGAGTCCGGTGTCGATGTCGGTTGATGCAGGAGTGTTGCGAGTGGTTGCGCCGTAGGCCGTACGCAGGCAACCACCTTGGCGAAATCAACCGTAGGTATGATGATGCGTTTTCGGTACCCTGAGTATTCGAAGCCGAAAGGAGGTGCTGGTGCTTACGCTCGTCGTTTTCGCGATCTTGGGTCTGGTCGTACTCGTCATTTCGACCGATCAATTCGTGCAAGGAGCCAGCACCGTTGCCACCGGCCTTCGCATGTCGTCAGTTCTGGTTGGCGCCGTCATCTTGGGCTGTGGCACCGGCCTTCCTGAACTAGCTCTGGCGTTTCATCGAGCACATGTAAATCCTCTGCGCGACCTTCTCGGACTCGAACACAGCGGTTCAACCAATCTCGGCTTGCTCATCTTCTTGACAGTGCTCGTCATCATTTTGTCGATACCTGCCTTGTTGCCACACGTGATGACGCGTCACTCACCAACAATTCTTGCGTGCACGATCATGTTTGCTGCGTTGTTGCGCGGCTCGCTCGACATCTATGAAGGCACCGCAATGCTCGCCGGTTTCGTTGTTGGCATTGCGTGGATCATTCGCAACGAACGTTCAGATGTGTACGACCCGTTCGCGCCGGTGATTGAGGATAGTTATGACAGTCACGGCGTATATATCGAGGCGCCCGTGATGACCCCCGTGCAAGTGGGTGCGACCCGTTGCATGTTGGGTTTGGTCGGCACCGCAATCGGCACGCAATTGCTGGCGCGATCAGCGCAACACATATTGCACGACCTCGGTTATGGGGTAGCGGTGACCGGTTTGGTCTTTATTGCGCTGGGCTCTGTATTGCCGCACGTTGTGGTCGCAGTGCAGGCTTTGAAGCAACACCACAAGGGCCTCGCTGTCGGAAACTTGATTGGTAGCAATCTGTTTCAAAGTTTGGCAATCGGTGGCCTTGTTGCAATTATTCGTCCGTACCAAGAAGGCGGTTCGATCGGTTTGAAATCGATCGGCATAGTCGGTGCAACTGCACTTCTGACCTGGATGCTTCTGCACACTGAAGATGAACTTTCCAGAAAGCAGGGGGCAGCTTTGTTGGCTGCTTACGTCGCTTTAGTGGCCTTAACGGTCCCGTGAAACCGGTTTGGCGGTCGCGGTCCGTAATAGTGGCGTAACTTTGCACGTAATGCGTGTAGAAGCGGTAGAACTTCGCCAGCTCGAAATACCGATGGTCGAGCCCTTGGCGGCGGCCCACGGGGTTGTTCACTCGCGCCTGAGCGTTTTGGTACACGTGATGACCGACGTTGGTGAAGGTTGGGGCGAATGCAGCGCTCTAAACGAACCGACTTATTCGGGCGACTGGAGCAGCGGCGAGTACGCAGTGCTGCAAGAGTTCTTTATTCCTGCGTTACTTGAGCCGCAGCAGATCGATCCGTTCAATGTCTTGAACCTGCTTGAGCGTTACAAGCAACATCATCCGGCAAAAGCTGCTGTCGAACTTGCCGTACTTGACGCACAGTTGCGTTCTGACGGTGTGTCGTTGGCGAAGTACTTCGGTGTCGACAAAGATCGCGTTGATTGCAGTGTCGTGATCGGATTTATGGATGAAGGTGCGTTGTTGCGTTCGGTTGAGCGCAAAGTCGCCGACGGTTATCGCGATGTGAAGTTGAAGATCGCTCCGCATCAAGACGTAGAGCGCATCGATGCGGTTAAGAAACATTTCCCTGATCTCGCGTTGCGCGCCGATGCGAATGGCGCGTACTACTGGGACAACGCTGATCACCGACGCGCCCTTGCTGAGATCGATGAACGCGGACTTGCATTCATCGAACAACCGTTGCCGGCCGAACGCACACGTTGGTATGTCGAGCTTCGCGAGCAGATGCAGTCGCCGATCTGTCTTGACGAATCGGTCTCGTCGTTGGCGCGTGGTCTTGCGGTTCTCGAGTCTGGCTTGTGTGATGTCGTTGGCATCAAGCCAGGAATGATCGGCGGCTACTCGGTTGCCAAAGAGTTGCACGACGCGTGTCGCCAAGAAGGCATCGCAACGTCGCTCGGCGGCATGATCGACACTGGCGTCGCTCGTGCCGCAAACCTCGCTATTGCGGGCCTGCCTGGCTTTGCCAACTATCCGTCAGAGCTTGCCCCTGATGGACGATGGTTTAGCGATCGCCTCACACTCGAGCCGGTCGACATCGAAGACGGCACGATGAAGGTTCCCAACACGCCGGGTGCTGGTTTCACCATCGACCAGAAAGCGGTCAACCGTTTGACGCGTCGACAACACGTTGCGCGTCGTTCGATAACGCTCTGATTGTCGAAGCCTCGCTAGTTACAAAAAGCGTGGCGTGATGTCGAGCGCTCTGAACATGAATGAGTAGATAAAGGCTTCGTCGCGCCAAGTGTCATAGCGACCTGACGGCCCCATGTGCCCGGCACCCATTTCCATCTTCACGAGGATCTCGTTGCCGTCGGTCTTCATGTCGCGCAACTTCTGCGCCCACTTCTCGGGTTCCCAGTAGCTGACGCGCGGGTCGTTGAGTCCACCTGTGATGAGCATTGTTGGATAGTTCTGCGCAGTCACGTTGTCGTAAGGCGAATACGAAAGCATGTATTCGTAGACGGCTTTCTCGGCTTCAGGGTTGCCCCACTCTTCGTACTCGTGCACGGTCAGCGGAAGTGATGCATCGAGCATTGTGCTGAGCGCGTCAACAAATGGAACCTCGGCGATAATTCCAGCGAACAGATCAGGACGCATGTTTGCGACTGCGCCCATGAGCAGCCCACCTGCACTGCCGCCACGTATCAACAAATGGCGCGTGTCGGTGTAACGCTGTTCGATCAAGTGCTCTGCACAGGCGATGAAGTCAGTGAATGTGTTCTTTTTCTCGAAGAACTTTCCGTGTTCATACCAAAGTCGACCCATGTCGCCGCCTCCGCGAATGTGAGCAATGGCAAACATGAATCCGCGATCGAGCAGGCTGAGACGCAACGACGAAAACGACGGATCCATCGAGATCTCATAAGACCCGTATCCGTAAAGCAGTGCGGGGCCAGGGCCTGTTGGTCGGTCGCGGCGGTATACGAGCGAAATGGGGATTTTGGTTCCGTCGCTTGCTTCAGCCCACAGCCGTTCGCTGGTGTAGTCGGCCGAGTTGAAAGAACCGAGCACCGGCTGTTGTTTTAGCAGCGTGCGTTCTTGAGTTACGAGGTCGATTTCGTAAACGCTGTTTGGCGTGACCAATGAGGTGTAGCTGTAGCGAAGCGTTGTTGAGTCGAACTCGGGATTGCTTCCGGTGTGCGCTGAGTAAACAGTCTCGGGTTGTTCGAGCACCGTGCGTTGGCCTGTTGCCAAATCGAGTACAGCAAGACGCGCTGTTGCTTCGGCGCGCTCCGCTAGCACGAGGTACATGGCGAAGACTTCGATGTCGTCGAGCTTCACGTCGTCGCGATGAGCAACGATCTCGGTCCATTCGTCGCGGCCGGGAGCGTCAACGGTTGTGACCATGAGCTTGAAGTTGGGCGCGTCTTCGTTGGTCATTACGAAGAGCTGGTCTCCCGACGCGCTGCGGTGATGAGCCACGTGATACTCAATTCCTTGCCGACGCGGCTCGACAACAGCGAAGTCGCCGAGCGGGTTATCTGATCGCAAGAAGTGCACTTCGCTCGTGAGCGAACTGCCCGCAACGATCGAGATGTAGTCGTCGGTTTTGCTGTTGCCAACGCCAACAAAAAAGCGTTCGTCGTCTTCTTGATAAACCAGTTCGTCGGTTGACGACTCGCTGCCGATACGGTGGCGCCAAACTTGATACGGACGCTGCGTTGCATCAGGGCGCACATAGAAGAGCACCGACCCGTCTTTTGCCCACGCAGTTCCGTATGACGTGTGCTCGATGGTGTCAGTGAGGTTCGCACCGGTGACCAAGTCGCGAATGTGCATCGTGAAAATCTCATCGCCGTCGGTGTCGACGCTGTACGCAAGTAGTCGAGCGTCGGGGCTCACGTCGAAGGCGCCGAGTGAGAAGAAGTCAGCGTCGCCCGCCTCAACATTCTCGTCGAGCAACACCGAGTCGGGGGCGTCGGGGCCAGGCAGCGACCCGGTGTCGGCAGTGCGACAGTGAATCGCGTATTGCTTGCCCTCTTCGGTGCGGTGGTAGTACCACCACGATCCCTTGCGCACGGGCACCGACAGATCGGTCTCTTGGATGCGCCCGACGATCTCGTCGAAGAGGTGTTGTTGAGCGGCTTGTGTGTCGGCCATTTGCGAGGCGGTGAACGAGTTTTCGGCCTCGAGCAAGGCAATGACTTCGGGGTTGTCTTTTTCGCGCAACCAGAACCAGTCGTCGGTTCGTTCGTGTCCGTGACTCGACAACGTTTTTGGGCGTTTCGGAGCTACTGGAGGATGCGGATGAGCTTGTTCAGTCACCCGCCCAGCCTTGCAGGTAAGCGGCCCCTTCAACGGCCTGCCGGCGGGATTCCTGGGGTTGTGTGGGCCGGTGAACAGCGATTATCTTGCATAAGTACGGCAGGAGGAATTATGAGTCAGTTTTTAGGGGCGTCCTCGGTACCTCGCCACCGCCTTTTGGTAAGTGCAGTTGCTTTTCTTTTTGCTGGTGGCCTGCTTTCGGTCCCCGCTTTTGGTGCTGGCGAAGACGAGTCGCCGACTCTCCTCGTCGCTTTGGGCGATTCCTTCACATCGGGAACTGGTACTCCTCCTTATGACCCCGCATCGGTGACGACCGACTGCTTGCGGTCAGATCGGGCCTACCCCGTGGTGGCTGCTTCCTCGCTTGGGCTGCAAGCCAAGAGCGTTGCCTGCAGCGGCGCAACGACGGCCGCAATTGCGGCGGGTTTCAAAGGTGAGGCTGCGCAAATCAACGCGGTGGCCGATGCCGATTACGTTGCCCTGACGCTTGGCGGCAATGACGTGTCGGCATTTCAAGCCCTCGCGCTGTCAAGTGACCCGACAAGCATTCAACGTTTCATCGCGACAACGACCGCCTCGGTGCCGACGTTGACAGCGACCTATCGCGAGATCAAAGCAGCGGCGCCAAAGGCCGATGTCTACGTGTTGGGGTATCCCGACATCTTTCCTGTCGATCAAGCGGCCCTACAGAATTGCTTGGGGATCGTTGCCAATGCGGTGCGCGTTCAAGACATGCACGACGCGATGACTGCACTCAACTCAGCGGTCGAAACAGCCGCGACAGACGCTGATGTGAACTTCGTTGACACAACACCGTCGTTTGTCTCGCATGACTTCTGTTCCGAGGAGCCATTTGCATACGGCTTGAACTTCTCGGGCACGTCGTCGTTCTCGGGCTCGTTGCACCCCAACGAGGCTGGGCACCAAGCAATGGCAGCTGATCTCGTGGCCGCCATTGAAGCAAACGCCGCTGCTTCGGGCTCAACGACCACAATTCCAACGACCACAATCCCGACATCAACCAGTTCCACCACCAGTTCGACATCAACTAGTTCGACGACGACCGTCAGCACTGTTGACCACGAACCGACCACGACGACGTCAACAACCTCCTCGTCGATCCCGATGACGACCGTCCCCCCAACCGGCACGAGCACGAGCACAAGTACCACCGTGCGCACCTCGACAACCGTGGCTAATGCCACGACAACGACGCGCGCGCCTGCAACTACAACAACGACTCTGCCAACGTCAACGACTTCGAGTACGTCAACGAGCGTCGCTCCAACGACAACAACTACATCGACAACTACATCGACAATGGCATCGTCAACTACGTCGACGACGGCAATGACGGCAATGACGGCAATGACGGTTCTCAATCCGACTACAACGACAACCAGTTCGCTGCTGATCGCATCGCCTGCGCTCACAACGACGACAACACAACCTGCCGAAGTACTCGATGAGCAGATCACGCGGCCTGCTCCGGTTACGGCCAGCACCACGTCGCTACCGCGCACAGGTGACGACCTCGCTAGCAAGATCGCCATGGGTTCGTTCTTGATGGGCTTGGGTACTGCGCTGTTGTGGCTAAAGCTCTACTTGCAAGACAGGCGCCGGGCGACGACATGACGCACCGAGCAGTTCTCGTTTCAGCAAAGGCCGTTGAGTCGGCCGTCGAAAGCCTTCCATTCGGTACCTCCATCGTGATTTGTGATCCCGATGGAGCGCTGGCGGCCGAGGTCGCCCGTCGCGTTACCAGCCACAGAACGTGCGTATTCGTCGGCGATATAAGTGATGTCGATCAAAGGGCGCAGGCAGCGGCGATGTGCCGAGAAATCTTCGGAGTCGATCCAGAAGATTGATAGGCGGCGCACCCAATTCAGAATCTCCGGATTAATTGCCTGTCTGCGTTGTTAAACTCCTGGTAAGACACACCGGCTTCGAAGCCCGGCTTGTCGTGAGGAGCTCACTTTTTTATGGCTGTTACTGATCTCGATCTTGGCCGTTACGCCCTTGGGTGGCGAGACGTCGAGAACTACGTCTACAAACCCAAGAAGGGCATAAGCACAGCCGTAGTCGAAGAGATGTCTTGGATGAAGGGCGAGCCCGACTGGATGCGAGAGCGTCGTCTCAAGGCTTACCGTCACTTCGAGAAGCGTCCGATGCCGATGTGGGGTGGCGACCTCAAGCCCATCGACTTCAGCGACATCTTTTATTACATCAAGCCCACCGAACAACAGGTGAGTAGTTGGGATCAACTGCCCGAGTCGGTAAAAGACACTTACGAAAAGCTGGGCATCCCTGAAGCAGAACGCAAGTACCTCGCCGGTGTCACGGCGCAATACGAGTCAGAGGTCGTCTATCACCGCAATCGCGAAGACCTCGAAAAGCAAGGCGTCATCTTCACCGACATGGATACCGCGCTGCGCGAGTACCCCGAGTTGGTAAAGCAATACTTCGGCACGGTGATCCCAGCGAACGACAACAAGTTCGCCGCGCTCAACTCAGCAGTGTGGTCGGGCGGCTCGTTTATTTATGTTCCACCGGGCGTCAAGGTTGAAGCTCCTCTGCAGGCGTATTTTCGCATCAACGCTGAGTCGATGGGCCAGTTCGAGCGCACGCTGATCATTGCCGACGAAGGTTCGCAGGTTCACTACATCGAAGGTTGCTCGGCGCCGGAATACTCCACCGAGTCGTTGCACTCAGCCGTGGTTGAGATCGTGGTGAAAAAGTCAGCACGCGTTACTTACACGACGATTCAAAACTGGTACCCAAACGTCTACAACCTCGTGACCAAGCGAGCGCGCGTCGACACCGAAGGCCACATGGAGTGGATTGACGGAAACATCGGTAGTCGTCTGACAATGAAATACCCGGCTGTTTATTTGATGGGCCCCAAGGCCTCGGGCGAAGTGCTTTCGGTTGCTTATGCAGGGCCCGGTCAACACCAAGATGCCGGCGCAAAGATGATTCACGCAGCGCCCGAAACCACATCGACGATCGTGTCGAAGTCGATCTCGAAAGACGGCGGGCGCACTTCGTATCGCGGTCTCGTGCGAGTCGAAGAGGGCGCTCATAAATCAAAGAGCTTTGTTCGTTGCGACGCGCTGCTGCTTGACGATCACAGTCGCTCTGATACGTATCCATATATGGAGGTTGGTGAGAAAGACGCCAACATCGGCCATGAAGCAACGGTGTCGAAGATTGGCGACGACCAGCTCTTCTACCTAATGAGTCGTGGTCTGTCTGAAGCGCAAGCAATGGGCATGATCGTCAATGGATTCATTGAGCCGGTCACGCGAACGCTCCCGATGGAATACGCCGTTGAGTGGAGTCGTCTAATCGAGCTGCAAATGGAAGGCTCAATCGGCTAGGGCATTCTCTCGGGCCTGCAGTTTCAAGTTCTGCTGCCCATAGCCGCGGCAAGGCTGGCACGATATGTGCGTGGGCATGCGAGTCAATTGCAAGTTTTACGAGAGTCGCACATACGCCTCGGGCGAGGTGGTGCGTATGTGCCGTCTCGACTTGGCTCCAGAGGCGCCGTGGCGTTGTCCTGAAGATTGCCCGGGTTTTGAGCGAAAGATCATCGACGGTGGATGGGTTCAGGGCAGCCTTGCCAACAAACCCACGCCTGACGAGCCACCAGCGCTCGACGAGCACATGGTCTCGTTGTTAGATCAGGCCGAAGACATCATCAATGCAGCTGGACCCGACATCATTGCCGACGTGCAAGCCGAGCGAGAACGCAATGCACCCAAGCCAAGGCGGCGTTCTTGGTGGCCGTTTGGACGGCGTTAGGTCGTCTCGATCGCGCTTTGAAGCCATCCTCCAACTTGCTCCGTCAACTTATCTATCAACCGCTCTCTCAACCGCCAGCCAGAACAGCTTTCTGGCGCAGGTAGGATGATCGCCATCTCTACAGCAACTTTTTCTTCAACCAGTTTCACAGTCGATCGCGCCATTGCATTAGACGGGCCCGAGTGGCTTCGTTCTGTTCGGCGCGCCGCTGCTGAGCAGCTAGTGGCAACCGAGTTTCCAAGTGAGTCACAAGAGATATGGCGTTACAGCCGCATCTCTGATCTCGTGCTTGATGATTACGCGTCAAACGTTCCGTCATCATCCGACGAGTCCTCTGCGGTGGTCACGGGTGTCGAGAGTGCGGTTGGCGCAACATCGGTATTCGTCGAAACGCGAGATGGCCTTATCTCTCGTCTCGACATAGACGACGCATTGCTCGCCAAGGGCTTGGTTGTGCAGCGTGCTAGCGAATCGCAAGATGGTGATGGTTTTGCCACGACTGCAGAAGCGGCCGACTTTTTCGGCTACTTGAACCTGGCGTTCTCGGCTGATCCGTTGTTGATTCAGGTGCCTGCTGGAGTCGTCGTCGAAGCGCCAATCGTGATTGTGCATTCGGTTAACAGCGCTGGTGCTGCTGTGTTCCCGCGGGTCATTGTCCGCATGGGCGAAAACAGTGAAGCAACGGTGTGCGAATACATCTGCTCGTCTGACGTTCGCGCGTTGGTCGTTCCCGTCGCTGAGCTTGATGTCGCCCCCGCGGCCAACTTGAGTTACGTCAATGTGCAAACACTGGGTGCAGGTGTTTGGCAGATTGGTTATCAGTCGAGCCGCGTTGATACCGACGCGAATTTCCGTTCTACGAGTGTTGCCCTTGGTGGCGATTACGCACGCTTGCGCACTGACTCGGCACTCGTTGGCAAGGGCGCGTCGTCGAAGCTCGGTGCTGTTTACTTCGGTTCTGGCTCGCAGATGCACGACTTCCGCACACTGCAAAACCATCAAGCGCCCAAGACCACGAGTGATCTTTTGTTCAAGGGCGCTGTCGGCGAGGTTGCGAGGTCGGTTTACAGCGGTCTGATTCGTGTCAAGAAAGGTGCGGCGGGCACCAACGCATTCCAGACCAACCGCAATCTCGTGTTGTCTGATGGTGCGCACGCCGACTCGGTGCCTAACCTTGAGATCGAAGAGAGCGACGTGAAGTGCAGTCACGCGTCGGCGGTTGGCCCGGTTGACGAAGACCAGCGGTACTACCTCGAAAGTCGCGGTGTGCCGGCTGACGTTGCTGAGCGTTTGATCGTTCTTGGTTTCCTAGACGAACTGTTGGCGTCGATGCCGATTGCCGGCTTGCGTCCGATGCTCGGCGAGGCTGTTTCCGCGAAGCTGCGCCAACTCGAAGAAGCAGCGAGTGAGTAGGTCGGTACTCCTGTGTTCGACCGGCGACGTTGAAGCAGGCACGGCCAAGAAGTTCATCGTCGACGAACATCGCATCGCGCTTGTTCGCATCAAAGACGAGTTCTATGCAATTGGCGACACGTGCAGTCACGCCGACTTCTCGCTATCTGAAGGCGACGTGTTCGAAGGCGATCGTGAAATCGAGTGCTGGAAGCACGGCGCTTTGTTCTCGTTAGTCACTGGTGAAGCGTTGTCGTTGCCGGCGACGCGTCCGGTGCCGACTTACAACGTCAAAGTCGAAAACGACGACGTCTATTTGGAGCTGCCATGAGCACCCTTTCGATCAAGTCACTCACTGCTGGAGTTCCCGGCCGTCAGATCCTCAAAGGCGTCGACCTAGAGCTGAAGTCGGGCGAAGTTCACGCAGTCATGGGTCCTAACGGTTCGGGCAAGAGCACGCTCTCGCACGTTCTGATGGGTAAGCCTGGTTACGAAGACATCAGTGGCAGTGTCAAGCTCGACGGCACCGAACTTCTCGGGCGCTCAACGGCTGAACGTGCTCACGCTGGCTTGTTCTTGGCGATGCAGTATCCAATTGAAGTTCCTGGTGTTGATCTCGAAGAGATGTTGAGCGAAGCACTCGTTGCCCAGGGCGCATCAACCACTGATCTACATGAGCGCGTGCTGGTTGAGGCTGGTCGCATCGGTTTCGACGAACGTTTTCTTAACCGTCCTTTGAACGTTGACTTGTCGGGTGGTGAGAAGAAGCGCAACGAGACATTGATGTTGGGTGTGCTCAATCCGTCATTTGCCGTGCTTGATGAGATCGACTCAGGGCTCGATGTCGATGCGCTGCGCGCAGTTTCTCGCCGTGTTGAGGCGGCTACGCAAGAAACCAACCTCGGCGTGTTGGCGATCACGCACTACAGCCGTTTGCTAAACGAGTTGAAGCCCGACGTGATTCACATTCTCATCGACGGACGCATCGTCGACTCGGGCGGCCCAGAACTTGCCGACGAACTCGAGCGCACTGGTTACGCGCGTTACGGTGCCGAAGACGAATACGACGACAACGGCGTTCCGCTCGCTAAATACGAGCGCCCCAAGATTGTCGATCCTTGGGGCGGAGACCCACTCGCCGGCATGTAGTTGCGCACGCGAATGGGGCCATTGCGGCGTTGACGAACGCCTCATTTACCCTCGTAAACCTCGCCGTCCGTCGCCTTGCACTGACCCCATTGGCGCACGCAATTAAGGCTGCGAATGCCATTGGGGTGCGCTCAGGGGGTGGCGCCGTCGGGGTGTTCGGAATCGTCGATGCCTTGTTGCAGTGTGTTCCACGAGAGGGTTGCGCACTTGATGCGCACGGGAAACTTCACGACGCCTTGCAGGGCTTCAAGATCGCCCAGTGTTGAGCCCGGCTCAGCCGTTGCATCAATGACGACTTCGTCGTCGTCGAGCCGTTGCTCATGAATCGACATCATGGCTTTGAACGAATGAATCAGGTCACGCGCTTCGTCGAGCGTCTTGCCTTTGACGGCCGCCGACATCATCGACGCTGACGATTGACTGATCGAACACCCTTGCCCAGCAACCCGCAGGTCGTTTATAACCCCGCTGTCGATGTCGAGGGTGAGCACGATCTGGTCTCCGCAGAGAGGGTTGAACCCTTCGGCCCGTTGCGCCGGCGGAGAGGGCAGCTCACCGCGGTTTCGCGGGTTTCGGTAGTGGTCGAGGATTATTTCTCTGTAGAGATCTTCAAGTCCAGGCATGCGGGCTCCGTGCGTCGAAGAACACTGTTTTAGCCGAAGAAGTCTGCCGCACTTTGCAGTGCATCAGCCAGGGCGTCGACGTCGTCGTTGTCGTTGTAGATGTAGAACGAGGCGCGAGCGGTGGCGGCCTGCCCCAAGCGCCGCATCAGGGGTTTTGCGCAGTGGTGCCCAGCTCTTACGCACACGGCATCTTGGTCGAGCACCTGGCTGACATCGTGCGGGTGCACACCTCGCAAGGCAAACGACAACACCCCGCCGCGAGCAGCGGCATCGGCAGGACCGAACAATGTGAGCGAATCGCCGAAGCGAGCGTCGAGAGTATCGATCGCATATCGCGTGACGGATTCTTCGTGAGCACGGATAGCTTCCATCCCAAGCGACTGGAGATAATCAACGGCGACGCCAAGACCAACCGCCTCGGCAATCGGTGGCGTGCCGGCCTCGAACTTCCACGGCAAGTCATTGGGAGTGAAGCCATCGAGTCGAACATCGAGAATCATGTCGCCACCGCCGAGGAAGGGCGGCATGTTTTCGAGCAAGTCACGCTTACCCCACAGCACGCCAATGCCGGTGGGTCCGAGCATCTTGTGACCGGTGAAGGCAACGAAGTCAGCGTCAAGCGCGGTCACGTCGGTAGTGATGTGAGGTGTCCACTGCGCAAAATCGAGAACACAGATAGCGCCCGCTGCGTGTGCAGCACCAATCAATTCATCAACGGGATTGATCGTGCCCAGCACGTTTGAAACACCCGTCACCGCGAGCAACTTTGCGCCGTCGAGAATGTTGTCGAGGTTGTCGAGGTCGAGCAATCCGTTCTCGGTGATGCGCAAGTAACGAAGTTCGAGTTGTTTCTCTTCAGCGAGCATCAGCCACGGAACCAAGTTCGCGTGGTGCTCCATCTCAGTCAGCACGATTGCGTCGCCGGCCTTGAGGTTTTGACGGCCCCAGGTTTGCGCGACGAGGTTTAGCGATTCGGTGACGTTCTTTGAGAACAACACCTGCGATGAGTCGGGTGCGTTGATGAAGTGAGCGATCTTGCGGCGCGCACCTTCGTATGCAGACGTGGCTTCTTCGGCCAACGTGTAAACACCACGGTGCACATTGGCGTGTGTGTTCTCGTAGTAGTAACTCATCGCGTCGATGACGCTCTGTGGCTTCTGCGACGACGCAGCTGAGTCGAGGAAGACCAGTCGCTTGCCGTTGACTTGCCGATCAAGAATCGGAAAGTCTTTCTTGACGGTGTCTACATCGAAAGTCTGTCGGCTCATTGTGCGCTGCTTTCATTGACTTTGCTCGTCCACGCTTCGTAGCCCTCGTTTTCAAGGCGATGCGCGAGTTCGGGGCCGCCGCTCTCAACAATTCTTCCGTTGACCAAGATGTGTACGGCGTCGGGTGTGATCTCTTCGAGGATGCGTTGATAGTGCGTGATCAATATGACGCCGAGATCGGGCCGCTCTTTCTTTACTTCGCGAACGCCTTTGGCAACAACGCGCAACGCATCGATGTCGAGCCCTGAGTCGGTTTCATCGAGCACTGCGAGTTCAGGTTCGAGGATCGCCATCTGCAAGATCTCGTTGCGCTTCTTCTCGCCACCCGAGAAACCTTCGTTGAGGTAGCGATCCATAAACGTGGGATCCATTTCGAGGCGCTTCATCCACTGCAAGATCGAGAGTCGAAGTTCGAGCACTGACAAGTCGATGCCTTTGCGTGCCGACAGCGCTTGTCGCAAAAACTGAATTACGGGCACTCCGGGAATTTCTTCGGGATATTGAAACGCGAGAAACATGCCGGCTTTGCCGCGCACGTCGGGCGACCAATCAGTGATGTCTTCGCCCTTGAAACGGATCTGCCCACTCGTGATTTCGTAGTCGGCGTTGCCCAGCAAAGTATTGGCAAGCGTTGTTTTGCCCGAGCCATTGGGACCCATGATTGCGTGCACTTCGCCGACACCAATCTTGAGGTCGAGCCCTTTCAAGATCTCGATGCCTTCAGCCTGCGCGTGCAGGGATTCGATTTCGAACAACGGGGGCGAAGAAGAGGGGGCAGATGCTGGCGTCACAAATACCAGTCTATTGGTCAGGAATTGCTACCGAAACGCCTGACCAGCCCAGTCAGTCGTGGCTGGGCCACCTCGAAACGACACCATCAGTGCTGGGCCAGCGGGGAGCGGGGGCCTCGCCGACGCTGCCGAGATAGACAAATCCGACGAGTTCGTCGTCGGGGTCGAAACCGAGCGCCTTCTTGACGGACGAATCAGACATGGCAGCTCCGGTGCGCCAAATTGCTCCGTATCCGAGGGCGGCAACGGCAAGCAGCAGGTTCTGTGTGGCGGCGCACGTTGCCGCGACGAGTTCCGAGAACGGCAAGCGCGTTTCGAGACGCTTGCTGGCGACGGCGATGATCATCGGTGCGCGCAACGGTTTGCCGCGTTCTTTGTCGACCTGTCCTGGTGTGGCAGTGGGATCGCGTGCAATCAAAGCATCAGCAAGTACGTCGCCGAGCTGGCGCAGTCCGTCGCCCTCGATGACGAGAAAACGCCAAGGCGCAAGTTCTTTGTGATCAGGCGCGAGCACTGCGGCCTCAAACATCTGCTGCAGTTCGTTGGCGTTTGGCCCGGGCTCGACGAGTTTGGTGACCGACCGCCGCGTGCGTATCAGCTCTAGTGCTTCCATGGGCCTTTACCGTAGAGCGCTCGAGCTTCAATGTGTGCTGCGATTCAATAGGCGCGCTTTACCAACCTCGGTCGATCCACGTCTGCAGTTGCCCTCGCTCGCGCCCGATCGTTGTGTCATCGCCGTGCCCGGGCAGCACCATGGTGTCGTTGCCGAAGCGATCGAAGATGCGCGTGCGAATCGACTCAATGATGATCGGGAAAGAGTTGGGGATGCGTGTTGCACCGGGCCCACCTGGGAACAACGTGTCGCCCGTGAACAACAGAGGCGTGTCGGTCACGAAGAAACACGTTGAGCCAGGAGTGTGTCCGGGCGTTGCAATTGCTTCTATGCGCAGATCGCCGACGTCAACGACATCACCATCAGCAATCAAGAAGTCGTATTCACGCAATAGGTCGGTATCTGGCTGCGCTATGCCTACGTGGTGTCCGTGTGCGCGCATTTCCGGGACGGCACCGATGTGGTCGCCGTGGCCGTGTGTTGTCAGAACCTTCTGCACCCCGTGTGCATCCGCCATGTGTTTGAGCAGGCGTCCGTTGTCGGCTGCGTCTATGAGAATGCCGACACCCGTTGACCGACATTGAATGACAAAAACGTTGTTTGCCAGTGGGCCAACAACGGTCTTGAAAACCTCGACGCGGTCATCGCGATAATGCAGTGAGCCAGTTTCCACAAACCTCACTTCAGCAGATTTGAGCGCCTAGGGCGTGACTGGTTCGGTACTGGCAACGTGCGTTGTTGCCTTCTGTCGGAAAGCTGTCGCAATTACGGCGATGCCTGTCAACGCGCCGCCAATGAACTGGCCAGTCGACAAGCCTTCCGAAAAGAAGGCGTACGCGAGCGCCGGCCCAACGATCACCTCGACTGAGAGAAGCACTGAGCCGAGGCCAATCGGGCCATCTTTGAATCCGAAGATCGAGAGTCGAGCTCCGGCGAAAAACAAGAATCCGTAAAGGGTTGCTAACGCAAAAGCGGTAGGTGAGATCTGGGTAATCGAATGGTCGCCAGTGACAAGTGCCGCCAGTGCTGAGCAGACAACGCCAGAACCGACTTGAACCAGCACGAGTGACTGACCGTCAACGTCGCGCGAGAGTCGTTTGAGTTCTTGTGCGCCCGCAGTTGCGCATAGACCCGATGCAACGCTCAAGAGAAGTCCGAACGAGACGATTCCACTTGTTGACTCGGGCTCGGCGGCGACGAAACAAATCGCGGCAGCAAGGCTGCACGCGAAGGCAATGATGGTTGGCGCGTCGATCGGTTCGCGATTCAACGTGACGCCGACAATCAGGGCAGACAAGAGGTTTGCGAGGTAAAAGCCAAAGATTGATACGGCGATCGTTGTATGGAACAGCGACGTCGTGAACAACGTAACGGCAAGCGGGAACAACAACGCGATCGGTATGAGTCGCGTTTTGGTCGTCGTGAATTTGCGTTCCGATCGGTGAAACCCGATTAGGCAAAATGGCAGAGCGAAGGCGAATCGCACCAACACGATCGTCGTGGGCGCAAGCCAAATACCAAGTTCGCGGCTTATTGGAGTTTGCGCGCCATAGGCAACGCCTGACACGAAGAGAGCGAACTCCGCGAGTCGGTGGTGTTGATGTCGACCCGTCGGCGAAGGCACATCTCATTGTGGCAGCGACATCATCTCTTCCTTTAGTCGCGGAGTTGTGATTTTATTGCTGCACCAAAGAAGGGAGGTGGTCCAAAATTTCTTCAGATAAACCTTTTGGGACCTTGGAGGTGGCTGGCCGCTAGGCAGCCGCTGGACTACCTGGCGAATTTCAGCCAGTCACCCTTTCTAAGCCGGTTGAGTCTTAGTCCCGCTCGACGACGTTCGGTGAAGAAAGTCTTTCCAGCACGTAGTTTGACGGGGCGTTCCCAGCGGGCGCCCCGTCTCTCTTTTAGAGTCCTGTCATGTCTCTGCGTGTCGAAGTCGACGACATCGACCTCCACAGCTATCTGGCCACACCTGAAAGTGGCATTGGTACGAGCGGAATCGTGTTGTGCCACGGATTTCCTCAGGCGCCCCGTGAGGCAGCCTCAGCCGGTCTGCGTTATTCAGAGCTCGCCGACCGCATTGTCGAACAAGTCGGTCTGCCCGTGCTCACTTTCAACTTTCGTGGCACCGGCCAGTCGGGTGGTGATTTCTCGATTGGTGGGTGGTGCACGGATCTGCAGACAGCGATCCATCACCTGCGCGTCGAGCACGGCGTTGACGAGATTTGGCTTGCCGGCTTTGGTACGGGCGCATCGCTTGTGCTGCACATGGCCGGCGTCGACCAGACCGTGAGTGGCGTTACGTCGTTCTCGGCACGTGCACACTTCGACGATTGGGCCGACAACTGGGAGCGGCTACTCGAGCACGCCCGCAATCTCGGCTTGGTGCACACACCTGGATTTCCTGAGGATCCTGAAAAGTGGGGCAATGAGTTTCGTCTCATTCGTCCTGTCGATGTGGTCGACAAGATCGCGCCGCGCCCACTGATGATTGTTCACGGAGCTGACGACGACCGAGTGCCTGTCTCTGACGCTCGTGAGTTGGCGGCCGCCGCTGGACCACAAGGCGACCTTCGCATACTCGCTGGTGCCGGACATCGATTGCGGCACGATCCGCGCACGCTCGCCTTGCTGCTTGGCTGGCTCGACCGCCGCCGATAGGCGCTGAGCAAGTGATGAACAAGTGCTGAGCAAGTACGGCCGCTTGGGTCTAGCGGTCGTTGCTTGGGGGCCACTTGGGAGGCCCAACGACGCTGCGTTTGCTGGGGGAGCAAGCGTCGGGAAGGAACCGACAGCAACACTGGATGCTAGGGACAACCATTGCTGCGAGCGTTTTGGTCGTCGGTCCCCTGAAAGGAGGACCTCGACGATCTTGCGCCTCCATCCCAACGCAAACGCAGCGTCGTGATGAATCATGATACCCATGCTTAACGAGCCGTAGTCAACCCTTTTCAAACATTTTCAAACGTGATGATCGCTAATCGCTGTTGGCCGGATGGGTGTCTGGCTTCGCGTGCGCTCTGCCTTGCTCTGCTTTGCTCTAGAGGCGGGCTACTTCTCAGCGAGCGCCTTCGCCGCCGCTTTCTTCTCTTGCTTGTATTGACGGACGGCGGCAAGCGACTTGGCGTCTTTGATGTCGGCAATCGACAGCGCCGACTTGGGTTCGCCGAAAGGCTGTGAGACCTCACGCCAGCCCTTGGTCTTCAGCTCCATCTGCTTGCCAAGCATCGCGATGAAGATTTTCGCCTTTTGCTCGCCGAAGCCGGGCAGCGCTTTGACGTTCTTCAGAAGCTGGGTGCCGTCTTTGGCCGATGTCCAAACAGCGGCGGCGTCACTGTCGTATTCGTCGACGATGATGTTCGCCATCTTCTGCACTCGACGCGCATTGGCGGCAGGGAATCGGTGCAGCGCCGGCTGCTGGCAAAAAATCGTGACGAGGGCCTCTTCGTCGTAGTGCGCAATCTGCTCGACCGTGAGTTCACCGCCCAGCCGTTGTTTGAGTTCCAAGGGCGCCGAGAATGCTCGCTCGAGCGGAACCTGTTGATCGAGTACAAGAGCAATCAGCAATGCAAAAGGGTCGTTGGTGATTAGCTCATTCGCGTCGTCAGACACCGGCATGTTCAAGCGAGGGGGAGTCATGGCCTTGATGATCCCATCACTTTCTTCGTTGTCGGTAATTGGTCCCAGTGTGATGTCTGGCGGCCGAGGCCGAGTCGCCCTGAGTGGGGGCCCTGAGTGTGGGCCCCGAGTGGGGGCCCTGAGCGAGGCTGCTCTCACGAGGGCGAGGGGCCACGAGGGCGAGCAGCCGCCCAGGCGCCCTTTCACCCACGCGATAAAGCCAAAACGGCCCAGAAAAACGCCGACTTTTGGCCTTTTCGCGCGGGTGAAAGGGCCGGGCGGCGAAAGGGCGGGTGGTGAAAGGGCGGGCGGCGAAAGGGCGGGTGGTGAAAGGGCGGGTGGCGAAAGGCCGGGCGGCGAAAGGGCGCGGCGGCGGAGGGGCGGGTGGTCAAAGGGCGCGGGTGATGCGTTAGCGAGTGATGCGGCTGATGAGGTCAACGGGTTCGACATCGCGTTGAGGGCCATCGGCTACTTCGTAAAAGGCGGCGGCGTTGTTCGAATGGTTGATTACGGCGTGCGGAACGAACGGAGGCATGATCCACATCAGCAGTTCGTCGTCGCTGAACATATTGAACTGCCTTACTTCGCCGTCGATGTCGAGCACGAGATGAAGTCCGGGGTTGAGCGCAACGATTGCTTCGCGGCGAGGGTGACGGTGGTTTCCGCCGAAAGCGCCCGGGGGCATGTTGAGCAAGATCTGTTCGTCGGCGGGGAAGTCGTCTGGCAGCGGCAAGTCGTGGAGCTTCAACGACCAAAGCCCGTTGTCTCGTCGAAAGCTGGGTTGAAATCTGACGGGCTGCATCCGTCGGATCGTAACGCCGTTGGTAGCGTTAACGAAGTGAGTGGATCAGATGCGCGCTACAAGACGGTCTTGTTTGACTGGGACGGATGCTTGGCGCAGTCGCTCGACATGTGGATGGATGCATATCGCGCTACGTGCACGAGCTTTGATGTGTACCCGAGCGACGAAGCAATTGCGCATCAATTTGGTGACTGGGAAGGCCCGACTGCCTTCGGGGTTCATCACGAGCGTGTCGACGCGTTCATGGCTGCGCTCGTCGACGAGATGAATCTCAGCTTGCCAAATGTGGCGCTGTATCCCGGCGCCGATCGATTGATCGAAGCGTTACGCGCAAACGGTATTCGCATTGCCATGATCACGAGTTCAACGCGCGCAAACGTCAAGCATGCAACGAGCAAAAACGGATTTGACGCGCACTTCGATCTCATTGTCACGGCTGATGATGTCGACAACCACAAGCCGCATCCCGAGCCATTGCACAAAGCGATCGATGTGTTGGGCAGCGACCCGACGACGACGGTGATGATTGGCGATTCGGCGAAAGACATCGGCGCCGCCGTTAACGCAGGCGTTGATTCGATACTTACGCATCCGCCTTCGCACGACCGCTTCTATGACCTTGCTGCGCTGCGCTTATTGAACCCGACTTACGTCTGCACTTCACTGCACGAAGTGCACAGCGTGCTGTTGGGCAACTAAAGCGATTAAAGACTTAGCGAACGCCCGAGCGACGGCGTGCTGAGCGCTGGTTGCACTTCGCTAACCGGCGCCGGCGGCGGTCGATCGACAGTTTGCGCATGGGGCGCCGGTGTGGCGTCGAGAAAGCGAAGTGTTCGCATCGCTGCCTGTTTGCGTACGGCGGGCGCTTCCGGGGGAATCTGACTGAGATACGCAGCTCGTGCCTCAATGGCTCGGGCGCTTGATTCGACCGACGTGTTGATTGCGATTGCCCCACGTTGGTCGGCGGGGTCTACTGAAACCGCAAGTAATTGCGGTGTTACGAAGTCGGCGCGGCCGATGTTTCCTGCGACGTAATTACGCACGGCCGTTTCGGTGCTGACAAATGTTTGGTTGTGGTCGTGATGTCCATAGGCGGTCTGCTGATCGAGCACTGGATGCGTGAACACTTGACGCGGTTCGAACTCATGCAAGGTTGATTCGATCAGTGCCGTCAGCTGCTGATCGTTGCCTGGGTTCGCCAGTCGCAAGTGGTGATGTGACGGATCGTTGGGCATGCCGGCATCGATGTGGCCGGCGCGAATCAAAACGTCGACACCTAAGAGTTCGGCGGCGCGTTCTTGCTCGTCGCGTCTGATGTCGACGAAGTTGCGGTGACCCAACGGGGTGTCGAGTTCGCGTGATTGCACGCGTCCGGCTTCACCGCCAGTTGCGCAGATCATCACGACAAACATCCCCTGCGCGTGGGCTTCGGCGATCATTTCAGCACCGGCAGTCGTTTCGTCGTCAGGATGCGCGAATACGAACAACGCAGTGCCCTTTGCTGGATCGTGCACGTGCACGTCGCCGAAACGCAGGTCGGTTGTGAGGTTGTCGATAACAACGCGCTCCACGTGATCGTCGTGAGCGGTGTTGAGACGCGCGTAGTCGGCTTCTGATTCGAGTTGCGCCACCCAGCGTGCCCCGAGCTCTGCAACTGATTCACTTTGACGAATCAGTTCGTCCAACTGCCTCAACTCAATGGCGCGCCGCCGTTCGGGGCTTTCGCCGGGCCCGACTTGTGTGCCCAGCTGTGTTACGGCCGCAGGCTCGGCACCGACGAGCGTGCCGGTGAGCGTCGAGATTGCACTTACGTGCGCATCGGTGCGGGCGCGGAGAGCCTCGGCCTGCAGATCTCCTTCGATGCCTTGCGTGTCATGCATGAACTCGAGTTCCAAACGCACGCCATCACTGAGGCGCTGCCAATGACGCTGCTCGTCATCGAGCGTCTCTTCTAGCTTGCGCAGTTCGGTCTGCAAGTCAGCCAGGCGTGCTTCAGGCGCATGAAGGCGGGAAGGACCGTCAGTGAGTGAAATCTCGATCTGATCGACGAGCGTTGCAATCTGCGCCGTGTCGGCTTTGAGTTGCTCAGCGAACCGAGCAAACACGCTGAGCTCTCCGATGTTGCGCGCTGCTCTCCATTCTCGGGCGAGTGCTCTCGTCTCACGCTTGATGGTGTTGTTCAAGTCATCGTCGGCCAACGGATCCCATGTGTGGACATATCGCGCAAGGTCGAGTTTGAGTTCTTGTTCGATCTCTTTCGACGGCCGGTGCGGCCGGCTGTTGTCGGCATCAAAGACTGCCTTGTAGAACTCGAAAAGCTCCCGCGCGCTCTCCGTGTAGCCAGCAAAGGCAATTGTGCGAGGAATCGACACCGGCGAGTCGAGCTGCTGGCTTTGGTCGGTTAGCGCCGAGTGGAGGGCGAGTAGTTCAGATCGCCGCTCCTCGAATCGCTTCACCACAACGCGCGCCGAAGCAACGCGTTGTTCGTGGCGAATAACGGTCGCAATAGACGGGTTCGCCTCGGCGAGGAGCGGTTCGGCGTCAACGACTGTCACGCCGTAAATTATGACCTAGTTGATCGGGTTTGTTGACAATTAAATTGCCAAGGCGTCGGCAGCAACCCGCGACCGCCTTTGCCCCACCCTAAAAGCCCAAATTTTGCCCTCGTGCGGCAGGTTTTTGGGCTTCTTAGATAGATGAAAGGGCCGGGCTGGCGCCGGGCGGGGTTGGGGCGGGCTGACAGCCCGGGCGAGGCTGGCGTCGCCCCCCGGGGGGGGTTAGGTCGAGCTGGCGTCGAACGGGCCGGCTGGCCGTCTGACTATCCCGCGGGGTTGGGCTTGTCGGGGTCGAGCGAGTAGCGGGCGATGGCGTCGCTGACCTCTTCGGCCTTTGCATCACCTGATGCCAGCAAGGCATCGAGAACGGCAACCACGATGTTTGGTGCGTCGATCTCGAAGTGTGCGCGGAGGCGTTCGCGAGTGTCGCTTCGTCCGTATCCGTCGGTGCCGAGCGGAGTGAAATGGTTGGGAATCCAACGCGCCACTTGGTCGGGCACCATCTTCATGAAGTCGGTGACAGCAACGACTGGCCCTTCGGTTGCGCGCAACACCTCGGTGATGTGTGGCACGTGCGCCTCTTCGCTGGGGTGCAGTCTGTTCCAGCGTTCGACCGTGAGGGCGTCTTCGCGCAAACGCTTGTAAGACGTGACGCTGAAGCATTCCACGTCGATCGCGTGTGACTCGGCGAGGATGTGCTGCGCTTCGATGGCTGCTTGCCAAGTCGGACCACTGAACAAGATGGTTGCCTTGCGACGCTCGGCCGGCTGCGGCGAACCGTTCTTGTCAGCTTTCTTGGCCTTCTTGCCGTTCGACCCGGCAGCCTCACCTGACTCGATCGCTGGCGCGTCGGCGAACTTGTAGATGCCGCGCACAATTCCGTCAGCGACACCTTCAGGCATTGCTGGCATTGCGTAGTTCTCGTTGTAGAGCGTTATGTAATAGAAGCAATCTTGCGGATCTTCGCCGTACATCGCTTTGATGCCGTCTTCGATGATGACCGCAGCTTCGTAAGCAAACGCGGGGTCGTACGCACGGAGGTTCGGGTAGGTCGACGCCAAGATCAGCGAATGCCCGTCGTCGTGTTGCAGCCCTTCGCCGTGGAGTGTTGTGCGTCCGGCTGTCGCACCGAGCAAGAAGCCGCGACCGCGGCTGTCGCCAAAGGCCCACACGAGATCGCCAACGCGTTGGAAGCCGAACATCGAGTAGTAGATGTAGAAGGGCACCATTGGTACGCCGTGGTTTGCATATGCAGTGCCTGCAGCGGTGAAGCTAGCGAGCGCGCCCGCTTCGGTAATGCCCTCTTCGAGGATCTGTCCCGACTTGCTCTCCAAGTAACTGAGCATCATCGACGCATCGACAGGTTCGTAGAGCTGACCGAACGGCGCGTAGATCTTTACTTCTTTGAACAGCGCGTCCATGCCAAACGTGCGCGCTTCGTCGGGGATGATCGGCACCACGTTTGCGCCCATGTTCTTGTCGCGAAGCAAGCCGCGGATCAAGTTGGCAAACGCCATTGTTGTGCTGACTTCGCGTCCGCCCGAACCCGCGGCAAACTCAGCAAACGTTTTGGGGTCAGGCGCCGGCAACGCAGGACAGTTGACAACGCGTTGTGGCACGGGGCCGTTGAGATCTGAGCGACGACCCATCATGTACTTGTACTCAGCGCTGTCGGCCGGCGGACGGTAATAGGGCGGGTATTTGTCTTCGAGCGCTGAGTCGGGGATTTCGTTTTCGAGGTGCAGGCGGTCGCGCAAGTCGCGAAACTGTTGTTGTGTGAGCTTCTTGATCTGGTGTGTCGAGTTGCGACTTTCGACTTGTGAACCGAGGCTCCACCCCTTGACTGTCTTGACCAAGATTGCGGTTGGGGCGCCGGTGTGTTCGCTCGCTGCTTTGTAAGCCGCGTAGACCTTCTTCAAGTCGTGACCACCGCGAGGCAACGCCTGCAGCTCATCGTCGCTCAGGTGTTCGACGAGCTTCGCGAGACGCGGGTCGGTGCCAAAGAAATGCTCGCGAATGTAAGCACCGGTTTCGACCGACATCTTTTGGAACTCACCGTCGACAGTTGTGTTGAGTTTGTTCAACAACACGCCGTCGACATCGCGCGCAAGCAAATCGTCGAATGCAGAACCCCACACAACCTTGATGACGTTCCATCCCGCGCCACGGAAAACAGCCTCGAGTTCTTGGATGATTTTGCCGTTACCGCGCACCGGACCATCAAGTCGTTGCAAGTTGCAGTTGACGACGAAGATCAAGTTGTCGAGACCTTCACGCGCCGCTACTGACAAAGCGCCCAAACTCTCGGGCTCGTCAGACTCGCCGTCGCCCATGAACGTCCAGATCTTCGACTTACTCGTGTCGGCTAAACCGCGATTGTGGAGGTAACGGTTGAAGCGCGCTTGGTAAATCGAATTGATCGGACCAATGCCCATCGACACGGTCGGAAATTCCCAAAAGTCGGGCATGAGGCGCGGGTGCGGGTAAGAAGAAAGGCCGTTTCCACCGAGCTCTTGGCGGAAGTTGTCGAGCGTTGATTCATCGAGTCGGCCTTCGAGGTACGCGCGTGCGTACATGCCGGGGCTGGCGTGACCTTGGAAATAAACGAAGTCGCCAACGGTGCCGTCAGCCTTGCCGCGGAAGAAATGATTCCAGCCGACGTCGTAGAGCATTGCGGAACTCGCGAACGTCGAAAGGTGACCACCAATGCCGTCGGCCTTGCCGTTGGCTCGCACGACCATCGCCGCTGCGTTCCAACGCGTGTAGGCGCGAATCTTGCGCTCCATTGCTTCGTCGCCGGGATACTCCGGCTCATCTTGCGGACGAATCGTGTTGGTGTAGTCACTCGAAACGGTGGCGGGAAATCCAACCGACTGTTGGCGTGCACGTTCGAGGAGCCGCATGAGCAAGTAGCGCGCACGCTCTTTGCCGTGAACCTCGACAATCGCATCGAGGGAGTCAACCCATTCGCTTGTCTCGCTGGGATCGTCGTCCGGAAGCTGATGGGACAACCCGTCAAAAATCATGAGTCCATTCTTACGTAAATCGGTAGCTTGGCTGAGCCCGCACTCAGACCATTGCGACAGCTGTCGGGTTACACCGCTCGGGGCACAGTTCGGTGAGCGGTTTAGCCACCGCGAGCCGAGGTGGTCACAGCGTCGGGTCATGATGGGGTCGTGGTTACTTCGGTTTATACAGACGGCGCTTGCTTGGGCAATCCGGGTCCAGGTGGGTGGGCGTGGGCGGTGCCCGGCGGCGCATTTGCCAGCGGATTTGCCGCGCACACGACGAATCAGCGCATGGAGGTCTCGGCGGCCTTCGAAGCCGTGAAAACCCTGTCGGGCCAGGTCACTGTCATTAGTGACTCCACATACGTGGTCAATTGCTTCAAGAACCGCTGGTGGGAGGGTTGGCTGGCCCGAGGGTGGAAGAACTCTGCGAAGCAGCCTGTCGCCAACCGTGACCTGTGGGAACCCTTCATCGAACTGGTGCGATCACGAGGCGATGAGATCAGCTTTCAGTGGGTCAAAGGACATTCTGGTGACGCCATGAACGACCTGGTCGATGTGCTGGCCGTCGAGGCAGCCAACAAGCAGATGGCGAGGTCGGGCGAGCGTCCGCCAAGCCAGGCCGAGGTAGCCGCTCTGCCCGCAGATGCAATCGACAAGACGGCAACAGCAAAACCGGCATCGAAGGGCAGCAGTGGGGCCAAAGCGCCGGCCGGCCATTTGCTGGTCGTCACCGGTGCGCGTCCTCCCGAGCTTGGTGGATACGACGACAACCCGGTCGCCGATGGCATCAGGGCGAAGCTGAAAGAAATCATCACCGCCAAGGCGCAGCTGTTCCCCGATCTCGTCGTGATGAGCGGTTTGGGTCTCGGTGCCGAGCAGTTGGGGGCCGAAGCCGCACTCGAGGCCAACGTTCCGGTGGTGGCGGTGCTTGCGTTCGAAGAGCAAGACGATGTGTGGCCCGCGTTGTCGAAGCGCCGTTACCAGGATATTCTTTCCAAAGCCCGAGAGAGACTCGTGCTCGAATCAAAGCGACCCACTTCCAAACAGGCGGCGGGCATGGCGTTAGGTAAGCGAGACAACTGGCTTGCTCGTCACGCTAACGAAGCAGTCGTGGTGTGGGACGGTGCTGATGCGAGAGTCGATCGTCAGATTCGTTCGCTGCAAGATCATTTAGGCGATTCAGAAGTGTGGGTCGTGCCCACGAGTTGATGCGGGAGTAGAAAGGGCTAGATGGCTTTACCGGTTTACGGGACTTCGAAGCGGTCGGTGCCTATTGTCGACCACCGCTCGGCGCGCATCGCTGGGTCAGCCGCGTCTCCGTCCACGTACTCCGCCGGCGAAGACTCCGTCGAAAACCACAAGATGACAGACGGCGAGCGCGCTCGCACTGTCGTTGGCAACAACCGTTTGGGTGTTATCTCTGTTGCTGTCGGCGATGGCCGTGCGCCCGTCGGTTTTGTTGTCCCCTACGCCGTGTCACCCACCGGTGTTCCTTTCATTGGCGTGCGCGACTCAATAGCGCAAGCAGGCAGCATCAAGAAGAAGACCCAAGCGTCGTTGGCCGTTGCCGAAACGCCCCTTACTGCGAGCGCATCGGGCACCAACGGCGGCGTCACATTGTTGGGCAACCTCGTCGAGCTTGCGCCCGGCACATCAGCATTCGATGCAGCAATAGTTGAATACGGTCGCAATCAACCCGCTGACGCGGGTGCCATAAAGCGTGGCCAAGGCACGCTTTATGAACTTGATGCGTCGTTGGTTTTGGTCGCAACCGGTCCCAACGAAGTAGTCACCGTTTCGATTGAGGATTACCTGGCGGCGTCATCTGACCCGCTTGCTTCAGTCGCTCCCGGGCTCGTTTCGCACTTGAGCAACGACCAAGGCGGATCACTGGTGTTGCTGTGTCGTGCGTTTGGCGGACAGCCCAACGCAACGTCGGCCAACCTCTCGGGCATCGATCAATACGGCATGGACCTCATGGTCGTCACACCTCACGGTCGTGAGTCGGTGCGGCTCAGTTTCAGCCATCCGATCACGACCCCCGAAGAAGTTCGCAAAGAGCTGATGATCATGGCAAGAGGCGCCCGCTTCAAGCTCGGCGTCGGCTGACTTTCCACCTTAAGAGTGGGAAAACAAAGTGCTTCCGGTTCGGTAACGTAGGGCCCGAGCGAGGCCGCCCTGACCAGCGGATCTTGCGCCAGTTCATCAGGCAGCAGGGTGTTGCCGTAGTAACCCGACGGCTAGACGCTGTCGTTTTCCATGGAGGTGGGTCCGACGGCTGAGCATTTCGACGTCGTTGTCATCGGCGGTGGTCCGGGCGGTTATGCCGCGGCACTTTATGGGGCCAGTGCCGGACTCAAGGTTGCTGTGGTTGAGAAAGACAAGGTCGGCGGCACTTGTTTGCACCGCGGCTGCATTCCCGCCAAAGAGTTCCTCGAGACGGCTGCCGTTTATCGCACCGTCGCTAGTGCCAAAGAGTTTGGTGTCAACACCGACCAACCAACGGTCGACTTTTCGGTGAGCCAGGCGCGCAAGCAAGGCGTCGTCGATCAGTTGTGGAAGGGCCTTCAGGGTTTGATGAAGCGCCGCAAGATCACCGTCGTCAATGGCTTTGGTCGACTTGCGCCTCACAACATCGTCAAGGTTTCTGACGGCAGTGAGTTGAAGGGTGACAACATCATCCTCGCGTCGGGCTCGGTGCCGCGCAGCATTCCTGGTTTTGATGTCGACGGTAAGTACGTGCTTACGTCCGACGAGGTGTTGTCGCTCGACAAGTTGCCGTCGTCGGTTGCTGTTATCGGTGGTGGCGCGATTGGTTGTGAGTTCGCGTCGATGATGAGCGACCTCAGCGTCAAGGTCACGTTGCTCGAAGCAATGCCGAAGTTGTTGGCATTGTGTGACAACGACGTCGCTGATGTTGTTGCCAAGTCGTTCAAGAAGCGCGGCATTGATGTGCACGCTGGTATCAAGGGCTTGAAGCATCAACCGTCGGGCGACACGACGACTGTGTCGTGGGAAGCGAGCGATGGTTCAGCGCAATCGGTTGACGTTGAAGCCATCATCGTGAGTGTTGGGCGTCGTCCGTTTTCTGATGACTTGCTCATCGAAGGCACTGGCGTCGAAGTAGACGAGCGTGGCTTCGTAAAGGTTGACGAATATCTGCACACTGGTGTCGAGGGCGTCTACGCAATTGGCGACTTGGTGGCAACACCACAGCTGGCGCACGTTGGTTTTGCTGAAGGCATTCTTGCCATCAAAGGCATCCTCGGCGAAGACGCCATTCCTGTTGATTACAACACTGTGCCGTGGTGCATCTACACGCATCCTGAAATCGCTTACGCCGGTCTCACCGAGCAAGGCGCACGCGACGCCGGTTACGACGTGATCGTCAAGAAAGACCCGTTCATTGGCAATGGTCGAGCGATCATCATCGGTGAAACCGAAGGTCTCGTGAAGATCGTGGCCGAGAAACTTCCTGACGGGAAGGCTGGTCGAATCCTCGGTGTTCACTTGGCAGGGCCTTGGGTAACCGAACAACTTGGCCAGGGTTACTTGGCCGTCAACTGGGAAGCGACGCCCGACGACATCGCACAATTTATTCAGCCTCACCCAAGTCTTTCCGAAACGTTCGGCGAGACGGTGTTGGCATTGACTGGAAGAGGACTGCACGTCTCATGACCGACGTACTACTGCCGCAACTCGGCGAAACCGTTACCGAAGGCACCATCACTCGCTGGACGAAGAAGGTTGGCGACACCGTGGCCGCCGACGAGGTCTTGTTTGAGGTTTCGACCGACAAGGTCGACTCAGAGGTGCCATCGCCGGCCGCTGGCGTCATCACTGAGATCCTCGTGCAAGAGGGCGAAACCGCTGATGTCGGTGCGAAGCTTGCTGTTATTGGTTCTGCTGATTCTGCGCCAGCCGCCGCGGCACCCGCCGATCAGAACGGGTCATCGGCTGCGCCCGCGCAACCCGAACCCGAACCCGAAGTTGCTCCGGAAGCGACCAACACGACTGCGGCCGCTGTGGCGCAAGAAGCTGAGGCCGAACAGGCCCCGCAGGCTCCGGCACCCGCTGCTGCCGCCAACACGCCGACGACTTCAAACGAAGGTGCCGGCCTTGGTGGTCGTGTGCTCTCGCCGATCGTGCGCAAGCTCATCAGCGACAACGGACTCGACGCCTCACGCATCACAGGCACGGGGGCGGGCGGACGCATCACGCGCGAAGACGTGCTTGGTTTCTTGTCGTCAAACGGAAGCTCGGGCGTAACGCCTGCTGCTCCCGCTGCGTCTGCTCCGGCAGTTGCTGCCGCCGCGGTTCAGACCCCTCGTGCTGCTAGCAAGCCAGCGCCGTTGCCCGCACCCGCCCCGGGCGAGCGCGACACCGTTGTTCCGTTCTCGAACATTCGTCGCCGCACTGCTGAGCACATGGTGATGTCAAAGGCGACTTCGGCGCACACGTTGGTCACTGTCGAGGTCGACTTCGCCAACGTCGACAAGGTTCGCAACTCAGTGAAGAGCAAGTTCAAGCAAGAAGAGGGTACGAGCCTGACTTACTTGCCGTTCATCACGCGAGCAATTGTCGATGCAATTCGCGAGTTCCCCTACGTGAACGCGTCGGTGGGCAACAACGAGCTAATCGTTCATCGCGACGTCAACCTTGGCATCGCCGTCGACCTTGATTTCGAAGGATTGTTGGTGCCGGTCGTGCGCAACGCCGATGGTCTGCGACTTCGTCAGATCGCACGTGGCATTTCCGACATTGCCTACCGTGCGCGCAATAAGAAGCTTCAGGCCGATGACATCAGCGGCGGAACTTTCACCGTCACCAACGCCGGTGGTTATGGAACGTTCATTACATACCCAGTCATCAACCAGCCGCAGGTCGCCATCTTGTCGACCGACGGTGTTAAGAAGCGTCCGGTGGCGATCGAACTTCCCGACGGAAGCGACGCCGTTGTTGTTCACCCGGTCGGTTTGTTGGGCCTGGCGTGGGACCACCGAGCATTCGATGGCGCTTATGCGTCGGCCTTCATGGCGAAGGTGCGCGAGGTTCTCGAAACTCGCGACTGGGCCGGCGAGCTTTGATCCGCGTAGCACGACCGTTTGGTTCGTTCGACAAAGAACGCTGAGCTGTCGTGCTAACTCGCGATCAATGCACGTCTACTGAGACACTCATTGGCGACCAACGCCAACTAAACGTTCGTTGGCTTGGTCGCGTTCCTTTCGATGAGGCATACGCGGTGCAGCGCGCGTTGTTCGAACGCGGCACCGACAACCACTTGCTTCTGCTGGAACATCCGCACGTCTACACCCTTGGTGTGCGCGCGAATGTCGACAACGTGCTGTCTGATGTTGAAGCATTGGGGGCGCGTGTTGTTCGCACCAATCGAGGCGGCGACGTCACCTATCACGGGCCTGGTCAACTAGTCGGATATCCGATTCTCAATGTTGGCGGGCGAGGTGGTCTTACCGACACGGCCAAATACGTTTGTCGTGTCGAACAGCTGATCATTGACGTGCTTACCGACCTTGGTTTGCCTGGTGCCGGTCGTCTGCCTGGGCAACCGGGCGTGTGGCTCGATGCTGACACGCCATCTGCTCGCAAGATTGCGGCTGTTGGCGTTCGACTCAGTCGTGGTCGATCGATGCACGGGTTTGCTCTCAATGTCGATGCCGATTTGTCGTGGTTCGATCACATCGTGCCTTGTGGCATTGCCGACAAAGGCGTCACCTCTTTGAAGGCCGAGGGCATTGAAGCAACGATGACGCAAGTCGTTGACGCGCTCGTTGCGCGATCGCGGTCGCTCTTCGGTGGCGCCGACAGCAGTTTGATCACGGTCGACCGCCAAGACGTTGCATGGAAAGTGGCGCCAACCGATTTGTCGGCCTTTACGCGGGGCGAGGGTCCGGGCGAAGTAATCAAGCCGGTAAATCCCAGTGCTTCTACCGGTGCGACACGTCCACCATCGTCGCAACCGGTGCGCATGCTGGGCCGCCTGGCTGCTGCCGGTGTCGATTCGTCGAATGCGGTCGCTCCAGATGCTCGCAAGCCTGAGTGGATGCGAGTCAAGGCCGACTTCGGGCCCGAGTATTTGCGATTGAAGAACACGATGAAGAGCCTCGACCTCATTACGGTTTGCGAAGAGGCCGGCTGTCCAAACATCTTCGATTGTTGGAACGACGGCACAGCAACCTTCATGATCAACGGCGAGCGTTGCACGCGGGCGTGTGGTTTTTGTTTGGTCGACACGCGTAAACCCGAGCCACTCGATGCATCAGAACCAGAACGCGTGGCGAATGCAGTTGCCGAAATGAAACTCGCCTATGCGGTTGTCACGACAGTCGCCCGTGATGATCTCGCTGACGGCGGCGCAAGTGCATTTGCCGCAACGATCAACGCAATTCACCAACGGTGCCCGGGCACCAGTGTCGAGGTGTTGATCTCTGACTGCAAGGGAGACGGCGAGTCGCTAAAAACCATTTTTGATGCGCGGCCCGAGGTGCTCAATCACAATCTCGAAACCGTTGCTCGTTTGCAGCGAGCGGTTCGTCCGTCTGCGGGCTACACGCGCAGTCTTTCGGTGTTGGCACGCGCGAAAGATCAAGGCCTCACCACAAAGTCTGGTCTGATCGCTGGCATGGGCGAAAGTAAAGACGAACTGATCAGCGCGCTGCGCGACTTGCGTGGTGTCGGTGTTGACATCGTGACGATTGGTCAATACCTGCGCCCGACGTCAAACCATTTGCCGATCGATCGTTGGTACACGCCTGACGAGTTTGAAGAACTGCGCCAGGCGGGCATGGCAATGGGTTTTGCGCACGTCGAATCGAGCCCGCTTACGCGCTCGAGTTATCACGCGAAGCAAGGTGCTCAGGCGGCTACTCGTCTTTAGCGGTCAGGGCCTTGAAGGCCTTGCGCAAACGCTTGCGTGGCAGCCACAAGAACAAGAACGCGGCGATGGCTGCGACGGCGGCGCCGATGGCTAGCCCAACCGGAGCTGCCCAAAAAGTTGTGCTCGCCGTAAGTGTTTGCTCGGGTGCGCCATAAGTCGTCTTGACACTGACCTTGTATTTGCCGAGCAGGTGTTTTTGATCCCACTTGACTTCGTAGTTGCGGATCGATTCGGGCAAGACGGTCTGAGCGGGAACATCGATCTTGTCGATTTCCTTGCCAAAGATGTTAGTGACGGTGATTGTGCTCTTTGGTTTGAGTTGCACATTGCCGTCGTTCTTGACGCGGACCGAGAAGTTGACCGGACCTTCCTTGAAAAACGAGGCGTCTTTCTTCGTTGGCGCCTCTGGGTTGCCCGACAGCGATTGTGCCTTGAAGCTTGCGAGTGATGCTTTCTCGATTGCATCGCCGGGAACGCGAATCAAAAAGAGTGAGCTGACCTCTGACACCACGCTGACGTTTGCATTGGCATCCGGAGAAACAGTTGGTGTGAATACGACTGCACCAAAGTGTCCGCCCGGGCTCGCCTTTTCAGGCACGTTGATTTCGACATTGAAGTCTTGTGTCTTGGCCGGTTCGATGTCGACGCGTTGCGGACTCACTTGCACCCACGTGCGCAGTGAATATGGGCCCTCTTCTTCCGACAAGTCAGCTTGACCAGTTTCGCCTGACGCCGTGAAGTTCTGCACCTTTACTGAGAAAGTGCGCGTGAAGCTCGAGCCATTGGTGAGCGTGATCTTCGCGTTGGCCTTCTTGCCGGGTTCGATCGTCAGCTCGGTTGTGGGAGGTGACACCGAAACCGAGGCGGCATCAGTCGGCGGAGTCTGTGCGCTGGCCGAGGGCGTGAACGGCAGCGTGGTCGCGCTGACCACAGCAAGAGCCGCAACGATTCGGGTGAAGGCTTTGGTCGCTGAGAGCAATTCGGGGTGCTCCTTGGTTGGATCGATTCCCTGAGCCTAAGTCAGCAACCCTTCCAAGTGCGGGTTCTTGCCCAAACGCGACGAATGCCGCCCTTCGGAAGCGGCATTCGTGGGTTCTCTGTGAGCGACAGAGAGCGTTTACGACTTTGCAGAACTAGAAGTTCGGGATAGCCGTGTAGATGATGTTTGTTGAGTAGGCGCCAGCGGTTGTGTTGGTGGCTGCTCCGGCGAGGTAGCCAACGCAGGCGGTGCCTGTGGTTTGTCCGGCTGCCTTGCTCAGAACGGTGGCATTCGAGCTTGGCACCGGCGCAACGGCGCCAGCAGCGATGCCCGAGCCGGCGTTGTCGTTGCTTGTGTAGGCAAAGCCATCAGTACCGGCACTGAAAGCAGCACCCGTGCGGTTGAGCAGAGCGTGGCCGTTGCCGTCGATCATGGCGCTAGCTGCTCCGACGGTTACGCCAGTCGAGTTCGGCGAACGCATAGCAACAGTGAAACCGTTTGCCGCGTTTGTGCTCAGCGTCACCGTTTGCGAACCCGACGCAAGTGTCGTGTCGTTGATGTGGCCAAGCGGAACTGATGTCGAAGTTGCGTTGGCGCCGATGGTGTTGCTGATGCCGTTGCATGCGGCATTGTTGCCGGCAACTGTGAAGTTGAGTGTTGGGTCGACAACCAAAGAAACGGTTGTGGTGCTGGTGATTACAACACCCGATGAGCCAACGTCATAAACAGCGTCTCCACAAGCCGTAGCAAACGTCTGCAGCTTGACGAAGTACGCGCCCGCAGCTGGGTTGGTCACGCTGAAAGTGATCGTGCCACTGGCTGCAAAAGTCGCGCCGGTGTTGGTCCAGCGGTATTTGCTCGAGCTGGCAACAGCGCCAACGGCTGTCCATGTGCCCGCTGAAGTGATGAGTGAAGTGCCACCCGGGTTGCCCGTGACGGTGGCTGCCGGTGACGTGCTGTCGAATGCACCACTTGAGTCGATCGACAGCTCGACGCAGCGCACTGCGCTGGCACCTGTGACGGTGCCGCCTGAGGTGATGCCGACCGTCCAAGTTGTTGATGCCGCTGCAACGGGGCTCGTCGGTGTGACGCTTACGCCCGTGTAAGTGCCCGTTGCTGCCGACGCTGGTGTAGCCAGCCCAACAACCAGGGCAAATGCCGCGGCTGTCGAAGCCAGACGTACTGACCTCCGCCGTAGTGCCGACATTTTCCACCTTCTCCAGAATCGGCGGGCCTATTTGACCCACAGAGTCTTCATCGGACCGATCCAGAAGGTTCTTGATAGAAATCTGTGGGGTAGTTGGAGGGCCGTGGTGCGGAAGTATTTCAGCAGGTCAAAGGGGCTAATTGGCCACGAAGTACTTCGCTCTTGGATGGTGGCAAATGATGGCTGAGGTGGTTTGCTCGGGGTGATACTGAAAGCCCTCGGCAACCTCGACCCCGATGCGACTCACGTCGAGCAACTTGGCGACCCGATCGTTGTCTTCGAGGTCAGGGCAGGCCGGATAACCCCATGAGTAGCGGCCGCCTCTGTATTGCTGGCGGAAAAGGCCCGTGAGTGTGGGGCCGTCTTGGTCGACGAAGCCCCATTCTGTGCGGATGCGGTGGTGCCAGTACTCGGCGAGCGCTTCGGCCATCTCGACGCCGAGTCCGTGGAGCACCAGATAGTCCTGATAGCGATTGGCAGCAAACAGCTTTGCCGTCTCTTCACTGACCCGCGACCCCATGGTCACCACGTGGAAGGCTGCATAGTCGGCGTCGCCCGAGTCGATCGGTCTGAAGAAGTCGGCAATACAAAGGTAGGGCTCGACGCTTTGTCGTGGGAATGAGAAGCGTGTGAGTTCCGACGTGCGCGTGTCGTCGGTGAAGAGCACGACGTCGTTGCCGTCGGCATTAGCGGCGTAATAGCCGTAAGCGACCTGGGGGATCAACACCCCAGTGCGTTTTGCCTCGCCCAGTTGTTCGCGGAGGATCGGTCTAATGCGTGTTTTGAAATCTGCATCGCTTTCGCCCTTTTCAGGACGAAATTGCCATTGGTTGCGGAACAACGCGGTTTCGTTGATGTACGCGGCGATCTCGTCGAGCGCAATACCGCGTTCGACGCGCGAGCCAAGAAAAGGTGGTGAGAAAACTTCGTTGTCGATCTCGGCTTCTGGAGACCGGCTCGGCAGCGTTGACGGATCGACAACGGGCTTTGGTTCGCGGCGCGGCAGGTTGCGGCCGCCGAGCTTGCGTCCAAAGTCAGGGTCGTCAACGCCAGCGCGTTTCATCTCGCCAAGACGATCGAGAACACTCAGACCCTCAAACGCGTCTTTTCCGTAGAACAGGCGACCCTTGTAGACCTCCCGCAAATCACGTTCGACGTAAGTGCGATTGAGTGCTGCGCCTCCGAGCACAACAGGAATGTGTTCGAGCCCGCGCTCATTTAGTTCTTCGAGGTTCTCGCGCATGATGAGCGTGCTCTTCACCAGCAACCCGCTCATGCCGATTGCATCGGCCTTGACCTCGAGCGCCTTGTCGATCATCTCGTTGATCGCGATCTTGATGCCGAGGTTGTGCACCTCGTAGCCGTTGTTTGTGAGGATGATGTCGACAAGGTTTTTACCGATGTCATGCACGTCACCCTTGACCGTGGCAAGGACGATTCGCCCTTTGCCTCCGCCGTCATCGTCGAGTTTCTCCATGTGCGGTTCGAGATGTGCAACGGCGGCCTTCATTGTTTCAGCCGAGCGCAATACGAACGGCAACTGCATTTCACCGGCACCGAAAAGATCGCCCACGACCTTCATGCCCGCCAGCAGATGCGAATTGATGATGTCGAGCGCGGCAACGCCTTCGTTGAGCGCGCGGTCGAGGTCTTGCTCTAGACCTTCGCGCTCGCCGTCAATGATTCGTTGTTCGAGCAGGCGACCAACGGGCCAGTCAGAACGATCTTCTTTCTCAATAGCCTTCGTCGACACCCCTTCGAACATCGCCATGAGCGTTGTGAGTGGGTCGTAATCGTCAGTCTTGCGGTTGTAAATAAGGTCGAGGCAAACGTCGCGCGCAGCGTCGTCGATCTTGTGCAACGGCATGATGCGCGCTGCATGCACGATTGCTGCGTCGAGTCCGTGCTGTTGTGCTTCGTGCAAGAACACACTGTTGAGTACATGGCGAATGGCAGGCGACAACCCAAAACTCACATTGCTCAAACCGAGAACCGTGCTCACGCCGGGAAGTTCAGCCTTGATTCGCTTGATCGCGTCGAGTGTGTTTTTTGCGTCGTCGCGCAACTCATCATCGCCAGTTGAGAGCGGGAAGGTCAGTGCATCAAATATCAGATCGGTTGACGACAAGCCGTATCTATCGACGGCGATGTCGTGGATGCGATGGGCAATGCGCATCTTCCATTCGACGTCACGCGCTTGGCCTTCTTCGTCAATGAGCAACACGATGACGGCGGCGCCGTACTCGCGGGCGAGTGTGAACACGCGATCCATTCGGCTGCCTTCGGCTTCGCCGTCTTCAAGGTTGGCCGAATTCAAGATGGCGCGGCCGCCGATCCACTGCAGGCCGGCTTCGAGAACTTGCGGTTCGGTCGAGTCGAGTACAAGAGGAACGCTCGCTTGCGTCGCGTAGCGCGAAGCGATCTCAAGCATGTCGATAGTTCCGTCGCGGCCGACATAGTCGACGCACACATCGAGCACGTGGGCGCCTTCGCGGATTTGCTCGCGCGCAAGCGCGGTACATCCTTCCCAATCGCCGTCGAGCATCATGTTGCGGAACTTCTTTGAACCGTTGGCGTTGGTGCGCTCGCCGATGGCGAGGTAACTCAACTCTTGATGCAGTGGAACTGCCGAATACAAAGAAGACACAGCAGGTTCTTCGCTTGGCTCACGTTGAGCAGGGGTCAGGTTGCGTACGCGCTCGACGACTTGGCGAAGATGTTCAGGCGTGGTTCCACAACAACCTCCGACGATGCTGATGCCAAGCTGACTAACGAAACGTTCGTGATGCTCGGCAAGGTCTTCGGGGGTGAGGTCGTAGTGCATTTTGCCGTCGACTACCGAGGGCAGGCCTGCGTTCGGCAAGCACGAAATTGGGATGTCACTGTGCTGCGCCAAGTAGCGAAGGTGCTCGTTCATCTCGGCGGGACCAGTAGCGCAGTTGATGCCCATGACATCGGGGTTCATTGCGCGAAGTGCGTTGTATGCAGCGCCGATCTCAGTACCGGGCAACATGCGGCCGGTGAGTTCGATGGTGACTTGAACTTGCAGAGGAACTTCGCGCCCGACCTTTGCCATTGCCTGCCGCGCCGCGATCATTGCTGCTTTGGTGCCGAGCAAGTCATACATCGTTTCGATGATGAAGAGGTCAACTCCACCTTCGAGCAGGCCGCGCGCTTGAACTTCGTACGCGTCTCGCAAGTCAGCAAAAGAGATGTGTCCAAGGCTCGGCATCTTGGTACCAGGCCCCATCGATCCGGCAACGAAACGTTCGCCGTCATATGACGATGCGACCTCTTTGGCGAGTTGCGCGGACTTCAAACTGAGGTCATAAGCCTGATCGCCGAGGCCGTATTCATTGAGCGGAACCGAGAATGAACCGAATGAGTTGGTTTCAACGACGTCAACGCCCACGTCGAGAAACGAAGCATGTAAATCACGAATGACGTCGGGTCGTGTTTGCACCAAGTATTCGTTGCAACCTTCGAGAGCGGGCCCGCCAAAGTCGTCGGCTGTTAGCTCCCGTAATTGAAGGTTGGTTCCCGTGGCGCCGTCGTATACGAGTACGCGCTCACGAGCTAACTGAAGATACCTATGCACCCAGCCGAGGCTACTGCTGTGTGGTTACTGGCACATCGCAGTA
>JBGAQY010000068.1:0-7272 GCA_044220495.1 Acidimicrobiales bacterium
GCACGCGACGGTAAGTTGCCTGTCCACGCCAGCTCGCCGTCGGCAGTGCGTGAGAACAACACTGACGTCGTAAAAGTGGTTGCCTCTGCGCCGCCTTGTAAGTCTTCAACGGCGACGATCTCTGTCACCAATACGCGGCCATCGATGCGCGCGCAGTGCACGACGATGTCGACGGCTTCGCTCACCAAGTTGTTAAGTGCAGCCAGCGGCAACTCAGACGAAGTCTCAGCAAGCTGCGCGATGAAACGCAAACGCGTCAACGCCTGGCGTGCAGAAGCAGCGTGAATCGTTGTGTAACCAGTAACTCCAGACGACAGTGTCAACAACAAGGGGAGTGCCTCGGCGTTCCCCGTGAACTGCACCGACAATGGGCGTCGGCGTTACCCGAGACGCTCAACTTGGTGCGTTGTCCGGTTCCTAACTCGAATTCCTTAGGAGTACGCGCGCTCGGACCCATGACGACCCGTCGTCGTGCGGGGACAGGATCGAGATTGACTGAGATTCAACACGGGCAATGGGCTTGCCTGGAAGTGCTGGTAGCGAAATCAACCGTCCCATGCGGAGGTTGAAAGTGTCTTTACTGTCAAAGCGAAGGAGTTCGTCGCTGTCTGACAGCGTGATTGTCCCATTAGCGACATCGACTTCGTCCAAATCAAAAATAAATAGCTGCTCGAACACGTTGACAGTAATCAAGTCGATTGTGTCGTCGAGCGCATCGAACGCAGCGCAGCAGTTCTTCGCGCCGTCAGGAAGCTGCTCAATTAAGCAGTCGATAATGTCCTTGCGATGGCGGCGTTCTGCATACGGGTCGGTTCGCACTCCGATCTGAATGTGTTCGTCAAACTCCTTTAATTGTCGAGCTGCTTCCCTCTTGCAATGACGCAATGCATCGGTGTCCTCGGTTGTCAAAGTCTTCCAGGCATCAGCGAGACGTTGATAGAGCGGCAGATTGCGAATCCCCGTGGACAAAGCCAGCAGGGCATCTCGGCGTTTCAATTCGTGAGGTGCAGCTGCCGTTGTCACACCGACTACGCCGGGCGGGACGAAGGCGTTCTGCAGACCGAATTTCAGATAGTCCAAGTGCCACGGGAAGTTTCCGACTGGTTGGGCGGTTAGGTGAGTTCCTTGCGCCATGTGAGGCAGGCGAAGAAAGGGGAATCCCGGCATGCGTGAGCGGAGCCATACATCGTTTGGTCGACGTATTGTTGACCAACAACTCTGCCGAGTGACAACAGTTCGTTGGGCATGCCGTCTAGTTGGAAAGTAGAAGGTGCCATCATCGAGCCTGCAATGTCGGAGGAAAGAGGTAATAGTTGTTGAGCAGCAAAGCTGCTTGGTGAAGTTTCGATGAAACGTTTGACCAGATCGGGGTACCGCCCAACTACAGGATCGGATTCCCATGCATCGACTAGTTGTTCAACCAGTGGCCAAATGTCGCTGACTTCGTTCGAGTTTTCATCGTAACACGCGGCCACGTTCTCCCTACGAGGTCAGAGAATGCCTTGACAACATGCTCGACAGCGGGTAGCTCGTGGTGACTGGCGTACGAAGTAGGCAACGTCAGTCTGTCCGCTCATTGAAAGGTCCGTGACCGCGCCGACTGTCACGACGCCTATTTCACTCGCATTGTCGTAATGGACTGGGAAATATTGACCATACTGCGACTCCTGGGCCGGACCGACAACTGCCTGTAGTCCGAGAGGGCCAATTGCACTCAGAACGTCTTTGCGATTCGCATCCGGCACGTCGGTGTTCACAAGAGAATGAACGTCCTTCTTCACTTGCGCCGCGTGGACTTCAAGAGCAATACGTGCCTTCTCGGGCGATGACAAATCAGGCAAACGCTTGGATGAAGGGCCGAACAGGCGCTGCGCAAGTACAGCCTCCCATAGCCCTATGGCAAGCTGGAGTGACCCTTGCTTTGAACCCGCTGAAACGCGAATGCGGCCGCTATTGCCAGGCAGTGCATCAGCGTCAATCGTGAGATGACCCCAGAACCACGAATCGTTAACAGTCAAGTCGAGCGTCATCGAGGTTCGGGGAATTGCGAATACAGCTGTTAGGCATTCGAGGACCACATCTTTGTCGGGCTGTTTGTGGAAGGGGCTTGGATTGAACGAGAGGCGTGCGACTAACAATGGGTTGGCGCGGGTAATCGCAATTGCAGCCTCAGGTTTAAGTTCTTCAAGTTCTTGCAGGAATTCAAGGCGTCTGGCGTCCGCCCACGTTGGATGTTTGGGTGCATCACATACTGACTCGCGTATTGCTAGAGCAGCCAAGTAGTCGGCAAAGGAATCATGCAACGCGCGGATCTGGTTGTGCGCAACGTTGTTCGAAATCACTCCACTATTGATGGCTGCATCCGTGGAGCGTGGTACTGCAGGGTTGGTCCGTAACGTTCCCGGCAGTGCATCGAAGAGTTCTTCCAAGACACGATGCCACTTAAAAAAGTTCGTGGACCATTGTCGGTCGTCAATAAGACGTGAAAAGACGCCACCGATGATCGGCAGTTGTATCGACAGCTCGGATTCACTTGCACGTTCGCCCAGGAGATCCAACGTGCTTGCGTAGAGATCGGCGCGTGAAGTCGGTAGTCGGTTATTCAGTTCTAGCCAGTGACCGACGGTCAAGAGCAAAGGATTGTTCGTTAAATCCCCGAGCAAAGTCCGGATCTTCAAGAGCGCGGCGTGTGCGCTGTCCTTGGACTTGCCTTTCGATTCCCAAAGCGCTTCGCTCAACTGCGTCTGATCGTTGTCCTTAAACTCAGTCGTGGCGAACTCTTCCGGGGTGCCGGGGCACAAAGCTTTGAGCGTGCCGATTTCTCTGCCCGTCAAGCAAATCCGTACGGTTTGAGCGTCTAGGTTGGCCAGGTCGTTCTTGAGTTGCAAGCGCAGCTCGTCGCTTAGTTCCGAAGCCCGATCCACTACCAACGTGACATCAGGGTCGTCAAACGCGTGTCGTGCTATCGAGGGCCCAACTGGTTTGCCGAGAATTGAAGCTATCACTCCCGTTGCTGCACGGACGAGATCACCGCGGTATTCGTAGTCGCTGTTGATGACCAACGCGACCTTACTGTTATGTGCCAACCTCCTTTGAGCGTTGGCGATGGCAGTGGTTTTGCCCATCCCAGTCGAGCCAGCGAGCAATGAAAAATTGTAACTAGCGAACGTTTCGGCAAAGACCCGAGGTGCATTGTCGCGTGTGGGAACTTCGAGCAGCGATGTTCGGCCAATGTGCTCAATCCACTGTCCTGCGGTGTACGTGTCGGGCAGTTCAAAATCAAACAACAGCGAGGGGCGCTGATTGCGAAAATGCGTCAGAAGCTGATCACGTACATCTGACCACGACTCAGCCGGAATGTTGGCCAAGTTGATTTCTGCGATGTCTGCTAGCTGTTGGCGTGTGAGAAGTCGTTTACTTGCATCTGGGTTGGACCCGGCAGTGAACATCTCTGCGAAGAGCCTGAGCACTCGAGCCTGCGCGTCGTTAAAAACTTCAGTTCCATTGACGAGTGCAGCTGGAAGAAGGCGGACCATTGCGAGGATGGCCTCGTTCAAGATGGCGTCAGCATCTACATCATGCTGGACCAACTTCAGCTTCGAGAGCTTGTTGCGGTCGAACTTAACTAAGCCCCTCGTTGCGAGGGTTGCTTCGATTCCATCGTGAACGTATGCCGCGACCTCTTGCTGAAGGCTGACAACCGAGGGACCGAACTCGCCATTGGTTTGGAAGGAAAATTGGACAGTTTCGGACTCGTCCAAATTCAACCATCGGTTCAAAACTTTGACGATCTCGGCTACACCCCAGGTTCGGCTGTCTTGCCGAATCTTGTACTGGGCTGCGCGGACGCAGCGGTCACTAACATCCCAAAGCTCGACATCGACGATGTCATCTTTTCCCTCGACTCGCATGGCACCGAGCGATGGATCTGCAATTACTTCGATCGCGAGCGCGACCGCATGGGCCTGTTGGTAATGAATGCCTCTAATAGTGTCGGTTCCGGCCACCGATTTGTGCCTCTGTTCTGCGTCTGATTCAGTGCGCCAAATCGTACTGGTTGGGTGTGACAGTTCAGAGAAGTCCTGTTCAGGGCATTAATGGCGATGTAGCATTCGCATTATCTGGCGTTTGCCTCACAAGTATCTAACCTGCGCGTAGCCCGACGCTCTGCTCATCTGCGCTGGATCGGATCTGAGATTGCAGTAAGTCATTACGGTGCATGTACTGGCGAATTGCTGCGCTGCTTTTGCCGAGGGCTGCACCCACGATGGTTGACGGAGCGCCAAACCAAACGAGGCGTTGCAGCCGCAACACTTCTTGTTCACTCCATACGCGGTAGCGACTTGGGGTAACAACGGCTGGATAAAGAAGCGGTCTTGCAATTCGATGTCGCGCACTGAAAACGGACGATTCCGTTCGTCCCATCTTGACTGCTATAGCGCGATCAGAGAATCCCGCGTCTACGAAGTCTTCTAGTCGTTTGTATTCCTCGGGTGTCCACATCTGACGCTTGGCATTTGGAATGGGGCTCGTGGCTTCCTCAGCTGGTGTTGTGAGGCCGACTGAAAACGGCATCACGGGGCTTGTCGGTACGGTATGTCCTTCGAGTGCTTTGCAAAGCTCCTCGAAAAGAACGCCTCGAAGCTGAACTTCGGGAACCGTTCGAAGGCCGCGACATGTTTGACAGCTATACCCACCCATCTTTCGAACTGTGCCCGGTACGCGACCGGTTCCAAAGCAAGTCGTGCACGTACGCCAGCCAACGATGGACGTGTCGATCTGCATAAGATCGATGACGCGTCGACGTAACTCGTCGGGGAGTTCTGGTAGCACTTCGCTTGCAAGCGTGGCGAGGGCAGGCCGGTCGCCGAGTAATTGAGATGCGTCAAACGGGCGCTCTGATATCTCGTCGGTTTCCGACAACGCCTCGCGTAGTTCGGCGAGTTCCTTCTCGTACTCGGAGATAACAGCGTTCAGACTTGCGTCGTCGTTTGTTGTTTCGAAGCGCTGTCGGTATGCGTTTTCAAGCGCCGACTGAACGGACTTCACGCGCTGGTGTCGACGGTCTTTGCGAGGAACGGACTGACCCTTCTGATCTTTTACGTACTGACGAAGGAGCTGTTCAAGTACCGAGCCGTCTGCGAGGAATGCACAAACGCTGTTCCACACGAGAGCTTCGACGTCGTCGGCATCAACGCGAACACAGCTGCAACGCTCGGGGATGTGCGCCTGTCGAGCGTTGTCTTGAAGCGAGGCGTAGCATCGGTATTGACGTCGCTGTGCTGACTCGGAATACACGCCGAAGAACGTATGTCCGCATGGCGCAAGCAGACGGCCCTTGTTGAGTAGATAGGTGTTGGAGCGTCTGCGAATTGTCGCCGTTGACTGGAGGCGCTTGTGAAGCTGTTGTTCACGATCCTCGGTTATCAATGCTGGAATCTTTAGGGCAATCGTGTCGAACTTGGTCTTGCGACTCTTGCGAGTGCGACTCCAGTGCCAAGTTCCGGCAAGGCTTGCGTCTAGCAATGTCCTGCGGACGCTTTGGTGGTTCCATCTGCTTGCGCGTCGCGGCTTGAAACCTTGGGCATTCAGTTCTTGTGCAACTTGCATGGTTGACATGCCTTTGTCGAGAAGCAAGTCGATCGCAAGGCGAAGCATGTCGGCTTCGTCGTCGCGAATCTCAAGTTTCGATCGAGCGCCTTCTTTAACGATGCGAAAGCCATAGGGTGCAGCACCGCCTGGCCAATAGCCAGCCTGAGCCACAGCGCGTAGACCGGACGTTGTTCGTTCAACAATCATGTCGCGTTCAAGGTTGGCAAACACACCCAGCAACGCTCGGAACGCTTGCCCGGTGGCTGTGCTTCCGTCGATATTCTCACTGACGGAAACGAGGGCGATGCCGAGACCATCGAGTTCGGCTGTTGCGTTCTCCAGATGGCGACGATTGCGACTGAACCGATCAAACTTTGCGAATACGACAGCGTCCAGTTCGTGATTGCGGCATGCCTCCATCATCTGATCAAGCGCTGGGCGCGTGTCTTTCGTGCCGCTTACGCCGTCGTCGACATATTCGGCTGCGAGTTGCCAACCACGGGCGGTTACGAAGGCACGGCAGCGTTCGAGCTGGGTTGCAAGCGAGGTTCCATCACGCGCCTGTTCGTCGGTGGACACGCGAGCGTAGATTGCGGCCGTTGTCGGTCGGGTCAATCAAGGGCCTCCGTCATTGCTAGTTGGTGATTCATGAACGCGCTCGTTGGAGTGAACCTCCGACGAGTGGTCGTGGACCATACCTCTGTTAGTGATCCGAGCAAGGAGGGCCGGAATGACAACGAGCGCGAGGGCTTGTAGGCCGCCACCTGGGCCATTAGTCCAAAGGATGGGAGCGTGATGCCGACCGTTCATGAACGGCGTTGGCTTGTTGGAAGGTTTGGTGGTCCGTTCGCAAAGAACGAAGAACCCGCTCTCAGGGCTACCTGGGGAAGGGGTGTTGTCGTGGTACGTAATTGAAGTGGTGTCAGCAGTTGGTTCGGGACGCGTAGTCGACTCGCTTTTGCTCAAGCTGCAAATGTTCAGTTCGGATCTGAGTCCGGATGGCTGTCGAGGTCCAGAACGTTGCGTTCAATCAACTCACGAAGATGCTCGTTGCAGTAGCCGAACGGATTCAGTGAGTCGATTGGTGCGGGACAGATGTTGCAGGACTCGTCTGGTACGCGCTTACGAGAGGATGTCAATTCGATCTGTCTCCCATTCCTCGGTAACGATCGTTCCGTGCCATGCGACCTCAACGGTCCGTCCATTGTTGTGAACGGCTACGATGGTTCCGCTGTACTTACTGCCAAACGCTTTGTCTCGAACTGTCATGCCCTTTTGAGGGATTGTCACAGAGTGCCTTTCTGTTGATCGGAAGAATGAAGTTGAAGCGACTGATCACAATCGAACTTCGTAGTCGTTGTTCCACGAGTCGATGCAGTCGTTGCAGATAGTTTCGGTGTGCTTGCAATTGGAGGGCGCGAGGTGCTTGACGAGATGCCATTCGAGGGCATCGGCGTCAATATGCAAGCGGCCTTCACGATCGTGGTAGCTCGGGTCTCGGAGTCGTACCCATGCATTCAATCGATGATCTCTACGTCGTCGAGGTCGATCTCGTCCTCAACAACTGTTCCGTACCAGGCAATGAATACCGTTCCGGATTTGGCGTCGACCTGTGTCACCTCTCCTTTGATGATCGGACCCCATTTACGACTTGCGACCGTGTCGCCGACCTTGGGTATG
>JBGAQY010000069.1:0-6242 GCA_044220495.1 Acidimicrobiales bacterium
TGCCTGCCGAGGTCATTGCCGAGACGATGATCATTGCTGCGATCGAGATGAAACTTGTCGCTGAATTGCACGAGATTTACGGGCAACCGATCACCGGCACGGCCAATAACCGCGGCATTGCGATTGTTGAAGCGTGGAGCGAGCGCCGCGGGGTGAGTATGGAAGATCTAGCTAAGCGTGATGGAGTCTCGCGCGCGCTGAGTCGAGGCACTCGTTCGCAGATCGTGCAATTGGTTCGACGGAAGTTGATGGCACGCGCTGCGCGCAACGTGTCGAGTCTGGCTCCGCTGTTTATTGGTGCTGCTGCTGGCGCTGAGCTAAACCGCCGCGCAACGCGCGATTTGGGTGACGCGCTAGTGCGCGATCTAGCTCGTCGATGATGCGCCTTTACGACACTCGACGGCGCTGTGTAGTTCCGTTCGAACCCAGCTTTGACTCGCCCGTAAAGATCTACACGTGCGGCATAACTCCTTACGACGCAGCGCATCTGGGTCATGTCACGACTTACTTGGTTTACGACGTTCTGCAGCGTCGACTGCGCGACCTTGGCCACGACACACAATGCGTGCGCAATGTCACTGACATCGACGAGCCGCTTTTTGAACGGGCGCGTTCGTTAGACATTGGGTGGAAAGAGCTCGGCGATCGCGAGACCAAACGTTTTCAAGAAACGATGGATGCAATGCGGATGTTGCCAGCGTTCTCAGAACCGCGCGCAACAGAGTCAGTCGCCGACGTGTTGGGATTTATTGGCATGGTGCTCGATGCGGGTTATGCGTATCAGTCGGGCGACTCGATCTATTTCGATGTGAAGGCTTGGCCTGAGTTTGGTCAAGTGAGCAATTTGTCACGTGACGCAATGTTGCTTTTAGCCAGTGAGCGAGGCGGACACGTTGACGATCCAAACAAACGTGATCCACTTGATTTTGTTCTCTGGCAACCGTCGGCACCTGACGAACCGGTTTGGCAGTCAATGTGGGGTCCGGGTCGACCGGGATGGCACATCGAGTGTTCGGCGTTGGCTCTGCGTGAGCTCGGCGTCACGATCGACCTGCACGGCGGCGGCGAAGATCTGATTTTTCCGCACCACGAATGCGAGTCGGCGCAGTCTGAAGCAGCGACTGGTCAACCCTTCGTCCGTCACTGGATGCACGTTGCCCTAGTTGGCATGGATGGCGAAAAGATGTCGAAGTCACTTGGCAACTTGGTATTCGTTGACGACTTGCTTCACGACTGGGAGCCCGATGTTGTGCGTATTGCCGTTCTGTCTCACCATTACCGCACGAGTTGGGAATGGAGCACTGACTTGATGCCCAACGCGATGGCTCGTCTCGAGAAGTGGCGACTTGCTGACGCTGGCTCAGACGGAACCGAAGTTCTCGAAGCCGTGCGCGCCGCACTCGACGAAGATCTCGACACGCCGACCGCGCTCGAGTTGATCGACGAAGCAGCTGCTCGAGGTCAAAGCGTTGCTCTCGCTGCGCGTTTGTTGGGCGTGGAGTTATAGGTAGCAAGGTGATGACACCAACGCGATCGGTTCGGTTCGGTGTTGTTGTGTCGAGCGTTGTCTTGCTCGCCGCTCTCTGTTCCGGTGTTTCCACCGGCTCTGCGTTTGCAGCTTCGGGTGATGCGGCCGCAGAGGTTCAGCAAATGCTCGACAAGCGCGTTGCTGCGTTGCAGACCGGTGATCGCGAGGCGTACATGTCATACGTCGATCCAAAGGCGCCCGACACCTTTCGCGCAACGCAGTCGACGTCGTATGACGGGCTGCGTTCGTTGCCGCTCAACGAGCTTGCCTTCACGGTTCGTACGACCGAGTCGGGCGATCTGGCGCACGGATTGAAACTGGCTGAGTACTACAAATCAGGCGATGCCTTCTTGCCTGAGACGCGCGTTAGCTACAAGCTCGGCGCCTACGACGACGCGCCAGCGCTGACATCGCGTTGGGACACCTACGTCGAACGTGACGGCAAGTGGTACGTCGCCGGTGACGACGATGCTGCGGTGTTGGGTCTCGGCAAGACGCAAGAGATTTGGGACTTTGGCGAAGTGCCGTATTTAGTCACCCAACATTTCATCGTGCTGTGGGGTGCAGGGGTCACGCGCACACCTGAGCTAACAGCGCGCGCCAACGGTGTTGCCTCGATGGCAGAAGAGGCAATGGCCGTCTTCACGAGCCGGTGGACACAGCCTTGGAGCGGCAAAATTCCGATTGTCATTGCCTCCACGCCAGAGCAAGCGTCGGCGTTGCTGCGCACGACGCTCGACGTGAACAAGTTCGTAGCGTTCGTTGCGTACACCCCGATTCGCGACGGTGATACTTGGAGCGTTACTGCCCCACGCATGTACGCGCAAGATCAGAACCTTGCAACGCAGTCGCGCTCCCAGCAGATCGGCGATCTGGTGCACGAGTTGACTCATGCTGCGACGGCACAAATGAGCGGACCCTTTACGCCGGTTTGGCTGCACGAGGGTTTGGCTGAGTGGGTGCGGCTCGGAAAGTCGACCTCGGTGAGTTCGGTTCGCTCGAATCTCGGCTCGTTGCCCAACAATGCCGACTTCGCGTCTGCAAACCCCGCCACGCTCGGCGGCGCGTATGCATCTGCCAACGCGGCTGTCACGTATCTGGCATCGACACGCGGCGTTGATGCACCGGTAAACGCAATGAAAGAGATTGGCGCTCGCCGAGTTGTGGCTGGTTCGCCGGCTTACAACGCCGATGTCGCATTCAGATCGTCAGTCGGCGTCGGACTCTCTGACTTCGAAGCCGCTCTAGCTGACAAGTAGCCCTAGAGGCCTGCGTCGGGCCGCTAACCTGCCCGCTATGTCTGTAATAAATGTCCAGCTCCCTGACGGTTCCCAGCGCGAGTTGCCTGAAGGGGCAACGGGTTACGACCTTGCCGCTGCGATCGGTCGACGGCTGGCCGAGGCGGCGATCGTTGCCGAGGTAGACGGCCTGCAGTGGGATCTTTCTCGTCCGCTGCCTGACGGCGCAACGGTGAGCATTGTCACGGCAGACTCTGACGCTGGTCGCTATGTGTTGCGTCACTCGACTGCGCACGTGTTGGCGCAGGCGGTCTTGTCGCTGTGGAAGGGCGCGTACTTCGCGATCGGTCCTCCGATTCAAGACGGTTTCTATTACGACTTCTTGCTGCCCGGCGGTGAGACGTTTCAAGAAGACGACCTTGCGCGTATCGAAGCCAAGATGCGAGAGATCATCGACCAAGACCAGCCGTTCGAACGCGAAGTTGTCGATATCGAAGGCGCGCTCGCTCTGTTCGCCGATCAGCCTTTCAAGACCGAGATCATCGAGAACGCCGAGACCGCGCAGGGCGTAGAAGAAGGTCACGTCACGCTTTATCGCAACACGCCGACGTTCGTTGAGTTGTGCCGCGGTCCACACGTGTTGCACACAAAGAAGCTCGGCGCGTTCAAGCTTATGAAGGTCGCCGGCGCGTACTGGCGGGGCGATGAAAACAAGCCGATGCTGCAGCGCATCTACGGCACGGCGTGGGAAACCAAGAAGGCTCTCGACGCGCACTTGGAGATGCTCGAAGAAGCCGAGCGTCGTGATCACCGTCGTGTGGGTGCAGAACTTGATTTGTTTTCATTTCCAGAGGAGATCGGGAGCGGTCTTCCGGTGTTTCATCCCAAGGGTGGTCTGGTTCGCAAGTTGATGGAGGACTACTCCCGTGCTCGCCACCAAGCCGCTGGATACTCGTTCGTCAACACGCCACACATCACAAAGTCAGACCTGTTCGAGATCTCAGGTCACTTGGGTTGGTTCGCCGAAAACATGTACCCCCCGATGGACATGGAGGGCCAGGCTTATTACGTCAAGCCCATGAACTGCCCGATGCACATCTTGATCTACCGGTCGCGCAGTCGTTCGTATCGTGATTTGCCAATGCGTCTGTTTGAGTTCGGCACCGTTTATCGCAACGAGAAGTCAGGCGTTGTGCACGGCCTCACGCGCGTGCGTGGTTTGACGATGGACGATTCGCACATCTTTGTTGCGCGCGATCAAATGCAAAGCGAGTTGAAGCGAGTTCTTGCCTTCATTCTCGACCTGTTGGCTGACTATGGATTGTCAGACTTTTACCTTGAGTTGTCGACGCGACCCGAAGGCAAGGCGGCAGGCACCGAAGCTGAGTGGGAAGAAGCAACCGAGGCGCTGCGTCAAGCAGCTACCGATTCAGGGCTCGAGCTCGTACTCGACGAAGGTGGCGGCGCCTTTTACGGCCCCAAGATTTCGGTGCAAGCGCGCGATGCAATCGGTCGCACCTGGCAGATGTCGACGGTGCAGCTCGACTTCCAGTTGCCGCAGCGATTCAATCTCGAATACACCGGCGCCGACAATCAACGCCATACGCCAGTGATGATTCACCGTGCTCTGTTTGGCTCGGTCGAGCGCTTCATGGGTGTCTTGATCGAGCATTACGCGGGCGCGTTTCCACTGTGGCTTGCTCCTGTGCAGCTCACGGTTTTGCCAGTGCGAGACGATCACGAAACCTACGCGGAAGAACTGCGCGCGCTATTCGCCACGTCGGGCTTCCGTGTCGAGCTCGGTGTGGCCAACGAGCCGCTCGGCAATCGCATTCGCAAAGCGAAACTCGAGAAGCATCCATACGTTCTGGTTGTCGGCGACGACGACGTTGCCAACCGCACCGTTGGTGTCAACGCGCGCGGTCAAGAGGTCGAGCGCAACGTGAGTGTCGATGACTTCCTCAAGCGAATTCAGACTGAAGTCGAGAAGTAAGTGGCTGAGCTCGATCGCCTGTGGGCTGGTTGGCGTAGTGAATACGTCGCCGGTGAAACTTCGCCCAAGAGCGCCGGGTGTGTGTTCTGCAACATTCTCAATTCGGGAATGTCTGATGAAGAGGCAAACATTGTGTGGCGAGGTGAGCTCACATTCGCGATCTTGAACGCGTTCCCATACGGAACGGGTCACATGTTGGTGATGCCGATTCGCCACGTTGGCGAGTTGGGCGCTCTGACGGCTGACGAGTCATCAGAACTGTGGGAGGCCACGCGTCACGGGGTCGCTGCTCTCGACTCGGCTTACCACGCCGACGGAGCGAACATCGGCGCAAACTTGGGTGAAGCAGCGGGTGCGGGTATTCCTGAGCACTTGCACATCCATGTGTTGCCGCGCTGGAACGCCGACACGAATTTCATGACCGCCGTCGCAGGCACGCGTGTCTTGCCCGAGGCGCTGCCGGTGACGTGGCAAAAGTTACGAGAGGCCTGGCCGCGGGGAACAGACCAGCCATGACCATCGGCAGGATTGCGGTAGTTCACGACTACCTGTCGCAATCCGGTGGGGCCGAGCGAGTTGCGTTGATGTTGGCCGAAATGTTCAACGCACCGATTTACACGTCGGTGTATCAACCTGAGCTGACCTTTGCCGAGTTTGCTCGGCATGAGGTGCATACGTCTTATCTGCAGCGCGTGATTCCAAGAGGAAAGTTCCGCTTTGCTGCTCCGCTATTGGGAAGCGCATTCGATGCGATGGATCTGAGCGCATTCGACAAAGTGATTGTTTCGTCGTCGGGATTTGCGCATCACGTGCGTCATCCCAATGCGTATGTGTATTGCCACACACCGCCAAGGTTTATTTACGACATCGACGAATACGCCTCGTCTGGCTTGGTGCGGGCATTTGCTGTGGCGATCGCGCCCTTCTTGCGGCGAGCAGATCAGCAAGCAGCCGGGCGCCACGCAAACTACGCCGCCAACTCGCAGCGCACGGCCGAGCGTGTAGCGAACGTGTATGGCAAGTCGGCGCCAGTTATCCATCCGCCGATTCGGGTCGACCACCTGCCAGCCGTGCCAGTTCCAGCGCCGACGACGGCGAGTGCTCTCGTTGTCGCTCGTTTGCAGCCCTACAAGCGCATCGACGTGGCGATCGAGGCTTGCGCGAAATTGTCGATACCGCTCACCGTTGTTGGTACAGGGATTGACGAATCGCGTCTGCGTTCGTTGGCCGGGTCGGGCGTGACGTTTTTGGGACGGGTATCCGACGCGGAGTTGTCAGAGTTGTTCGAGCGTCATTCGGTCGTGCTTGCGCCGGGCATTGATGACTTCGGTTTCGCTCCCGTCGAGGCGAACTACGCAGGGCGCCCTGTGGTTGCGCGGCGAGCGGGGGGAGCGCTCGAAACGGTTCGTGACGGTGAAACGGGTGCGCTGGTCGACAGCGATGACGCCCTTGTGTGGGCCGACGCCATCACGGAAGTTCTTGA
>JBGAQY010000070.1:0-6090 GCA_044220495.1 Acidimicrobiales bacterium
CCACGATCGACGTATCCGCCGCAGCGCGAGAAGCCGCCCGCACGGCCTCAGCAACCACGACCGAACCAGTGGCCGACTATGAAACGATCCAAGCCGTACTGGCTCGCCCTGGAACCGATCGCCCAGACGTCGAGAAAATAATCATCTATCGCGCTGACGCCGGGAGCACGTCACCTCCCCCCGGTTGCCTCGACTCGTATCCGCCGGCGCACGGCACGGCATGCAATGTTTACCGATCGCAAGACTTTGATCTCCCAGCCCCCGCCATTGCCGGCTTATCCAACGGGCAAGGCTGGCCGCTGAGCAGTCGAGTGCCAGGCGTCGACTACGTCGGCGTCTACGTTCAGGTGAAGCGCACATCGCTAACGGAACTCGTCTGGTCACCGTCGCGCTTGTCGGATCAATTCGTCATGCGCTTGGACCCGGCCACCACCGCACCGAGTGTTGCTGCGGGACCCCCAGCGGGATTCTCGAATGGGTCGGACGTCAACCCTGGATGGAATTGGAGCTGGAAGGCAGCACCTGGCTCTGCATCGGGAAGCACTCCTAATGGTGGCAGCGGTGGCAGCGCATGACCGGCGCTCACACAAAGCCGTCCGTCACCCGTAACTCACATCGCAGTAGAGGCGACGGTGGCTTTGTCCTGATTCTATTCGTCATATCGATGCTGGGCTTGCTGCTGATGATTGGCTTTGCGGTCGACGTGGGCTCTTGGTACCTGAGGGCGTTGCAGTTGCAGCGTGCCGCTGATGCTGCAGCGCTCGCGGGAGCGATAGCGCTTCCCGACAGTGAACAAGCTTTGTTGGATTCCGATGCCAGCTTCCACCGGAATGGGTTTAACAACAACACAGATGGCATCAGCATCACGCACGAAGCCCAACCAACACGCTTTTCAGCGACAGTGGTCGACAACAAAGTTCCTACGTATTTCCTTTCAGTGGTCAAGCCCAACATCACGATCACTCGCAAGTCGACTGCCAGGCGTGGTTCGGTATCTCCCGCTCTTGGCAGTCCATACAACGTTCTGGGCAGTGGTGATCTGACTATTGATGGCATACCAAAGCAATTCTTCTGGCTTGCTGTTAACGGCGCGTGCAGTCCAAAGGAAGATGGCGACTATTTCGGCGCCAGGTACGACGCGAACAAGGGGCCGTTCACAAACGCCGTTGATGCAAACGGTAACTACATTCCCGACCCCACGTCGAAGCACACGTGCCCAAGCACAAATGTGAATCCTGATTACAGCCCGGCCGGTTACTCATACAGCGTCGACATACCACCGGCCAAGCCGAATGGCACTGTGGCGATCAAGGTCTTCCACCCCACCTACTTCGACCTCGGCGCTACACCTGATCAAAAGATCTCGCTGCCGCAGGACAAATGGCCAGCGATAGCTACGGCGTTTCACATCTGGGATGACAGCAATGACACGCCAGACAACCCGACTGACGACACCCTCGTAAGCCCCACCATCGTGGACACTGGCGCCAACCCGGCAGCCTCGGTCAATGGTTGGCTCACGCTTTACGAGGTGCCGTACGCGAAAATTGTCGACGGTCATCACTATCGAGTGCAGGTGTATTCGCTCAACTATGACGACCCCGCCATTGTGCACTGGCATGGCGTGAACTCATTCGCGATCGGCGCTTTCCGCTCTTGGGGATCAACCCCGGGCTGCGACAGTCGCACCATCGTCGATTGTCCAAGAGTGTCGGGTCGCAGCGCGATCTCCGTGTACAACAATCTTGTTCCGTCGGGTTCGGACAACACTGTTAGCTACTACTTCGCTGAGATCGACAAGTCATACATCGGCCAAGCCTTCAACATGTACCTGTGGGACCCAGGCGAAGGTACGCAGAAGATCGAGGTTTTGGGTCCCGATGGCACACCATTGACATTCGACTGGACTACTACTCCGTCGTCAGTCGGTTACGCGGGCACGAACGTGACCAGCATTGACACCAGCGGCACCGGACCGTCCACTGTTCCGGGTCCATACATGTCGAACAATGCCAAGTTCAATGATCGACTTGTCACACTTCGAGTGACGTTGCCCATGGCTTACAAAGACATGGTGGCCGCAGCCGACGGTGATCAATGGCTCCGCGTTAGGTACACAATCGGCAGCGCACCCAAAGACCGCACGACGTGGGGCATCAGCATGGACGGCAACAGCGCAAGCCCAGCCAAACTAGTAAGGCCCGGAACGTGAAGCACGTAGCGTCATGTCGTCGGCGCCATCGATGTGAGTGCGGTGCAACGATGGTCGAGAGCGCAATCGTCGCGGTGATCGTTTTCTTCGTGCTCTTTGCCGTACTCCAATGCGCGTTTCTGGCGCGAGCATCTCTCGCCGCCCATTACGGCGCATCGGCCGGCGCTAGAGCCGGTGCCGTGGCTGCAAATGATCAACTGGCTGATTACGACATCCTTGTTGAGGTAGAGCGAGCGGCAAGTTCCATGGCGGGCAACTCAGTCAGTCGCGTGGTCATCTACCGAGCCGCCAACAGAAGGTCTTCTGTTCCGGTCCAATGCCTGACCGGCCCGGTAACTGGGACTTGCAACGTATACACGTCGGCCGATTTTTCTCGCCCCGAGTCGGATTTCGGCATCGACGGCTGGGCCGGCGATGACTCCTGGGCGGCAAAAGACCGAAAGGTTTCTAGGGCGACGGGAGCGGACTACTTAGGCGTCTACGTAGAAGCGAAAGCGGGCGGCATTGGCGGCCCACTTCCGCAGGTTCTTAACAGCACCTCAGTTACCCGGCTAGAAGCCGGGTAACTGAGTCACGACATCGAGTCAGTCTGTTATCGCCATCGCTTCACTTCGGCAACGACCGTCGGGTAGTAGTCCTTCCTCGAAAAGTCGTTTCTCAGAATGCCAAACACCATTTCACCGTTGTTGACGTCGGTACCTCGATCACGAAGTTGGTAAAGAGTTGCCACCATTGGGGAGGCGCCCATAATCGCCCGAATTTGGTCAGCGTTCGCCTTACCAATTTCGGCTGAAGTGCCATAGCTCGGTACAGATGGCAAGCCATACTCAAGCACTGCAACCGGCTTGTTGTATCGAGCCTTGAGACGGTTGATGTATGTCGGAACCCGGTTGATCACATCGGCGGACTTTTCGGGATAAGCGTGAATGCCAATGACGTCGAGCGACGGTCCCACGCCATCGAAAAACGTTTGCCACTTGGCATAGCGAGCCTCGTCCACTGGATAGCCGAACGTTGTTGTGGTGAGTGGAGCGGTTGAGTAAGTACGGACAGCAACGCGTGCGGCCGCCAATGTGTCACGGAACCGTGTCAGATACTCAGTAGTCAGACTTACCGGAGCGTGGTTGCGGTAATCGCGTCCGTCGTGCTCGTTATAAATCTGCCAGAGGTCGACATACTGCCCGATGTACTGCGACACCGATTTCCAGTATTGCCCGTTGTAGTTACGGAACTGCGCTTCAGTCCACGCATTGTTTTCGAACGACGCCGCCATCACAAGGACAATCTTCAGCCCAGCAGCATCGGCCTGCTGTGCAGCCCTGCGATAGAAGTCAGCGTTGGCTTGATTGACAACAAACACACCGTTGTTAAGCGATCCGAACACGCCAGGCGGAATGTCCATGCGGATCCAGGTTGAACCCGTAGCAACTGTTTCCTGCAAGTCTCGTGCCCAAGTTGCTTGGTTTACAAAGACCATCATTCCAACGCCAGGTTTTCCTGGTGTCGCCGGCGGCATCGTCGTGCTGGTTGGCACGGTTGTAGTTGTCAGCAGTGTTGTCGTTGTTGGCATTGCCGTTGTAGTTGTTGTTGGCAAAGGTTGTTGAATCACCGCCAACACCGCTGGCAGCCATGCCGCTGCCATCTTTTGGGATCCTGTCGCATTGGGGTGAACGTTGTCCATGAAGTCTGCTCGAACAACGCTCTTGCTCAGATCCACAAACGAGATCTTGAAGCCCTTCGCCTTGAACTCTGCGACGACACCCGGCGTGGCCGCAACGTACTTCGCGTGTTCAACTTCAGGCGTTCCTGTGAAAATCGGAACGATTCCGGCCATCACAACATGGGTGTTGGGCTTGCCGGCATAGATCTGCGTGAGCAGTCCGCGCAAGCGATCGATTGCCACCTGACTTGTAGCGCCTGAGACGAGGTCGTTCGTCCCGGCGTGTACCAAAACCATGTCGGGCTGGTAGGTCGACGTCCAAGCTTTCGCTTGAGCGGCGAGTTGGTCGTTGCGCCAACCGGCATGACCTTCATGGTCAGGGTCGGCCGATGCAGCGCCCTTCATTGACCCAACGAAGTCAATCTTCGCGCCCCGTTGAACAAGGGAGTCATAAAGGTACGGACGGTAACTCGGTGCCCATTCAGTTATCGAATCGCCGAGCGGCATGATCTTCCACACTGCGGGCGTCGGCGTAGGCGGCAGAGTTGTACTAGTTGGCAGGGTCGTGGTGCTCGGAGAAGTAGTGGAGTTGATTCGCGTCCACTTCTGGTTTACGGCGTTGTACTTGTCCCACAGTTCAACCACTGCGCCGTCTTGAGTGCCAGCAAACTCCACGTCGAGGGTGAAGTTGGAGCCAGCCGGTGCGATGTACGGAGCGGTCAGATCCCACCGCTGCCCTGTGTCAGTGGAGTTGCACACAGCCAAAGCGGGTCGTGCTTCCTTGGAGATGTTCGTGTCCAGGCACTTATCGCCCACTCGCAGAGCAGAGCCGTCAACGACGAACTGCGTTGGAGTAGAAGACTGAATCGTGCGGCCTTGGGCGTCGAGGGCGAGGAACTTGCCAGTGTGCTGCACACGGAAGGTGCTCGTCGTTGTCGTTGGCACTGAAGTGGATGCTTGCAACAACTCGATTGCAGCAATACTCGCCGCATTCGTGATGCTCGTAAATTTCAGGTCGAGAACACCACCAGTGACGTCAACTTGAAACTCTTTGACCAGCGCGGTGTAGTTACCCACTTCTTTCGCTGGAGTGAAGTTTGTTAGCAACGGTTTGGCGCCATGACTCACGCTGAACACGCGGTTAGCCGACGGAGGGCTGATCTCTGCGAATGACAACCTCAGTGTGTACGGCCCGTTAGCGATCGGGATTCGGTATCCGTCCATCCACCAACGCTCACTCTGAAAGAGAAAGTCGTCTTCGGTGTTGGCGATCGCATTAGTGACGCTGTGTTGCGCACCGCGAACGGCTTGGTAGTACTCGTCGGCCCGCCAAACCTTGCCCGCCCTATCGGTGTAAGCCGGACCTCCGGCGTTCATCCGATAAACGCTCGTTAGCGTCGCTGCGTTCGCGTTGTTGTTGACGACCAATGTCGTCAGACTCGTTAAGACAAGTGCGACTGATAAAACAATTGCTACTGCCAGTCGAGAACGACCAACCGACTTCTGTGTGAAAGCTACGCCCATGCCTCGATGGAATCATAATGCGCAGGCTCCCACCCAACGAACAGCCTCGTTCGTCACGCAGCTGCAACAAGTCAGCGTCGTCAGTAGAGATTAGTGGTGTCTAGCGCTCCGACAATTCACCCAAATGGGCCCATTTAAGAAATATATATTCGCGTATTATGAACCCGGCCAGGCGGCAGGGCTGAACCGGCTCAAGAAGATATATGCAAGCACGCTAGAAACGCGCACGTTCGAAGGGACGCGTACCCAGCATTCGATGGCATGACGACGTAGTACATCCGTGGAACCCCGAGATTCGGTAACCGATTGCCAGTCTGCCTTCGTCACGCGTTCTCGAAGCACGAGGGCTTGACGAGCCTTGCCTACCTTGATATGGCGCGCCGGTATCGCGCTCTCGAGTTCAAACTCGTCGGTAACCTTGCGTCTGTTATATCGAGAGCCCAGTCATCGACGCCGGCATAAAACTCGGCGTTGGCCGCCTGCATCCGCTGTTGGCCGTGATCACTGTCGTCCATGAAGTTGCGATCAGACACGGTGACGGTGCCGGTGATCTTGCCTTGCAAGGTCACTCGATGAAACACCGCTCCGTGAGTTACAAACCGACTCGGTGCTTTCAAATTGTCGATAGTGATGTCTTCAAGCAACGCGTTGCCAATCACAACTCCGCCGCCAAGGCTGCATTCTTTGAGAGCTA
>JBGAQY010000071.1:0-6032 GCA_044220495.1 Acidimicrobiales bacterium
ATGTTGAAGCCGCTGCCCGAATGCCTGTTGCAATCGTGATTGCCATCGGCATCAACGATGTGCCGCGCGACGGTGGCCCCGGCACGGCGCCCGAAGAGTTTCGGTCGCAGTTTGTTGAACTCATCCGCAAGGCTCGTCGCTTCACGCGCGACATAGTTGTTGTAACGCCGACGAACGTTGACGAGTCACGCAGTGAGCACGATTACCGCAACGCCGATATCGAGTTGCTGGCGCGCGAGATCCGCAATGTTGCCAACGAGCGCCACTTACCGTTGGTTGAAACGTACGGCGCACTCACCAACGAAGACCTCAAACCCGACGGCCTGCATCCAGGAAGCGAAGGCCACGAAAAACTATTTCAACTGATCGCACCAACAGTCTTCGCACTACCAACCTTGCAATGGTGAGTGTTGTAACGCTTGCCCGCTGCTCCAATTCCGCCCCCTCGCCCATTTCAACTACGCGAAATGACCAATGCCGCAGCCCGCTCACCTTTCAACTACGCGAAATGACCAAACGGAGCCCAGATCCGTGCCGTTTTTGGTTTTATCGCGCGGTTGAAAGGTGATCGCGCGCGCGAGCTTCCTGAGTTCATCAAAGGGCCGGTAGTGCCCCTGGCACCAGCTATCCCGGCATTGGAACGAGGGCCGTGGCATGGGAGCGCGCCCGAGTGAAAGCTGAGTCACGGATCCGGTTAGTGAAGGGCGGAAAATAGCCCCTGACCAGGGCGCCCCCGGCACGATTCGAACGTGCGACCTGCGGATTAGAAGTCCGACGCTCTATCCAGCTGAGCTACGGGGGCATGCGTTGCAGACAATCCGGAAGACAATTCGCAACGAGAGTCAGGTTACCTTCCAACTCTGTCATCACGGCGAAAGCCGGGACCCAGTGGCGATGACTGACCAATAGCGTGGAGCGCACGTGGCTAGCTAAACAATGAGTCAGTTCGCTACTTCGAAACGCGTATAACGACGGTCACATTGCGCCCCGGCACGGCAACTGCGCTGTATTCAGTTTTGAGCGTGCGTCGTCAAAGCACCAATGCGGTCGTCCTGGCCGACAGCATTGATTCTGAACAGCACCAAAACGAGGGTTAGCAAAACGTGCAAAAGCAAAAATGCCGTTACTGCCGTAAGCCAGGTCGGTGTGTGTTTGAAAAACGCGCTTATGCCTAGTTCACCGACAAAGACAACACACAAAAAGGATGCATAGGCAATGTTGGCTCTAACAATATCGAGCCTCCGAATTAGGGCGATTCTGTACGAGCTAGGAACCTCGCCCTCGGCGCCATCCGCAAGGCCAGCAATGCGTGACGCTGTTGACGCGAGCACCTGAAACAAAAACCCACCAAATATCCCGATTCCGGCTAGCAAGCCAGCAGAACTCTGGGCCGCGTCCGCCAGGTGGCTGTGATCAATCACAACCGCCCCGCCGGCTGGAATCACAACAAACACGAGCACCCACGGCCAATGCTTTAAAGCGCGCCCAGCTGATTGCTGCATCGGCAGGCTTGAGACGTGCTCCGACAACAACCGTATAAAAGACCCCCCCATAAAAGCCTGACTACTCATAACAACCTCCGAAACTCAGGCTAGCGAGAGTGTGAGACGACACTCGCCGCCTAGCTGTCGAGGTCAAGCTCGGCTAGCACTTTGGTCAGAAGCGGTGTCACACCTTCAAGCAGTAGCGGGGGCCAATCCTTGGTTTGGCCGTCTGGCAGGCCGTAATAAACGTCATTGATTTCAGACGTCAGATTGAAGCCGAGGCTAGGAATCGAGTCGTTCTTCATCGAGTAACTCTTTACGCCACCGGAGGTAGGGATCTCGATCGTGACATCGTCAAACGTCTCGGACCTGTAACCGCCCTCAGCATCGTCATCGCGCACGTCAAGGCTAAATAACTTGTCCCGGTTCGCGCTCGCCTTAACCGCTTTAGTTAATTCGTCTCTGAAAGGTATGGAGTTCGTACCTTTAACAACTAGGTCAAGCTCCGCTGGGGCAGACTTCTGCGTTCGGCTTGCACCGAACGTACTGCTAACGCCCGTCGAACGACTGTACGTAATCTTTGTAGCGTTTGCCTGTCGCAAAATGCGTTCGAGCGCTTTTGCTGGAACCATTGCCGATGCCTTCAACTTCGCCTTCGCAAGCTCTTCTCTATTAACCGCGCGCTGCAAAAGGCTCAAAACTTGTCCTTTGCTTCCACCGCGGCCCCAAGGGCTGTGCATGAGCAAAATGCCCGAGTTCCCGGTTGGCGGTCGCCATAACAAGCACACCGAATACGAACTCGCTACGTGTGTCGGGTTCTTTGTGAAGACCACGGGTTGATTTGGGTCAGACCCATCGTGCACGACCTCGCGCTGGCCAGAAAGTCCCGAATCAAAAACCATGGAAATCGAGTCGCCGCTCCGTATTCTCTCGACACATCTCACCGAGCCCGTCTTATCGGAGTTCGTATACGGCTCCACCGAGCAGATGTTGGCGTCAACCACGTCTAGCAAATCAACCGTTACGTCTTGGCCCAGGGCGGAAAGAAGCAACGGCGTGTCCTTGTTCTTACGGGCGCGCTGTCTTGTCGCGGTCAGTTCGTACGGCGTAACTAGATGACTTGCCACCACGTCCTCCCATCAGCACGGAATCTACTCGGCCCCAGGACCTCCAGAAAGCGTCGAAAGCGCATGTGAGCCTTCTTGTTCTAACGGTTCGCGTTAAACCGCAACGACCTCAGCTGCACAAACGGAACTGTCTGCCGGCCCGCGGGCGGGAGTTGCAGAAAATACCTTGTGCTCAGCAACCGGGCCCCAGGATGCCGGCCAAAGGGTCGGAAGTAGACACATCCCCCTTGCTGTCAACCTCGACCCACGCCCGAAGGGCCCTCGATCGGGGATCCAGGCGAGCGAAAGCCACGACCAGCGTGTTAGCGACTTACGGGTGAGCTGGCGCCTCAAGAGGCGACTGCGCAGTGTCTTGAGTTGCCCTCAAGCTCCGCAACACGACGATCGCGATGCAGATGAATCGCAATCCACTCACCATGAGCGCATGGCCAAGAAGATTGACAGTCTGTCGAGCAGCGCCCGTCGCATGCGCACGACCGAGCCACATCGAACCATCGAGCGCACGGTTAATCGACTCGGCATCGCTGCGCTTTTTGTAAAACTGAGCGAAGTCAAGATCATTGGGTGGGATCTGGCGGGCATGCTCAGAACGATTTAGCTTGCGCTCGCGACTTGATCCGTCGTGTCGAGTCGCACCATCACAGCGCCGCCGTGAGGCAATGCGTAGAAGTCGTAAAACCGATAGCCAGTCTTGTCTTGTCAGGTGCCTGTCTTCACGCGCACAAGCGGGACGAACTATTGCTCACCTTCGTGATCAAGGTCAGCCGTTACCCGGATATGCCACGACCTGTAAATGATCTTGGCCGCGGCCGTCCTCGCTTATAGCTGCGGCCTGAGGTGCTTCGCTGGGAAAACAGACTGGTCGTATCTGACTCTGAGGGCAACCCAACGACCACGGCGAAGCGCATTTCGTTGTGGCAGCTGCCTTTCAGGCGGTCAAGCACCTGGTTATCCACCACCAAGTTGGGTCACCAACTATCGAAGCACCGCTCCGAGAGGAAGCACGGGACGGCACTAGACACACGGCGTATGCTCAGCCGATGAGATCACCGTTTGAATCAAATGTCGCGCGTGAAGCCACAGTCACGTTTCGTGAATATGGAGTAATGAATCTCCTTCGCGAAATCAATGAAAAACGATTTGTGCTGCCGGACATTCAACGACGGTTCGTCTGGGACGTACCTCACAACACAATGATGCTTCTTGACAGCATCATGCGGGATTATCCAATTGGTTCGCTGCTCCTCTGGGAGGTGCCCGACAGCGCCGTTGACCAATTGCAGTTCTACAACTTCTTAAGCTCCTACGACAAGGACCACCAGACAGAACAGCCCTTGGAGGTCAGCAAGGGCCCAGTCACAGCGGTGCTCGATGGACAACAGCGGTTAACGGCTCTGTACATCGCAATAGCGGGACACTGGTCGGTCCGAAAGCGAAACGCGCGACGAAGCGAGGCCAGTTCTTATGAAAAGAAGTTCTTCTACTTCTGTCCAACGCGCGAAAACGATGGATCTGATCCGGAGAAAACAAAATACGTGTTCGACCTACTTTCCGAGGACGAAGCGGAGCAACGAAATCGCGACCTGACGAACACTGACATTTGGCTTGCCTTACCGATGCTTGCTGGCTACAACGCCCATGACGATGGCTGGGAAACACAAATCCCCGAAAAGCTCAACACCGCAGAATTGAGGCAACGCGTAAAGCTATTGATACACAAGCTTCAAGTCCCTGACTACAAACCATTCAAGGCGCATGTTGTCTCGACCAACAACCTTGACGCGGTATTGGATATCTTCATCCGCACCAACAGACAAGGGCGCAAGCTAACGCCATCCGACCTTCTAGTCAGCGTGGCAACTCGCAGTTGGGAAGGTAATGCTCGCCAGGAAATATTTGGACTGCTCGATCGCCTGAACGAAACAGGTGAAGGTTTCAACTTTGGCCATGACCGGATCCTAAAAGCCGCACTGCTCATGGCGGACGGAAGCATGAAACTCAGTGTCGACTCCATGAAAGAACCGATGCGAAAAGTCGAAAAGCAGTGGGATGTCATTCAGACAACTCTCCTTACCGCGGCAAAACTCCTAGCGCGATTCGGCTTTTCAGCCAAGTCGTTAACAGCTGACAACATTCTCGTGTTCGTCGCTTATTACCTCAGTAAACGCGGATTCGCTGAGACCTACCTGACAGATGCGAAATGGGGAACCGATCGCGAAGACCTGCGAATTTGGATCGTCAGATCACTTCTCCGTGCAGGTTTTTGGACGGGCGCGGTGGACGCCATCTTCCTATCGCTCGGCAACACTCTGGACCGGACGACCTCAGGATTTCCCACCGAAGAGCTACAAAAAGAACTCGAAAGCCGAGGAAAATCGCTCGCGTTCACCAGCACCGAAGTTGATGCGCTATGTGACATTCGCTACGGGTCGAAGCTTGCAGTTTCCGCATTGACATTGCTATATCCACACGCCGCACAAGAACGCGAAGTGCTGCACGCAGACCATGTTTTCCCACAGGAAGCTTTTCGTTTAAGCGCCTTGCGGTCAGCCCTCGAAGCCGCCGGCCTTGATCCAAGTGACGCTCATGAGTGGCAAGAACGCGCGGACCGCCTTCCCAACCTTCAGCCGCTAACAGCAAAGGCAAACCTACAAAAGTCCAATGCGATCCCGTCTACCTGGTTGGACAACGAGACAGACGCTCGCAAAGAGTGGTACCTAGGGGCGACTGATCTCGGGGCGTCGCCACCAGGGAGTCTGTCGGAATTCTTCAGCTGGTACGAAGCCCGACAAAAGCGACAACGCAAGGCCTTTGGCAAACTGCTTCAAGTTTCCGTGAGTGATTCGTAATTCGGCAATCAACAGCAATTTTCCATCACCCAACGCGCTGCATTCGACCGAATTCAAAGACCGAAAGAAACTACAAGCAATGAGGCTCGGTGCCCTACTCTGTTGCTATTTCCACTGAGCCTGTTTCGCTCGGCGAAGCTTTAGCGCTTTCACGCCCAGAGCATTCCGAAGTTTCTAAAGCACTCCGCACGAGAAACAGCGAACGCTTCACAATTCGACAATCGCTCCACAACTTGCTCGCGCTGACGACCACCGCTTTGGCGAACATCTCGGGCTGAAACTCGCGACGATGGCTTACGAACTCTCCAAGGCAACCGTACTGACGAGTGATCGGCCGGCTATTCAAAACGCTTTGACAGCGCTGTTGCGAGCTTCACCCAGGCGGGCACCAGTTCACGGCCGTCGCTGAGTTGCCAGCACAAGCTCAGAGCCGTTTGTGCGTATGCCCACTTAACGATTCGTTCGGCATCCAACCCAAGGCGCTCGGCAAACTGCGATGCGCGACGTTCAGTGAGCGCGATCAAGTCGGTTTCGCTTTCGATGACGCCGAACGGGTTACGCATTGCCGCTGC
>JBGAQY010000023.1:0-47916 GCA_044220495.1 Acidimicrobiales bacterium
GATTTCGCTAGGTTCATGGTGCACATAGGCACGTGTTTTGTTGCGTTTCACACCTCAACAATGGCGTGCCTATGGGCGCGTCTGGGGGCGTTTGCGTCAGACGCGCTGTATCGGTTCTCCCCACGAATCCCGGAAGAGCCAGAAATGCGAATACGCAGTCACAACTCGAGATCGCCGAGATTGCGTACCTCATTGCTGGGAGGCGTATCCCAAGGGTCGTAGGCGTCGAACGGATTGGAGTTGTTCTGTCTCGAGCCCGCCCGCGCGTTCCATTCGTCGGCGGTGTGGCCAAACAGAGTGCTCTTCACTATCGAGCCACTTGATGGAAGAGCCCCGTTCCCGAACGGGTTGCGAATCGCATGTTGCACGGCGGTGGCCAACACGTCAGTCGAGGCATCCGAAGCCACATCGATGCAAAGTTCAACCGCCCGAGTCTCGCCGGCTGGAAGCGGGTAACTATCGCCCGACTTGTCGAGAATTTCGACGAACAACCGTCCGTCGCCGCCCGTGGCAATCGTTGCTGCCATGCGAGGTGCATCGATCTCGATTGTTTCGTCGTGTTCTGAGTAATCGAAGCTGGCGTCGGGTAGCAATCTTTCCAGTTCGTTGATGAACGTCTGCGCCCGAGCGATGCCCGATGCGCGTCGGGCGATTCCGTGGGCGGTGTACGGCGGAATGTCGGGACGAAGGTCAGGAAGTAGCGTCAGCGCTGTAGTGGCTATCCACCACGAGATCTCACGAGTGTCTCGACTGGAGACGCCCCCGATGTCGACCAGCTCTTGCTTGCCATCTTGTTTCACCAGGCTGGTGTAATCGCCGTCGCTATCACTGCGAATGATCAGTTCGCCAACTTGCACGGGAATGTGGAGCATTCCATCGCCAAGGATTGCGACTTGCAGGCCGGGAACATGTGTGGATGTTTCGGCGCCAATGACCGCCAGCGCGCTCACCTGTGATTCGAATCCTCGACGAGGAGACCGGTCGTGCTCAACTTCGCGCACACCCTTGACTGTCTGCCCGGTCGCCTCAAAGGCACTTGGAAGCTTGTCAATGGCACTGGCGACGTTGAATTTTCCGCGAGGTCCGAGCAACGAACCGTGATAACCCACGCTGCTCAGAGTTTGAAGCAGCCAAGCGCCGCAGTCATCGTCGTAGACAAGTTTCACCGTTGACGTGCCCTGATGAAATTGTGCAACGGGCTCCCCGTCTTCAACTCGCACCTCACCGACCAGCTTGGGAAATTTCCTGAGGCCCTGCGCTACGACGTAACGGGCTTCGTCAAGGGTCACGCATTGAGTGTGCAATCTCGCGACTGGCGTTCCAAATGTGCCTGAAGTTGGCCTCGCGTCGTTGTGGCCGCGAGTGATGTCACTGACGAACTCGCAGAGTTAGTCAGAGCAGCTTGGAATCACTCCATCGAGGGCGGAGTCGAACTCGATGCCCTCCGCGCTTCTGCATGCGTCGTAGATCGACTCTTGTACCGCCTCGGCTGCTGCTTGCCCGACGACATCAATGTCGAGGTTTGGCCAGCTTGAGTCTCGCAAGCGGTTGCCGACTCCTTCGGGGAAGACATCAGAAACCTCCTCGGTGCTGAACACAAAAACGGTGTCGCCATCGATTGCGAGGTTCACGGGATTAATGGCGCGAATTTGTCCGTGTGTCGCGACATGAGCAACTCGTTCGTACGCGCTCGCGTTTGGGAGCGCAACGTTTGTGCCAACGATCGAGATCGTGGTGTTGGCGGGGTCGGCGAAGTATTCAGCCGCGCCCAAAAATGTTTCAAACCCCTCGCCGTCGAGTTTGCGATTGCCCGCGAGCACACTGCCATCGCGGTTGACGACATTGCCGACGGCATTCACAACTGACAAGCACGTAACAAACGCCCCGTTGGGCAGATCAACGCGAGCACATCCGACGCCGGCCTTCATTCCGGCGATCGTTGTCCCTTGGTTTGCGTAGCGAAACTTACCGACGGCCGTTCCGGTGCCTGCGCCAACATTCCCGCGTGGCACAGCGTTGGTTGACGCATCACGCACGGCCTCCGACGCAATGTTTGGGTCGAACTGCTCGACGCGAGTGCCGAGATCAAGGACTATTGCGCCGGTGACGTTCGGGTTGATGATCTTGTGCAGCTTGAAGCCTTTGCCCATCTCAATCAGATCGCTTGCGATGCGCGCTCCTGATTGAAGCCCGGCCCAACTTCCCCCAGAAATAAAGATGGCGTTGGCTTTCGCACCGGCTCGGTCGCCGCGCAATGCGTCGGTGTTCAAGGTTCCAGGACTCCCGCCATAACACGCATAGGCAACAGGCAAAGGTTCGTCGAACAACACGACGGTCACGCCAGTGTGCTTCTCAGGGCGAGTTGCGTGTCCGACTTTGACGCCAGAGAGCGCCGTCAGCGTTGCGTTCATCGCCTCAGACTAGAAGTTCGTAGCGGCGCGGCCGCAGACGCGAAAGAGCGACACTCATCGCATGAATGAGTGCCGCTCTTATTGAACTAGCGAGGGTTACCTGACTTCGTGAGTCTCGGTAACAACGGTGCCGGCACGACGGGTGCGCGCTGTGGTCATCATGAACAGACCGATCACGATGCCGACGGCGCCGGCGATCATCAGGATTGCGCCGACCACATCAAGGTCAACGCCCGCCACGGAGGCTGAAACAGCAAAACGCAAGATTGCGCCGACGGCCACCAAGAAAATGCCGCTACCGATAGTCATAGATAGTCCTTTCGACGTAAAAGCTACGAGTGGTATTCCCAACACTGAAAGTGGCTAAACCCCTTTCAAGCAGAGTGCCAGCATTCGCCTGATGGATCAATTAACAGAGCGAGGAAAAACAAACCTATTGACAATCGATAGGTATCAGATGATACTCAGTCGATGCCTAAAAACTATCGATGGATCGTCTGATGGAAGCCACTGATCGCCACGAGCCCATTTCGACCCCCGGCTTTGTCGGGAAACTTCTCAGCGTTGACCGTCCGGCGACAGCAAAAACAGTCCTTCTCGTTTTCGCGGTGGGCCTGCTATTCGATCAAGCTCTTCGGGTTAGCGACATTGGGGTGTTGACGACGATCCTGTTCTCGACGGCAGCGGTCGCGCTTGTCGTAGCGGCGTGGCCCACCCGCTCGCGCTGGCTGGTGATCTGTGCAGCGAGCGTGCCGGTGTTCGCCGTTTGGCTTTCGGTACGAACAAGTCCGTGGCTACTTCCGTTTGACGTTCTCGCAACGTCGCTTCTGCTTTGTTCGGCCGCTTCGTTTGGGAAAGGTGGATCACCGTTCTCGCTAACCGTGCCGAGTGTCGTCGTGCGTAGTGCGCTCGCCGTTGCGCAGTTCGTGCTGACAGTGCCGTTCGTGACGAAGCCGTTCGTCAAACTGCTCTCGCGAGGACGCGTTGGCAACGTGGTGCCAATCATTCGCGGCGTCTTGCTTATCGCGCCAGCGTTCTTGGTTGTGCTTGCGCTACTTGTTTCATCCGATGCCGTTTTCGCGTCGTTCTTTGACTTCAACTTGAGCATTGGCGACGCCGTTGGCCACATCGTTTTGATCATCATCGGAGGATGGCTTTTCGCGACACTCGTGCGCATTTCTGTCTCGGCCGCCGCGCCGGACGATCCGCCTACCTATGTTCGTATTGGGGCGACTGAAGGTCTAATAGCCATCGGGTCATTCACTGCGCTATTCGCCGCCTTCGTCGCTTCGCAGGTCGTCGTGTGGGCTGGAGGCGCTGACCGTGTATTGAAGACCGCCGGACTCACCTACGCCGAACACGCCCGAGAAGGCTTCTTCCAATTGCTTGCCGTTGCTGTAATCACACTTTTTGTGTTGATGGCGACGCGAGCAACGACTGCGCTGTCGAGCGACAAGCATCGAGTCTGGTTTCGGGTGTTATCGATCGCTGCGATTGCACTCACACTCGCGATCGTTGCGGTCGCGGTGCGACGCCTAGCGCTCTATGAAGACGCCTACGGCTTGACGATGTTGCGTCTGTACTCAACGATCTTTGCGTTTCTGATTGCTGGCGTGTTCGTGCTCTTGGGCATCAGCATGGTCAAAAGTCACAACAGCAATTGGTTTGTCGGCGCATCGGCAACGCTCGCATTAGTGGTCTTGCTCGTCTTGAACATCGTCAACCCCGAGGCGTTTGTCGTGAATCGCAACGTCGATCGACAACTGGCGGGACAGGGCGCCCCTTTCGATCCGTACTACGTCAGCGGATTGTCAGATGATTCGATACCCGCGCTCATCGGTTCGCTTGACAACGTCAGCGAGCAAGAACGCACGACGATCGTGATGCGCCTGTGCTCGATGCCTAACGCTCGTTCAACCAAATGGACTTCGTGGAACTGGTCTGGCGCTCGCGCCGCAGACCTACTCGAGCAACAATGTGTAACGCATTGAAAATTATCGAACGGGCGCGCCGAAGTGTCCGGAGCGTTGTGCGAATCGTTCGAATACGAGCGTGCCAAGCGGTGGTACTGCAGACAAAAGCGCAATGGCAGCTACTCGCGCGCTCCAGCGCAACGGCTGAATAGCAACGGCAACAGCCATCACATACAGGCCGAACACCGTGCCGTGGAGCGGTCCGAAGATATGTACGCCCAATTCAGTTGTCTTTGTGACGTACTTGAGAAACATGCCGAAAAGTAAGCCGGCCCAGGTAAATGCCTCAACCAAGGCAAGTGCCTTGACGATTCTGGCAGCAGTTTGCGGTGACCACATGAGTGTCGAGCCTACGGCTATGCGCGTGTTAGTTGGTCACGCTTAGCCGCCGGAGACCGACACTTCTGCGTCGCGCATCATCGCGAGGGTCTGTTGCGATAGTTGCGTGTCGTTGAGCCAGCCGTCAGGAAGTGACACGCGTCTCGGCCCACCTTGTCGGCCGCGTGAACCTTCCGCTGCCTCGCCTGGGTAAGGCTCAGCTGGATTCAACTGTGACAACAGCTCTCGAAGCTCATCGAGCGAGTTGATCAACATAAGTGCGGCGCGCAGTTCGCGTCCGGCCATGTAGCCCTTCAAATACCAAGGAACGTGTTTGCGAAAGTCTTTGCAACCAGCGAGCTCATTGTGGTGACTTTCGACGAGCAGTGCGGCATGGCGTTGCATGATGTTTGTGACTTCGCCGAGTGTCGGCCGCACGCGATCGCTGCGACCTTCGAAGCCTGCCTGTAGGTCGGCAAAGAGCCACGGACGTCCTAGACATCCACGCCCAACAACAACACCGTCGCATCCGGTTTCGTGCATCATCTCGAGAGCGTCTTCGGCGCTCCAAATGTCTCCGTTGCCGAGCACCGGAACATCGGTAATGACTTCTTTTAGGCGTGCAATCGCTGACTAATCGGCGTGACCCGAATAGTGCTGTACGGCAGTGCGCGCGTGAAGCGCGATCGCTGCGACCCCCTCGGCCTGCGCCGAACGCGCTGCATCGAGATAAGTGATGTGGTCGTCATCGATGCCTTTGCGCATCTTGATGGTGACTGGGATGCCAAATCGCGAAGCCTCTTTAACGGCGGCGCGCACGATCATCGTGAACAAGTCGAGCTTCCATGGCAATGCTGCGCCACCGCCTCGCCGCGTCACTTTGGCGACTGGACATCCGAAGTTGAGATCGATGTGATCGGCAATGTCTTCTGAGCCGACCGTGCGCACTGCTGCGCCAATCGTCGCTGGATCAAACCCCATATAGCTGCAGACTTCGAGGTTGTTCGTCGGTGTCAAACGTGACAAGGCGCATTGATTCGGGTGAACGCTCGAGCAAAGCTCGCGACGTCACCATCTGACACACGTAGATACCCTCGCCGTGCTCTCGACAAAGTCGACGGAACGAAGCGTTTGTCACTCCCGCCATGGGTGCAAGCACTACCGGCGTGCGCACCTCATGTGGGCCGATGCGCAAAGGCGCAACGGTGGCACGATTCAGAACAGCCATAGCCACTGATTCTATTGGCCGAGATGTCGTGCGAGCAGCTGCTCTCAGCTGGAGGTCTGTGAGTTGAGGCCGATCGGATGAGAGAATGACCAGATGATCGACTTGAACGCCGAGTTAGAAGCGCATAACTCGATGACCCAAGCGATCGCTCTTGAGGTCTTAAACACCGGTCTCAATTGTTTCCTTACAGGGCCGCCTGGTGCCGGTAAGAGTTGGTTGCTTCGTAAGTTCGTCAACACCACTCGAACCAAGAAGACCGTTGCCACAACAGCGTCGACGGGTATAGCGGGCACACACATCAGCGGCATGACTCTGCATTCCTGGGCGGGTCTGGGTGTACGCGATAGCTACAGTTCTGCCGACATTGCTGACATCGCCGAAAAGTCGTGGGTGTCGAGTCGCATTCGTTCGGCGCAGGTTCTTGTTATCGACGAGATCTCTATGTTGCACCCGGCAACGTTCGAAGCGGCCAACGCCGTATGCAAGCGCGTCAAGGGCAACAAGCTTGCTTTTGGTGGCCTGCAGGTTGTCTTGTGCGGAGACTTTTTTCAACTGCCGCCCGTGACGCGTGGGGGTGAAGCGTCGTTTATCTACGGCACCGACGCGTGGGAAGAACTCGGGCTCAACGTGCTGTACCTCTCGGAACAGCATCGACAAACAGACGACTCGCTTGTTGACATCCTCACAGCAGTTCGAGCCGGTGAAATTGAAGCCGATCACTTTGAGCATCTGCAAGCACGTTTGAATGCGGAGCTTCACACAGACGTCATTCCGACGCGACTGCATACTCACAACGTCAACGTTGATCGAGTTAACGCTGTAGAGCTAGAGAAACTCGCGGGCAAAGCCCATGCTTTCGAAATGGTCACAAGCGGCAACGAAAAACTCGTTGATCCTTTGCGCAACAGTTGTCTTGCGCCCGACGTGCTCACGCTGAAACCTGGCGCCGCCGTGATGTTCGTGAAGAACAACATGCCCGAGGGCTATGTCAACGGCACGTTGGCAACAGTGGTCGACATCGACAAGGGAAAGCCGCGCGTCAAGACCGATCGCGGTGCCGAGATCGTTGTCGAGCCACAGTCTTGGGCTACCGAAGATGCGCGCGGACGCAAGATCGCATCTCTTACGCAAGTTCCCTTGCGTCTCGCTTGGGCAATCTCAGTGCATAAAAGCCAGGGAATGTCGCTATCTGCAGCCGAGATCGACTTATCACGAGCGTTTGTAGATGGCCTCGGCTATGTGGCGTTGTCGCGCGTTACGTCGTTAGATGGAATCCGCTTACTTGGCATCAACAATCGAGCTCTCGCTGTGAGTTCAACAGCGCGGCGCATTGACGACGAGTTGAAGAAGTCGTCAGATGAGGTTCTGGCCGGAGTGCGCAAAGCAGCTACAGCAGCAGCCCCGCAAAGTGAAGCGCTGTCGTTGTTCTAGCCGTGTGGTGGCTACTGCTTAACGCTGTTTAGGCGCTTTGCAGCTTCACTGATGACGTGTTCTTTGTCAGGAATGGGACCGAGATCGCAATTGCAACCGTCGTCAATGACCATGCGAATGCGCACGTGTCCTTTCGTGAGAAACACGATGTCTTGAGTGAACGTCCCAACCTGAGCGTCGCTGGTGACAACCGAACCTTTCACGCGATAACCAGTGTGTTGCGTCGGCAGGTTTCGCGTGATGCGCTCGATGGTTAAGCCTCTTACGCTGCCGTAGTTTCCATACTTTTCTGCGACATATCGCATTGCGCATGCTTCGTAAGCAGAACTCGACACGCGTTCGAACTGGTGTGCTGCGTCGGCATCTGAAGCCATCACTTGTGTTGCGTAAGCAATGTGTCCGCCTTCGAGGCCGTCATCATCGAGGTTGTAGCTGTACTCCGACAATGCGAGCGCGATCGCATTCATTTGTGGGTCGTCAGGAAAGCACGGGCTCGGTTGCGCAAGTGTTTCTGCTGACGCGTAGCTGATTCCGGGCTCGAGCGATACCCATCGTCTGTCGAATGCCGCGTCGTCGAGCTTGTATTGCGATGCGAGTTCACGAGCATCACTAGTGGTTGCTTTGTCGGGCTTTGTGTCGGTCGTGCCCAATGCAGCGGGATCTTCAATCGTGCTCGAGAACTTTTGCGGGTCTGCGCCGCCAAGCACCACGACGGCCAACACGCAGATGACAACGAGCAAAACGAATCCGGCGCCAATAACACCCAGCACGATTGCGATTTTGGTTCCCGCACCTGTCTTGCTGGCGTTCGTGTACATCGGGGCTGGGCCGGCAGGAGGGCCCCAGTGCTGCCCGGACGATGGTTGGCTTGGCGCTGCATAACCCGTCGGAGTCCAGCCGTTCTGAGCAGGACTAACGGGCTGAGCAGGTTCGGGAGCTGTCAACGGTTGTCCGCAAGCTCCGCAATTGTCGGTCCAGTCAAAGCGGACGAAGGCGGAACAGTGAGGACACGAATAAGGTCGAGATGCCACCTTCTCAACCTCGACTTCGGGTCGGGCTGACTGAAGCCAATTTTGCTGAGCTGGCCGTTCAGTCTGAGCTCGGCTGCGACCTAGCGAAACAGTTTCAGCAGCTTGGTCGCCGTGTTGTAGTTGCGCACAGTCATTCTTTTGTAGACAGGCTTGGCGGCAAGTTTTCCGATCGTGCTGCGCGTGAATGCATCCCACGAAGTGCTTGCGTAGACCACACCCGTCCCGCCTTCGATGTACTCAATCTTCTCGACCGCCGTGCCCACCGACTTCAACGCGTCACTCATCTTGAATGGTGGCAACAAGATCAAGAGATTGTGTTTCCACTGTGCGTCTTTGCCCCACCACTTGGGGGCGGTCTGAACCACGGACGTCCATTCTTTCTTTGTGAACACGACGGTTTCGATATCGAGATCGAAACCGCTGTCGATTGCTGTCGTGATGTCTTTCGCAATTTTGGCTTTGCTTCGTTGCGATGTTGATACGAAGACGTTTCCGCTCTGAATGTAAGTGTGCACATCGTCGAACCCGGTCTCTTCGAGAGCGGCCTTCAGCTCAGCCATCTTGATTAGGGCCTTGCCACCGACATTTATTCCTCTGAGAAACGCCAAGTACTCAGCCATGTCGAGAGAGCGTATCGCCGCGCTACGTGCCCAGCACGAGAACAGCCGTTAACAAAGTATTTACAATGTTGCGCGCGGTCGAGTGCAACGAGAGCGCACAGCGGCGACCTTGCAAATGAGCGAGAAAACTTAACGAATCTTTGATTTGCGTTGCTTGCGGCACGATGACAACCTCCAATCGTGAGCAGCTCCTCAGTACACGTCATCTTGACGGGCGACGACAACGTTGTTCGTCCGATGGCTACCGCAATTCGCTCAGTGCATGACACAGCGAAAAGCCCGTCAGACATTCGTTTTCACGTCATTCACAAAATGAGTTCAGCGGGTCAACAACGCATCGCCGACTCCGTGCCGGAGGCGTCGATCGATTTCGTTTACGGAGGATCAAAGATCGAATCGTTCAGCGGAGGCACCGGACGCATTGCTGACCTCACGTCGGCCGCGTGGCTGCGAGCATTCAGTGGCGACCTTTTGCCGGCTGTTGACAAGGCTGTCTACATGGATTGCGACACCATTTGTGTTTCTGACATTGCTGAGCTGGCGGCGAAAGACCTAAAGGGTCGGCCTGTTGGTGCCGTCACCGACTTCTACTCAAACTTTGAAGCGGCGAACCTAAAAGGCGAGTGGGGCGCGCGAACATTTGATGGCAGCGAGCCGTACTTCAATTCAGGTGTACTGGTGTGCGACCTCGAGCAATGGCGCGGCTTAGGCGTTTCCTATCAAGTGAGCGTAACTGCGCGCGACTTCATTCACCGGTTCAGTTTTCTCGATCAAGATGCACTCAATCTGGTTTTTGCCAACGCTTGGACGGATGTGTGCCCAAGCACTCTTGGTTCACCCGAAGCTTGGAACAATCGGCGCTTCTCGCGCCTAGCCCGGCTTGGCCACAGCAACGACGAACAGGTGAAAGAGTTGGTCGACGCCAAGATCGTTCATTACACAACGCCGTTCAAGCCGTGGCGCGAGCAGTACCCATCGAGTCTGGCGCGCAATGTCTATGCCGACTTTGAGCGGCGCACGACTTTCGCCTACGAGCAGCCAGAGCCGCTTCGTGCCGCGCCTGGTTGGCGCGATGGCCGGTGGGCGCCCACCCCAGAAGAGTTGTTAGCGGTAAAGGAAGCACGTCGTCAGCCGCTCAGTCGAACGATGGTTGAGCTCTAGAACGGGTTGAGCTCTACGAAGACTAAGCAGGGCTTTGGACGGCGGGTGGTGGGGCATCGTCGCGATGGCTTCGTTGATACAGCTTGATGTCGAGCGCCGTCTTGAGTGCGAGCAACAGATAGGCAGGCGCATTGCTGTCAAAGTTCGCGAGTGCGATCAAGAAGCCGCTTCCGAGCACGGCGAGATGCAGCACAATGATTCGACCGTAAGGCTGTTGCATTGCTTGCATCGGAGTTGTCTTGAAACGTTCCGAAGGCATCCAATTCTTGAAGAACGACACGCCGTGACTCGCAACGAACCCGAGCCACGCAAGAAACCAATACGCAATGCTGGTTTTCATGCCGATCTGGTTTGCGACAAAGAACGTGAACACGCCGTGCACCATGGTGAACATGCCGAAGTGCACGCAAAAGAACGCAGCGAGAAAGTAGGGCACTGCGTACATGAACTGAGGCATGCGTGCGTTGAGTTCGGAGAGCTCATCGTCGGCCACCATCACCATCGGCATGTTCTTGGCAGTCACGATCTTTGCCACCGACCACAAACCGATCGCTACGTTCTCTAGCCAGTAGAGAACCAGCAGGTCCCCTGGCTTCCATCCCCAAAAGAGAAGTCCCAAGAGGGGGAAGAGATTCGACGCCAGCAAGGCGACTAGGCCGGCCGAGCGCCTTAGCTCGCGTGACGAGTCCATCGCAGAAGTATGACTTCGCCACGCCTCGCGAGCTGCGAATTCTCTTGAAACTGCACAAAACGCTTTGCCAGCTGGCGCATCGATGACAACCTGAATCATGATGCGATGCCGACAAATCGGGCGCACGGGCATCAACCCATGAGAGCGGGAAGGACATTCAGAGTCGTGGCGATTAGCGAGGTATTCAGGTTCTTCAAGCGGCGCCGAGTTGTGGTTGCGGTGGCTGTCGCCACGGTTGCACTGGTTTCGACGACGTTGGCCACGGCGTCGGCTGACACGACTAGGCCTCTTGCGGTTTCTAAATCAGCCGACCGCTCTGCTGCTGTTGCACTTGGCGGAGCGACGCTCAGCGGCGATGTCTACATCTACCTCAATCGCACCAACGTGCGATCGGTTCGTTTCTATCTCGACGTCGACACAACGCCGGCAAGCACTGAGAACTACGCGCCATACGACTTAGCTCGCACGGCGGCCGATGGATCGGCAAACGCGTTCGACACGAAAACTCTCACTGACGGCCGTCACTCGCTTCGTGCGGTTGCAACGCTGAGCAATGCAGCCGTTCGCACGTTCACCGCACGTTTCACTGTGCGCAATGCGCCGCCGACAAATACGTCGACCACGTCGACCACATCGACCACATCAACGACGTCGACACCTACGACCACTCGTCCGACTACTACGAGCTCGACATCGGTGCCAACAACACTTCCAACTACAACCTCGACGCGGGTGCCGACGACAATTCCTGTCTCGACATCAACAACCGTTCGTACGACCACGACCATGCCTTCAACAACGGGCTATGGGTGGCAAGTAAACGCAACCAACACAGGTCTTGCGTCAAAGGGCCTCAAGTGTGCGTCTCTTCCCGTTTACGCAGGCGATGAGTTCGTTCCAGCGGGAACGACCATTACCGAAAAGCGTGTGACTTCGAGCCTCAATCTGTCGGCTGGCAACATCACTATCGAGCGCAGCTGCATCCAGCCAACGAGCGTAGGTCAGGGTCTGCCAATCGTTTCGACCACGAACTACAACACCGGCGGACTGACACAAGCGACTGTGACCATCCGTGACTCTGAGATCGATGGATCGCTGCTCACCGAATACCTTGCTGCCTGGACGAGTGGCTTTCACGGCGTGGCCAACTTGTCGAACAACTATGTGCATGACGTTGGAAGCGGCATAGCTCTCTTCAATACGGGCGATCACTTGAGTAGTCGCGTTGAACACAATTACGTCACCGCGATGCGCGCATGGGGCGACCCAGCAACAAACGGAAATCACAGCGACGCTTTCACGATCCGCGACTTTGATGCGAGCGGCACGCCAAGCCGACAGCTTGTTGTGGTCAACAATCGCTTCGACTGTGACTCGCAAAACGCAACTGGTGCGTTCTTCATCCAGACCTACGCGGGTGACATCGACAACGTTGTCGTCGAGGGCAACCTGCTTGAAGGCTCCGGATATCAACTTGCTCTCGAAGCCACCAACGCTGCCTATTCCAACGTCAAGGCCAACAACAACCGCTTCAGCGGAACAGGATATGGGCCGGGTTACGTCTCGCGTGGACCAGGCTGGGCGCAATGGACGAACAACTACATCAACGACCCCGCGGCCGCTGACAATCGTGGTCGTCAGGTCGCTCAGCCTTGACCTTTCAACCCTGACCAAACGGCGGTCAGACGAGTACATATATGTCGCTGGGTTCGGGTATCTTCCATCTGGGCCCAGCAATCACGTTCGGGTCCAGATTCCTCAAATGACCAAGGGGACGGAGACTCAAATTGGCCGAGGACGAGATTCACGAAGAGTGCGGCGTTTTTGGCATCGTTGCGCCGGGTCGGTCGGTCTCGCACATCACCTTTGACGGGCTGTTTGCTTTGCAGCATCGCGGACAAGAGTCTGCTGGCATGGCCGTCACCGACGGCAGTGAGATCACGGTTATCCGTGACATGGGCCTCGTCACTCAGGTGTTCGACAAGCACAAGCTCAATTCACTGAGTGGCCACATTGCAATCGGCCACACTCGTTACTCGACTACTGGTTCGAGTGAGTGGCGCAATGCGCAGCCGTGCTTCCGTGCCAATGACTCGATGGCGTTTGCCCTTGCGCATAACGGCAATGTCACCAACACCGCAGCGTTGGCCGACGAGGCCGGCATCTTGCCTGGCATCATCACCTCAGACAGCGAGTTGGTTGCTGAGTTGATCTCGCAGCAGGTCGAGAAGCTTTCGTCGGCATCTCCTGAAGGCGAAGAAGAGGGTGACCACTTCGTCGACGCGTTGATGCATGTGATCCCCAAGCTCGAAGGTGCTTACAGCATCGTCATGCTCGACAACGAGCGATTGATTGCTTTCCGTGATCCCAACGGTTTTCACCCGCTCTGTATGGGTCGCCTAGACGACCAGAGTTGGGTCTTTGCTTCCGAGACCGCTGCTCTCCACACGGTGGGTGCGCAGTTCGTGCGTGAAGTCGACCCTGGCGAGATGATCGTCGTCGAGCAGGGGGCTATGCGTTCGTTGCATCCGTTCCCGCCCGAGCGTGTCAATCCGCGCTTGTGCTTCTTTGAGTTCGTTTACTTTGCTCGCCCCGACAGCATGCTTTACGGCAAGCAAAACTTCGGTGTTCGCCGCCGTTTGGGCGAGTTGTTGGCCAAGACGGCGCCACCCCCGCCCGACGACGGTGTTCCAACTGTGGTCATTGGTGTTCCTGACTCAGGCTTGCCCGCTGCCGAGGGTTACTCGAATGCGAGCGGCATTCCTCTTACTCAAGGTCTGGTCAAGAACCGCTACATCGGCCGCACTTTTATCTCACCCGATCAGGCCGATCGCGAGCTTGCAGTGCGACGCAAGCTGAGTCCACTTACAGAGAACGTGCGGGGCAAACGATTGATCGTTGTCGACGACACGATTGTGAGAGGTACAACTCCACGCGCGGTTATTCGCATGTTGCGCGAAGCAGGTGCTGTCGAAATCCATTTCCGTGTATCAGCGCCGCCTTATAAGTGGCCTTGCTACTACGGCATTGATGTTGGAACGAAAGCTGAGTTACTTGCAGCCAACTTCGATCTCGAAGAGATGCGCACCTACTTGGGTGTCGACAGCATTGCGTACTTGAGTATGGACAACGTGCGTCAAGCAATCGGTGTTCCGCGCGGTGGTCTATGCGATGCATGCGTAACCGGCGATTACCCAGTTGCGGTTCCGCTGGGTCACGGTAAAGACGTTCTTGAAAAGAAGAAGTCGGGCGGAAACAGCGGCAACACGGTCATCGACCTCGGTGCTGTTGCCAAATCTTGAACTAACTCGACGAGTTAGTCGTCGAAGATCTCGCTGAGAAACCCACGCTTCTTCTTTTTGTAACCGTGATTTGAGTAGCCATCATCGCGGTAGCCGTAGTCGTTATATGACCGTTCGCGCTGATTGTTCGCGTATTCAGGCTGTTGGGGTGCTGGGGCTGGAAACGCTTGCGACTCTGCATCAATGAGTCGATCGAGCTCGCCGCGATCAAGAAACACACCTCGACATTCACTGCACTGATCGATTGTGATGCCGTTGCGTTCGTACGACTTCATCGAACCGTTGCACTTCATACACGTCATTGCGAAGCTCCGATCACTTCTTGTTTGCTTGGCGCCGAGCTCGGTCGCGAAGTACCGAACCCGGCGATGTCAAACGTAGTGAACGTTGGTTTCCAACCCATAGTGTCTGGGGATTAACTTACGGAACTCTCAGCGATCCTTAACCGGATCAGGAAGGCCGAGGCTCATGAGTCAACGCGACGAGTATCCCGCTGGTGTGCCTTGTTGGGTTGAGTGCTTAGAGCCTGACGTGCCGCGAGCACTCGAGTTCTATCGACAGCTCTTTGATTGGAATTTTGTTGGCTCGGGTCCGATGCCAAAAGGGTCGCTCGGCGAGTATTTTGTTGCGAGAAAAGCCGATCGCGAAGTTGCTGGCATCGCGCCAAGTCCGCCAGGTGTAAGCGCTGGCTGGGCAACGCAGATCGCGGTCACGAATGTGGAAGCGTCGCTCGAAAAGGCTGAACTAGCAGGCGGAAAGAGCTTGATTGATCCGTTCGATGCTTCACCCGCCGGACGTTTAGGTGTCGTGTCAGATCCAACCAACGCGATTGTTTGTCTTTGGCAAGCCGAGTCGCGTCAAGGTGCACAGACAGTCAACGAGCCAAGCGCGTGGGCGATGAGCATGCTGCACACACCTGATTTAGCAACGTCAAAAGCGTTTTATGCAGACGTATTTGGGTGGACGTACGACGACTTCGATTCGATGACCTTGGCGCGGTTGCCCGGATATGTCGGTGGCGAGCCTCAGCAACCAGTGCCACGCGACGTTGTCGCTGTGCTTGCTGCGAACGACGATGTGACGAGTTATTGGAATGTTGACTTTTGGGTTCGCGACGTTGATTGGGCGACTAAGACGGTTGAGCGTCTGGGTGGGCGAGTCGTTGTGCCGTCGCGCGATGCAGCTGGAATGCGAACGGCTGTCGTGGCTGATCCGCAGCACGCAACGTTCTCAATGACACAGCTAAAGCTTGGCTAATCGATTACGCGTCAGTAAGCGGCAGAGTTACGTCAAACACTGAGCCCTTGGGATCGCGTCGAGCAACGCGCACAGTGCCCTGCATTGCGTGAAGCAGGTTGCGCACGATGTGTAGCCCAAGACCAGTGCCGGGTATGCCCTTCATTTCTTCAGACGTGCCGCGGGTGAACGGCTCGAAAACGTCTATGTCATCAGGCACGCCAAGACCTTCGTCGCTTACGCGAACTGCGACTTGTGACGCATCGACGGAGTAGTCGAACGTGATCGTCCCTCCGTCTGGCGAATACTTCACTGCGTTTTCACCCAGATGCCAAAGGACCTGCCAAAGCGCTTCACGGTCGGCTTTGATGCGAGCCTTTGGGCCAGGGTTGTAGACGACGGTGTGACCCGATCGCGCGCCCACCCCCGAAAGTTGCGCAGCAACATCATGAACGACCGGACCGACCTCGATTGGCTCGATCGTAAGTTGATTGGTCAGAACCTCGCTGCGCGCTTCTTCCAGCAATTCATCGAGTTGGCGGCTTGCGTCACGCGAAGCGCGCTGAAGTGTTTGAAATGCGCGCTGCTTATCGTCGTCGCTGAATGACATGCCGCCTTCCGCAAGCATGTCAGACCAACCTCTGATGACAGTCAACGGCGACTTCAGCTTGTGTTCGGCTTCGGCTAGAAATGCCGCGCGTTGACGTAGGCGCTCTTCTGCTGTTTCTGCGCGATGCAGCGCCTGCGCGTGAACCCGATCGCGTTCCCATTGGTTTGCAATTAGGCGGGCAAGCATCTCCATCACATTTGTGACTTCGGGAGACACATCGACCGAGCGCCCGCTTGCGCCACACAACGTGCCCATCAGCTCGTCTTCAGAGTTGCGGACCGGCACGCTCACGTATGTTTCGAGCCCGAGCTCTTGTGCTGTTTGGCTGCCGGGCAAGTCGACTTCGACGTTTGATGTGCACATCTGACCCGACTCAAGGGCCCGACGACACAACGTGTCGTGCCAGTCGACGGTCAAACCTTCCGGAATGTTGATCTGACCCCGGTTGTCGGAAAACAAAATTTCTTGCTCGTTGTCTTCGGTTCGCACCTCGGTTAGATAAGTGCTCTCGAGACCTGTGAGGCCGTGCAGCACTTCGAGGAAGGGGCGCGTCAACTCTTCGAGCGAAGCGCTATCGCTGACTGCACGCGCCGTCGACAACATTGTCGGATCTGGCTCGAGCGGGCTGAACTCAGGCAGGTCGTGCGATTCGGTGGCCGACATTGTTCGCGTAGCTTAAGGAAAAGCAAGGAACTTTGCTCGCCAATTGAAGTGCCTGGTGGTGGAACGTTTTAGTGGCCGAAAAGGTCGCTCAAACGAGCCGTCGGATCATGCAATCGTGGCCTCACGCTTACTATCGACGGTCGCAGAGGCGGCTCGCTGAATCCGACTCTAAGTGGTGGTGTCAACGGACGAATGCTGCCGAGATCGACGCCGTCGAGAGTTGCGTGCGCACGTTTGACGCGCTGATAGCGAGACGCTCGGTACCACTCAGTGATGCCCCTGCTCGTCACGCCGAAGGTCTCGACTTTGAGCAATCGTTTTGCGATTGGGCTCTCGATGAATCGCGTGACCAAGGGCGGACGCAGAGCGAGCAGCGGGATCGGGATCGATCGGCCGCTCTCGAGCTGCATTTTCAGTCGAGTCGAAGTGAGTTGAAGCGAGTGACCGTCAGCGGTGGCAGTCAGGTCGTCGAGGATCTGTACGTCGTCGAACTCGTATATCGCCGACACGAACGCAGCCACCCTCTCGTTCGGTGCAATCAGCAGACGTTTGTTCGATGGGTCAGCCAACATGACGTCGACCATCGGACCAAGCGGCCCGCTATTCCAGACCCCCACGACGATTCGGTGCCCGCTCGAAAATCCACTGCTCGCAATTAGGCCGTCAAGTTCGTAGACGTCTGGATTGGCGCGCGATCGCATGCAAGCAACTTATGGCGCCAATGACACAGGGTGGCGGTAGCGTGCACCCCGTGCAGGATTTCCTCAAACTCATTCGCTACTCGTGGAGCCTCAAGCAGTACTACACGGCCATTGCGGTCTTCGTGGTGGTGACGGCTCTGCTCAATCAAGCAACACCTTTTGTTTTCAAGTCGATTGTCGACCGATTGGTCGAACAGCAGACACTCGAAGTTGGCAACCTCACACCGATCTGGTGGTTACTCGGGCTCATCTTGCTCATCAGCGTCGTTGCGAACCTGCTCGACAACTGGCAGGGCTACTACGGCGACATTTTGGCTTCAAAGCTCAACACGTTGATGTCGCAGAACTACTACAACCATCTGCTCAAACTGCCGCTCGCATACTTCGACGGCGAGATCGCCGGCCGCGTGACTAGCCGACTCGAGCGCAGCATCAACACTGTGACGCAGTTGGTAAATGCGGCCGCCAACAGCTTTATTGGCTACTTCCTGTCGAGCGCAATAACCATTGGTGTACTTGCGTTTTATGCATGGCCCGTCGCCATCGTCTTGTTCTCGCTGTTTCCGTTCTACATATGGATGACCCGCAAGTCGAGTGCTAGCTGGCAAGAGGCGCAGCAGGGCATCAATGCCGACACTGACATCAACAACGGCCGCTTTGTAGAAAGCATCAATCAAATTCGTGTTGTTAAGAGCTTTGCGCGTGAGCTCTCAGAAAGTTTGTTCTTTGCCGGCAAGCGTCGTTCGATCGAAACGCAAACTGCTGCCCAGTCGAGACGTTGGCACAAGTACGACATTCTTCGTCGTCTCGGGTTGAGCGCGGCGTTCTTCTTGATCTACGCCTACATCGTGATCGAGACTTACCACGGTCGTTACACGCTGGGTGAGCTCACCTTGATGCTGCAGCTCGTCACGCAAGCACAATGGCCGTTGTTCGGTTTGTCGTTCATCGTTGACCAGCTGCAGCGAGCAAAGGCGGGCTCAGAAGACTTCTTCCAAGTGATGGAAACCCAACCATCGATCACCGACAAGCCAGATGCAAAGGCTTTGAATGTGACGAGTGGGCGCATCAGCTTCGAGAACGTGTCGTTCCGCTACGAAAATGGCCAAGAAGTGCTCGACGACCTCAGTTTCGACATCGAGCCTGGTACTCGCGTCGCTCTTGTTGGCGAAAGCGGTGAGGGCAAGACGACCATCTCCAATTTGTTGTTGCGCTTCTATTCACTCGAGTCGGGCGCAATCAAGATCGATGGTTCTGAAATTGCTGACGTAACCCAAACGTCGTTGCGCGATCAGATTGGCGTCGTGTTCCAAGAACCAGCGCTCTTCAGCGGCACCATTCGTGAAAACATCTCGTATGGCAAACCCGATGCGACTGATGAAGAAGTTGCTGAGGCTGCTCGTATCGCCAACGCGGCTCGCTTCATCGAGCGCTTCAAAGACGGCTACAACACAGAAATTGGTGAGCGAGGCGTCCGTCTGTCGGGCGGTCAGAAGCAACGCATAGCTATTGCGCGCGCTGTCTTGAAGAGTCCTCCGATTCTCATCTTCGACGAAGCAACGAGTTCGCTCGATTCGCGCGCCGAGGCCGAAGTGCAAGAGGCCCTCGACCGACTTATGGAGGGTCGTTCGACGCTCGTCATCGCGCACCGACTTTCAACGATTGCCGGTGTTGACAAGATCGTCGGCATTCAAGGCGGCAAGGTCGTCGAACAAGGCGCTCCCGCTGAACTCGCGCAGAGCGGTGGTATGTACGCCGGCCTGCTCGCGCTACAAGACTCTTCTGTTCTCACGCTCGAAATGTTGCGTCGTTACGGCCTTGCCGCTCCCGACGAAGAAGAAGACGAGGCAACCGCAACCGAGGCGAGTTAGGTCAAGAACTGCGACGAGTAGAGCGCGACCACGTCGCGCTTTCACGCAGCACATAGGGCTGACGCAGGTCAACGATGCGGTCGCCTTGGGCTGGCGTCACAATGCGGTTGATGCGTGCCGGCTCGTAAATGTTGTGGCGATCGGCAACAACATAAAGAGGACGACGCTTTGCTTCGCGATAAGTGCGGCCGAGGTATTGACCGAGAATGCCGACGGTGAGCAACTGCACGCCTCCGAGAAACAACACCACGGCCATCATCGATGCGTAACCAGGGAGCTGGCTCGACGGGTCGAAGATCTTGCCAACGATGATGTAAGCGGCAGTAACAAAAGCAAGTGCAGTAACAACGACACCGAGTTGACTCGCAAGACGTAACGGCTTCTCAGAAAAACTGCTGATGCCGTCTGACGCAAAATTCAGCATCTTCTTCAGTGGATACTTTGTCTCGCCGGCAAAGCGCACGTCACGCGCATATGGCATAGCTGTTTGCCTGAAGCCAGCCCATGAGACGAGCCCTCGTACGTAGCGGTTCTCTTCGCGGACGTCTTTGAGCACTTCGACAACGCGGCGGTCCATAAGACGGAAGTCGCCGGCATCGAGTGGCAGGTCGACGTCAGAGAGCCAGTTGATGAATCGGTAGAACACGTTTGCGGTAACCAGCTTGAACTTGCTCTCGCCGGGTCGTGATGTGCGCTTTCCATAAACGACGTCCCAACCCTCCTGCCATAGGCGAACCATGTCGGCGATGGCCTCGGGCGGATCTTGAAGATCGCTGTCGATTACGACCACAGCATCTCCCGCTGCGTGGTCGATGCCGGCGGTGACGGCGAGCTGATGACCGAAGTTGCGAGAGAACTCGAGAAGGGCAACGTGACGGTCTTGCTCGGCGATCTCTCGAAGGATGCTGGCCGATTCGTCGGAGCTTCCATCGTCGACGAACAAGAGCTCGTAACCGATTTCGGGAGCAAGAGCGGTGAGCGCAGCGGTTGCTCGCTCGTAAAAAGCAGTGATTCCCGCTTCTTCGTTGTAGACGGGGCAAACGACCGAAATTGTCTTCGACTTGTTCATTACGAAAATGCTACAACCACGCAACATTACGTCCCTAATCGACGTTCATTGTTGAAATGCACTTGGTGACGCTAAGGCGGAACGAGATGTCACAAGCGCCTCGCCTAAATCCATTCAGGAAAAAACACCCGCAATGAGCAGGTAGTTTCTACTTAGTTTCCAGATGAACAACAGACGGACAACTTTTTACATTTTGGGAATTGGGATTGGATGCCACCCACATTGCACACTAGGTTTTGTGACAAAGCGTTATCGAAATGTCGTAAAAGCTTCTTTGAAGGAACGACGAGCGATGTCCGATTATGGAGATTCGATGTCTGTTGAAGTTGCCGCCCCGCGGCGTGGAAAAGCGCGCCGGCGAGTATTTGAAGCAACGGGGTGGTTACTGGCAGCGGGTCTCTCTGCGACCGCTGTCTTCTTGATGCACGCCGCAGCCGCGAAGCCCTTCCATACTTCGATCGACGATCCACTCGCGTTGCCGAAAGAACTCACTGCTCGCGCCAACGACCCAAATGTTCCTTTGCCAGGCAAAGACCAGGGGCCGCTCACGTTCGCTGCGGCCGCCGCTCAAAGTGACATTGACAACGCTGCCACTCCGGCTTCCACCCAAGCCAATGCAACAAAGCCTGTTTCGACGGTGGGCTCGACGACGACGACTGCAGTGCAGCGTTCGACGGCCGCCCCCACTCGCCCCGACGCAAGCCCGCTTTCAACGACCACCAGTGCTGTTCCGACGACTAGTGGTTCAACATCTTCTAGTTACTTCCCCGCACAGTCGAGCAGCACAACGCGTGCTCCGGTTGTGACTGCGCCCCCTGTTGTCACTGCACCTCCGCAAGAGCCTGATCCAACCGTTCCTGTTGCGAGCGGAATTGGTTCGGCAGCTAGCGGCATACTTAACGGAACGGAAAACGGCGAATGACTGCCGTAGACACGCACACTTCCCCCGGTGGCGAGCGCGAGCCGCTCCCAGTTGTCCCTGCCGCTGCTCCCGCATGGGAGGGCGTCGGTTGGACGAAGCGTCAGGTTTGGCGCAGCGAAGGCATCTTGTCTCGCCACCGCGACGCGTTCGTCATCGTTGGGTTGATGGCCATTGGCCTCGCCCTTCGTTTGTGGATTCACCGCGGCCTCTGGCTCGACGAAGCAACGACGGTTTCACAAACGTCGATGGACTTCACTCGCATGCTGTCGTACCTGCGCACGTCAGACGCACACCCACCTCTCTTCCACATGCTCATGTGGGCCGACCTCCGCATTTTTGGCACTAGCGAATGGGCGGTGCGCACACCACCGATGGCGCTTGGCACGTTGCTCATTCCGCTTGTTTACGGAGCTGCTCGCGAAATCTTCGGTCGTCGCACTGGCCTCATTGCGGCGCTTTTGATGACCGTTAGCCCTGCCGCCATTTGGTACTCACAAGAGGCCCGTATGTATGCGCTGTTCATGGGTCTTGCGACGGTTGCGCTGTGGGCGCAGGTGCGCTGCGTTCGTGGCGGTAGCAAGAAGGCGTGGGTTGTTTACTCGGTCGCTTCGGCTGCCGTTATCTGGTCGCACTACTTCGCAAGCTTCTTCGTGCTCACGCAGCAAATCGGTTTCTTGATTTTGATGTGGACACAGCGCGGCACGCCTGAAGGCAAGCGCCTCTTCGCTGGTTGGATTCGTTCAGCCATCGGTATCGCCATGCTGCTCGCACCGCTGATGGTCATGACCTACGGCCAGCTCGACGGTCAAGCCGGCGTTGCCGATGCAAACCAGGCAAACGGCACGGCGTCAGTTGGTAGCCCGATCTATACCGTCTTCTCGAGTCTGGCGTCGTCGGTCGTCGGTTATCACTCCGACTCGATGATGAGAAACCTCAACGCGTTGTGGCCTGTTGGCATGCTGCTTGCCTTGTTGGCCCTCGGTCGCGGTCGTTCGCGATCAACAGCAATGCTTGTTGCACTCATCTTCTTGCCGTTGACAATCTTGTTCGTTCTTTCTTTCAAGCGCATTGACGTGCTCGAGCTCCGCTACTTCGCCGGTGCCATCCCCGTCTTGATGATCTTGTTGGCTCGCGGTGTGACTTTGGTAGCGAAAAAGCGAGCAACCGCAGTCGTTTTGACCACCTTGCTTGTTGCGTCAATGGGCGTTGGTCTCATTGACGAACAGCGTGCGGGTGCCAACCCACGCGTTTACGACTTCAACGCAACACTTACCGACCTCAACAATGATCAGCGCCCTGGCGACCTGTTGTTGTTCGAGCCGTTCTACCTAGACCCGACTGTCAACTACTACGCACCCCGTTACGAGTCATACCCGCTGCTTGCTGGTTTGAGCTCAACGACAACACCAGGTCGAATCATCATCGTCGACAGTCTCTCGTTCTCTGATCGTCAGATCAGCGCCGAGCGCGTCAAGTTAGTTACCGATCGGTTGAAGCAAGACCGAACTCTTGTAAGCCACGTCCAGCGCAAACATATTGAAGTGTGGGTATTCGAATGACAAGCCTTCTCCAGCCGATCCCTTCGTTGATCGACCAGAACGACTCACGACTTGCCCCGCCAGTCGACTGGACGCCAAAGACGACTCGCAAGAGTCAACGGCAACTTCGTGTGCTGATCGGTGCTGCCTTGGTGGCGTCGTTTTGGTACATCGGTTGGTTGCTCGAGCCCGGTCGTGTCGGCAACCCCTACTTGTATGGCGCCCTGATCGTTGCTGAGATTTTCAACATCGTTCAAGCCGTTGGCTTTTGGTGGACGGTGACGGGTCGCAGCAAGAAGCGCACGCACGCTCCGTCGGCACATTTTTCACCCGCTACCGAAGTTGACGTCTTCATCCCGACCTACAGCGAGTCGGTAGAGATCGTTGAAGCAACCGTTGCCAGTGCAGCGGCGATGACGGGCGCACGCATAAAGGTGTGGATTCTCGACGACGGCGACCGTCCGGCGATGGCACAGCTTGCTGACCAATATGGCGTTGGCTACATCACTCGCGAGCAACACGAGGGTGCCAAGGCCGGCAACATCAACCACGCGCTCGGTATTACGACGGGCGAGTTCGTGCTGATTTTGGACTGCGATCACGTACCGCTGCCGCATTTTCTCGAGGCAACTCTTCCCGACTTCAACGACGAGAAGGTCGCTTTTGTTCAGACGCCGCAGTACTACGCGAACTTCGAAGAGAGCCCGATTGCTGCGGCCTCGTGGTCACAGCAGGCGATCTTCTTCGGTGCAATCGCACAGGGCAAAGACCGTCACAACACGATGTTCTGCTGCGGCACCAACGTGGTGTTCCGTCGCAAGGCGCTCAACGATGTTGGCGGCTTCCCCACCAACTCGCTTACTGAAGACTTCGAGCTGTCGCTGCACCTCAACGAGCTCGGATGGAAAGCCACATACGTAAACGAGACATTGGCCTGCGGTCTTGCCCCCGAAGACATGGCCTCTTACGTCAGCCAGCAGCACCGTTGGGCTCGCGGTTGCCTGTCGGCACTGCCTCGCATTCTGCGCTCCAAGCTGCCCCTTCGTCAGCGTGCGCAGTATTTGCTGTCGTCTGTCTACTTCTTGTCTGGCTTCACGGTCATTACGTACATGGCGTTGCCCGTTCTGGCTATGGTTTTCGGTATTCAGGCCCTCGGACAGACCAGCTCAGACCAGTTTCTTTTGCACTTTGCGCCCTACTACGCGCTCTCGCTTTACACGCTTACACGCGCCGGCCAGGGTTCGTTCACGTTCTCTGCTTTCGCGCTGGCTGAAGCAAGCGCGTGGATTCAAGTGCACGCGGCCTACCGCTGGATCTTCCGTCGCCCGAGCAAGTTCGTAGTCACGCCCAAGCAGGGCAGCTCGAACCGTCAGGTAAAGGCAGTCGCACCGGCGTTGGTGATGATTGCCATTTTGTTGGGCGCATCGATCATCGGTCTCTCGCGCGGCTTCACGCCAGGCACACTCAACAACGTTGGGTTCGCCTTCTTGCACCTCTTGGTGATCTCGGCTGGCATCTGGCCGGCGCTCGTCAAGGGCCAAGGCAAAGTCGAGCGTGAGCGTGTTATCGACCTTCGTGATTCTGTCCGCCCACACCTGTCGCTTGTACGCGTGGGTGAAGCGGCCGGATGAGTCGCCGAGTCCTCATTGGCATCGGCATCCTCGTTGTTGGCCTGATTGCAATTGGCGGACCCCTCTACATAAGCGTGACTGACAGCACTAAGCCCGAGCAGGCGGTTCCGCCGCTTGACGCCGCGTCTGATGCGGCCGCGGCGTTCTTGGACCGTTACGTCGAGCCCGACGGCCGTGTTGTTCGTCGCGATCAGGGCAACGACGTCGTGAGCGAGGGTCAGGCCTACGCAATGCTCGCGTCAGTTGCCATTGGTGATCGTGCGCGCTTCGACTCGACGTGGAATTGGGCCAAGGCCAACCTGCAGCAACCAAACGGTTTGATGGCGTGGAAGTGGCAAGACGGAAAGATCGCCGATCCACAGCCGGCCACCGATGCCGATATGGATGCTGCGCGCGCGTTGGCAGTTGCTGCGAAGCGATTCAACGACCAGCGTTACGACACCGAAGCAAAGGCGTTGGCCAAAGCGATCACTGATCACGAACTTGCGTACACATCCGACGGAAAGCCCGTCGTGCTTGCTGGCCCGTGGGCAACAACGCTTCCGTATTACACAAACCCCAGTTATCACTCGCCTCGCGCCGAGCAAGAGTTGTTGGCTCTGACCGGTGATCAACGTTGGCAATCCGTTTCGACAGAAGAACGTGCGCGTACCGCTGAGTTGTTGAAGCCCAACGGTGGCGAGATCCGCTTGCCGTCAGACTGGGCAACTGTCGACCTGACCGGCAAAGCAACGGCAGCTTCGCCTCCTGGCAACTCAGGCACGCCTCCGCTGTATTCGTATGACGCAGTGCGTTTGCCAATCCGTCTGGCCGAGAGTTGTGACCCAACTGACCGTCAGCAATCGGCGCAGATCTGGTCGATTCTCAACAAGACGCTCGAGTCACGCTCGTCGGCGAAGATGTCGCTTGAAGGATCTCCGCAAGATTCCAACAAAGCAGCTGTTGCTGCCGTTGCCGCCGCCGCCGGAGCGCATGCCGCGGGCGACACCAACACATCGCTGATGCTGCTCGACGAAGCGCAACGCATCGAGTCGACGGCAAACACCTATTACGGCACTGCCTGGATAGCTCTCGGTCGCATCATGTTGACCACGCCGTGGCTTGGCACCTGCGCTAACTCAAAATAAGCGCGTCGGCAAAGGCCGGTTAGTGAGCAGCGGCCTCGCCCGTGTTGCGCTTCACCTGCAGACCGAGTTGAGCAAAGTTCTCGTATGGCTGGTGGTAGCCACGCTCGAGGTGGTGAATGTCGTAAAGCGTCGAACGCCCTTCGGCGGCCGCCGCAGCGATGACGTATGAGAACCCGGCGCGAATGTCAGGCATGACCACCTCGGCACCGCGAAGTTTGGTGACGCCGTGCACAACAGCGGAGTGCTTTGCATTGCTTTCAAAGAAGCGACATGCAGGACCACCGAGGCAGCTGTCGAACACTTCGATCTCGGCGCCCATTTCTTTCAGCGCACTGACGTAACCGAGTCGGTTTTCGTAGACGGTTTCGTGCAGCACGGAAAGCCCGTCGACTTGCGTCATCAAAACAAGAAGGGGCGACTGCCAATCGGTCATGAAACCGGGGTGTGTGTCGGTGGTAACAACGCTCGGCGACAGTCGGTCGGCACGCGCGGAAATCCATGTATCAGTGATCTCGAACTCGACACCCATTTTCGCGAGTGACGTGATAGCGGTGACGACGCGTCCTTGTGAACATCCGTAAACGCGCACGCTGCCTTTCGTTACGAGACCGGCGACCAGATAAGAGAAGGCTTCAATGCGATCGCCTGACAAGGTGTGTGTTGCCGACGTCAACTTCGGAACGCCTTCGATTATGTAGCGACGGTCGGGGCGAAGCTCGATGCGAGCGCCCATGCGCTGCAAGAACAATGCGAGCTCGACCACCTCGGGCTCAGTCGCTGCGTTGTCTAACAACGTGCGCCCCTCGGCCATAACGGCCGCCAACAGCACGGTTTCGGTTGCCATAACGCTTGGGAACGGCAGGCGAATCTTTGCGCCGGTGAGTTTTGTAGCCCGCGCTTCAATGCCTTCGTCAGTGATGTCGATCTCTGCGCCCATCATGCGGAGCGCTTCAATGTGGAAGTCAACGGGGCGACGGCCGATTGGATCGCCACCTACGAGGGGAACGAACGCCTCTCCGTTTTTGTGCAGCAGCGGCCCCAACAAGAGGATGGGGATTCGGTTGAGTCCTGAGAATGAAACCGGAACGCGACCGCCGTGCAAACCAGTGGGGTCAATCGTGATGCGATCTTTGTCGACCTCGACGTGCGCACCGAGGTGACTCATCATGTCGGCCGTGATGCCCACGTCACCGACGTTGGGCGCGTTGAGAATGGTGCTTGGCTCAGAGCCCAAAAGGGCGGCGACCATGTGTTTGGTTACGGCGTTTTTGGAGCCTTTGACTTGCACCGAACCTGACAGCGGGCCGACTGGGTCGACGACCCACGAAGCCTTGGTGACTGGGGTTTGGCTAATCGAAGCGGAACTCTCGTTGGCGTTCATGCCCGTACCTCTCTCGTGGGCGACCACCTAGAGTCTAGGAGGCGAAAGACGTAGTTCAGTGAACCAAAACCCCATCTACTGAGGCAGATCTAAAAGTTGACCAAACAAGTCGACTTTAAGTCCAAAAGCCTCTAGTTTGTTAGGGAAACAATTTGCAGGAGGACGAATGGCAGCGATTCAACTGGGCGATACCGCCCCCGACTTCACCAGTCCAACGACAGAAGGTGAGCTCAACTTCTACGACTGGCTCGGTGATGGGTGGGGCATCTTGTTTTCGCACCCGTCTGATTTCACGCCTGTATGTACGACCGAACTTGGCCGTGTTGCTGCGCTCAAGCCCGAGTGGGACAAGCGCCACACAAAGGTGATTGCGATCTCGGTTGACGACGTTGACTCGCACAACGAATGGGCGAGCGACATCGGCGAGACCCAAGGCACCGACCTCAACTTCCCGATCATTGCTGACCCCGATCGCAAGGTCGCCGAGGCTTACGGCATGATCCATCCCAACGCAGCCGACACCACCACGGTTCGTTCGGTCTTCATTGTTGGGCCCGACAAGAAGGTGAAGCTGTCGTTCAACTATCCGCCGAGCACGGGCCGCAACTTCGATGAGGTGTTGCGTGTACTCGACTCGTTGCAACTGACTGCCGCTCACAAGGTGGCGACTCCGGTTGACTGGAAAGACGGAGACGATGTCATCATCCCTGTCGCGATTAGCAACGACCAGGCGGCCGATCTTTTCCCGAAGGGTTTCACCGAGCACAAGCCCTATCTACGCACCACTCCGCAGCCCAACAAGTAAGTCCTGAGCCCCTCTGGGGTGGGTCGCAAAGCTTGTCAGAGCCGGGTCTTCGGGCCCGGCTCTTTCGCGTCTGGGGGCGTTTTCCCAGGAAATAGGGGGTTGCCAGCAGTCACGGAGAGTGGTTCCCTGGAAATGCGGAACTTGCCAGGAGTATTTGAGGCGAGCTCTCGGCAAGTCCCGCAAATCACTTTTGTTGTTTTGTTACTCCCAACTTCCAGGAGCTTTTTCGTGCCTTTGCGAGCCAATGTTTCTCGTCTCTTGATCTTTCCCGTCGTCGTTGGCGGCGCCGTTCTTGCCCAAGCCAACGTTGCTCACGCCAGTGTCATCACTGACTCACTCACTACGAACAGTGAGATCGGCCAGGCATCCGACAGCTCGCTCGAGGCGCTCGAGAACAAATATCTAGACGCCCCTGCGCAGGTTCCTCAGGAAGATGTGCAAGCCGCTGCGGCCGCCGCAGTTGCCAAAGCCTGCAACAGCAGCAACGGCGTAACCGACGTCGTCTACCGCGTCGACGGCAAGACCGAGACCACCCTGGTTGGCAAGACCTACGAGGGCGCCAAGGTCGAAGTCGACTTCAAGATTGCTGATGGTTGTGATGACACGACCGTTGGCCTCGCTGCTTACCAAGCACCAACCAACACGTTCGACATAGCAACAGTTGCTCAGCAGAAGTTGATCGATCACCAGTCGGGCACATTCGCCGCTGACGGCAAGGTGCACACCCTCGCCGTGACCTTGAGCGAGTGCAACTACCAGGTTGACTTCTTCACTGGTCCGGTCATCGAAAACCTCACTGCCGACAAGCTCTACAGCTCGCCAGTGTTCAACTTGATCGAAGCCGACAACGGTGGCACGAAGACATGCGATGTGCCTCCTCCGGTCGACAACCCTCCTCCTCCGCCGGTCGTTGTAACGCCGCCGCCGACTCCTCCCGCTCCACCAGCGCCCCCTGCACCTCCCGCTCCGCCGGTTCCCGCTTGCCCGGTCGACGTTGCTGCCCACATCACGAGCTACAGCTACACAATCAATGGCGTTGCTGGCTTCGCCGACATGTCGTCAGCCAAGCCTGGTGACACCGTCCTTGTGACATTTACGATTGCGGCTGGATGCGAGAACGAGAAGCTTTCGCTCGTCTCATATGAAGCGCCAAGCGCAGAGTTCAACGAGAACACGTCGAGCCAGCAAGTGTTGTTCGACATGGCGACCGGAACGTTCGGGCCGGGTACCCACACTCTCGAAGTCACGCTGCCTGACTGCTACTTCCAAGTGGATTTCGTCAAGGGTGACGTGATCGAGAAGCTTGGACCTGCAGGTTCCAACAACTTCTACGCATACCAGGGTCGTTTGATCGACGCCTTCAACGGCGGAGTCGCTTGCGAAGTGCCCGAAGTTCCACAGGTTGAGGCTGCTCAGACTGAAGTGCTCGATGCGCAACTCGCACGCACTGGCACCGACTCGCTCGACCTCGCCCTTCTGGGGTCAGCCCTCACCTTGCTGGGCGCTGCTCTTACTCGGGCGTCGGGCCGGGCATCACGCCGCCAGGTTCAGCGCTAGTCACAAATTCGTTTCCCAACGAGCAAAGAGAGAGGGCCCCCTTCCCTGCGGGGCCTCTCTCCGCGTCCCGCCTTTCGCTTCACCCAACCCCCGAACTCGGCACCCTGAGTCGCGTGGTACGCGACTCAGGGTGCCGAGTTGTTGGATCCGATGGCGACTCTGCGGCCCTACTGTTCAGGGACGTGAATGCATTTGTGCTCGACGCAGTCCGTACTCCCATTGGTCAGCGTTATGGAGTGCTGGGCACGTGGCACGCAGTTGATCTGTTGGCGTGGACATTCGCCCGTCTGGTCGAGCGGCCCGGTGTGTCGCCCGAGGCAGTCGAGCTTGTGATCGCTGGCTGCGAATCGCTCGTTGGTGAGCAAGCGATAAATGTTGCGCGCAACGCGGTGTTGAGTGCCGGGTGGAGCGAGTCGATCGCCGCCTACAGCGTTGATGGAGCGAGTGCTTCGAGTGCGGGCGCGTTGCAAAGCGCGATCGCGCATGTCGCTGCTGGTGTTTGCGATGTTGTTGTCGTAGGTGGCGTCGAGTCTGCTTCGCGCGTGCCGCAGGGCGCGACAACTGGCGTTGCTGTTGGTAAGCCTTTTGGGCCTGGCGTGCATGAACGTTTTGCTGAGATGGGCGGTCTGATTCCACCGGGTGTCGTTGCAGAAAACATTGCGCACCGCTACGGATTTAGTCGCGAGGTGCTTGATGCATACGTCGACCTGAGCCATGAGCGTGCGTCAAAGGCTGCGACCTCAACTCGCAGTGACAACGTCATTGTTGTGCCTCAGCGCAATCAGAAACACATTTTCACTGGCATCGACTTAGATGCCGATGAACTAAGTGCGGTTGATCCGCATGCGCTCGAGCCGGCGTTCGTTCCTGATGGTGTGACTACAGCGGCCAACTTCGCATTGCCAGCCGACGGCGCGGCGGCGGCACTGATTGTGAATGACGCATTTTTGCAGCGGAGCGGGCTTGTGCCGGTCGCTCGAATTGAAGCAGTGAAAAGTCGAGGGGGTTCGGTGCTCGACGGGGATAGCGGGTACGCCGTTGCCTGTGAAGCGCTTGACTCGTGTAATCGCGAGCTCGCGTCGCTGGCGCGCGTCGACGTTGTCGAGAGTTCTGCAGCAACAGCTCTTGCGTTCTTAGCTGACTCGGGTTTGTCGGATGCAAGAGTCAATGTCGACGGGGGTGCGCTAGCGACGGGCTTGCCTGCTGGTGCGGCGATGCTCATTGCTGTTTGCGACGCAGTGGCCGCACTGCGCGTGAGTCACGGCGATGCTTTGGCTGTCTTGCCGGGTGCTGACTCAATGACGGCGGCTGTCGTGCTTTCGTCAGCAGCGGGCTAACCGAAGTTATCCACAGCCTGGGCAAAACTCTGGGGAGAACTACACGCGTGTAGTTGCTCGCTTGTTATTTGTATCGAGTAGCAGCGATGAAGCCGAGGCAGATCAAACCAAGCCCACCAAGCAGATACCAGTTGCTGGTTTCGCCCGGGATAAGCGGTGAGTTCGGCAAGTAGTTGAGGATGATCATCATCACGCCGAGCCCGAAAAACCCGAACATGAAGATGGGAACCCAGCGAGGGCTCGAGCGATAAGAAGCGGGGGTCGGCGGGGTATAGCGCTTCGGCTGCGACTTCTCGGTTACCCGGCCCTTGTTGACCGTGGACGCCGTTGTTGTTGTGCGCTTGCGACGCTTCCTCGTTTGTTCAGCCACCCAGACAGGATAGGCCGCGGATCAGGCGCTAGGTTCGCAGGGGTGCGGCAAAGGGTTGTTGATCTGGTGCGCAAGGTGCGCTTGCCCAACCGTCCGTTGATCCTTGCCGTCGGCGCCGTCGTGGGCTTTGTCTCGGTAGTCGGTGTTCAGTTGAGCCCGCCCGACCCTGAATCGCGCTTGCCCGGAAGCCAACGCCTCACTGCACTCATTGCGAGACAGCAACAGGAAAATGAGGCACAGAAGAACGTCGTTGCTGACCTTCGCAACGAGCTCGACCAAAAGCGCGCCGCCGTCTCGAATCAGCAGGCCGGTTTGGTTGATCAGAATAAGGTGCTCAAGCAAGCCGCGATTACCGCCGGAACGGTTCCGGTTCAAGGCACCGGCTTCACGGTGACGCTTGACGACTCTTCGCTCGATTCGTCTCCGACCGGCAATGTGAATGATCTCGTGATCCACTCGCAAGATGTGCAAGCCGTTGTCAATGCGATGTGGTCGGCCGGTGCCGAAGCAGTTGCCATCAATGGTCAGAGAGTGATCTCGACGAGTGCGATCTTGTGTGTCGGCAACACTTTGTTGCTGAACGGAACGGTGCACGCGCCTCCGTATGAGATCTCAGGCATTGGCGCGAATCGTGCAACGTTTCAAGACGACGTTTTGGTGAAGCGACTGCGACAAGATGCCGACCGCTTCTCACTGCGCTTTTCTGTCAGTCGCGAGTCGGCCATGACACTGCCTGGCTACACGGGGCCAACCAAACCGCTCTACGCGCAGGTGGCTCAGAGCCAGTAGCTAGTTATCGTTGCCCGGGTTCTTGAGTTTGCCCGTCGTCGTTGTTGTGCTCGAAGTGGTCGAGGTCGACGATGTTGTTTGGGCCGGTCCGCTCGACACTGTGATGGTGACGGTTGTGCCTTTGTCGACGGGCGTGCCTGCGCTCGGATCGCTGCGAATAACGGTGCCCGAGGGTTGGTCAGAGCTTTCGTTGGTGGCTGTGGTGCGCAACCCGGCGTCACTTAGTTCTTGTGCCGCTGTCGACTGCGTGAAGCCAACAACGTTAGGTACTTCGACTTGCTGCGGGCCGGTTGACACAGTCAGAGTCACCGTTTGACCCTTCGAGATCTTTGACCCAGACGTTGGGTCTTGCGAAATAACACGACCCTTCTCGACCGAACTGCTGGTGGCTTGTGTCGTAGTGACGTTGAGGCCGAGGGCTCGCAACGCGTTGGCGGCGGCGTCGCCTGATTGACCCTGGTAGTTGGTCAGCGTGATTGGCGCCGGCCCTGCGCTGATCACAAGGCGCACGGTGTCACCTTCCATCGCGCTTGCAGTTGCACCAGGGTCTTGGCGCAAGACTGTGTTTTCAGGCTGATCGCTCGCCTCTTCGCTGGTTTCGGTCTTGAGTTTGAGATTGCTGAGTTCAGAACGCGCGTCGCTCAACTTCTTGCCGGTTACTGCCGGAATGGTTACCGGCTTCTTCTCATCGCTCGTCAAGCTGTTGTTGGTGAACAACACGATCGCGGCAATGCCAAGAACGGCTAGTAACGCGAGAAAGAAAAACAGCGGGCCTCTAAGACCCGTGTTGTCTTTGGGCAGTCGAGGTGGCGGTGTTTGAACGCGCGTCGCCGGAATTGTGCGAACACTTTCCGCGTAAGCCTGCTCGGGTGATCGATAGGGTGGCGTCGAACGTGTTGCGTCTGACGAAGGTGCAAGTGCAGTCGCGTGAACGCGTTGGCCGTTGCTAAAGCGAATGAGATCGGCGCGCAAGTCTTCAGCTGTTTGGTATCGATTGGGCGCCGACTTCGCAAGCGCTTCCATGATTACAGCGGCGAGGTCAAGGGGAATTGCCTTGTTGACCTCTCGCAAGGCCGGCGGCTGCTCGCGCACGTGCTTGTAGGCAATCGTTACCGGGTTATCGCCTTGAAATGGGGGCTTTCCAGTTGCCATCTCATAAAGCACGACGCCCAACGAATAGACATCGCTGCGTTGATCGACCTCGAGACCTTGTGCCTGCTCGGGGCTGAAGTAAGTGGCCGTTCCCATCACTGCACCCGTTTGCGTGAGGTTCTCGGTGGTGTTGCGAGCGCGGGCGATGCCGAAGTCGGTGACCTTTACACTGCCGCGATCGTCAATCAACACATTGCCGGGTTTCACATCGCGATGAACAACACCATTGCGATGTGCAAATGAAAGTGCCGAGGCAACTTCAGCACCGATACGCGCAACTTGGTCGACAGGCAACGCACCTTGCTCGCGCAGGATCGATGAGAGCGACTTGCCGTCTACGTACTCCATGACGATGAAGTACGTATTGCCCTCTTCGCCCCAGTCGTAGACCGACACGATGTTTGGGTGGCTGAGCTTTGCGGCGTTCTGTGCCTCACGCCGGAAGCGTTCGACAAAAGTTGGGTCGACCGACAATTCGGGAAACAAAACCTTAAGCGCAACTGGTCGATCGAGTAGTTGATCGCGAGCGAGAAACACGTCGGCCATACCGCCGCGCGCAATCTTGTCTTGGATCTCGTATCGTTCGCTGTAGACCCGCTTGTTGGGGCTTCCGCTATCGGTCATTTCGCCACCACATTAGAGGGTGTGCCTGCCGTAACCGAGCTGCCTGAGCTCTTGCCGAGGTTCATTTACCAGGCTCTTTCGGCGCTTCGGCGAGGGCTTCGGTCATGATTTTCTTGGCGATTGGGGCGGCCACGCGCCCACCAGTTGCATCACTGAAACCAACTTGGTCTTCGACGATCACAGCAACGGCGACCTTGGGGTCATCCGCCGGGGCGAATGCGACAAACCATGCATTGACGCGGTTGTCGGCGGTCTCGGCTGTACCGGTCTTACCCGCAACTTGCACTCCGGGAATTGCTGCTGCAGTTGCCGTACCGCGTTTTACGACCTCGACCATATTGGCCGTCATCTTCTTTGCTGTGTCGGAAGTAGTCGCACGCTTCCACGCAACCTCTGACGACTTCTTGACGATGTCGCCGTGAGAGTTACGGATCTCTTTCATCAGGTGAGGGCTCATCACGATGCCGTTGTTGGCAATCGCCGAGGCCACGAGTGCCATCTGCAGCGGCGTTGCTGTGTCGCTACCTTGACCGATTGCTGAGTAGGCGAGCTGGGGTGTGTTGCGGCGAAAGAAGTCGACTGACGGGAAGATCGACTTCGCTACAGCAGGCTGGTCAAGAGGAGGTGTTGAGTTGAACCCAAAGTCGGAAGCTTGCTTGTTGAGGTTTGCTGCACCGAGGTCGATGCCCATTTGGCCGAAGCCTGAGTTGCATGACACGCGCAATAGATCGGGCAGCTTGCCTCCGCAAACCTCGCCGCCAAAGTTGCGCAGTGAACGTCCGCCGCTATTTGGCAACGGCAATGCTGACAGTGCCGGATATGACTTGGTGACGAGCTCGGGCTTGGTGTCGTACGCGGCAGACGAGGTCACTACCTTGAACGTCGAACCTGGTGGGTAGCTCTCTCGATAAGCGCGCGGAAGCATTGGGTTTGCTTTGTCTTTCAGCAATGCATCGCGCGCTCGTGTCACGGCGGGGAAGTCATGACCAGCAAGCGCGTTGGGGTCATACGTTGGGTTGCTGTACATCGACAACACTGCGCCAGTTTTAGGGTCGAGGGCGATGGCCGCTCCTCGATTGTTGCCGAGTGCGTCTTTGGTGACTTGTTGCAGCTTGTCGCTAACGGTCAGTGTCACGTTGTTTGTCGTGACGCGATCTTTGAGCAGGTCGTCGATGTTTGTTAGCGCGTATGTCTTGCCGGTCAGCTCTTTGTTATAGGTCTTCTCGATACCTTCGTTGCCGTAAGTGAATGAGAAAAAGCCCGTTATGCCTGAGTAAAGCTCGCCCTTCGGATATTGGCGCAAGTACTTGTAGTCATCGTCAACGGGCACCGAGTTGGCTATCACGACACCATCGGCCGTTTGTATTGCACCGCGTTGAGATGCGAAGTCGCGCACAGCGTTGCGGTTGTTGCGAGGATCATTGGTGAGTTTTGACGCTTGCAAAACCTGAATGTTGTTGACCTGTCCGAACAAGATCAAGAACAACACCATCATGAAGTAGCCAAGCTTGCGGATCTGTGAGTTCATGCGCGCGCCTCTTCTTCAGATTCCAATCCGTCGGCGATATCGGTTTCGACTGAATTGGAAATGCGCAACAACAGCGCGAGCAACACGTAGTTGGTGATGAGTGAAGATCCGCCGTAAGAAACAAATGGCAAGGTGATACCGGTAAGCGGGATCACGCGCACGACACCGCCGATGATGATGAAACTCTGCAACCCGACGATCGCTGTAAGACCTGTGGCGAGCAGCTTTTCGAACGGGTTTACCGCCTTTAGCGCGATGCGCAAACCAACGCCGACGAGAATCAGGAAACTGACGAGTATTGAGACACTGCCGAGCAATCCGAGCTCTTCAGCGATGGCGGCGAAGATGAAGTCGGTGTAGGCAATCGGGATTTTGTTGGGGTCGCCGAGACCGAGACCACTACCGGCAACGCCACCAGCGCCCATGGCAAACAACGACTGAATGAGTTGGTAGCCCTTGTGGTCGTAGTCGGCCCACGGGTTGAGCCAAATCGAAACGCGTGTCTGCACGTGCCCGAAGTATTTGTAAGCAGCGAGGCTGGCGCCGACAAATGAGACGAGGCCCAGGCTCAGGTAGATGGCGCGTCCGGTTGAGACGTAGAGCACAACGATGAACAAACAGAAGAACAGAAGCGCAGAACCGAGATCGTCAGCAGCGGCCATGATCATGATTGAAATGACGGCGGCGCCAAAGAGGGGTGCGAAGTGCTTGAGGTCAGGAACCATCACCGGGCCAATGCGACGCGTTGGCAGCGAGAGCAGTTCGCGCTTTTCAACTAAGTAAGACGCAAAGAAGATCGCAAGACAGATCTTGGCGATCTCGCCCGGTTGGAAACTGAAGCCGCCGAAACGAATCCAGTTGTTTGCACCGTTGACCGACGTTCCGACAAAGATCGGTAACAGCAGCAAGATCAAGCCCGAGAACGCAAATATGTAGCGGTACCGCTGCAGATCGCGTGCGCGTTTTACAAACAACAATGTGCCCACGAAGGCGAGAATGCCGATGCCCGTCCAGGTCGCTTGTAGCGCGGCGAGGTCTTTGTCGAGGCGAGCGATGAACACGTACCCAATGCCGTTGAGCAAGGCAGCAACAGGCAAGAGAGTTCCGTCGGCGCGAGGCGCAAACTTGCGTAGCGCAAGGTGGGCAACGAGGAACAGGCCAAACATCGCACCAAGGAATGGGCCAATGTTGGCGGGAATTGAAGCGGTGCGACCCAAACTCGCGAGCGCGTAGGCACCGCCAGTAATCACACCGGCGAGGATGAGCAACCCCAACTCGAGGTTGCGGTTCGAGCGCGCCGGAAGCAGTCTCACGGAGTCGTTGAGCCAGGCGGGATGCTGCCGGACTCTGGCACCAACGGCACCGATGGGTCGACGTATTGGGGTTCTAGGTTGCTCGGCAAGTTGCCGTCGGGCTGCGCAGTTTGGCGGGCCGCAGCGGCTTCACTTACCAAGTTGCGTATGTAGTTGTGCGCGTCGTCAATCGACGATTGTGTTGCGCCGGCTTGCAGTTGTGGAAGCGCGCTCGGAAGAACATCACTGGTGCTCTTGTTGGTGCGCTCAGCCAGCGTCTTTTCAAACCACAAGACAGGGTCGGGTCGGCCTCGGTAGATCACGATCTGTTCTCCGTCGAGTCCGACATAGAACGAGGCACGTGCGTACCAAACGACCGATCCAGCAGCGACGCCGAGCAATGCAATAACCGCCAAGAAGAAGCCGATCATGCGCACAGTTAGCCGTCCGCCGCGAGGCTTGGCGCTTGCGGCGGGCAGTCGTGGCTTGAATGACTTGCGCTTAGATGTGGTCGCATCTGTTGGCTGGTTGTCACTATCGCCTTCGATGTCGACGATGACAACGGTGATGTTGTCGTTGCCCCCGTGGTTCTTGGCTTGTGTGATGAGTTCGCGCGTTGCTTCGTCGGGATTGCGCAAGCGCAGCAACACTCCCGCGATCTGGTCGTCGCCGAGTTCGCGCGTGAGGCCATCGCTGCAGAGCAAGATGCGATCGCCGGCTTGCGGTTGCAGTTCATCGAGATCGACTTCAACCGTGGGTTCAACGCCAAGCGCGCGAGTGACGATGTTGCGACGCGGGTGAGTCTCAGCTTCTTCGGCGCTTATCTCACCGGCGCGCACCATCTCTTCAACGAGGCTGTGATCGCTAGTGATTTGGTGCAGGTAGCCGTCGCGAAATAGATATCCACGTGAGTCGCCAACATTGACGATGGCGAGCATTTCTTGCTCTGCCTCGGCGTCGTGAATAACCGCAAGAGCCACCAGAGTTGTGCCCATGTTGTGCAGGTTTTCGTCGAGCTGGCCTTTGTCCCACACCTTTGCATTGGCGCGGCGGACGGCTTCGAGAAGTTCTTCTTTAGTGTGTTTGTTGAAGCTGCTCTGCAGAACCTCGAGCGCCGTTGCCGACGCAACTTCTCCACCTTGGTGACCGCCCATGCCGTCGGCGACGGCGAACAGTGGCTCAGCAGCTATACAGCTGTCTTGGTTGGTCTCTCTGACCATGCCTATGTCGGTTGCTGATCCCCAGCGAAGAGAAGTCATTTGATGTTCCTCACCGCACGGCCTCCATGATGGTTCGACCAACTTGAATTCGATCGCCCTTATTTAGGCGCATCGAGCCCGACACTTTCTTTCCATTGCAGAACGTGCCGTTCGTTGAGCCGAGGTCTTCGATGAGCACCTCTGACTCGCGACGGAAAACGCGCGCGTGCAGCTGCGACACGTAGGTGTCTTCGACCTTCACTTTGCAGCCCGGCGCGCGACCGATTGTGATCTCTTCGGTGAGCTCGTAAGTCATGCCCTTTTGTTCGGGCGGTTCGAGCACGCGCAAGTGATTGATCTTTCCGCTCTCGACGTCGCGTTGACGAGCTGAGGGCGGAGGCGCAACCGGACGTGCAGGTGTTGTTGTTGTGCGCAGGTTGGCCCACACGGCGCGCAAGACGCGCAGAAAAAACAGATAGATGAACGCGAGCAGCACTAACTTCCATATCTGAAGCAGCAGCTCGGGCACGAATCAGGACCTTTCGAACCGAATGACAGTGGCGCCAAAGTTCATTTCGTCGCCGTCGTTGAGTTTGCGTTCGCCGGTGACCCAACTGCCGTTGACCTTGGTGCCGTTGGTCGAACCGAGGTCAACAAGAATGAAGTCGCTGCCGTGACGACGCACTTCGGCGTGACGACGACTCACGTTGGGGTCGGGCAGAGCAACATCGCACTCGGGGGAGCGTCCGATCGAGATGGTCTGCTCACCAAGCTCAATACGGCGACCGTCGCTAAAACTCAGCGCACCGAGCGGGGCGCCGCCGGGGGCTTCTTGCATCTCACCGATGACGTGGAAGATGCCCGACGAGAGCGACGGGTCGGTCTCGATGTCAACGGCGACCTGCCCGATGAAGATGTAGCGCTCGTCGCGGGCGTGCTCACGAACGGCTTCGACGAGCTCACGCTTGAGGGCGACCATCATCGAATCGAAGCGTTCGGCGTCGGCGTTGCTTAGGCGGATATGAAAGTGGTTGGGGGCGACAATGCCGTTGACGCCGACGGTTCGGCGAAGGTCCATTTCGCGCGCCAAGCGACGGCCCAGTTCGACTGGTTGAAGGCCGCTGCGAAAGACCTTGGCGAAGGTCCCTTCCACCAGGCGCTCGAGGGTGCGCTCAAATCGCTGTAATCCCATGTCGGAGCACACCTTACCGGCGCAAATGGGCCTGCCTTCGCATCACCTTGGTGGCGCGGGTGCTGTGCTGGCGGCTTGCAGCCTGGCGCGACGGGCCAGGCTGGGCTGCGGAGTGAGTACTCTTGGCCTACTCGGCGGTCGCAAACTTCGGTGAGCGGTTGTTCCACTCGGGCGAGTGGCGGAATAGGCAGACGCGCAGGATTCAGGTTCCTGTGTCCGCAAGGACGTGGGGGTTCAAGTCCCCCTTCGCCCACCATTGTTATGTCTCATAGTTTCATGGACACACAAGGCGCTTTCGCGGAGAGCCACAAGGTGCGGGCGAATTGGTTTCTCCGCATTGCCAGAACCCGGAAATGCCGCCTTGCCGCCCACTGACGCAGCCCTTTGAAGTGAAACTCGACTACGTGGGCAGACCTTGGTGCACGGTGAAGTTCGTTTTGTGACATCCTGCGGGCGAACAACCTGAAATCGCCCGCCGATTTTCCTGAACCGGTCGCCGAGCTATCCGCAGGGAAGATTTGACTTAGAGAGGATGTGCGGAAATGGCAACGCAAGAGGGGGAGAGCGTGACGTCTGGCGCAGGAGTCAAAATCGTGCCTAACCAACATGGGCGATGCTGCTCGTTTCGATCCGGCCGAGGCGGTGCCGTTCGTCTCGAACGGCCGATCTAGCGAGAACCTACGCTGACGAAGCATGAATGGCGAGCAACACACTTCCCTTGTCAACTTTCTATGGGGAATTGCCGACGACGTACTTCGAGATGTATACGTGCGCGGCAAGTACCGCGATGTCATTCTTCCCATGGTGGTGCTGCGTCGTCTCGATGCCGTACTCGAACCGACTTCTCAGGCGGTACTCGATACCAAGAAGATGCTCGACGGCGCTGGCATCACCCACCAAGACTCAGCGTTGCGTGATGCGTCAGGCCAAGCCTTTTACAACACGTCGCCCTTCACTTTGCGATCACTCAAATCACGCGCCAACCAAGCTCAGCTGAAAAGCGACTTCGAGGTGTATCTCGATGGCTTCTCACCAAACGTGCAGGAAATTCTCGACAATTTTGAGTTTCGCAACCAGATTCCAAGACTTTCCAGAGCAGATGCGATTGGCGGATTGATCGAGAAGCTCTTAGACCCTCAGATAAACCTCAGCCCGCATCCGGTCAAGGGGGCGGACGGTAGTCAGCGTCATGCCGGGCTCGACAATCATGCGATGGGAACGGTATTCGAAGAACTAGTCCGCCGGTTCAACGAAGAAAACAACGAAGAGGCGGGGGAGCACTGGACGCCGCGTGATGCCGTCAAACTCATGGCACGCTTGATGTTCGAGCCAGTCGCCAGCACGATCAATGACGGCACCTACCTGCTCTACGACTGCGCCTGTGGCACAGGCGGAATGTTGACGGTTGCGGAAGAGACTCTGCTCGATATCGCCACACAACACTCGAAGAAGGTGTCAACGCATCTCTACGGGCAGGAGATCAACGCCGAGACATACGCCATCTGCAAGGCAGATCTGCTGCTGAAGGGCGAAGGTGAGGCCGCCGACAACATCATCGGCGGGCCCGAGCACTCAACTATTTCGAACGACGCGTTCTCCACTCGCACCTTCGACTTCATGCTCGCCAATCCTCCTTACGGCAAGAGCTGGAAGACCGATCTCGAACGGATGGGTGGCAAAAAGGAGCTGAAAGACGCTCGCTTTATTGTTGAGCACGACGGCGACACTGACTTCCAACTGATTCCCCGATCCAGCGACGGGCAGATGCTCTTTCTTGCCAACATGGTGAGCAAGATGAAGCACGACACGCCGATGGGCAGTCGTATCGCCGAGATTCATAACGGGTCATCATTGTTTACCGGCGACGCCGGGCAGGGTGAGAGCAACATCCGGCGCTGGATCATCGAAAACGATTGGCTGGAAGCCATCGTCGCTTTACCGCTGAACATGTTCTACAACACCGGGATCGCCACGTATATCTGGGTGCTCAGCAATCGAAAGTCTGCAGCGCGTAAGGGCAAGGTACAGCTCATTGACGCGACGAAATGGTTCAAGCCTCTGCGTAAGAACCTTGGCAAGAAGAACTGCGAGCTTTCAGACGCAGATGTTTCGCAAATCACGCGCGTATTCACTGATTTCAAGGAAACCGACGAGTCAAAGATTTTCGATAACGCAGCGTTCGGATACTGGAAAGTCAGTGTCGAACGGCCCCTCCGACAGCGAAGTCAGCTTTCGATCAAGGCTATAGACACGCTGCGTTTTGCATCGGGTGACAGCGAGATCAGGGAAGCCTTGTATGACACCATCGGCGAAGGACTATTCACCGATTTCGATGCGGTCAAAGCTCGACTCGATCTCGCAGTGAGCGAGTGGGGTCACGACGAGGACGATGAGTCCGATTCTGCTGGCTTGCCGGAGAAGGCTCGCAAACGTTTGACTGATCCGGCCAAGTGGAAACGCGACGCAAAGCTCTACGACGCCGCCATGGCGTTGCGCGACGTGCTTGGTGACGACGAGTACGACGACGGAAACAGATTTCGTGCTGACGTCGATGCTGCGCTCGAGAAGATTGGCATGAAACTGTCAGCCGCAGACCGCAAAGCAATCATCGCTGCCGTCAGCTGGCGTGATGAGTCTGCGCCTCCCGTAGTTGCGAAGATTCACAAGCCCGGAAAGAAGAGCACGGACCCAACGCACGGACTGTACGAAGCCGAGATCGACGGGAAGTCATGCGTAGTCGAATACGAAACAGACTCAGAGTTGCGTGATACCGAACAAGTTCCGTTGTTAGAGCCGGGCGGCGTGGAGGCATTTATCGCGCGAGAGGTATTGCCGTACTCCCCCGATGCTTGGATCGACAACTCGAAGACGCAGATCGGTTACGAGATCAGCTTCACCAAGTACTTCTACCGACCGAAGCCGCTTCGTTCTCTTGGCGAAATTCGCACAGACATTCTGGCGCTGGAGAAGGAGTCCGAGAACCTGCTCGGCGATCTTCTGGGAACCGACTTGTGATCGAGAGCTTGAGGCCATACCCGGGCATGAGGGCTTCGGGCATTCCTTGGCTCGGCGATGTCCCGGAATCATGGGAGTTGCAGCGGGTGAAGGCATTAGTCGACAACGTCGCCGATCAAACTCAAAGCCGAAACCCGTCCGACTGTTTCGTGGCGCTTGAGAACGTCGAAAGTTGGACCGGAAAAGTGTCGCCGATATTGGGAAAGCCACATTTTGCTGGCACTCCGAAACGCTTCATATCCGGCGACGTGCTGTACGGAAAACTGAGGCCATATCTCGCAAAGGTCGCACTTGCAGAATCGCCTGGTGGATGTGTTGGGGAGTTCCTGGTGCTGCGTGCAAAACGCCGCAGGGTTACCCCTGCGTTTCTAGCTCTGGTACTGCGTTCCCCTCGTTGCATTGACGTCGTTAGTCAGTCAACCTTTGGCGCCAAGATGCCGCGAGCAGATTGGTCATTTGTGGGAGGGCTTCGAGTTGCCCTTCCTCCCGTCGAGGAACAAAACGCAATCGTCGATTTCCTCAATAACGTCAACGAGCGCATCGACAAGTTCATCGCCGCAAAGCGTGCGCTGATTTCGCTGTTGGACGAGCAGAGGCAAAGCGCCACCGACCAAGCGTTGGGATCGGGGGCAAAGGGGACACGGCAAGTCCCTCTGAAATCGGTTGTGACAATTCAATCCGGAATCACATTAGGCAAGACATATCCCGCGCAGGGAACCAAGGATTACAGCTACATGCGAGTTGCCAATGTGCAGGCTGGCCGACTTGACCTTCGTATCGTCAAGACAATCCGGTTGCCAGAAAACGAAGCCAGCCGTTCCATGTTGCGGGTTGGCGACGTTCTTGTCACAGAAGGTGGGGATCCTGACAAGTTGGGCCGTGGCTGTATTTGGTCTGGCGAGATCGAGCCCTGTGTGCATCAGAATCACATCTTCGCGATACGCCCACGTCCTGAGAAACTGTCTGCTCACTTCTTACAGGCCGCACTCAATACAAGCCGAGCTCGGGACTACTTCATTCGCAGTGCGAAACAGACGACCAACCTTGCCTCGACGAACAGAACAGCGATCGGCCGATTTCGGGTTCCGTTGCCGGACGTTTCGGAGCAGAAGACACTGTTGCAGCAACTCGAAGCTGACCTTCGCCCGTTGGCCGTTGCGATCGAAAAAGCAAACCGAGAAATCGACCTCATGAAGGAACTGCAAGCCCGGCTCACTGCCGATGTGGTCACCGGAAAGCTCGACATACGCAACGTTCGATTGCAGGCGCTCAACACCGGTGCGCTCGATGAGCTGATCGAACAGAATGTCGAAGAAGCCGCTGAACTCGACAAGGAAAGCGCAGACCAATGACCACCGACATGAGCGAGGCGGGTCTCGAAGGGCTCATCGTCGAAGACATGACGGCCCCCGGACTGTGGACTGCCGGCAATCCAAGGGATTACAACCGGGACTACTGCGTCGACACGGCTCAACTCAACACTTTCCTTGCTGAGACGCAGCCCGACATTGCCGGTGCGCTCGACCTCAGCAGTGATTCTCCCGTAAGCCGCCGCTTCCTCGCACGCCTGCAAGGAGAGATCTCGAAGCGCGGTGTCGTCGATGTCCTACGTCGCGGCATCAAACACGAGAAGTACGAAATCACAAATTTCTACGGGTCACCGTCGGAGGGAAACGAGAAGGCGTACAATCAGTATCAAGCGAATCGCTTCACAGTCGTTCGGCAGTTGCGCTACAGCAACGACGAGACTCGTTTGGCACTCGACCTCGCGCTGTTCATAAACGGCTTGCCGATCGCGACGTTTGAACTGAAGAATAACCTGACGAAGCAGACGGTCGAAGACGCTGTCAAGCAGTACAAAGTTGATCGTGATTCACGAGAGAAGCTCTTTGAGTTCGGGCGCTGCATGGTGCATTTCGCAGTCGACGATCAAGAGGTGCGAATGTGCACCGCTCTTGACGGAGACTCCTCCTGGTTTTTGCCGTTCGATAGGGGTTGGAACGACGGAGCTGGCAACCCGCCCAATCCGGCGGGCCTCAAGACCGACTACCTATGGAAGTCGGTGCTCTCGCCCGACGGACTTACCGACGTCATCGAAAACTATGCACAGATCGTCGAGTCAAAAGACCCCAAGACAGGCAAGACCAAGCGAACACAAATCTTCCCTCGGTATCACCAGCTCGACGTTGTGAGAGATCTGCTGCACTCGGTGGAAGAAAGCGGGGCGGGACATCGCTACTTGATTCAACACTCGGCTGGCAGCGGGAAGTCTAATTCCATAGCCTGGTTTGCTCATCAGCTCATCGGCCTGCGGCACGACGGCCATGACGCGTTCGACTCCGTGATTGTTGTCACGGATCGTCGCAATCTCGATACACAGATTCGCGACACGATCCGTTCCTTCGCCCAAGTGGGGTCGACGGTTGGGCACGCGGAGCGGGCGGGTGACTTGAGGCGCTTCATCGAGAGTGGAAAGAAGATCATCATTTCCACAGTGCAAAAGTTTCCGTTCATAGCGGACGAAGTCGCGGCTCTGAACGGAAGTCGGTTCGCCGTGATCATCGATGAAGCTCATTCGAGTCAGGGTGGCAAAACGGCCGGTGCAATGAACAAGGTTTTAGGAATTGCTGATCTCGACGAAGACGAAAGCGACATCGAAGATCGCGTGAATCGAGTTATCGAAGCACGAAAGATGGCGCCAAACGCCAGCTATTTTGCTTTCACGGCGACGCCGAAAAACAAGACATTACAAATCTTCGGCGAGCCCGTGACCATTGGCAGCGACACGCGCTACGAGCCGTTTCATGCCTACACCATGAAGCAAGCAATTCAAGAGGGCTTCATCATGGATGTGCTCAAGAGTTACACACCGGTCGACAGCTACTACCGATTGGTCAAGACGATCGATGTCGATCCCGAGTTCGATACGAAGCGCGCGCAGAAGAAGCTCCGCAAGTACGTCGAGGGCCATGATCACGCTATTCGCACCAAGGCCGAGATCATGGTGGATCATTTTCATGAGCAAGTGATCGCCGCGCGCAAAATCGGCGGCGAGGCCAGGGCCATGATCGTGTGCAACGGTGTTGACCGTGCGATTCAGTATTTCGGCGCTTTCAACGCGTACCTTGCTGAACGTCGAAGCCCTTACAAGGCAATAATTGCCTTTTCTGGCGAACACGAGGTCGGCGGCACGAAGGTAACGGAGTCGAGTCTGAATGGCTTTGCGAGCAACAAAATCGAGGAAGAGTTCCAAAGTGACCCTTACCGGTTTCTGATCTGCGCTGATAAGTTTCAAACGGGGTACGACGAACCGCTGCTCCACACGATGTACGTAGACAAGACGTTGTCGGGAATCAAAGCCGTCCAAACGTTGTCTCGCCTCAATCGAGCCCATCCAAAGAAGCACGACGTATTCGTCCTTGATTTCGTCAACGACAGCGGCACTATTCGCGACTCATTTGCTGACTTCTATCGCACGACGATTCTCAGTGATGCAACTGACCCAAACAAGCTTCACGACTTGGTCAATGAGCTCAAGAGCGTGCCTGTCTTCACTGACGATGAAGTTGAGCAGTTTGTGAAGCTGTTTTTGGACGGAGTAAGTCGTGACCGGCTCGACCCGATTCTCGACGCCTGTACAGCCCGCTACGTCGCCGACCTCGACGAAGATCAACAGGTGTCGTTCAAGGGCAGCGCGAAAAGCTTCACGCGCACATACGACTTTCTCGCCACCGTGTTGCCATACGGTCACGTCGAATGGGAGAAGCTCTCGATTTTCCTAAGTCATCTCGTGCTGAAACTTCCGGCGCCGAAGGAAGAAGATTTCGCGCGCGGGATCCTCGAATCGATCGACATGGATTCATACCGTGTTGAGAAGCGTCAGGTTCTTTCAATTGATCTTCCCGATCAAGACGCTGAGATTGGCGGTGTGCCCATGAGCGGTGGTGGACATCGCCCCGAGCCGGAGTTCGACCGGTTGAGCAACATAGTGAAGTCGTTCAATGAGCTGTTCGGGAACCGGCAGTGGACCGACGAAGATCGTGTGCGTCGAATGATCACCGAAGAGATTCCCGAGCGCGTCGCTGCTGATCCTGCTTATCAGAACGCGCGACAGAACAATGACCGTCAGAACGCCAAGATCGAACACGACCGTGCGTTGATCAAGGTCATGACGGGGCTCGTGCGTGACGACACCGATCTATTCAAGATGTTCAGTGACGACCCCGAGTTCAAGCGGTGGCTGACGAATACCGTCTTCGACGCCACCTATCCGGAAACGGGCTAGATCCCACACTGTCGAGCACGCTTGGTTCGGCTCCTGAAGTGGGATTACTTTGGAGGCCAGACTCTCATGTCGCGGGCGGGCTTGACCATTGTCGGAACGTCGCTATCATCGACCGTAAGTGGGCTAGGCCACTGCCTGGTCGGCGGACGGGGTCGCCCTTTGTGGGTGGCCTCGTCAGCTTTTCCAGAGGTCTGCATACCGCTCTCGCCAGGGAACGATTTTCAACCCCACAATTGAGTGTTTCGTTTCTAAACCCTTGCAGAGCTTCTCGCGAAACGTGCTCCATCGGGCTGGGTCGCTCTCTGGGGCTGCAACTTTCTCACCGATGGGACGGGCAAGGAGGTCTGCTATCTGCACACCGGAATTGTCGTCCTGCTTAGACACAAAACGGATGCCGGGATGGAGCTGCTGGCGAAACCAAGACGGGCTGACATACGAAGTGCCGTCCAGATGAAGGCGTGCAAACTCATACTGCAGAAGGGCGTCTTCCTTTGAGCCTCGGGATTCGGCAACGACTTCGGCCTTCGCGCCGCCGTACTCATTATCCAGTGCGAAGACGACCCGTTCCATCAGAAAATCTAACGCCGCCAAGTAAGCGTGACCGGGCAAGCTGCCGTCAATAGGCGCAGTGCCGAACTCGTCGACGAAGTCCTCCCGATGGAAAACGACCGCGACAGCACCGAACTCAAGCCTGCTCATTACGTCAGCGATGCGCTCGACGGCCTCCTCACCGGCGGGTCCGCGGAATGGTCCGTTCGCTCGTCGCACGTCTGGCTCGTGGACGATTACACCAGGGGCAAGGTGCTCATGTTTCCATCGCTTCCATGTGGCGTCGACAAGTTGATAGTCAACATCTCGAACGATCACCGCTGCGAGTACGAATACGGGAAAAGCATCGGTTGCGCCCATGAGGTGCTGGCCGCACTCATCGAGAAACACGGTGCAGCTGTCGGCTGACGGTTTTGACTTCGGGCGGCGGCGGGACTCTACGCGACCTGTTGCCAATTCCCTCAAACTGAGACACTCGTTGCGCGTGCGCTCAATAGCCAGCTTCAACGCTGGATCATCGACCTGATTCGCGTCAGACCGAAACCGTGCGGCCTGCTCCAAATAACTTATGCAGGCCTCCAAGCGATTCAGCTGGCGGGCGGCACTACGTACGTCTCGACTGGTTTCAAGCTCTTCTGGCGTCGGATCGCGGTATCCCGGCATTGAGAGAGCAGCCTACCGAACGCAGTCGCTTGCCTAATCACACCACTCGTACGCTTGTCGCAAGGACATCAGCGGAAGCGGCGGGAAATTCACAGGGTTAGCGTGGGAAACGGGCGAGCGCCGCAGACGAAACGACTGGCCTGACCAGCGCCGCAGCAGTTATGTCGATGCACCACCATTGTTATGTCTCATAGTTTCATGGACACACGAACCCCCAGATCATAGGCAGGGGGTGTCGGCTGATCTCACAGCGGCGCATGGCTGTTCCAGCGACCATTGCGCGACAAGCGTTGGCGAAGTTCACAGCCGCCCTATGCCAGCAGGGCTGGGTGCGGAGGAATGTATACATTCCTCCGCACGTAGTGCGGCAAAATGTATACATTCCTCCGCACGTAGTGCGGCCCGATGTTGTGCTCGCGGAGCGTTGCCCGAGGTGGGAGTCTGACGAAATGGGTGTAGCAAGAATCTCTGTCGTGGTTGAAGGCGATGGTGCGATTCAGTTGCCCCCAACTTTTGGTTACGACCAAGGGTTTCGCAAGGGTGCCGGAATCAGACTTCGGCCCGTCGAAGTTAACGGCGCACCGTTCGATGCATCGATGCAAAGAGCTCCAGTCCTGCACCTCGATGACCAGCACGTGATCGTT
>JBGAQY010000024.1:0-45452 GCA_044220495.1 Acidimicrobiales bacterium
GATTTCGCTAGGTTCATGGTGCACATAGGCACGTGTTTTGTTGCGTTTCACACCTCAACAATGGCGTGCCTATGGGCGCGTCTGGGGGCGTTTGCGTCAGACGCGCTGTATCGGTTCTCCCCACGAATCCCGGAAGAGCCCGTAAGACGAGCAGTCCGCCAGGTGGGCCGAGCGCCGAGCGGAATGAAGGAACGAGCGACGCGGGAGCTCGTAAGAGCGAACACGCCAACGCGCGAGTGGAGCTACAGGGACTCGAACCCTGGGCCTCTTCCATGCCATGGAAGCGCTCTACCACCTGAGCTATAGCCCCAACTGGACGAACGTTATCGCATGGTCGGCCCCCACCTGGGCCGATTCGCCGCTCAATTCTTCTTAGGGAGCCCTCAAGCCGGGGGGTCAGTCTGCCGAAAATAAGTAAGAACCGCTGAGTGCGGCGGCTAGCGCCTCAGTCGCCACACTCATGCGGTTCTCTACTTTCGCCTCGCCTTGCAGGCGCCTCAGTTGTCGATCGAGCAAGTACTTCCGACTGGGGTCGTGTAGTCCTCGTTGATGAGCTGGACCGGTCGGCCACACTCGACGACTTCCCAGGTGGTGGTATCCTGAGAGGGTTGCTGCGCCCCGACATTTCCTGTCACGACGAAGCGCAGAGCCATCCAGCAGCCCGAGCCTCCCTTGTCGTTGCAGACATAGTTGTCAGGAACCTGCACGCTCAGCACCACGTTCTTGCCGTTGTACTTAGCGGGCGTCGCACCAACGATGGTGCAGTTGGGCAGCGAGCCAACCGACATTGTTCCCGGGCCCGTTTGCGAGCAGTTGGAGAAACCCGACGTCGTGATGTTGCTGTTGGCCGGAGGCACGAGCTGAAGGTCAACTGCTTGACCGCCCGTGACGTCGCCGATGTCGTAGAGGTTGAACTTGACGGTGCGTCCCGCCGAGCCACTCGTGAGCTTGGCGAAGTAGAAGCTCGTGTCGTTTGCCTTGGCGTTGGTGAACACGGTGAGGTGTCCACGTGCGTAGACGCTGACGCCGTCTGACTGCGAGGGGCTCCACTTGTCGTTTGCACCCAACACGCCGGCTCGCAACGAGTAGCGGTTGGCGCCGTGTGCGTTTGTCGGCGTTGTGATCTCAACCACGTAGTCGCCTGGCTCGGTTAGTTCTCCAACTGTGAACCATTGGCGGAACGACTCAGCAATCGAGGGGTTGTTGCTGTCTTCGCTCGATCCCGCCTTCACGGCGTCGACGAGGTTTGCGTTGGCACGCAGTCCGTCGAAGTGGACGGTGCGAATCACGTCACCGAGTTGATCCTTCTTGGCGGTTGGCTTGTGGATCTTTACCGTCATCGTCGGCAGTGGCAGGTTCTGTGCACTTGTCTGGATGTAGTCACCCGTGCAGTTCACATTGCTAGGCCCTGCGTCGTAACGGGTCTTGTCGTATGACGGCGCTAGCGCCTTCATTGCGGCGGATCCGAGCGAACCGTTTGAGTTGCAGTAGTCACCTTCGTCGACGAATGCGCCGTCGAATACTTGAACGGATACGCCTGCGGCGGTCTTCTTGGGTACGTGCACGACGTACTGGTGTGAACGACCGTTGTCATCGCCGTACGGGTAGCTCAAGTTTTGGCCAGTGCCTGAGCAGTTGTCGGTGCCCGTGCTGCAACGACCGGCCGTGTAGCGGTCGCCCATCACTTTGTCGGTGGCGCCACCTGAGATGTTGAGCCAGTACTTACCGTTGAAGCCCTTGTCGTTGACGCTGGCGAGGTCGCCCTCAGCGCTTGGGGCTTCGGCTCCGAGCACAGGGCTGGGGCTACCCATGGGGATGTTGGCGCGGTAGGCACCAAGTGACGAACGAGTCAGTGCTTGCTCGTTGTATCCGAGCAGGCTTACGAAGTACGTGTTGAGCGTCGAGCCGACGTCGACTCGCATGCGGTTCTTGAACTTGGCATCGGGAGCCAGATAGACGTGGTCTTCGAAGCGGTCAGCGCCCTTCGCCTCGAGCTGGGTGGCGACACGCTGCGTCGTCGACACGTGATCGAGCGAGATGCCATTCGCGGCGAGCACCTTGCGAGCGGCCGCATCGGCAGCAGCAGGGTCGCCCGGCAAGAACGGAGCAGCAGCCAGAGCGGCTGCGTCGGCGGCTTGCTGATAACGCCCAGCGTGCACATAGAAATTGCCGAAGTCGACGCCCATACCTCCAATCCCAGTCAGGGTCAGAAGCCAGACACACATCATGACCAGGACGAATCCTGATTCTGAGCGGTGCTTTGCGGCGTTTAGACGGTCAGCAAAATTACAAGATAAAAAACTAACAAAACCAAATAACATGAATACGAAGGTGGCAGCCACCACGAAGAGTGGTCAATCGCATCATGATACTGTCATCATTTCGTAATAAAGCTTTGCATCCGCCGCGCCGATCACTCTGGCCGCTCGTTTGGCGAAATTCCGGCAAACCCCGAGGCAGCCTTGGGCGAAGCAGCGCTAGTTGGCGACGATATTGACCATCCGGTCAGGAATCACGATCACCTTGCGCACGGTCTTGCCTTCGAGGTGACGCGCAACGTTGGGATCTGCTTTCGCAGCGGCCTCGACGGTTGCATCGTCGGCACCCGCCGGCATCGTGATCTTCGCCCGAACCTTCCCTGACACCTGTACTGGGATGTCGACAACATCGGCGACTAGCAGTGCCGGGTTGGCGGTAGGGAAGTCATGCCACGTCAAACTCTCGTTGTGACCCAGACGCGACCACAACTCTTCGGCGATGTGCGGAGCAAGTGGCGCAAGCATCAACACGGTTGCCTCTGCTGTTTCTCGATCGATTGCATCGAGACGAGTGAAGTGGTTGTTGAGTTCGATCAGCTTTGCGATGGCGGTGTTGAATCTAAGACCAGCCATGTCTTCGCGCACACTGGCAATTGTCTTGTGCAGCAGTCGACGCGTTTCGTCGTCAACTGGTGTATCGCTGATCGTGACAACGCCAGACTCTTCATCAATGATGTTGCGCCATAACCGTTGCAAGAAACGGTAGAGACCAACAATGCCCGTGGTTGCCCACGGACGACTCGTGTCGAGTGGTCCCATCGACATTTCATAAAGGCGCAGCGAGTCAGCGCCGTATTCTTCGTAGAGATCGTCGGGGTTGATCGAGTTCTTCAGGCTCTTGCCCATTTTGCCGCTGTGACGCGTTACGGGTTTGCCGTTGTGAAAGAAGTTGCCCTTGTCATCGCTCGTTACTTCGAACGCGTTTACGTAGATGTCGCGGTCGTCGCTGAACGCGTCGGCCAACACGTAACCCTGGTTGTACAACCGCTGGAACGGCTCGATGGTCGACACATGGCCGAGGTCGTAAAGAACCTTGTGCCAGAAGCGTGAATAGAGAAGATGCAGCACTGCGTGTTCGACGCCGCCGACATATAAGTCGACGTTCATCCAATACTTTTCGTTGGTCGGATCAGCAACGGCGATGGAGTTGTTGGGGTCGATGTAACGCAGGTAATACGAACACGAGCCGGCCCACTGCGGCATGGTGTTGAGTTCGCGACGGTATTGCTTCTTGCCGTCGCCTAGATCGAGATCAACGACTTTCCACTCGGTGGCGCGACCAAGCGGAGGCTCGGGGAGGGCCGCCTCTTGGTCTTCAACGATTTTGGGCGCGTAGTCGTCAACCTCGGGAAGTTCGACTGGCAGCATGTCGTCGGGAACCGCGACGGGGATGTCGTTCTCATCCCACACGATCGGAAACGGTTCGCCCCAATAGCGCTGACGGCTGAACAACCAGTCGCGCAATTTGTAGTTGTCGGTTGCCTTGCCAACACCCTTTGAAGACAGCCAGTTGGTTATGCGCGACTTCGCACCGGCAACGTCGAGGCCGTTGAGTGAAACCTCGTTGTTCGCAGAGTGAATGGCTTCGCCGTCGCCAACGTAAGCACTCGGCCACTCGTCGGCCGACGCGTCAGTACCGATGTGACGATCTATGAACCATTCGGGCGAGGGTTGAATCACCGAGCGCAACGACAAATCAAACGCTCGGGCGAACTCGAAGTCGCGTTCGTCATGTGCGGGCACGGCCATGATCGCGCCGGTGCCGTAGCCCATGAGCACGTAGTCGGCGACGAACACAGGGATCTGTTCGCCGTTTACCGGGTTGGTGGCAAAAGAGCCCGTGAATACGCCGGTTTTGACCTTTCCTTCGATTTGGCGTTCGAGTTCGCTCTTTGAACTCGCCATTGCGCGGTAGGCGTCAACTGCTGCGCGCGGCGTGTCGGACGCGAGTGAACCCTTCCAAGCCTGCTTGGTTTCATCGGGCCACTCATCGAGCGTTATTGATTCAACCAACGGATGTTCGGGTGCAAGAACCATGTATGTCGCGCCAAACAAAGTGTCGGGGCGCGTTGTGAACACTGTGATTGCTTGGTCAATCGATGGCACAGCAAACTCGACCTGAGCGCCGACGCTGCGGCCGATCCAGTTGCGTTGCATTGTCTTGATGGCGTCTGTCCAGTCAAGGGTGTCGAGATCGTCGATGAGGCGGTCGGCGTAGGCAGTGATGCGCATCATCCATTGCCGCATGTTGCGGCGGTAGACGGGGAAGTTGCCGCGCTCGCTGCGGCCTTCACTAGTCACCTCTTCGTTTGCGAGCACGGTGCCAAGTGCCGGGCACCAATTCACGGGAGCCTCGGCCACATAGGCAAGCCGATAGTCGAGCAGCTCGCGTTGGCGCTCGACGTCAGTCAACTCAACCCACGCGCGCCCGCTCTTTAGTTGCTGGCTGCCTGCCTCGAGTTCAGCAACGAGTTCAGCAATCGGACGCGCTTTTTGCTGTGTCGTGTCGAACCACGAGTTGAAGACCTGCAGAAAGATCCACTGTGTCCACCGGTAGAACTGTGTGTCAGTAGTCGACACACTGCGGCGCAGATCGTGGCCGAGCCCCAAGCGCATGAGCTGTCGACGCATATTGGCGATGTTGTTTTCGGTCGCAATGCGCGGATGTTGATTTGTCTGCACTGCATATTGCTCAGCGGGAAGACCAAAGGCGTCGTAGCCCATCGTGTGCAAAACGTTCTTGCCCGACATGCGTGAGAAGCGCGCAAACACGTCGGTGCCAATGAAGCCGAGAGGATGGCCGACATGCAGACCCGACCCTGAGGGATAGGGAAACATGTCCATCACGAACATCTTCGTGCGGTCTTTGACCTTGTCGAAACCTGGGCTCAGATCGCCGACGGGGTTAGGTGCCTCGAAGGTGCCTTCTGATTGCCAGCGTGCTTGCCAGTCGAGCTCGATGGTGCCCGCCAAGTTGGCGTCGTAACGGAACTTGGGCGTTTCGGCGGCGGTTGCACCACCGGCGTCGGCGGCGGAAGGCACGGATTCAGACATGGGCATTCACATTAGTGGCGCCTTGTGTCAGCCCCAGCGCACGTTCCCGTGGAAGTCAGCGTGCCGGATTTCTCCAGGCGTCAATCAGGCGAACTCGCTGTCCTGATCGCAAGATGCCGCCTGCGAAGATTGTGATTGCGAGGCGCATCACGAAGTAGATCGTGACTACGCACGTGCCGATCGAAATGAGAACTTCCCACCACTCGACCTGTTGAGCGGCCATACGTTCGAGCATGGTGATCGGCGCCGTGAACGGTATGTACGACATTGTGTTGAGGATTGCGTTTGGTCCGTTCATCGAAGCGACAAGGCCAACGACGTAAGACGAAAGTAGCGGTATCTGAAGGGGGAAAACGAGGTTCTGCGCGTCGGTCGAACGCGATACCAATGCACCAGCGCACGCATAGAGGCCGGCGTAGAGCCCGAAGCCCAATACAAACCACAACATCGTGTAGCCGAGCACAGCAGGCGTCAATGATGTTGCTGCTGTGTTGGGAGTTGCGCTGCGCGCCGCGAAAGTTGCTGCTGCCAAAACGACACCTTGAATGGTGCCAACAGCGCCAATGCCGAGCACTTTTCCGATCAGCAGTTCGGCAGGGCGCGCTGTTGACAACAACACTTCGACCACTCGCGAAGTCTTTTCTTCGATCACGCCATTGAGGATGAACGCGCCGTAAAGCGTCAGAAAGACGAACAGCAAGATCATGCCTGCGCTTGATGAGCTTGCTGCTTCGCTATTGCGAAACGCGGCGGGTTCGAGGCCCCTAACCGTGAGCGGTCGGTCGTTCAATGCATTGCGCGATTGTTCGGCGCTGAGGCCGACGTTTTCGAGCCCCGCGTAAAGCCTCATCAGCCCTTCGGATGCCGCAGCCAACCGAGCAATGGGCGTAGGCACGTCGGGGTCGATCTGCACACGCGTGACAATCTCTTTGCCGGGAACGACAAGCACTTGAATCGTGTCTGCGCGCAAGGCTGACTCACCCAAAGCAACACTGTCGAACTCATCAATCACTATGTCGCCGCCCAGCGACGGGCCTAGCTCGCTAAGTGAGGCCGTGATTTCGGGAGCGACGGGGTCGACAACACCAATGCGATACGACAGCGTTGGCTTGTTGCGTTCGGCGAGAGCCGGAAACACGACAGCGGCGACAACAATCAGCACCGTGAGAAAGGTGCCGATGCGGAACACTTGTGATCGTGTGCGCTCACGAATCTCGCGATCGGCAATCTGGGCAACGGCTGACACACGCATTACGTAGCAACCGCCTCGCGAAAGACTTCAGACAAGCGTTTGCGCTCGTAGCTGAAGTGACGAACGGTGCCCCCATGTTGGGCTGCATCAAGCACGTTTCGCGACGAGGTGCCATCGAGTAGTCGTAGACGCACAGCACCGCGTTCGACGCCTTGTTGTTCGACGCCAGACAAGCCTGCAGCCCAATTGCCTTCAGGGTCGCCTTCAACGCTCACGCTCAACACGTCATTGGAGACGGTTAACTCTTCGACGAAGCCTTCAGTGACGCGCCGGCCCTTGTTGACGATAACGACGCGTTCGCACAAGTTCTCAACGAGATCGAGTTGATGACTAGAGAACACAACAGCTGTTCCTTCGGCGGCTCTTTGTTTGAGCACGGCACTGAGCGCTTCGATACCAGTCGGGTCGAGACCTGAAAACGGTTCGTCGAGCACGAGCAACTCGGGCGAATGCACAAGTGCAGCAGCGAGCTGCACGCGTTGTTGATTGCCCATCGACAGAGAATCAACGCGCATATTGCCGCGGTCGCCAACACCGAGAACTCCGAGCCAATGTAAGGCCGATGTCGACGCGTCGGACGCTCTCATACCGTGCAGCTTGCCGAGAAAAGTCAGCTGTTCGAGGATCTTCATGGTGGGGTAGAGCCCACGCTCTTCGGGCATGTATCCAAAACGAAGACGCGTCTCGAGATCTAATGGCTTGCCTTGCCAGCGCAGGTCGCCCGAGTCGGGGTGGACGATGCCGAGTACGGCGCGCATGGCTGTTGTTTTGCCGGCACCATTGGGGCCGAGAAAGCCGACTACTTCTCCCGGTGCAACCGTGAACGACAGTTCATCAAGGGCGACGGTTGATCCATATGTGCGCGACAGCCGATCGAGCTCAAGCACAGTGAAGGGAGCGTAGCGACAATGTTGGCAATGGTCTCGTCAAGCGCCAATCGGTGCTGGCCTGCCAAGCAGATAGCCCTGACCTAGCTCGACATCGAGTCGCTGCAAGGCTTCCATTTCCTCTGCGTACTCAATGCCTTCGGCGATTAGTCGCGAACTTGTCTCAGTGGCGAAGTATTCGATACCGGCGACCAGAGCTTGTCTCGCCGGGTCGACGTGAATGCCTCGCACGAGACTCAAGTCGAGCTTCACAAAATGTGGTTGCAGCGACAACACGTGACGCAGACTCGCAAAACCTGAGCCGGCATCGTCAACTGACAGACGAGTGTCGGGGCCAAGACTGTCGATTGCGCTGCGCAACTCCACGTAGTCATCAACACGTTCGTGTTCGGTGAGTTCGAGAACAACCTGCCTATTCGCGCCGGCGATTAGTTGCGCCAGGGCGTTGCTCTGTTCCATGACAAGCGCCGGCGAAACATTGATGCTGACGAAATGTTCGCCAGGTAAAGCATGCGACGCCGTGAGTGCGGCATCGAGCGTTGCGAGTTCGAGGTCAACGCCGCGACCAAGCAGCGTTGCTTCGATGAACCGAAGGTCTGGACGCATGCCATCGTCAAAGCGCGTAAGCGTTTCGCACCCGACGATGCCGCCACGAGCCAAGTCAACGATCGGTTGAAACACCGGATAGAACTGTCGCAGACCAATGACACGGTCGAGCAAAGCGTGACGCGCTTGATCGCGTCCGCGTTCAACGAGTCCTGGAGAAAGAATGCCGGCAGCAACACTCGCAAAGTCGATCGCAGCCGACAACGCGTGAGTAACAAAGCTCGACGGACTGTCACGGTCAGTTGCCTGAGTAGCAAGCACCAGCAAGCCGTGCATCTTGGCGTCTGCGACCATTGGCGCGAATGCGAGCGTGGCCCCGGGCATCAGGGGGCTCTGCGGTAGGGCAAAGCGGAGGTTGTCGGATAGCTCTGTCCACGGGCCCTGTTCGCTGCGGTCTAATAGGTAGCGCGCGGCAATCGGATCAATCGGTTGGCCCATGGCTTGGTTGAGCACGGGTTCACCAAAGCGCCCGATCGGTATGACCATGTCGCCTTCGTCGAATGAATACATCTCGACGCTCGATAGTTGGTGAAGCAGGCTCAGCTCGAAACAAATGATCGATGCAGTCTCTTCGGGGGTGTCGGCTGGCTTGATCTGAGCCAACGCACGCGCAATCGCCGCACGCTCGCGAAGGTGTCCTTCGACTTTGTGCATCCATGCCGCTTGCCCGCGCAGCTGCGTGCGCACGCGCGCAACCAGTTCGTCGAGTTCGACTGGTTTGGTGAGGTAGTCACTAGCGCCTGCTTGCAAACCCTGCACGCGTTGCGCAACTTCAGAAGCACCTGTTACAAGAATGATCGGCAGTGTTGCTGTCTCTTCGCGCGAGCGCAGTGCGCGAATAACTTCGAGCCCATCCATTTCGGGCATGTGGTTGTCGAGCAAGACAGTTGCAAAGCTGTGTTGTGCAATTAGTTCGAGAGCCTCGCGCCCATCGGCGGCTTCGACTGCGCGAAATCCAGCGCGTTCAAGCGCGATCGAAAAGAGTCGACGAATAGCGCTGTCGTCGTCAACAACGAGCACGGGGTCGGCGGTTGAAGATTCCGCCAAACCTTCACTTGTGCTGAATGCGGTCATGAAGTCTGAACCCCGAAGGTGGTTCGTCGAAAGCGTAAAGCCGCACGCGACAAGAGACGTGGTGTCCGCGACAAGGTCGTCGAAATCGACACGGTCGCCCAGAGATGTGGCATCGCCCCCCGTCTGCGCACCCAGCCACTATAGACCGCGTACTTATGCAATGCTGCGGATATTGACCACGCGTAGTGCACGCAAAGCGTCTTCTTTTGCGCTTTTGCTGGGATTTTATGCAGCGACGAAAATGCCACTGTTAGTGACGTGAGTACGTCGACGACTGGTGATGGAGGTGCCGTAACTAGCAACGGTGCCGCTGTAGCTTGTCGTTATGACGGATGTAACCGACGCGACTTTTGAAGAACTTGTCTTGAACCGCTCCAATGAGGTTCCCGTAGTGGTCGACTTATGGGCGCCGTGGTGTGGCCCGTGTCGCACTTTGGGGCCAATCATTGAAGAAGTTGTTGCGGCAACTGACGGAAAAGTCGAGCTCGTCAAAGTCAACGTCGATGACAACCCTCGAGTCGCAGCAAGCTTCTCGGTGCAATCGATTCCGGCGGTCTTTGCACTGCGCGACAAGTCGGTCGTTGACCACTTCATAGGGGCATTGCCGCAAAAGGCAGTCGAAGAATTCGTCAGCGCCCTGATTGCTCGCGAGTCTCAGGCAACTTCAGAGACAGCTTCAGACGAGGCGCCTGCTGCCAACGACAGCTGAACGGCGCAGCCCGCGCGGGCTGTTAGCTTCGTAGTAGCCGCTTCCCCCTGGTTCATTTTGTGATGCAGGGAAGTATGTCGTGGCTGACCAAGCAGGCCGTCCTACCGAGCCCCGTGCGGGTCTCGATGTCGATTATGTACGCGAGAGAGTTCGTCAGTCGCTTGACGATTTAACCCATCGGCGTTGGCGCAACCTAGGCATTGCTCTATTAGTTGCCGTCATCGTTGGTGGATTCGCGATTCATCAACTGACGTCGCGTCCTCAAAGTGTTGCCCCCGAAGATGTGTTGCCGCGTGCAACTCCGACAAGCGTGGCGGCAGCACTGCCGACAGCGGGTACGTCGGGGCAGGGTGACGTCGTTGTACATGTCGCTGGCGCAGTTGCTCACCCTGGCGTTTATGTCGCGCGTGCAAACGACCGCGTCAACGACGTCATACGTGAATCGGGAGGGCTCACCACTGACGCCGACAGCGATCGCATCAACCTCGCCGCGAAACTCACCGACGGCCAGCGCGTATACGTTCCGAAAAAGGGTGAAGCAGCGCCGCCGGCCGACACGACTTCGGCGACCGGTGCGGCGGGTGCTGACGAGAACGCAACTGTCGATCTGAACACCGCAACCGTTGCTGATCTCGACAAGCTGCCCGGTGTCGGCCCAGCGACGGCGCAAGCGATTGTGCAGTACCGAACTACCAATGGCCCATTTCGTTCTGTTGCAGATCTCGCCAAGGTCAAGGGCATAGGCCCATCGAAGCTCAACGACCTGCGCCCGCGCGTGCGTGTATAGATGAGCGACCTCAAAATTGCTGTACTCGCAATGGCAACGGCGTGTGGCGCGTTGCTTGCGAGGCCGTTGCTCTGGCTTTGTATCGGCGCCGCGACTGCGTGGCTGCTGACTCGAGGCCATTGGCTGTTCATTCTCACCTGTGCAGCTACAGCTTCGACTTTGAGCGCGCATGCATGGGTCGCGCTCGACAGCCCGGTGTCGGCAGAAGTGAGTGGCAAGGCGACTCTATTGAGCGACCCCGAGTTTGTGCGAGGGGCGTTGCGCGTCGAAGCGCGCGTCGATGGTCGACTCATGCAGCTTTGGGTGCGAGGCGAATCAATGCGTGAGTTGCGCGAACGCCTTGCTGGTCAACACGTCTTGGTCGAAGGCACGACGAGCCCTCTTACGGGATTGGCTGCCGCATCGCAGCGGCGCAAACACATTGCGGCAAACTTGAATGTCACGTCGATTCGATATCTCGATGCTGGTGGAGCAATGGCGCGTGCAACCAATGCGATACGCAGCAACATCGACTCAGGGGCGAGCTCGATGTCGCGCGAGAACAAAGCTTTGCTTACCGGCCTTGTCTACGGCGATGACCGCCAGCAGAGCGATGAGGTGACACAACAGTTTCGTGGTTCAGGTTTGTCACATCTACTAGCGGTCTCCGGTCAGAACGTTGCCTTCGTGCTCCTCATCTTTGCGCCGCTCCTGACGCGCGTCAGCCTGTTGAACCGACTGATCGCTGGTTTTGTCGTGTTGTTCGCCTTTGGCGCGCTCACTCGGTGGGAGCCTTCGGTCTTGCGCGCTGAAGCAATGGCTGGCGCAGTACTCATCGGGTCTTATCTGGGTCGGCCGGTCTCCCTCGTGCGAGCGCTCGGATTAGGCACCACGGCGGCCTTGCTGGTTGATCCGTTCTTGATTGGTTCGATCGGATTCTTGTTGTCAGTTGGTGCCTGTTGCGGCATGGCCTTGTTAGGCAATTTCTTCACAGATCAATGTCGCGGGCCCCTTTGGTTCAAGCGCAGTGTTGGCTTTTCGCTAGCAGCACAAATGGGCGTTGCTCCTGTGCAGCTGAGCGTGTTTGGGGGCATCCCTGTTGTCAGTTTGCTTGCGAATGTGCTTGCCGAACCGGTCGCTGGTGTCGCAATGGTGTGGGGTTGTGTTGCCGGAACGGTTGCGGGTGTGATTGGCGAGCCGCTTGCGTCATACATCCACATTCCGACGACTTTGTTTGTCGGATGGATCGCGCTTGTCGCCCGCGCGACAGCATCTCTGGCGCTCGGCAACTGGACTCCTACGCTTGTCTGGCTAGTTGTCGGCGTGTGGCTCTTTGCTCATTGGTGGCGCGAGTACGGTCGAAGTCGTGACGACGACAGCGCAACTCGTTTATCTGGTGAAGGGCGACGATCCGGCATTGTTGAGTCACGCAGTCAGTGATCTCGTGAGCGAATTAGTCGACGGACGCCCAATCGACTTGACCCTCGAAGAGGTCGCCGAAGACGCTGATCTGACGGCAGTTCTCGACGCATCTCAGACGCCTGCGTTTCTGACCGACCGCCGCGTTGTAGTCGTGCGCGAAGCAGGTCGTTTCAAAGCCGACGAGATCGAACCACTCATTGGATATCTGGCTGACCCAATGCAGTCGACCTCGCTGGTTCTCGTCGGCGGCGGCGGGGCCTTTCCGCAGCGACTGACAAAGGCGGTCAAAGAAAAGGGCCACGTCATCGATGCATCGGTGCCGGCCGGCAAAGGGCGGGGCATCTGGTTCACTGAGCAGTTGAAGAACGGTCCAGTTCGCCTCGACCGACGTGCCGCTGACTTGGTCGACGACAGTCTGGGTGACGACCTTGGTCGCCTCACCGGTCTGCTCGATGCTCTCGCCGCCGCTTATGGCGAAGGGGCGACCATCGATGTCGATCAACTCGAGCCTTTCTTGGGCGCACAGGGCGCAGCGACACCGTGGGCGCTTACTGATGCGATAGATGGTGGCGACACGGCCGAGGCGTTGGTGCAACTTCGTCGCATGCTCGAAGGCGGACAGCGACATCCACTTGTTGTAATGGCCACGCTTTCGCGCCACGTCACTTCTTTGTTGCGCATCGATGGCAGTGGGGTGTCGAGCGAAGCAGAAGCAGCGGCGTTGTTGTCAATGGCCCCGTTTCCCGCAAAGAAGGTCATGAGCCAAGCCAAGAAACTCGGTTCGGCCAAGATTGCCCGGGCGGTTCAGCTGGTAGGCGAGGCCGATGTTGACCTCAGAGGCGCCCGTGCTTGGTCGTCAGAAATGATCCTGGAAGTGCTTGTCGCACGCCTCAGTCGACTCACCCCAAAACGGACAAAGCACGAAAGTCACCGATCAAGATAATCGTTTGCAGAACTTTTTCTTTCTTTCTGAACAGGAAACGGAGCGCGACGGCGACGTCACTGCGGGGGAAAGAGTCCTGGTCACAGCGCTGCGAATTCGACCGTTACGCGCACTTTGTGCCTGCACAGCCCGGTCTTAGGCCGTTTTAAGAGGTTGACTCACGGTGGGACTTTTCGTTACGTTCTTAATCTATAAGCAATACCGAAAAGCGCAGGTCAAAGCGCTCTACGTTTCGAAATAGCGACAATTCGTGCAGTAATGTAGTGACAACTCAGTGTCAGTACGTGCACTGTGTGTGGTTAAAGTGTCGGTTTTAAAGCCTTATTTCTTGCGCAAAGGATTTTTTCTTGTCGTCTTCCACGAACCTCTCCAGCCCCAACGCTGAAACCGCTGTCGCAGGCGACGGTCAAGCGATTGCCCGAGATGACGCCGAAGTCGTAATCGACCTCACCGCCGAGAATGGCCACGAGGTTTCTCACGCCCCCCGCCTCAGCCTCGTTCAGGCCCCCAAGGTCAGCGTTGTCGTTCCGACCCTCAATGAGGCAAAGAACCTGCCTCACGTTTTCGAACAGCTCGCCAAGCACGACTTTCACGAGATTGTTCTCGTCGATGGCTTCTCGACCGACAACACCATCGAAGTTGCTAAGAGCCTTCACCCTGACATTCGCGTCGTGCACCAAAGCCGTCGCGGCAAGGGCAACGCCCTCAAGCACGGCTTTGAAGCGGCAACGGGCGACATCATCGTCATGCTCGACGCTGACGGCTCGGCTGACCCTGCTGAGATCCCCGCTTTCGTCGACGCCCTTACGAGCGGTGCCGACTTCGCTAAGGGCACCCGCTTTGCCCGTGGCGGCGGCAGCTCAGACATCACGGTGCTTCGTCGCATCGGCAACTGGGGCCTCAACACCCTCACCAACTCGCTCTACCGCACCAAGTTCACCGACCTTTGTTACGGATACAACGCATTCTGGGCCCACTGCTTGCCGCACATGGATGTTGACTGTGACGGTTTCGAAGTCGAGACCCTCATTAACGTTCGTGTTGCCAAGGCCGGTCTCAAGATCGCCGAGGTTGGCAGCTACGAGGCAGACCGCATTCACGGCACCAGCAACCTCAACACCTTCCGCGACGGCTGGCGTGTTTTGAAGACCATCTTCAAAGAGCGTGTTCGTCGTCAAGAGCGTGTAACCGCTGTGGTTGGCGTCGAAGAAGCCGCTGCTTAATTACACAACTCGCAAGCGTTCTTAACGCCGCTCGGCCGCAAGGTCGGGCGGCGTTTTCCGTTTCTGCAGGCCGCCGGCTAGAGCGTGGGCAAGATCAAGAAGACCATTACGCTCGCGACGGCGTGCGCAATGACTGGGCCCACGATTGAACCCGTACGCTCGCAGCTCCAAGCAAACACGGCGCCAGCTACGAACATCAGCCCGACAAATGCTGCGTTGCGCGTGCCTAAATAGGTGGCGGAGAACAAGAAGGCTGAGACCCACGGCGTGCGCGATGTTGCCGTGTGGTGCGTCATCGCGGCGACTAAACGGCGATACAACAGCTCTTCGCCTAGGGCGCCAAAACTGAGGAACAACCCGGCAATCATCCACGGCAGCGTGCTGCTGCCTGCGAGCGAGTGACTCATCACCTGCTTCGCTGGGTCGAGGATTTCGTGAGCGAGGTAGCCGAGTGGCAAACCCAAGAGCGCTACGGCAGCGGTAATGACCCACCGAGGGAGGAACGTCGCTTTGATGGGGAAGCCCTCGCGCGAACGTGCCGAGCGCAGATCGAAACGCAACACCGCCGTGACGAGTTGAAACATCACGATCATTGCCGCTGCCACCATTGCCGTGCGGGTGGCAAGTGACACGCCTGTCGTGGGCAGTGTGATCGTAAAGAGGCGGCTGGCGAAAAGCGACGCCATTACGGCGGCGGCTGTGCGCTCGTTCCTGTAGCCAAGCAGCGTGTGGTTCAAGCACACGACGGTCAAAAATGCGGCGAGAACTGCCTGCAGCTCGATGCTCCAAAAGGCCCCGACGATCTCGGTGCCGACGAAGGTGAGCGTGTAGAGCAGAACCATTCGCCGCGGTCGCTTGAACCAATGCAACTTTTGGCGGCGGTCGTCGAACTCGACGTCATAATCAGGATCGAAATCCGCCGCGTTGGTGGCGGCGTCGTTTGTTTGGCTCACTAGTTGGGCTTCATTCCCGTGTGAGGGCCGAGGCGCTGCGAGCGGGTAGTTGACGTGCGGTCGTCTTTGCCAACGCGACTGCGGCTTTGTAGATAGGCGATTGGGCCGACGACCAATCCAACGATTTCGAGGCGCGTTAGCGCGCTTGGGTAGCCCGGTGACTTGCGACTGTTCTTCTTCGAACCGGGCCGTAAGACGTGGCTCAATCCAGCGGGAACGCGGCTGAGAACAGCTCGCGTTGTTGCTCGGTCTTCGAGAAGCCACTTGGTAACGGTGGCCGACAGACCGATGCCGTAGTGAAACATTTGCTTGCGCAGTGCCTTGTACGAACGTCGATGGAAGTGCCACAGCAATGCAGCAGGTTCGTAAACCAGGGTGTGTCCGCTGCTCACCACACGGCGCAGCAGATCAATGTCTTCGCCGCCCCACGTAGGTGTGCCTGGGCCGAGCTCGACGGCGAAACCGCCGAGAGCTTTGAAAGCTTCCGACCGGAAGGCCATGTTGGCACCTGAGCCAAAACGTCCGGAATCAAACGGATAAAGCGGTTCGCTGCGTTTGTGATCAGTGAGGTTGAAGATCTGGGGCAAGAAACCCTTGTTGAACCCACCAAATTCTTCGAGCCAAGACTGCGACGCCGTTTCGAGTTCTGCGGGCAAGATAGAACCGGTAACGCAGGCAACATCGCTGCTCGCGTCGAAGGCGCTCACAATGCGTTCGAGCCAACGCTTGTCGACGCACACGTCATCGTCGGTGAACACGATGATCTCGCCGTTGGCGTGTGCCGACCCTTTGTTGCGGGCCCGCGACACGCCGCGTTGTGGTTCATGCAGGTAGCGCACCGAGTTGTCGTCTGCAAAAGCTGACTCGATTGCGGCGGAAAGCGCGGCTGGCTCTTTGTCGTTATCAACGACGATCACTTCAAAATTCTCGTAGGTGCTGCTCAGAATGTGACGCACACACGTGACGACTGACTCGACGTTTCGTAGCGTTGCAATAACAACGCTGACGAGTGGCCCACCGCTAACGGCTTGTAAGCGAGGGCAGTTGTTGGTGAGGTTGCGCCAGTCGCCGTCGGTTTCCGGAAGTTTCGTTGTCGAGTTATCAGCCGCCAGATGCTCGGTTATCTCGGCCGCGTGTTGCTCGAGTGCAATCTTGCGAGTCTGCTCAACAATGTCGTGGTTGGTCGACGCTTCGACTTCAATGAAGCCGATCGGCTGCTCGTGAAGACGAGCTAAAGCCCACACGCGTGAGTAGTTGTTGTCGTTGGTGTTGGGCGACGTGACGTTGCCGTCGACAAGATCTACACACACAATGCGCGCCGCATCGAACTTGACGCTCATTGGTAAACCGAACCTGGTTGACGGGTGACGACAGCCTTGGTGCGACGGAAGTAGCGCCACCCCTTGGTCATCACAGACTCTTCTGAAGACGCCACGGGTGTATCGATACCCCCGAGCCACTGATTGAATCTCTCGAGCGACGTATCGCTGCCCAGCATCAAACGAGCCATGTTGAGCTTGTCGTCGTTGAAATGCGATAACGCCATACGCACACCAGCCGCGGATTCATACCCGGCTTCGAGTGTGAGCTTCTTGACGTGGGGGCCGTTATATCCGTGAGGGTAAGCAAAGCTGCGAATGTCGTGGCCAAGCGTGGCTTCCAGCAGATCTTTTGACTTCGATAATTCGTCGCGCGTTTGTGTGGTTGTCAGCGTGTCCATCTGAAAATGGCTGTGGCTGTGGGCACCAATCTCGAATCCAAGGCCGGCCACCTCGTCGAGTTGAGACCAATGCAACATTGCGTCGCTGGGTCCAGCGGCGCGCTGGGTGCGGCCTTCGAGCCAGCCTGTAGTGAGGTAAATCGTCGCTGGGATCTTGCGACTCAACAATGCGGGTGCTGCCGCAGTCATGAAGTCTGCGTAGCCGTCGTCGAATGTAACGACAGCGGGCTTGGCCGTGCGGCCTTGTGGCGGCCCGTGCAGCTGATCGATCAGCTGGTTGAAGGTGACACATTCGTAGCCGGCCTCGAGGATGGCATCGAGCTGACGAGCAAAGTCGTCGGGGGTCACTGAGTAGGGGGCAACGTGGTTGCCCGGAGTTTCGGTAATGGCGTGGTAAAGAAAAATGGGAACTGTGTTCACGGCGCCCCATTCGGTTGGCCGGCGTCGCTGTCATCTGACGAGGTGGATCGGATGCCGGTGTTAGTTGGCGCACTTGGCGGGCTCAACACTGCGGTCAGATTGCGTTCGGGGCCCTTTGCAAGCCGGCCGCGTATGTATCCGGCGGTTGTAATCAAAAGGCCGGCAACGATGGCCCCCGCACGACTAAAGCCGGCCGGGTCGCGCTTTACGCCGCTTATCAAACCGTTGATCACGCCGAGCGGAAGGGTCTTGAGGGTGTAGCTGCGTTCGCTCGAAAGGCCGTCGCTCGAGCCGGCGAGTTGTGACACAACGGCTTTTGAAAGACCTTCGGCGTAACAGCGGTTGGCGAAATACTTGAAGTTGGCGCGAGCGCCCGGCACTTTGTGAAGCACTGCGCACTCTGGCTCGAAGAGCACAGCAGCGTCGGGCCAGTGTTGACGAATGCGAATGAACAACTCTGTCTCTTCGGCGCCGAGAGGACGCTTGCCGATGCGGCCAACTTCAGAGCTGAAGACCCCAACCCCGCTAAAAGCTGAGCGGCGCACCGACATGTTGGCGCCGATGGGGTTGCGAATCGGAGTTGTCGTAGTGGGAAGGCCTACGTAACTGCAACCGACGACCCAGTCGAACTCGGCTGGCCACCACTTCGGCCTTTCGGTGAGCCACTGCGCTGTGATTCGACCGCCCATTCCAATGACGTTGTCGTCTTCATAGGTCTTGCTCATGGCAGCGAGCCAGCCGGGTTCGGCTGTGGCGTCGTCATCAAGAAACGCAAGAACGTCACCGGTAGAAGACTCGATGCCAGTATTGCGGGCGCCCGACAAGCCTTGCTTGTGGTGGTTGGCGACGATCTTTACGCCTTCTGTGAATTGCTGCCTTGCCCGTTCGTGCAAGTCGTCGTTGTGATCAATGACGAGCACGATCTCGTTGGGCTTTTGCGATTGAGCGTTTACAGATGCAATGGCTTCGACAATGTCATCCCAGCGCTCTTCGGTGTACGCGCAAATGATGACGTCAATTTTCGGCTCGTGGCGCACAACTGCGGTCGCGTCGGATGAAGATGGTTTATTGACCTTTGACACTTCAAAGTCGCTTTCGTGCGGTTGCCACGCTCTTGGCGTATGCGAATGGGCCAAGCAGCATGCCTTTGATTTCCTCGAAGCCGAGCTCGGATGGGAACGACGCCGACTTCTTGTTGTTCTTTGGAGAACGAGGGTCGAGGACGGTCCAGACGCCGAGCGGAAAGCGACGAGCAATCTCGAAAGCGCACTTCCAGCTAGACAGCGACCACTTGGTGAAAATTGCAGTGAGACCAATACCGTAGTTGAAGAGTTGGTGGCGCAATCCTTCGTAATCCGCTCTGTGGAAGTGGCTGATCACGGCGGCCGGCTCGTAGGCAATGTGCCGATTGTTCATGATGACATCGAGGAACATGTCGAGGTCTTCACCGGCACGGGCTGGAGTGCCAGGGCCGAGGTTGGTGTCGAATCCGCCGTTGCGATCGAATACTTCGCGGCGGAACGCTGCGTTGTTGCCTGAGCCAAATCCGCCTGCCGTGTATGGGTAAAGCAGCGTGTAGCCCTTCTTGCGCTCACGGCCAAAGACGGTGGTTTTGTAGCCCTTGTTGAAGCCGCCGTACTCCTCAAACCATTGCTGCGAGGGAGTTTCAAAGGCGGCGGGAAACACGAGGCCGGTGACGCAGTCGACGGTTGGGTTTATCGCGAACTGATAGGCGAGAGCCCGCAGCCAGTTGCGGTCGACGACCACATCGTCGTCAGTGAAAGCAATGATCGAACCCTTTGATTCGGCGACGCCGCGGTTGCGGGCCCCGGAGGTTCCGGCGCGTTGTTCGCTGATGTAACGAACGCGAGGTTCGTCGGCGAAGTTGTCAGCGATCATGTTGGCTGTGTCGTTGGTGGTTGCACCGTTGTCGACAACAACGATTTCAAAGTTCGGGTAATCGAGTTCGAGCAACGCGCTGACGCAGCTCTGCAACTCAGCTGTTCGGTCTTTCGTAGCGATAACGATCGAAACCATCGGTGCGTCGACTGCGGTTGGTTCGTTGGCCCAGCATGGTTGGCTTGCCGTTTGGTCGGGGCCGAGACCGGCCGCGGTTAGCTCGGTGGGGGCGGCGACGCCGTCGGCCTGGTAGTGCGCAGCGATCTCGGTCTTTAACGCTGACCAGATGGCAGTTGCCACAGCGTCGGGCGAGAGACCGCCGGGCGGCACTGAAACTTTGAGTGTTCCAATCGGACGCTTGTGGGAAAAGACCAACAGCGTTGCATTGCCATAGGCCGTTTCGCGATGGTGGTGAGGCGGATCAACGACTTCGAGCGGCGCATCGAGGTTGACGTGCAAAACAGCACTAGGAACAAATTGGGTGACGGCACCGGTCATATACGACCAGGATAAACGGAGAACAAGATTGCAACCTCAATCGAAACGCAGGAAGACCTGATAATTGCCCACCAAACCTTCCCCTGATAACACCAGCAACCCGCTGATCACCGTTATTACGCCTGCTTACAACGTTCGGCCGTATATCGCCGAGGCGGTCGATTCGGTTCTTGCTCAGACTGAAGCCCGTTTTGAGTACTTAATCGTCGACGATGGATCGACCGACGGAACTGTCGAATACGTGCGTGAGGCGTCTGCCGTCGACGATCGCATCCGTTTGATTGAGACTCCGCACGGCGGTTCGGGTGCAGCTCGCAACGCTGCACTGCGCGAGGCCAAGGGCGAATTCATTGCTTTTCTAGACGGCGACGACCGATGGCACGTTGAATTCCTGGCCAAACAGCTCGCCGACCTCGAATCAGTCGGTAGCGAGTACGCCGCAGTCTTTTGCCGGGCGCGAGTCATGAATGAAGGGGGCACGGTGTTGTTTGCCCGCTGGCAGCGTGGCGGCAAGTTCGACTTCGACGACATGCTCGTTCTGAACTGCCCGCCGCGTAATGGCAGCTCGTTGCTGATCCGCCGAAGTGCGTTCGAGAGTGCCGGCGAGTTCGATGTGTCGCTCAAGAGCGGTGTCGACTTCGACATGTGGCTGCGCATGATGCGCTTGTCGGAAAGCCCTTACTTTTGGGGCAGTTCGTCGTATTTGCTGGATCTGAGAATTCGTCCCGGTGCGATCAGCACTAATTGGGACTCTCGTTTCAAGTTCATGGAGCAACTACTCGACCTCAACGTCGCGTATCTGCAGCGGACTCCGCCTGGGTTGGCCTATATACGGCCGGCGATCTTGGCTTATCGAGCAGGCTACGACTCGATTGCTGACGAGTGGATGCAGCAGGTTCGCTCGGCTCCGCTTGTACGGGTGCTGCGTGATCAGTTCGGCGTCAGGGTGCTTTTGTGGGCGGCAATCGGAAGCGCCGGCCGCTCTGTGGTGCGTCAAGCAATGCGCTTTGTAAAGAAAAGCGCCGGCCGCGGCCTGTCGACTGGAGGAAAGATCGTAAGTAAAGGTCTGACGAAGACCCGGCGGAGCAATCCCGAAGCCTGAAGCGGCCTGGAAGCGAGAGTTACTTAGCGGCTGTGGTTTCGCGAGCCACGCGCTTCATCAGGCGAGACTTGCGGTTGGCTGCCTGGTTCTTGTGAATGATGCCCTTGGCGGCAGCTTTGTCGAGGCGGCGGATGGCCAGACGAAGGGATGCCTCGCTGGTCGTTGTGCCCTCTTCGGCGTCGGTAACGGCGGTCTTCACTCGGGTGCGCAGCTCTGACTTAACAGCCTTGTTGCGCAGACGTGCCCGCTCATTGGTCTTGATTCTCTTGATTTGGCTCTTGATGTTTGCCATGGCCCGAACACACTAGCCGAGACGTCGGGCATGAATTGACGAGCAGCTCATGGAACTGCGTCGCAACCAGGTCGCCGCAAGTAGGTCCAGCTGGCGAGGCTAGAGGCATTACTTTTTACGGACACCGTGCCTGATTCGTCTGCTTCGCCGTCAACCGAGCAATCTCTCATCCGCAATCTTTGTGTGATCGCACACATCGATCACGGCAAGTCGACGCTGTCTGACCGCATCCTTGAAATCACCGGGGCCGTGAGTGCTCGAGACATGCGGGCACAGTTCCTCGATTCGATGGATATCGAGCGTGAGCGTGGCATCACTATCAAGGCGCAGAACGTACGAGTGCGCTGGCCGGGCCCGTCGGGGCGCGAGGGCGGCCCGTCGCATGTCATCCACCTGATCGACACTCCGGGCCACGTCGACTTCGGATACGAAGTGTCGCGGTCGCTCGCCGCCTGTGAAGGCGCCATCTTGTTGGTCGACGCATCACAGGGAATCGAAGCCCAAACACTCGCTAACTGTTATCTCGCGCTCGAACACGATCTCGAACTCGTCGTTGCGCTCAACAAAATCGACTTGCCGGCGGCTGACCCTGAGCGCGTTGCTGGTGAGATCGAGCGCGTGCTTGGCATTCCCGCAAGTTCGACGTTGAACGTGAGCGGTAAGACAGGCGCCGGCGTTGCTGAACTGCTCGACGCGGTTGTCGAGCGAATTCCTCCGCCTAAAGGCGATCCCAACGCGCCGTTGCAGGGTTTGGTGTTCGACTCGTACTTCGATCAATACCGCGGTGTCGTGAGTGCAGTGCGCATTGTGCACGGCAACATGCACACGCGCGAGAAGTTGCGATTCATGCAAGCAAACGTCGTGCACGAGATCGAAGAGATCGGTGTGCGCACGCCGACGAACAAGCCTGTCGACTCGCTGTCGGTAGGCGAAGTTGGTTACCTCATCGCTAACGTTCGCGACGTTGCCGAGGCGCGTTCTGGTGAAACTGTAACGACGGCCATACGTGGCGCAACCGATCCGCTCGAGGGCTACCGCGAGCCCAAGCCAATGGTGTTTTGCGGGTTGTTCCCAACAAGTGGTGACGCTTACGGTGACCTGCGCGACGCCCTCGAAAAGTTGAAGCTGAACGACGCGTCGATCACATACACACCCGAGACTTCTGGCGCGCTTGGTTTTGGTTTCCGCTGCGGGTTTCTTGGATTGCTGCACATGGACATCACGCGTGAGCGCCTCGAGCGTGAGTTCAACCTCGACCTAATCGCAACGGCGCCGTCGGTTGAATACCTGGCGTTTCGCACGAGTGGCGAGCGCGTTGTTGTCGACAATCCGAGTGCAATGCCGCCGGCCAACGAGATCGAACACATTGAAGAGCCCTTTTTGAAGGTCACGATCTTGCTCCCGTCAGACTTCACCGGCACGATCATGGATCTGTGCCAAACGCGACGCGGCGAGATGGTGCGCATGGAGTACCTGTCGCCCGAGCGAGTCGAGTTGATTTACCGCATTCCGCTTGCCGAAGTCGTTGTCGACTTCTTCGATGCAATGAAGAGCAGAACCAAGGGGTACGCGTCGCTTGACTATGAGCCCGACGGTTACGAGACGAGCGCGCTGGTGAAGATCGACATCTTGTTGAACGGCGTCCCGGTCGATGCGTTCTCGTCGATTACACATCGCGACAAGGCGCAGGAGTACGGCAAGAAAATGACGGCGAAGCTCAAAGAGCTCATTCCTCGTCAAATGTTTGATGTTCCGATTCAGGCCGGCATCGGTAGTCGCATCATTTCGAGGGAAACGGTGAAGGCTCGCCGTAAAGATGTTCTTGCCAAGTGCTACGGCGGTGACATCACCCGTAAGCGCAAGCTGCTTGAAAAGCAAAAAGAAGGCAAGAAGAAGATGAAGAACATCGGAAGTGTTGAAGTACCTCCGGAAGCTTTCGTCTCGGCGTTGAAGCTCGAAGACTGAACCTTCTGCTGAACTGCGCGTTTACCCCATAGCGTTCGCGGCTGTTGCGTAACGCTGTGCTACAACGCCGGGCATGGGTGATTTGGCGGTTCGCGAAACTTCGATCGCAGGGCTTTACGAAGTCGACTTAGTTGTTCACGGTGATGACCGAGGCTGGTTCAAAGAGAACTACCAAGAAGAGAAGATGCGTTCGCTTGGTTTGCCGCAATTCACCGTTGTGCAGAACAACTTTTCGTACAACGCACAAGCAGGTGTGACGCGGGGGATTCACACCGAGCCGTGGGAGAAATTCATTTCGCTTGCCAACGGTTCGGTATTCGCTGCAATCGTCGATCTCCGTGCAGGTGAGGGGTACGGCCGCGTCGAAACTTTTGAGCTCACGCCGGCGAAAGCAATCTTTGTTCCTCGCGGATGTGGCAACTCGTATCAAACGCTTGAGCCGAATGTCACTTATACGTACTTGGTTAACTCTCACTGGTCGCGCGAGGCGAAGTACACGATGGTGAACCTGTTCGACGAAGACCTAGCAATTGAGTGGCCAATACCGAGAGCGCGCGCAATCGTTTCAGAGAAAGACGTCGCGCACCCTGCGTTCGTCGACATTGAACCGATTTTGCAGCCGTAGTCATCACGCAGTGCGTTGAACAAACTCGACAAAATCGGTGCAGATGGACTGAACCGATGCAGTTTGTTAAGCGAAGCGCGGAAAATGAAATACGAGTTTCGTGCAGACGAAATGCGCTCATTAAGTACGTGTTTCTGAAATGTTATTTGCACAACTTGGGGTTGAGGACCGCAAGACGTGTCACTACGATGACCGTCGTCGAGTGTCATGGCGCGGGCAAGTCGGCTCCTACTATTACGGCGGTAACAGGAAAGACCCATGAGCGAAACATTGCGCGTTGCAAATGCAGTCAGTGAACGATTGTCAGACGACGTTGTTGTCGAACTCGACAATCGCACCACCGCATTAGAGCCCGATTCACTTGTCGATCGCGACTTGAGTGCGCTTGGTGGTGAGTTGCCTGACCCATCTCTTGTCGAAGCACCGGTAACCGTTGCCACGCGCGGTCACTGGAACATCATTCGTCCTGCACTCGTCCTCGGTGCCGACGCAATTGGTTTGATGTTGCCCGCTTTGTTTGTCGACGACGGACGCTTCTGGTTGTTGATGATGGCGGCGTTCTCGATCGTCGCGTTCCAAAGCGGCGGCTTGTACCGCTCGCGCTTGCACCTGTCGGTTCTCGACGAGGCGCCAACGCTCATCATTCGCATGATGGCGTCAGCACTGCTTGTTGCTGGCATCGTGAGTGTTGCTGGTCCACAAGATGTATTGCGCACTTACCTAAACCTGGCGGCCTGCGCGATCGTGTCGCAACTGTTGTGGCGCACGCTTGCGTACAAGATCGTTCGTCTCGGTCGTGCCAAAGGTGCCGTCGGTCACCCCACGTTGGTTTTGGGTGGTGGCCAAGTGGCTCAGCAGATCATCTCGACTCTCGAGAACAACCCGCAATACGGCTTGCGTTCGGTTGGCTTTCTCGACGACGACCCGATGTTCGCAAAGCTCGCTGGCGGGGTGCCGCATTTGGGCGACATGTCGAAGCTGCCTGAGATGTTGACGAGCATGCACGTCAATGCGCTCATCGTTGCCTTTGGCACCGTTCCCGAGTCGCGCATGGTCGACATCTTGCGTGGCAGCGAGCGCGAGGGTTGTGAAGTGTTTATCGTTCCTCGTCTGTTTGAGGTGCATACACAAAAGACGATGGCTGATCACATTGGTGCCATCCCCGTGATCCGATTGCAACGACCCCGTCTCGAGGGTAAGTCATGGGCAATCAAGCGTTTGTTCGACATGACGGTTGCTGGTCTGGCGATCGCGGCGCTATCACCGTTGATGCTTCTCGTTGCCCTTGCCGTGCGTCTCGAAGGTGGCCCTGGGGTGATCTTCCGTCAAGAACGCATTGGTAAAGACGGTCGACCATTCCAGCTGTTGAAGTTCCGCAGTCTCAAGCCGGTTGACGCCGTCGAGTCGGCTACCAACTGGAACGTGTCTAACGATCACCGTCTTGGCAAGGTTGGCAAGATCCTGCGAAAGACGTCCATCGACGAACTGCCCCAGCTGTGGAACATCCTGCGGGGCGACATGACGATTGTTGGGCCACGACCCGAGCGGCCACACTTCGTAGAGCGGTTCGGCAACGAGCACGTTCGTTACCATCACCGTCATCGTGTGCCCGCAGGCTTGACAGGACTTGCGCAGGTCAACGGTTTGCGCGGCGACACGTCAATTGCTGACCGTGCTCGCTACGACAACTTTTACATCGAGAACTGGTCGCTGTGGCTTGATCTGAAGATCATCGTTGCGACCATTCGTGAGGTCACAGGGGCACGCGGCGGCTGATTTAGTGGATCGCGAGCGAGCACTATCCTCGAAGAAGTGAAAGTAGCTGTAGTTCACAACCTGAAATTTGGTGGCGCCCATCGGCGTGCCAGCACACAGCTGCAACACATGACCGGGGTCGATGTCACTGAGTACACACTCTCGTGTGCTGACCCGATGACTGACAGCCCGGTTGTGCGACGATTTCGACGCTGGGCCGACGCCGCTCCGCAGTGGGCGAAGCCGCCGTTGCGTTATCTCGACATGCTGCGTTTGTTCGCGGCTTACAAGCGACTCAGCGCAGCGATTGCTCGCGATGAGCCCGATGTCATCTGGTTAAACGGGTGTCAGTTCTTACAGACTCCGTTTGTGCGCATGTCTCGTCGCGTCGGCATTCTCTATCACTGTGATGAGCCGCGCCGCACTGACTACGACGAAGCCGCTCGTCGGCAGATCAGTTCAAAGACCAAAGTGCTCTATGCACCGATGCGTTGGGCTGAGAAACGCGCAGATCGTGCAACTGTCGCGAGTGTCGACATCATCACTACCAACTCACGTTACGGCGCACAGCGAATCCAAGAGGCTTATCGACGCCGTGCTGAGGTTGTCTACTGCGGTGTCGATTCGAGCTTCGTGCGGGATAGCGACGCAAAGCTCAAACATGTGATGAGCGTCGGCACCCTCATCCCCAGCAAGGGCCACGATCTTGCCATTGATGTTGTTGCGGCGTCGGGTGTCGATCTCCCGCTTGTTGTCGTCGGCAGTCGTGGCACTGACGAAGAAAAGGCTCGTTTGCGGGCAAGAGCCGACAAAGCTGGCGTCGAGCTGCGGTTGATGAGCGGTCTCGAAGACGCGGAGTTGGTGAGTCTCTATCAACACGCGCTGGCCACCATTTACCTAGCTGTCGAAGAACCCTTTGGTCTTGTGAGTATCGAAGCACAGGCGTGCGGTTGTCCGCCGATCGTTTCTGACGAGGGCGGGCTGCCCGAAACACTCGAAGATGGAGTGAGTGGTTGGACTGTTCCACGCACCGACACCGCTGCCGCGGCGCGTGTGTTGAAGCGCTTGGTCGTACCTGAAATTCGCGACGGCGTGAGCGCTGACGCGGTCAAGTGGTCGCGACGCTTTTCGTGGGCTGAGTCAGGAGCATCGATTCAAAAGTTCCTAGAGAAAGCAAAGGATGCTCGTTGAGTGCGCCGTTGATGTTTGTGTCGAAGAGTCCGTGGCGACCGGTCACGCGACGCGAACACGAGTTTGCTGCTGTTGCCGGGCGCAACGGCGTGCCGGTCACGTTCGTAGAACGGCCTGATGACATCAGGGTGGCTGGCCGCAATCCGCTGCGTTGGATGAAAGAGCTAGGCAACCCGACCCTGACCGTTGAACATGCCAACGTGTCGGTCTATCGCTGGTCGACGTTGGTGCCCGGTCACAAGAATGCACCGGCGTATTGGTCCAGCGAACAGTTGTTGCGCCGAGCGTTGCGACCGCTGTCGAGTGTCGACGGGTCGATTGTTGCTTTGCTGCCGTGGCAGTGGGATGCGATTCGCAAGACGTCGGCGAAACGGCGTGTCTTTGACTGCGGTGACAGCTGGCCGGCTTTGTACCCAGCGCGAGCTGACTTCGTCCGCGAACAGATGCGCGCAATTGGTGATGATGCCGATGAAATCATCGTGACGTCAGCCGCGTTGGGCGACCTGTTCGGCGGCCGTGACGTAACAGTCATTCCCAATGGCGTTGATTCTGCGTTGATTGCATCACAAGCAACTGCTTCACCAGGCCAACACGTGATGACCTACGTCGGTACTTTGTCAGAGCGTTTCGATCACGACTTGATGTTGATGGTGCTGAAGGCTCTGCCTGATTGGCGTCTGGATCTTTATGGCCAATGTCGTTATGCAGGTGCGGGTAATCAACCGTCGACTGAATTGAATGCCGCTATCGAAGCCAGCGCAGGGCGCATGACTTGGAAGGGCGTTGTCAGTCGTCATCAACTCGGTGAGGTTCTTGATAACGCCGACGTATTGGTGATCCCCAATACCGTCGAACACTCAAGTGGCCAGAGTTCGATGAAGTTGTTCGACTACGCAGCTCGCTCGCGCGGCATTGTTGCCACACCAATCGACTTTGGCGATGCCAGTGCGCGTCCTCCGGGCATCAAGGTTGCGTCAACTGCTGATGAGTTTGCTGATGCTGTTGTCGAGGCTGCTGCTGAGCCCCTCGAAGTGCGTACGCAACGCCTTGACTGGGTTTCGAGCAACACGTGGGAAGCCCGCTGGCCGCAGTGGTCGTCGCTAGTTTTTGGCGCGCAGCCTTAAGCAATGCGTGATGGGTCGAGCAAGGCGGCAATCACGTCGGCTTGTGCGTCGAGGTTCGCGTAATTCTCGATAAAGGCCCGACCTTTGCGCCCCAGTTCGAGCCTTAGCTCGGGGTTGGTCAACAAGGTGCGAAAGCGGTCTTCCCAATCGGTGGGCGTGTCAGCGAGGAAGCCGCCGCCTGATGTTTCGACCAGTTCAGTGTTGATGCCAACCGGACTCGCCACGACCGGCACGCCGGCGGCCATGTACTGCAACAACTTGAAGCCCGCTTTGGCGCGTGTGTAGGCCATGTCGGGTAGCGGCATGATTCCCACAGCGAATTCAGAGAAGAGCGTGGGCTCATCGACGAGCTTCCACTCACGGAACTCTGATGGACCATCCCACGGCGCTGATGAAACGACGCGCAGCTTGCCGACACTGTCGCGCTCAAGCTTGGTGAATACCTCGCGCAACGGTTCGAGATAAGGAAGGCCGCCGTTGGTGCCGGCCCAGCCGACAACGGGTGCAACGTTTAGTTGATCGCTTTGTTTGTAGATGCTGACATCGGGAACGGTTGGCAAGATCGTGACCGATTCACGTCTGGTGGGTAGTGCGTCGGCGAGCGCGGGCGTGCTGGTGATGACGGCGTCAGCCCTATCGAGAATTGCCAGTGACTGTTGGGGGCCATAGAGCCACTGGGCGGCCTTGCTCTTTTGGGCAAGAGCGGCGTGCTGTTCAAATACGGCGTCGTCGAGATCGAAGACGACACGCCCTTTGAACGATTCCAAGGGCTTGGCGACGGCCCGTGGCCCCACTGCGTAGAGCCCGCGCTGAACGTAGACGGCGTCGTAGTCGTTGAGCACTCGGCTGAGTTGCTGCCAGCGTTTCAAATAGCGCACGCCGTGGCTGGCGAAGTAGCGCGCCTGGCCGACGCGACCGGGTTTACGTAGAGGTCGGTCGTCGGCGCAGTAGACGTCGACGGTGCCGAGACGTGTGGCGAGCCGAGGTACGTGCTGAAGTGCCCTGAATCGAGTCGAGGCGCTCCAATCACCAAATTCAGTCAGTACAGCTACGCGCAAAGAAGTAGTCCTGCTTAGAAGATTTACGGCAATGCTAGGCGGAATGAAAGGCGAATAACGGCGCTAGTTTCGTGATGTGGATCGTCCGATTGTCATGCTCACCAACGCTTTGGCGCCCGACAAGCTGGGCGGGCTCGAACGCTACGTGCGTGAGCTCGCTGCTGCCCTTGTAAAAGAGGGTCGTGATGTGACCGTATTGACCAAGAAGGTCGATGCCGACCACGCAGGCGTTGAGATCGGCGATGACGGCGTTTGTATTGTGCGCCACGACGTACCGAGTAAACGCAACCCCGCATTCGCGGTGCTCTATCCATACGTGGTGGCGTCGGCAGTGCGGCGTGAACTAGCTCGTCGCCCCGACGCTTTGGTGCACGGTCACTATGCAATTACAACGCTGCCGGTGGCGTACGGCAAACGTCCGTATCTCTACACGTTTCATGCGCCCGTGCACAAAGAGGTGTTGTCAGAACGACAGGGCAGTTACGTCTTGCCGCCATTTGCGCAGCGCGGCGCTGTTGCATCGGTGAGGGCGATCGAGGCGCGCGTTGTTTCTCATGCTGACAAGATCGTGACACTTAGCTCGTTCATGGCTGACGAAGTGGCTGCCTTGTCGTCTGCTGCGCAAGCGCGTACTCAACTCATACCGGGTGGCATTGACGTCAATCATTTTGCGCCTCTTGACGAGACGCGTACGCCGTGGGCCAATGGGGCAGCTCCTCTGCTTTTTACCGCTCGTCGTTTTACGGCGCGTACTGGCGTGCAGCAGTTGGTTGAGGCAATGGCCGATGTAGTCGTGCGTCATCCGCGCGCTCGTTTGGCGATTGCGGGCGATGGGCGATTGCGGCCAGACGTTGAGGCGCGCGTTCGTGAATTGGGTCTCTCCAGCTCAGTCAACCTGCTGGGGCGGGTCAGCGATGACGAATTGCGTCATTGGTATCGCGTTGCTGACCTTACCGTGATGCCAACGCAAGACCTTGAAGGCTTTGGCCTTACGACAGCAGAGTCGATGGCGTGCGGAACTCCCGCGATCGTTACGCCCGTCGGCGCAAATGCTGAACTCGTGCATGACGTTGATCCGTTACTGGTGATGAGTGGCGCCCAGCCATCGGCGATGGCGGAGTCGATCGACAAATTGCTGTCGTCGGGCGACCGCTTGCATCAGTTGCGTTCGGCCGTACGCGCGCATGCCGTTGACAACTGGGGTTGGAAGGCCGTTGCTGAAAAATACTGCGGCCTCTATGACGAAATGGCTCAACACAGTTGAAGGTTCTGCACGTAACTCAGCCAACAACTGAAGGTGTTGCTCGTTGGGTCTCAACGCTGGCTGCTGATCAAGTCAAACGCGGCTGGTCTGTTGCTGTTGCGTCACCAACGTCGGGCTTCTTGCGCGACGAGGTGATCAACCATGGCGCCGAGCATCACGCGTGGCACGCAACGCGCAGCCCGGGGCCTTCGCTGTTGGGCGAAATGGCGAAACTAAAATCAGTGATTGCGCGTGCACAGCCCGATGTTGTGCACCTACACAGTTCAAAGGCGGGCCTTGCTGGGCGCCTTGTTCTGCGTAAGAACGTGCCGACCATATTTCAACCTCACAGCTGGTCGTTCAACGCTGTCGGCGGGGCGATGGCAACTATGTCTACGCAGTGGGAAAAGGCGGGGGCGCGTTGGGCAAACGAAATTGTGTGTGTAAGCGAGGCCGAAAGACGAGAGGGCATTGCGATCGGTCTTGATCCGTCTGTGTTGCGCACTGTTCACAACGGAATTGATCTGACAGCGTGGGAGCCCGCAACCTCATCGATGCGCCGCGCCGCGTGTCGGGCTTTGCGCGTCGAAGGTGACGTGCCGACGGTTGTGTGCATCGGCAGGCTCAGCAATCAGAAGGGTCAAGACCGCCTGCTTGACGCATGGGCTGGCGTTGTCGAGCGGGTGCCAAACGCGCAGTTGCATCTATTGGGTGATGGGCCCATGCGTGATGTCATCGAGGCGCGCGCCGCTCAGCTCGACGGTGTGTTCGTGCACGGAACGACCACGACAGTTCGTGATTGGTTGGCGGTTGCTGACGTTGTTGTCATTCCGTCTCGGTGGGAAGGTCTTGCCTTGTCGGTTCTCGAAGCGGCCGCATCCGCCCGTTCGTTGGTTGTTTCTGACGCAGCAGGCATGGCCGAAGTTGTTGGCGATCAAGGTGGTGCTGTGATTGCGCAGAACCACGCGTTTGTGAGTGAGTTGGCCGAGGCACTTGTCGAGCGTTTGTCGAACCCAGAGTTGTGCGAGCTCGAAGGCAAGGCTGGCCGCGCCCGCATCGAAGAACACTTCGACCTTGAAACCGCGCTCAACCAAACGGCCGAACTAACTACGGCCTTGTCTCGAGCCCAACTTTAGGGCCCTCTGCACGCGTCTAAATCGATCTCTCGTGGCGCAATCGCCAGAGCTAAGCGGGTTGGGCGGATAGTGTGAGGTCGAAAGATTTAGTTACCAGGATGCGATTGGTAACGCTCTTCCTACGAAAGCGCGAGGCACTAATGGCGTTAGATTCGCCGGATAACTCAGCGTCGGCCAGGCGTTCGCCTCCGAGCGCTCAGCGAAGCACAATCATCTGGCAGCGCAAGTTCGACATTCTTGTGGTGGCCTTGCCGCTTGCCGTTGCGCTCGCTGTTGCGGCAACTTATTTGCCGCCTAAGTACAGCGCATCGGCAACGGTACGCGTTTCTGCGTCGTCGCCCTCGCCTGGCGTTTCGCCGCGCGACGTGGTTCAGGCGTCGAACGATTTGGCGTCACAATACGTTCACCTGGTTGACGTGCCTCAGGTGATTTCGAAAGCACGCGTGGCCGAAGGTCTCGCTGACGCAAAATTCTCAGTTAACGCATCAACGGTTGCTGCCCAGAATCTGATCAGCATCTCGGTCCAATCGGACAACGCAGCCCAAGCGGCTGCAGCGTCGCGAGCTGTGGCGAGCGCGTTCGTTACTTATGTTCAGTCGACCTCTGACGATCAAGCGCGAAAAGCTAACGCGCAATTGCAGACCTTTGCTAGTGGCTTAAGTCAACAAGTAGAAGCGGCGCAAAAAGATGTCGCTGCAGCCGCTGCTGCTCCACAAGGTTCGTCAGCCGCAGAGGGACTTGATCAACGCCTCCAGTTGCTGTCGACTTTGCAGGCGCGCCAGCTTGATGCACAGCAACAGCTTGCAGCCACAGGTTCCGGCGTTGCACAGTTCGAAGTCGTGTCTTCGTCGGGCGCGACAAAAATTTCGCCGCGACCCGTTCTCTACGGAGCGGTCTCTTTGGTGGTGATCGCATTGATCATGGCTGAGGTTGTCGTGCGGCGTTCTAATCGACAGCGCTGATGCATGACGAGCCACACGCCTAACGTCACTCTCGTAAGCAAGCGATTCAATTGGGAACCAATCGCCATCACCAGGGCATTGATGATGGCGATTCTCGTGGGCGTTGTCTTGCTGAGCTTGTCGGGCGTGACCATGCAATACGCCTTCGATCAGCCGACCCTGCTGAAATATGGGCTGACCGTCGCCGGACCGCTGGTGCTTCTTGGCATCGTGTCAGCCAGTCGTCCTCTCGACATAGCAGTCCCTTTGATGATCGTGTCCGCGCCGTTGGCGCCTTATTCGGCGACGTTTTTGGGGCAGGAAATTTCCGTATTGATGGCTGTTGTCGTCCTGGCGCTTGTAACCGGATTGTTTAGCGGTGAAACGCCGATCACCGAGAGTCGAAAGACCTCTTTGACGTCGGCAGGGCTGCTTGTAGTTGCCCTGTTCGTCTGCTTTCGAGCTGCTTCGATGTCGCACTTCGTTACATGGCTGGCGTACGGCCTTGCGATCGGATTATTGACGAAACGAGTGGCTGAGTCGCGTCGTGGACTTTATCTTGTGCTTGGCGCGATGGTGGCGTCGGCGAGTATTCAGGCAGCGCTTGCGTTGGTAGAGCTGAAAACCAAGCACGCAATCGGTCTCTATGCAGCCAGCGGTGCCGACACCACAATCAACGACAACTATTTCTTTGGATACGGAGACACGTTCAGGCCGACGGCGTTGTTGTACGACCCAATTTCGCTCGGCAATCTCCTCGCGATTGCGGTACCGATTGCCTTCGTGCTTGCCTTGCGTATTTCCAACCCGCGCCAAGCCGCCCTGATGGTTTTGCCCGGGGGTCTGATACTCGTCGGATTGCTTGCGACTTTGTCGAGAATGAGCTGGTTGGCAGCTGTTGCCGGCCTGGTCATGGTGTTGCTGATTAAGCCGGGCGCCTCGCGTCGCCGAATCTCAGTCGTTCTGGGCTCGATAGTCGTGGGTGGGACGGTGGCTGCGTTCGTCGTTGGCGGATCCGACTTCTTTCTGCGACTGAGTTCGATCGGTGACCCAACGGGAGCGGGGGTGGAAACGGCTAGTGGGGACGAAGACCGCTTGGCTTATTGGAGCGCCGCCTGGTCGACTTTCGTAGATCATCCGGTATTTGGTGTCGGTCCTGGTCATCTACTGCCCTTCCTTACGGCGAAAGCGCCCAACGTTGCGGAGTACACGCACGCTCATTCGACGTATCTGCAAACGGCGGCCGAAGCGGGCTTGTTGGGCTTGGTTGCGTTGACCACCTTCTTAAGCCGCTGTTGGAGCAGGCTTTTTGAATCGATGGATCCGCTACGTCGGGCAGCGATTGGTGGGGCGCTCGCGGCGTTGCTTGTTGCTTGGATGACCGACTACACGATTCGCTACGAGGCAGTGCTCGCCTTCATGACGCCCATTTTCGGATTGTGCTTTGCGAGTAGAAACGCGAGAGAGAGTGTCTGACGAAGTTCGAGAAATACAGTCGAAGACGGCATCGTCCGCCTTTGCGTTGTTGTCGCGGCGGCTCATCGTCATGGTGCTGTCGACGGCGACAACAAGTGTTGTTGCGCATTCGGTCGATCCTGAAAAGTTCGGCATTCTGTCGGCGGCCACCGCCACTTACATGCTCGTCTTGTCGCTGTCCGACCTTGGTTTTACCTCGGTACTAAGTCGTCGTGTCCCCAGTGAGCCAGAGAATACCGGGCCGCTGATGCGTGCGGCTTTGCAAATTCAAATTGGTTGGGCGACGCTCGCTGCTCTTCTTTTTGCTGGCATCTCGCTTATGTTCCCCCAAGGCGAACGTACGACTTTGCTTCTGATTTTGGCGCCGGCCATTGCGGTTTCGGGACTGACTGGCATCCGTCAGTTGATGATCATTCGGTTTGCAACGCGCAAGCTGACATTCATTGATGTGATGACGAATATTGGCCAATCCGTTATGACGATCGCGCTCATCGTTCTTGGCTTCGGTATTGAAGGCGCTGCGTTTTCACTCGGGCTGTGGGCGATTATCAACGCTTCACTTAGCTTCTCGTTTGGGCGCGCCCTAATGGGTGAGGGCCGTGCCTCGTCGGAACTCCGTAGAGGGATCTTGCGCGAGGCGCTGCCGTTGGGCATCGGCTCGGTGCTTGCGTCGCTCTATTTTTCGATCGACATGATCTTGCTTGGATTTTTGGTCGAAGGTGATCCGCTCGGCTGGTATGCGGCCGCCGTCAAGATGCTTTCGATGTTGGTCATCATTCCCAACCTATTGGTTGCCGTAGTGCTGCCGGGTATTGCGGCGACTCGGGGGAACGATGGTGGAGCGCGCCTCGCTGCGGCCTCGTGGCACTGGATGATCATCTCGGCTTTGCCAATGTGTGTTGGCGTCGCCGTATTTGCTAGACCCATCATGACAACTCTATTTGGTCAAAACTTTGCGGCAGCGACTGACATGACTCGTGTGCTTGCCTTGGCGGGCGCTGTGTCTCTGGCGTCAAACGTGTTCGGCATGTTGATGGTTAACGAGCGCAAGGGCATGACCATGTTGTGGCAAAACATTGCGGCGCTGACTCTTAATGTAAGTGGGAACTTTGCGCTTGTGCCTCGATACGGCCCCATCGCATCCGCTTGGATAACTGTTGCGACCGAGGGTCTTGTCTCGCTTGGAAGTTACGTGGTCTTGCGTAAGAAACTCGACTTTTCGCTTCTGGCTCGCACGTCGGTAAAGCCGTTTGCGGCTGTAGTCGCCATGGCAGGTATCGGCTTGGCCTTGCTGGAGTGGCCAATTCCGGCCATCTTCGCGGCGGGCGTTACCTTCCTCGGAGCGCTGACTGTGTTGAAGGGTTGGCCTGAGGATCTTTCGTCGCGATTCATCAAAGGATCGCGTAGGGCAACACCGCACGCCGGATAAGACGTCAGGTGTTGCCATAAGCCGCAAGACAGCGGCGGGCGACAGCATCCCAAGTGAAATTTTCATAGACATGCGTGAGTGCCGCTCTAGACATCTGTGTCCACTCTGCGGCCGGTGCCCGAACGACGTTTGTCACAGCGTGACTTAAAGCACCGAGATCACCTTCTTCGACAATGTGACCGGTTACTCCGTCGCGCACTATTTCGGGCATGCCGCCGACGCGAGTGCAAACAACTGGCGTTGCGCTCGCCATCGCTTCGAGCAGAGTTAGACCCAGGAGTTCTGCCTTGGGAGCAGGCGGAGCGTTGACAGGGTGATGAACCGAGGGCAACACAAGCACGCGCGCTCGACGATAGGCCTCGGCGACCTCCTCGTCGCTTGCGTCTTCTTGAAACGTCACCGACTTGTCGTCGGCCAGCCTTCGTAACCGTTCGCGAAACTCTGCGTTGTAGGGACGGCCAATGACTCGCAATGGTAAATCAGCCGGGACGCTTTCGATAAGCAGGTCGATGCCCTTGTGGGGCAATAGCCGGCCGACAAATAGCGCCTCCGTTCGCCGTTGGTTGCTGTCGGGTTTGAAGTGATGAACGTTCGCTCCGCCGGAGATTACTGTGGTCTTGCCGGCGAACTCTGGATAAAACCGTGCTGCGAACTGGCTTTGCAGCAGCAATCCGTTTACGAGCTTGTGCAATCGGAATCGGCGCCAGTAGTTCTTGCCCGCCCCACCGTGGTCAGTGACAAACACTTTTACGCCAAGGGCTCGTCCAATGACCGTCGCCATATTCGAGGTGACCGTCTCCCACTGATGTAGGTGAACAACTCTTGATTTTAGGAGCGCTGCCGGCAGACGCTCAGAGATGGCATTCACGAGCGCGCCCTTATATAAGGTGCGCGTTTTCAGCTGGACGATCTGCAGTGGGCCTTCCTCGACGGTGAATGCCTCGTCGCCGAAACTCACGAGTCTGGTTGGCGTGATTTCTGCCATGGCCCGCGCCAGTTCGAAGGGGTAGCGCTCGCCGCCGCCGAACAGTCCGCCCTGGCCGAAGCTAGTGGGGCAGACGTGGGTTACTAGCGGGCGCATGGCTGGGCTGGTTGGCAAGCGGGGCGACCGAGATTGATCCTCATGGTTGATACCGTAACGGCACCCCCGTGGCGAGCTGTTCAGGGTCGCCGAGAGCAGAAGACAGGTGCATTGTGGCGACGCCGCTGGTCAAGGAATTAGTGGTGGTCGGGCCCAAAGTTGGCGGCATCCGCAACGTCACTCAAGAGGTCGCCGCTGGGTTTCGCTCGCGGGGTTTCACAGTCACCGAGTTGCTGGTTGGTGACGAAGGGGCATCGGCTGTTCGTTCATTGTGCCTTGTAATCGCTAATCGTAAGGCGATTCGGCGCGCGTACCGAGTTCACGTCGAGGTAGGCGCCACGAGTTGGGCAGCGTTTTGGTTCGCCGTGTTTGCGTCGTTGTTGCGCAGTGACGTGGTGCTTGTTGCCCATGACGCTCCGCTTGTAACGAAGTCGCCGGGCGCCGCACTAATTCCGACGGCACCAGGGTGGCGCGATGCTGTCGCACACAAAGTGTTTGCGCGACTTTTAGATCGTCCGCTGCGCGCGTTGTTGAATCGGCGCGCCGGTGTCGGTGTCGTGTTCAGCGAAAAGGCGCGTAGCGAGTGGTCAGATGGTCCGGAGCATCGCGTCGCGTTAGACCTCGGAAGTTCGCCGCCGACACCAAACGCGCCAGCGCCAAGTGCTGCTGGCAATGTGCAGTTCGTTGGATTCATGGGTCTTGGCAAGGGGCTCGACGTGCTGTGCGACTCGTGGGCTTTGATCGGTGCGAAGTATCCGGCGACCACGTTGTCGGTTGCTGGGCCTGTCAGTCGTCAGAACGAGCAGTGGCTCGATGACTTGAAGACACAGGCGAGCATGCAAGCCAATCCGCCTGTGTGGCGCGGTGAGGTCACTGACGAAGAGTTTGACTCGCTAGTTGCTAATGCCGCCGTTGTTGCCTTGCCCTACCGTCAGTCGAATCCGGCGAGTGCGGTTGTCGTACGTGCGATGGTCGAAGGTCGGGCGATTGTTGCCAGTCGCACTCCAGCCATGGTGAATGTGATTGAAGACGGAGTTAGCGGACTGTTGGTCGAGCCTGGCGACGCGCAAGGGCTCGCCGATGCAATCAAACGTTTGCTCGATGACCCAGCCCTGCGTGACCGTCTTGGTGCTGCGGCGGCTGAAGTTGCTGCCCGCCGCTTCACGTGGGATGCACAACTAGACGGTCTCTTGCGTGCTTATGAATTGGCTGACGTTGCTAGTGAGGTAACGGCAACTACTTCGCCAGTTGTGTTGGTTGCGCCTGTCGACAAGCTCGGTGGTGTGTCGCGTCACGTGTGCGACCTTGGCCTTGGCTTGCGTGAGCGCGGCGTCGAAGTCGTTGTTGAAGTACCTGCGAGCAGTGTCGATGTTGCCGACTACTTCAGAGGCAAGGGTTTTGCAGTCGAAGACCTCGGCGCAACGAGAGATGGTGTGTGGCACCTGCATCTTGCAAACACGTATGACAAGCAGAGTGCGTTGCTCGTGTTGAAGCAGCGCTTGAAGGGTCGGCGCATTGTCATCACCGAGCATCTGCCACGGCTTGACGCGTCTGACCGCAACCTGTTCCCCGAACGCGCTCGTCATCCTGCTGCGCATCTTCTGAAGACTCTGTTCAAGGTTTTTGAATACGCGTGTGTAAAGCAGATCGTTTGCTTGTCTCGCGGCTCGCGCGAGTTCTTGTCGCAGCGCTATCCGTTCATCGCCCGCAAGCTGGTTGAGATTCCGAATGGGGTATTGGTTGCCGACTCGGTGTCAGGCGAGCAGCCGCCGCTGAAAGACGGCAGGTTTGTCTCGTTGTCGTCTGCGGCCTTGATTCAACAGAAGGGGATTGACGTACTCGTTGATGCGGCGCGCCATGTGACATCTAATTGGCAGTTCCTGGTGTGTGGTCAGGGCCATGATCACAAAGAACTGACGGCCAAGATTGAGCGCGAAAGTCTGCCGGTCGAACTGCTCGGTTGGCGTGACGACATCGACGAACTCCTCTCGGCTGCCCACATTGCCTGCGTCCCGTCGCGATGGGAGTCAAGCCCCTATGTGGTGCTCGAGGCCATGGCGGTCGGCAAACCCGTGATTGGTACGCAGATAGACGGCATTGGCGAGATGGTTGTTGACGGCGTCACGGGATACCTGGTGCCTCCAGATGACCCGGTTGGCCTTGCCCATGAGCTCGACCGCTTTGCTGCGCTTTCGTTGCAGGAACGCACAGAAATGGGTCGAGCGGGGGTCAAGCGGGCTCTCGCTGAGTACTCGTTTGCCCAGATGGTCGATCAGACTATGGCAATTTACGGGCGGTTTAGTTACAAAAAATGATCTTCAGCCACTCTCCGTGGTGGTCGATGCCTTGGGGTGTCAGGAAGCAGTCCCCGCTGCTTCTCCGTGCCCTGAGGAGTTCGAAGTATGTGGTTGGAGAGAGGACGACGAGCAATCGTCGCGGTTGTGCTGACGACCATGGGTTCTGTGGCTTTGCAGCCCGCAACCCCGGCCGTTGCCGCGACCCAAGGTATTGATGCCGCCTCGGTTCAATCGATGTTGGCGGGCGTCGTGAATGCGTATGCCGAGAAGAGCAACAGCAGTGACGTCACTTATTTTGACGGAACCGAATGGCACAACGGTCAAGAAGCAATGTGTTGGCGGTGCACGTTGGGTCCGGCTGTTGCTGCTGCCGCGCTAGCAAAAGCAAACGGCGACACTGTGAAGTTGAACCAAGCAGTTGCGAGTTTCGACCGTACGATCGCTGCTCACCAACTGCCAAACGGCACGTACTACCCGGTGAACATCGGTGAGGGTGGTCCTGACCTCACCACAATGTTTGCGGCGACTGAGTTTGGCGCTGCATACGTGTTGCTATACGACCAACTCAGCAACTCACAACGCCAACGTTGGGGTGCGAGCATTGTTGCTGCGGCTGACTTTTTGATCGCCAACGGCAACCTGTCTTGGTACACGAACGGCAACATTGTCGTTGGTAACGCATAGTCATGTACTATGCGTACGTTGCTAGTGGACAAGAGCGTCATCGTCTTGCCTACGAGAAGGCGTTGACGTTTGCGGTGTCGCCTCCGCAAAATCGCTGGCCTGGCTACGGCCTGATCTACACGGTCACGCCGACGCGTGCAGATGGTTCTGATGGTGCGGCCTACTTCACTGAAGCTGGTGCCGGTGGCAACGGATACGACGCTGAATACACCTCGGTTCAGTTTGATCAATTGATCCGCCTCTACTTGGTAAGTAACGACGCGCGGGTGCTTCGACTGAGCAACATGCTTGCCAACCAGCTGCTCCCGCGTATCGACTTGAACACCGGTTGGCTCAACACATCCAACGGAACGCGCCACACCGAGACCTCGCGTTGGGTGGGTGCACTAATGCCTGGCTATGGAGTGCTGGCTAACCAAGGTGGACGTAGTGACTTCGTATCGGTTGCCAACGCGTTGTGGCCGAAGCAAGACGTGAACTTCCGCACCTCGGTGAACTTCGTAAATTTCGGCATGTACTACAACCTCGGTGCACAACCTGTGTCGTTATTGATGAGTGCACTGGCGACAGATGGTGGAGCAGGGCTTGCACCTCCTCCTTCTTCGTCGACGCCCACGCCGACACCTGTAAGCGCGGCATCGACTAGCAAGGCCGGTTACGTCATGAGCACAGCCAACGGCGGTGTGTATGCATTTGGCGACGCGCAATACGCGGGCAACATTGCAAGCGGCAACGTTGTTGATGTTGAGTCAACCGCCACTGGTAAGGGTTACTGGTTGCTCGAAGCGAACGGTCGCCTCAGCTCGTTTGGTGACGCGAAAGCAGCCGGCGACATGGTCGGTTACCTGAATCCAGGCGAGACTGCCGTGAGCGTGTCGGCTGATCCACTCAGCGGTGGTTATTGGATCTTCACGAGTCTCGGCCGCACGCGTGCGTTGGGCGGCGCAAAGAATGTTGGCGACATGACGGGACGTCGCCTCAACAGTCCGGTGCTCGATTCGGTGGCAACACCGTCAGGCAACGGCTACTACATGGTTGCTGCTGACGGCGGCGTATTCAGCTTCGGCGACGCAGCCTTCAGTGGATCGATGGGTGGCAAACCGCTCAACAAGCCGGTGCGCTCGCTCGTCCCTGACGGTGATGGCCAGGGTTACTGGCTGGTGGCAAGCGACGGCGGCGTGTTCGCGTTCGATGCCTCATTCCGCGGTTCTATGGGTGGGGCACGCCTCAACCGCGACATCACCGGCATGGTTCGCTTTGGTAACGGTTACCTCATGGTCGGCGCTGACGGAGGCATCTTCAACTTCAGCGACAAGCCCTTCTTGGGTTCGCTGGGTACCAACCCACCGTCGTCTCCAGTGGTTGCCGTTGCAGCAGTGAACTAGCTCAGATCGTTCCAGCATCGGTGCGTCTGTACCGGTTACGCGTTGTTTGTTGAACGTTCACTCGTTTTGTGTGCGATCGAACATATGTTCGGTTATGGTGACGGGGTGCTTGAAGTTCTGGGCAATGCAGTAAGCGATCTTGGGTCGGTGTCGCCGCGCTCGTTTGATGACGAGCTGTTGCATGAATCTGTTGTTGAGCTGCAGAGGTTGATTGACCGTCTTTTAGCGCAACAAGCTCGTTTTGTCGATGAGTGGAACGTTCGTCGTATCTGGTCTGATGACGGCTCACGTTCGCCTGGCAGTCGTCTTGCTCGCGAAACTGGTCTATCTAGTCGTGATGGCAAATTCATTGTTCATCGAGCGCGGCGCTTGTCGTCAATGCCTTTGACGTCGACTGCCTTTGCTTCGGGCGAGTTGTCGTCGAGTCGCGTTGACCTGCTCGTCCGGGCAAATCAACCAAAGGTTCGCGATCTCTTCCAGCGTGATGAAGCAATGTTGCTCGACGCCATTTCTTCGTTGAGTTTCTTCGCCGCCTACCAAACAATCCGCTACTGGTCTCAATGTGCTGATGAAGCAAGTGCCGAAAGTCGAGCTAAGCGTCTTGTTGAGCAGCGAAGTGCTAACGCAGTTAAGACCTTCGAGGGCAGCGTTGATCTACGTGCGCTTTTCGACCCCGTTAACGGTGAGATCTTTCTCGACGAATTAGAAAGACTCGAAGAAGAGCTGTTTCAAGCCGACTGGAGCGAAGCAAAAGCTATTTACAACGACGAAGTGACAGTCGAGCATCTAAAGCGAACGCCCTCTCAACGTCGCTGTGACGCACTTGTGCAAATGGCAAGGCGTTCTGCTGCGCTTCAGTCAGATACCTCTATCCCAAGGCCACTGATTTCGGTGATAGTTGACTACCAGTCGCTTAAACGAGTTTGTGAGTTGGCGAGCGGAACTGTCATTACTCCAGGTCAACTAGTTCCCTTGCTGTCTGAGGCCGATATCGAGCGGATTGTCTTTGATGCCCATGGACGCGTCTGATTGAGGTTGGCAAGAAACAACGCTTCTTCAGAGGAGCACTTCGACGAGCCTTAGGAGTCCAGAGATCGTCATTGCCAGCATCCATCGAGCTGCGAAACCCGCGCCAAGAACTGCGACGGCGATCACATCGAGGCCTACACCTCAGGTGGCAAGACAACCATCACCAACGGACAAATGATGTCCACCTCACATCCACCGACATAAGGGCACCAGCTCATGGTGAGTGTCTTTGTGTCGGTCATGCGCAAACAAGTGTGCGGTGGCGCATTCTCTGCAAGAAACGATGGGCCATGCGAGAGCACGAGGACCGCGGCAACAGCGCGAACAACTTAGACCGCGACACAACAGGCAAACGACTGAGGCATCGAACTGTAATGTTGAACGCACTTTGGCAAATCCGTCGAGCGTCAGCCGGGCGCAACGGTAAGACAGGCAAGCCAAAAGACTCTGAGTCTGAATCTTCCTGACTGTTGGTTGCTCTGTTCGGTGTGTTGCAGTGTTGACGCGCCTATTGCTCACGGAAGTTTGACTTGGTACACCTGAAAACGAGGCGCGTATCAGGAGGCACCATGCTCGTGAAGTCAGGTCAGCAAGCTGCTGGGGCGAGGCGAATGTTCGAGCGAGGTCGACTGCGGAAATCGCTGGCCGTTGCGTCGGTCGTTGCACTCGCCGGGCTTGGTTATTCGTCGACCGTTAATGGTGCGAGTGCGGCTACCGCAGACGCAACGAAGTACACCGTTTCTACTGCCGTAATGAACGACGGTTTTGACCGCACGTTAAACGCTGGCCTTGGATCCGCATTGCAGGGCGGTGCTTACGACATTGTCGAAGGCGGCTTTTACGTTTCGAATTCGCAAGCGGTTGCTGTTCCGCTTGATGCCGGTAAGTCAGCGTTAGCACTCTTGCCCTCGGTCAACGTGGCAGATGTGGCGGTGACGACAACGTTGTCTGTCCCCACGGTTCGCAGCGGAGTGAACGGCCTTTGGGATGGTGTTCAGTTGCGTTACCAAGCCGACTCGTCGCACTACCGAGCCAAGGTTGCCGTTCTCGATAACGGAAAAGTCGACCTCGGTATCAGTCGCGTATCGAGCACCAAGGCTGAAACCTTCCTCGGGTCGCTGTCGACTCCCATCGTCTTGAAGTCGGGACAGAAGCTTCGCTACGAGGCGAGAGTGACGGGCACGTCACCCATAAGCATTGCGTTGCGCGCGTGGGTCTATGGCACGGCGACTCCGGCGTGGCAACTCGTCGTTGCCGACTCGTCAGCCACTCGCATTACGGCTGGCGGTGCTCTTGGTCTGTGGACGTACGCGTCGAGCGCGGCCACTGCGCCGCTGGCGTTTTCCTACACCGACTGGACGGCAAAGAAGTTGGTTGCACCAGCAGTGGCACCGACCACAACTGCGAAGCCGACAACCACGACGGCGAAACCCACAACGACGACAGCCCCGCCGGGAATTCCACCAGGCGATTTGCGCGCAATCATCAACGGTTCGACAAGTTCCAAGATTCAGCTCGCCGCCGGAACGTTCACATTCAACGACTTCCAAAGCAACGCTTGGGGAGTTGAGCTCAAGGGCAAGAGTCTCAATGGTGCCGGACAAGAGCGGACTTTCATCCGCATGAATCCACGCACATCAACCAAAGCTGGAATGGTTCCGACGGCCGCCTTTTCGACGAATCAACTGTCACTGATGATGGTCACTGGCTCGCCGACGATCAGCAACTTCACCTTGGCCGCTGACGATCAAGGTCACCTCTACAACGGCCTGCGCGTCTCGCAAACAACGGGTGCAAAGGTCAGCAACGTCACAGTTGTTGCTATCCCCGGTAATAGCAATTCACCTCCGGGCGAAACGTTCGCCATCAACGACTACCGAAGCAGCGGGAACGTTTACAGCAACATCGTGATCGACGGAGGTAACAACAGTGCAGCCGGCTTCGGCGTCAATGGTTCAAGCAACCTGACCATCAACGGGCTCAGGTCGGTCAACAACAAATACAGTTCGGCGATCACGTTCTGGAAGACAAACAATGCAACCTTGAACGACTTTGTTGCCGACAACAATCACAAGTCGATCAACTTCGAGCAAAACACGGGAACGTTCAATATCGTGCGTCCGAAGTTTGGCTCGTCTGCAGTGGGCTTCGACCTGTCGGTGTTCTCGAACATCTCGAGCAACAAGGTGATCATCAGTGATCCAATTCTTGCTCCGGGACAGAAGATTCGCATTCGCCCCTACATCGGCGCAGTTGCGTACAACGGGGTCAACAAGCAAGTCAGGTCAGACATCGTTGTCCGTGTGAACGGCGTCGACAAGACAAACGAACTCGTTCAGTGGATGTGACGCCAGCAGGCGTCTAATCGAGGGCCAGGTTTGCTGAGATTGGCGAGCCTGGCCCTCGTGTTTGGGGCCCGGCCGTAGTGGCAGTGGATCCCGCCACTACGGGTAGGCGCAGCCCTAGGCTGCGTGAGATGACATCGGGGGAGTCAACACAGACAGACAGGTCTGTCGCTCGATCGAGTGATGCGCGGCCCGGCGCATCGGCCTTGCTCGCGCTGGGCGTCGCATCAGTTGTGTTGATGGTCAGGAACGTGCGTCACGTGTCTTGGTATGGACAAGACATGCGCGCTGTATGGCAGCCGTTGCACAATCTTGTGAACTACGAGCCGGTATATCAGCCCTTCCCTGGATTGTTGCCATTCATGTACACGCCGTCAGGTGCAGTGTTGATGGCGCCGTTTGCTTGGTTGTCTCTTGAGGATGCGATTACGGCGGGGCTCGTAGTTGGTACGGCGTGTTGCGTGGCTGCTGTTGCTTTGTCGGCTGCCTTGCTTGCACCTGACTCGAGCTGGTTGCGTGGCAATCGGTCGATGTACCTCGGAGCCGGGTTGCTGGGTGTAGGCGTTTCGCATCCGACCTTTGACATGTTGTCGAACGTGAACGTGACCTTTTTGGTCGTCCCTTTCTTGCCTGCCTGCTTACTGCTCTGGGTGCGCGGTATGCACACACGCGCCGCGTTGCTGCTTGGTGTGAGTTTGGCGATCAAGCCGTTGCTAGTGCCCTTGCTAATCGTGCCGTTGCTGTTAAGGCGACCTCGCGACCTGGCAACTGCGCTGTTGGTGCCCTTTCTTGCGAGCGGTGTCGCCTTGCCTTTCATTGCCGATCGGAAAGCGTTCTTCACTGACACGGTTCCGCTTTTGTTCAGTAGTCGCGTCGGAGCACTTGGGCCAAACAACATTTCGCTTGCTGGGGTTGCCAATACGCTCGACTGGCCGACGGCGGTTGGCTTCGCTCTGCGCTTCGTCGTTGTAGCTCTAACCGTCGCCGCGGCGGCCGCTGCTTGGCGGCGATCGGCAGCCGTCGACATCCGCCTCATTGAAACCACAGGACTTTTGATGGCGGGCTGGTTTTCTGTCGGCACCATCAACCAGCCGCACTACCTGACGCTGTTGCTGCCACTGTTTCTATCGTTGCTGCGAGCTGATTCGAGTCTCAGGAATTGGGTGTTCGGCGTAGCTCTTTGCATCGTCGCAACACGAATGTCGTTCCCGATCATCGCTGGGACACCGCACGAAAACGATGGCGTGTGGAGGGCGATTGGGCTGTTGCTTGTTGTTGTCGCTGGCGTCAAACCACGCGTCCAGCAAGCGGCAGAAACGTCGGGAGCGCGTCGTTCTAAAGCGGCAAATTATTACAAGAAGCGCACTCAAACGGCATAAGAGCTTACGAAACTATTGCGATGCGTCGGTTGCGCTCAACCACTATGCGTGAAGTGACGACTCATGAGGACAAGCATTTCCCCCTGAGGAGTCCCCGCAATGTTGGTCACCCTAAAGCGTTTCCTAATGATTCTCGCAGTCCTGACTGTTGGCGCAGGCACGATGATGCAG
>JBGAQY010000025.1:0-43681 GCA_044220495.1 Acidimicrobiales bacterium
CGTCACTTTTTCGCCAATCGGTCGTCATCTGCAACGAGATCGTTTGCGGACCAAGCTCGTCAGTAACAAGCTGTCGATACGCAGATATCACTTCGGGAGAGAGTCGTTCGACAAGATCTTGACGCGCCTCACCAAGTGGTTCGCCCAACTCAGCAAGTTTGGAATCCCACACATCGAGCGTCGATTCGATCTCAGACGAGAGACGACCGCCCGACTGTTTGAGCAGTGTGTTTCGCTGACGAATGACGCGATCGAGATCGGCTTGTAGCGCTTCGATCTTGCGATTGCTATCAGCCAACAACTCATCGATGTAACGCCGACGTTCAGCCGGACCACCTTTGATGAGCTCAAGATCATCGGGAGAAAAGACTGTGGCAGTTAGGTTTTCGCCGATATCTCTTGCTTTTCGCAGAGGCTGGCGATTGATCTGCACGCGACTACGCCCAGCAATGGCGATCTCTGATTCGATCAGCAGACGACGTTGATTGCGCTCGCCTTCAGCACGAACCACAGATCGATCGGCACCAGCGCGCACCATCACTTGCGATGTCGCGGCGCGAAACGAACGCAAAGTAGCAACGTAGGCAATTGCCTCGAGCAGGTTGGTTTTACCTTGCCCGTTCACACCAGTGATCAGAGTCAGGCCCTGCGTTGGGAACGAAAGCTCAGCCGTCTCGTAGTTCCGAAAGTCCTCGAGCCAGAGCTTCTCGATGTACACAGCTTGGTCAGGACACCCTTACCGGCATGATCAGGTACAAGAACTCGGCGCTCTCATCAGCTTTTAGCGTTGCGGGTTTGAGGGCATCAATGGTCTCGATAAGCACATCGCCCGAAGCCACTGCTTCAAGACCGTCGATCAAGTAAGCGGGGTTGAACGCAACCGTGATCATCTCGCCTTCGTATTTAGCCTCGACGTCTTCGGTCGCCTGGCCAATCTCTTGACTAACGACGGTGAGTTGAACGCCATCACTCTGCAGCGCCATGCGAACTGGCGTGGTGGTGTCGCGAACCAACAGCTTCACGCGCCTCACAGCGTCGAGGAGAACGTCACGATCTATGCGGAGTTGGTTCGGGTAGCTATCGGGCACGAGCGGCCGGTAATCGGGAAACTGGCCTTCAATCAAGCGACTCGTGAGTCGTGTCTCGCCAACAGAAAATGTGATTTCGCGTTCGTCGAGGGCAACCTTCACTTCGGTTGACCCGGTGAGTAGTCGGGTGAGTTCGCCCAGTGCTTTTGACGGCACCAGAACCGTCTGGTCGGCACGCAGAACGGCAGCGTTGGGCACGTCACGAATAGCCAGTCGGTATGAGTCGGTGGCCACCAGACGCAAGCCGTCTTCGTGAGCTGACAACAAAACGCCCGTCAGCACTGGACGGGCGTCGTCTGACGAAGCGGCGCGAACAACTTGACGCAACGCATCGGCCAGATCAGCTGCAGGCAAGGTTGCTGTGTAGTCGTCAACGGGCGAGATGCGCGGGAACTCTTCGGCGTCAAGGGTGCGTACTGCGAACTGCGAACGACCCGCTGAGATTCGAACTTCGGTTTCGTCGCTTTCGATCATCACTGCGCCAGCAGACAACGCCTTGACGATGTCGGTGATAAGTCGCGCTGGAACTACACACTTTCCGTCTTCGCTCGCCGAGATTGGTACGACAAGTTGCATCGTTAGATCGAGATCGGTGCCCGTCAGTCGCAGTTGATCGCCGCGCACTTCTAGGTGCACACCAGCGAGCACAGGAAGGTTGGTGCCGCGGTTTGATACGGCCCGGCCGGCTGTCGACAGTGCATCGAAGAGAACGTCTCTCTCGCAGCGAAATTTCACCGGTGCTTCCTCTCACTTGTTTGGATAGAAAAATTAGGAGTAATAGTAAGCCCTGGGGATTGTGGAAAAGCGGGCATCGCCCCAGCGTAATCGCTGTTTCGTTGTCCTTGCATTGTCCCCAGTAGTTCACAGGTGCCTGAGAGGTGGTCGGTGGCGCGGTGGATGAATGTCATTTGCCCCACAGCGCGTCCACTAGTTGTGCCGCTCGCGCGCACAGAGTTATCCACTGATTTCACTGCAGCTCGCGCGCGGTCAACCACCACTACGCACCTTGTGAATGAGCTCGGTGACTTGGTTGTAGATCTGACCGCGCTCAAACATCAGCGCAGTGATCTTTTCGACGGCGTGAATAACAGTGGTGTGATCGCGTCCGCCGAACTCGCGCGCGATGGCGGGATAACTGAAGTTTGTGACCTCGCGAAACACATACATACCGATTTGTCGCGCTGTGACTAGTGGTCGGCGTCGACTTGTGCCGCACAGTTCTTCGATGCTGAAACCAAACATCGTGCTCGTAGCGCGCAGGATGTCTTGCGGAGTGATCGTCTTTGGTTGATTCGAACCACCCACGAGATCAGAGAGGATCTCTTCGGCCATGTCTTTCGTCATCATCTGGTCGTTGAGGCTGGCGAAAGCTGAAACGCGAATGAGCGCACCCTCGAGTTCACGGATGTTGTCGGTGACGTGCACGGCGATGAACTCCAAGACGTCGTCGGGCACGCGAGCACGCAGGCCATCAGCCTTGGTGCGAAGAATGGCGATACGGGTTTCGAGGTCAGGTGGCTGAACGTCAGTAATCAAGCCCGACAAGAAGCGGCTACGGAGACGATCTTCCAGTGTGGTCAGGGCTTTCGCGTGGCGATCGGACGAAATGACGATCTGTTTATTGGCTCCGTAAAGGTGGTTGAAGGTGTGGAAGAACTCTTCCTGCATACCTTCTTTGCCCTGCATGAACTGGATGTCGTCGATGAGCAAGACGTCACAGTCGCGGTAACGACGTTTGAATGCCGTTGTGTCGTTGGTGCGAATCGAATCAACGAACTCGTTCAGGAATGTCTCGGTCGAGACGTAACGAACGTGACGATTCGGGAAGTTCTGATTTACATAGTTGCCGATTGCGTGCAACAAGTGCGTCTTACCAAGACCGGCGTCGCCATGAATGAACAGAGGGTTGTATGACTTTGCCGGCGACTCAGCCACTGACAATGCAGCTGCATGGGCAAAGCGGTTTGACGCACCAATAACGAAGTTTTCGAACGTGTAGTCAAGATTGAGCGGACTTTCACGCGATGTGTCGCTGAGACCAGCGCGCGTGACGCTCATAGATGGAACGTTGATGTTCTCGGCAACATCAGGAAGAACAATCAGTTCGGGTGATGGCAACACACTGATGTTGTCGTCGTCGAAGTAGTTCGGCGTTTCTGATTCGCGCGTGCGTACGTCAAGAGAAATCGTGATCGAACGTCCGGCGGTGTCGGCGATGACGTCGTTGACGAGGCTCATGTATCGCCCCTCGATGCGTTCTTTGATCAACGAGTTAGGTACGGCCAACTCAAGGTGACCATCGTTGGCGTCGACGGGAACGATTCCTTCGAACCAGGTCTTCCATGTTGCCTCTGATACCTGTCCGCGCAGAGCCTCGGCACAAGCCATCCACAGCTCTTCAGCCTTTTCCACCAGCGTTTCGACCCTCCCCGAGCGTTACCTGTCCACAATGCCGTCCACACCTGTGGACAAAACGCCGAAGACCACAAATGAAGGCAGCTTTGATGTTCTTCTGTTCAGGGAAGCTCGAACAGCGACTTCAGAACGGCACTCGTACTGCGGATGAGCAACGTAGCACCGGCGCCCATAGCCACGCACGGCGTCATCATGATCGCTCTGAGCTTTCGATGGGCTAGGTGACTAGCCGTCTCGCAAGGTTTGTTGTCGGGTGTGGAAAAACGCGCCTAATCTTGCCGCCGTCATGAAGCGCACTTTCCAACCCAACAATCGCAAACGCTCGAAGAAGCACGGTTTTAGGCATCGCATGGCCACTCGCGCTGGCCAGGCAATCATCAAGGCTCGCCGTCGCCGCGGCCGAGCTCGCCTCACCGCCTAATCAGCTCGCCGTTGTCGGCAGGGTTGATAGGCAGAAAAGTGTGGCCAAGTGATTGGCAAAGTGCGCAGCCGTGGCCACTTCTCTGCTCTTCGATCGTCCCGTCATCGAGCCAATGCTGGACCGGTTAGGATCAGCTTCGTCAGCGACGGGTTTTCTCAACCCTGCTTTGCCTTTGCGCTAAGCCGCAAAGTCGGAAATGCAGTGGTGCGAAACCGATTGCGCCGACAACTCCGAGCTATTTGCACGGAGCTTGCACCTGAATTGAGTGATGGTGCATACCTCATCGCTGTCTCGGCCGAGGCAGTTGATCTGTCTTACGGAGAGTTGAGAGCAAAGGTGAACGCTGCAACCGCAGCCATTGGGCGACAGGTTGACAAGTGAGTCCAATCGCCCGCTTTGAGCTCGCGCTCATCCGTCTCTATCAAGCGTTTCGCTTTGGCAAACCATCGCCGTGTCGGTTCGTTCCGAGCTGTTCCAGCTATGCCGCTGAAGCCCTCGAAGCAACTTCGCTTATCGGTGCGAATCGCCTGATAGTGGCCCGTTTACTGCGCTGCCGACCGTGGGGTGGCAAGGGTGCTGACCCGCTGCCCGACGAATTACACCCGGTCTCGCACGCCCGTTAAAGGAACCCACGTTGGATACATTCGCTCGACCACTGGCCAGTTTGCTGTCGTTCTTCTACGACATCGTGCCCGACTACTCGGCGGCCATTGCTCTTCTCACCTTGACCGTGATGTTGGTGCTCTTGCCCCTCACTCTCAAAGGCACGCGCTCAATGATTGCGATGCAGCAGATCGCGCCCGACATCAAGCGCCTCCAAGACAAGCACAAGAACGATCGTCAGAAGCTCAACGAAGAAGTGATGGCGCTCTATCGAGACAACAAGATCAACCCAGTTAGCGGCTGTCTTCCCTTGCTTGTGCAGATCCCTGTGTTCTGGGTTCTGTATTCCGCCATTCATGGGTTGACCCATCACTCGGGTTCGGGTGCTTACGAGCCGCAGTACCTCGATAGTGGCTCGCTGCTGTATCACGACCTCAAAGAAGCTGGCGGAAAGATGGTCAGCCTCGGTGTAGATCTCTCCAACACGGCGATTGGCACACACGCCTCGTTCTGGGCGGCGGTGCCGTTTTTCGCAATGATCGCGATCATGGTGGGCGCCCAGTACTACCAAATGTGGCAAATTTCCTCACGGGCAGTGGCCGCTAACGACACGCCGCAGGCTGCGCAGATGCGCAAGATTCAAAAAGTCTTTCCGCCTGTGTTCGGTGTTTTCTCGCTTGGCTTCCCGGCTGCTCTCGTTCTCTACTGGACGATCTCGAGTTTGTTCCGCGTGGCTCAGCAGTGGGGTATGTACAAGTTCGATCCGATCCTCAAGGCGAATGTGAAAGCAGCGCATAAAGAGGCGGAGAAGTTTTTGGCGGAAGCCGACGGCACCGGTCGTGCGCAGAAATCACCCCGCGCGCAGAAGGCACCGGTGCGGTCTACTCCGAAATCCAACAAGAAGAAGCGCAAGGGTCGGTAGCTAAGTGGAATGGGTTGAAACGACTGGCAAGTCGATAGAAGACGCGATCGGCGCAGCGCTGGATCAGCTTGGTGTTGACGAGTCTGACGCCGAGTTTGAGATCGTCGCTGAGCCGAAGTCAGGACTGTTTGGACTGGGCCGAGCAGAAGCTCGCGTCCGGGCACGCGTCCGGCCGGCGGCGCCTCGTCCGAAAGATGGCAACAACCGTCGCAAGCGCAGGCCTGAACGCGAGAGCTCCGGTGGCGCGCACAGTCGTCGTCCGAAGCAGAAGAGCGACAAGCCAGCTCAGTCGTCACGGGCAAGTGACGGCGCTACCGAGCGGATCGCAAAAGACACCAGTGAGCCGGCGGTCCTCAATGGTGATGCCTCAACTGACCGACCAGCTAAGTCACGTCGCCGGAGAAAGCCGGCACCGAAAAATGAAGGAGCCTCGACAATGGAGGACCAAATTGCGCTAGCCGATCAAGGTGAGGTGGCGAAGAACTTCCTCGATGGGATGTTCGAACACCTCGACACTGCGATCACTGTCGACGTGACGATCGTTGAAGACGACGAAGTCATCAACGTTGCGATCGAGGGTGACAACCTCGGTCACTTGATTGGTCCGCGAGGCACCACCCTTCATTCGTTGCAAGAGCTGACCCGCACCGTCGTCCAGCGCAAGACCGGTGCTCGCAATGGTCGCATTCTCGTTGACATTGCGCAGTACCGCGAGAAGCGCCGTCAGGCGCTAGAGCGCTTCACACGCCAGGTTGCCGAAGAGGTACTGGCCAGCGGCTCGCAGCGCGTACTCGAACCCATGAGTCCGCCTGATCGCAAGATTGTCCATGACACGGCCAACACTTTTGAGGGCATTGTCACCACCTCAGAAGGTGAAGACCCTCACCGTCGTGTGGTTATCAAGCCCGCTTCGGCCTAAGTAGTTTGTGATGTGCAGCCGAAGGCAGTGGGCCTCGGCTGCTGTAATTTCCACCGTTGTGTTGACGCCAAGCCCGGCCTTCCATGACGTGTGCGCCGGTGAATCGTGAGCTCGACGAATTCGATTGATGACGGCCGGCGAGCCGAGCTTGAAGCAGTCTTTGAGCAGGCCAGGGCCATTGGCCTGCTTGGTCAAGGTGAGGTTGACAACCACATCGACCACGCCCTCAAGTTCGTGTCTGCTGCGCCATCGGCTCCTGCGCGTCTCCTAGATCTCGGCAGTGGAGCCGGCGTTCCCGGCCTCGTCCTTGCGATGGCCTGGCCGACCACAATGATCACCCTTCTCGATGCAATGGAGCGTCGGACCAAGTTCTTGAGTGAGGCGACAGAGCGGCTAGGTCTGGAATCCCGTGTCGAGGTAATTAGAGGGAGAGCTGAGGAACTGGCGCATGAGCCCGATCTCCGGGCCGCTTACGACGCCGTCAGCGCCCGATCGTTCGGACCTCCCCCAGTCACGCTTGAATGTGCTGCCGGGTTCATTCGTCTCGGTGGATTCTTGCTGGTGTCGGAACCGCCCGACGAGTTTTCAGGCGATCGTTGGCCGATAGACGGTCTGGCCTCGATCGGATTCTCGAGAGCGCCAACCTCAGCCGGCAGTTCCATTGCTGTATTGCTGAAAACCAAAGAGCTTCCCGGTCGCTTTCCTCGACGGGTTGGCGTTCCCGGCAAGCGTCCTCTTTGGTGATGACTTCATCGTTGGGTTGGTAGAAGCAAGTTTCACGTGAAACGTGTTTCCTGTTGAGGATGAACCGACTGTCACACCCCTGCGGCTAGGTTTCACGTGAAACGGTTAGCAAAGGGAAGATGTTGGTCAAGAACAAAACCGCCGCTGCTGAAACGGCAGCCGATGCTGCAATGGCGACATCGGCCATTGCCAGTGCGTTGCCCTCGCTGTTCATTCGGCCTCTCCCTCGGATCATCACCGTCGCCAATCAAAAGGGTGGCGTTGGTAAAACCACGACGGCTGTCAATCTTGCAGCTGCCCTTGGCGAAATGAACTGGAAGGTTGTAGTCATCGATCTCGACCCCCAGGGCAATGCGACCACCGGGCTTGGTATCGATCTCGATTCGGTCGAGGCCTCGACCTACGACGTTCTCTTGCAGGGCGCGAGCTTGGATGAATCGCTGATCCCCAGTGGTTACCCAAACCTCCAGGTCGCTCCAGCTACGGTCGACCTAGCAGGTGCTGAGGTTGAGCTCGTCCCTGCTCTGAGCAGGGAATTGCGCCTCAAACAGGCCATTGAGCAGCTCGAAGCCCCATATGACTACATCTTCGTCGATTGCCCGCCCTCACTCGGATTGCTGACCATCAACGGATTAGCGGCTGCGAGAGAGATCATGCTGCCAATCCAATGCGAGTACTACGCACTGGAGGGTGTCGGCCAGCTGGTGCAGAACACAGAACTGGTGAGGGCTCATCTCAACCAAGAGCTCGAGATCAGTTCGGTAGTTCTGACCATGTATGACGCTCGCACGAAGCTCTCGTCTCAGGTCGCAGATGACGTCCGCAAATACTTCGGCGACCGGGTTTGCAGCACGGTGATTCCTCGCAGCGTCAGGCTCTCAGAAGCACCGTCTTTCGGACAGCCGATTTCGGTATTCGATTCACTCTCTCGAGGCGCTCTGGCCTACCGAGAACTAGCAATGGAGGTAAGTGGTGGCCCGGCGTAGTGGATTGGGGCGAGGGCTCAATGCTCTGATTCCCGGAAGTGAAGAAGGTGCCGGTCCATCGCAGGCGCCTATTAAAAGTGCCTTTCGCGAGGTCGCTATCGACTCGATCATGGTCAATAGTTTCCAGCCTCGTAAGTACATCTCTGACGATCAGCTGCAGCCGTTGGCTGATTCGATCAGCGAACTGGGCGTGTTGCAGCCGATTTTGGTTAGAGAGGCTGGCCCCGACAAATACGAGCTGATCGCTGGTGAGCGGCGTTGGCGAGCTTCGCAAAAGGCGGGGCTTACGACCATCCCGATTCTCGTTCGCGAGGCCGAGAACGTTCAGTCGCTCGAGCAGGCTCTCGTAGAGAATCTCCATCGCGTCGACCTCAATCCGCTTGATGAGGCGGCCGCCTATCAGCAGCTTCTCGATGACTTCTCTATGACCCATGAAGAAGTTGGAAAGCGGGTGGGCAAGAGTCGTACTGCCGTCACCAACTTGCTCAGGTTGTTGCAGCTTCCGCCAAAGGTTCAGCGCCTATTGATAGAAGGCACTCTCAGTGAGGGCCATGGGCGAGCTCTGCTTGGCACCGATGATGAGGCATTTCAGCTCCAGTTGGCACAGAGAGTTCAGCGCGAGCAACTCTCGGTTAGGGCGGTTGAAGACGCAGTTCGTTTGCGAAATGAGTTGACTAAACCGCAGACCAAGAAGCGCTCCGCAGCTGTTGCGAAAGCAAAAACAAACGCTCCTGCCTTGGAATGGCAAGAGCGTTTGACCGACTACTTAGACACAAGGGTCACCGTGTCTGTGGGTTCTAAGCGAGGAAAGATCGTGATCGACTTTGCTGATGTCGACGATCTCGACCGCATTTCCAAGGCTATTTCAGCTGGTCAGAGCCATGATTGACCGGGCATAAACCTAAAGCTGAATCCGAAGCCTGTAACTCTCAACACTAAATCCCCACCCTGTGGAAATAGTTGGGGATATAGCGATTAGCGATCATTACGCGTCGAGATATGGACTTATCTCTTGTAGCAATTGGCCCTTGGGCTTGGCCCCCACGATGCGGAGATCAGTGGCGTTGCCATCTTTGAACAAGATCATTGTGGGGATGCTTTGCACTTCGAAGCGTCGAGTGAGTTCTGGATTCTCGTCGACGTTCAACTTCATGATCTTGAGCGAGCCCGCTTTTTCGCTAGCAATCTCTTCGAGGATTGGCCCAACGACTCGGCAAGGTCCACACCACTCGGCCCAGAAGTCAACCAAAACCGGTTCGTCTGAACCCTTGACTTCTTCATCGAATGTCGCGTCTGAAAGCGCGGGAATGGTTCCAGCCATGGAGATTGATCCTCTCGTGATTAGGTGCAGTCGTGTGTGTAACACGCCGACCGACGTAACTAATTCCCCAGCCGAACTGGAGCGCCGCAGCTACCAGTCGGTAGGGGTCTCGGCGATGTCGTCGGGTGCTTCGTGATTGGCTTCGAGCCACCGTTCGACATCGATGGCCGCCATGCAGCCTGAGCCAGCTGCGGTGATTGCCTGGCGGTATTTCGAGTCTTGAACATCACCGCACGCAAAGACGCCGTCGACGCTTGTTTCAGTGCCACCCGGGGTTGTCTTGATGTAGCCGTGATCGTCCATGTCGAGGTGTCCGCTGAAGATGGCGGTGTTGGGAATGTGGCCGATCGCTACGAATACGCCAGTTACATCGAGTGTCGATGTTTCACCCGTAATGAGGTTGCGCACCGATAGCCCTGAGACCTTGTCGTCACCGAGAATGTCGAGAACCTCACTGTCCCAAACAAAATCGATTTTGGGATTGCGGAATGCTCGATCTTGCATGATCTTCGAGGCCCGCAGCTCTTTGCGACGGTGCACGATCGTGACTTTCTCGGCGAACTTCGTGAGAAAGGTTGCTTCTTCGATGGCGGAGTCGCCACCGCCAACTACCGCGATGTTTTGACCTTTGAAGAAGAAACCGTCGCACGTTGCACACGTCGAGAGCCCGTGGCCCAACAGTCGGCCCTCTGATTCGAGGCCGAGCATTCTTGAGCGGGCGCCGGTCGACACGATGACGGTGTTCGCCAAATGGAGCTCATCGTCAACCCAAAGCTTGAAAGGCCGTTCTGAAAAGTCGACTTTTGAAACTCTCTGAGTGATGTAGTCAGCACCGAAACGGGCCGCCTGAGCGCGGAACTGCATCATCAACTCAGGACCTTGAATGCCGTCGACAAAGCCCGGGTAGTTCTCGACTTCAGTGGTGAGCATTAGTTGTCCACCAGGCTGGTCGACCGATGACGATGGTTCACCCTCGATAACCAACGGTTGGAGATTGGCGCGTGCGGTGTAAATAGCGGCCGTGAGGCCAGATGGGCCCGAGCCAATAATTGCAACGTTGACAACCTTGGTCACTCTAAAAACCCCTTAGCGGTGTGATCTATTGCTCGTCGTGTTGAGGCGAGCGCTTCTTGGAGTGACAGAACGCTCCAGCGATCACAAATATTGCACCGGTGACCAGGTAGGCAACCCACACTTGTTCGGAAATGCCGGGGATGTAATCGAGGTAGGTGTCGAGCAATCTCACCAACAAGATCGTGAACAGCGCGAGTGCGGCGATGCCGGCAAAAGCCGCGAGGATGCCGTAGACGACAGCGCGAGCGGCGGTTGTAAGTGGCACGACCGACTTATCGCGAATGCCGTCAACAACGCGCTCGATCGTGTCGGTTGCGTCGTCGACCCAGTCGCGCTTGCTGTCATTGGCGGTCTTGCGGGAGAACATGGCAACAGACTACCCGGGTCGGGTGGCCTCAAACCCGCAATGACGACCTCTAGCTGGTGAGCGAGATGTCTTGAATTGAGAGCTTGTTGTTGCTGCCGAGGTCGGTGAACCAGAGCAAAACCGCAGCACCGGTCGTCTGGTGGAGGTCGAAGGTGGCTTGCGATCCCAAACCGCTTTGAGTGTCGACGGGCGTGCCCCATTCGGCGAGCGAATCGCGCGGACTGTCAGCTGCATAAACCGATGCTGCCCAACCTGACGAGTTACTCGTGACCTGAAGTTTCGACAGCTCAGTGGAGTGGTCGAGTTGCAAGATCACACCTAGGCCTGGCTTGAGTCCGCCAAAAGTGCGCGTGTTGTATCGCTCGGTCGACCACGTGGTCGATGGATTGTTGTCAATCAATGCGTTGAGCTGAGCATTGTTTTCTTTGCTGTCACCTAGCGGATCAAATGCCGCCACCGTCGACAACGAGATGGTTGTTGCTGTCGGGGAATCTTTGGCGTCGTCGCCCCCACCAGCGGCCCAGCGGCCCGTGAGAATGGCAGCGGCGATGAGCAAGACGACGCAGACGATTACGCCGACGCGCCGCCGCCGACCTGATGGCGGTTGCTCGATCAGGTACGGACGTTCATCGTCGGCGTTACCTGCGTTGCGCTTTGGCACCGGCTGACGACTGTTGTTTGACGGAGTGGACGCAGTGTTGGCGCCCGTCGTCGTGATGTCGACCGTGCGGTGTTCGCGAGTCTCTTCGCCGTTGCTCCATTTAGCGATCGGCTGCTTGGTCGCAGCCCCGCCGGGAGGAGTGATCGGCATTTTGATCGGCCCCGAAACTCGCTGCGCCCGTTGTTGGAGTGAACGCTCGGCCTGGGTGAGTTCGGTGCAAAGCTCAAGCGCGCTTTGATAGCGGTGCTCGGGGTCGTGCTGCGTTGCCTTTGCGACGATCTGACGTACGCCGTCGGGCAGGTTTGGGCAGACGGTTGACGGATTGCCGTGATCGTCTACGACAGCTGTCAACACAGTCGGAGCATCGTGAGCGGATGCACCAGCCACAGCTGACGTGTGGCCGCACAACATCTCGTGCAGCACGACACCCGTTGCGTAAATGTCAGAACGCGCATCGGCACTGCGACCTTCGGCTTGCTCAGGTGCCAGGTATTCAGGCGTACCAACGACAAGCCCGGGCAACGTCAGCGATTCATCGCTCGAATCGGCCACGGCCTTCGCAATACCGAAGTCGGCAACCATCACGCGGTTGTCGTTGTCGACAATGAGAACGTTGCTTGGTTTGACATCGCGATGAACGATGCCAGCGCGATGGGCATGATCGAGAGCGTCGGCAATTTGGCGGGCGATCGAAACAGCAGCCATGGGTTCAAAGCGATTCGTGGCCATCACGTCGGCAAGCGTCGGCCCATGGATCAGCCCAAGAATTATGTAGGTCGCACCAGCATCGGTTCCGGCGTCGTAAGTGGGAACGATGTGAGGATGCGAAAGCCCGGCAGCAGCCACCGCTTCTCGGCGAAAACGCTCAACGAGCTTGGGGTCGCCAGCGAGATGCGGATGCAGCAGCTTGATGGCGACCGGTCGTTGCAGTGTGAGGTCGTGCCCGCGCCAAAGCTCGGCCATGCCCCCGCTCGCGAGCGGGTCATCGAGTCGATAACGGCGCTGAAGAATCAGCCCGGTGGAGAAGATCGAACCAGTTATGTGAGCTGCCACAACACTCCAACGCTAGCGGCTCGCGTCGACAAGGCCGACCGCTGCCGTTTAGTCAATCAGCCACCGCGAACGAGACTGCAAGCAGCCGAGGGCCGCCGTGGGTTCCGATGGTGGGGCCGATTTCGGTGATCAATACGTCGCTTGGACTGACAACGGGGCTCAAAAGTTCCACGAATTCTTGAACGTCAGGCGCCTGCGCATGCGCAACACCAACATGATCGAGTGGGCCTTGGTCGATCACGAGTTGCGCGAGCTGCGCCATGGCTTTGGTGCGCGTTCTCGTCTTGGCAATTGGTTTTACTTCACCTTGTTCGATCGTGATTACTGGCTTGACCGAGAGAATCGATGCAAAGAAGGCGCCGGCAGCCCCAATACGCCCGCCTTTACGTAGGTTTTCGAGCGTATCGAGCGTGCCTAACAGTCGCATCCGTCGACACAAACCGCGAACAGCTTGCTCGACTTCGTCGAGTGAAGCACCAGCGCGTGCTCGCTCGCTCGCTTCGATGCATATCGACCCGAGGGCGACAGTGACGGTTTCTGAGTCGACGACCCGAACCTCGATCTCGCCCTCGACGGCTTTGGCTGCGCTGACCGCTGCTTGATAGGTCGCCGAAAGTTTGGACGAGAGATTGATGCAGATGATGCCCGAATGCCCTTGACTGGCGGCCTTTTTGAAAGCTGCTTCAAACGCGCCAGGCGACGGGGCGGCGGTTGCTGGGAGGTCTGACGATGCGCCGGCTTTCGTCCAAAACTCTTCGATCGATAGTTCGACGCGATCAACATACTCATGTTCGTCAAAACGAATCGATAGCGGAACGATCTCGATGTCGTTTGCCTTGAGAATCTCGTCGGGCAGATCGCACGCACTATCGGTGATGACCTTCACCACTGGACTCATTGCTTTACCTCTCGAATCGGCTCGGGATTCGAAGGCTAGTGGCCGGACTGCCGCGCCAGTGATTATGAAAAGCCTGAGGCCGCAAGATAACGGTTCAGTTGATTTTCAGCATGACCCCGAAGTAAACGAACAGCGTCAGGTGACCGACGTACCAAGCGAGCGGATTACGCCCAATCGACTTGACCCATCTGGGCAGGCGTCCTGCATGCTTCAGGAACCCAGGCTCTTGTGGCAAGCGAGCGATGATCACGCCCAGAGCAAGCCATGCAGCAACGTAACCCGGTTGGTAGTTGTGTGACGGAAGGTGAAGCGTGGCGCTGACATTTTGAATCATGCCGAGCGTCAAGGTTTCTACCGGATACTTCACGATGAGCTTCCAGAACAGCGCGACGAAGAGCCACAACGCCAAAATGTCTGGGTTACCGAAGCCGACTGGGAAGACGAAGATCAAGAAGTTGATCCACAACGCGGCGACCAACACTTGAATTCGCCGGCGCTTCGAGAAACCACGGTGCTGGTTCATCAAAAAGCCCGATGTGACCATGAAGAGCGGTAGCGACAGACGCGTGATGCTGCCTCGAATGTAAGTAAGCCAGTGCGGGCCGTCGGCAGCAATCAAAACAACTAGCGCGTGATCGAGGAACATCAAGACCAACGCAAGGCCTCGCAACGCGTCGAGTCGATCGTCTCTTGCGCGCACTTTTGGTTTTGCGTTGTTGGCCGGGTCGGCGGTGCTGGATTGCTCCATGTCAAAGTCTGCCAGTCTCGAAGAGCTTTAGTCGAGGGTCTTATGACCCAACTATTGGTCAGTGCGAGCAGGGCGAAAGCGTTGCTGCAGCGCCCTGAGTTCGGGAGCTTTGAGCACGAGCGACATGCCCAAGTAGACGGCCGCGCCGACGATTACTCCGATCAACATCTTGAGCACATCGTGATTGGTGAATAACTCCGACACGCCAAAGAGACTTAGAGCCATGAGAGCGGTTGCCAGCGACATGGCTGCGAACGACCTAACGAGTTGTCGTCCGGCAATGCCACGTGCGCGTCGTCGCAGAGCAGCCACACCGACAGCGGCGGCGCTCGTGTAGGCAATTGTCTGCGATAGAGCCAGGCCTTTGACCCCCATCGACTGGTAGAACGCGAATGCAGTGACAACGTTGACAGCGTTCTCAAACAGATAGAGAAAGAAAACTGAACGCGCGTCTTGCGTTGCCTGGAACACGCGCGTCACATACAGGAACGCGCTGAAGCCAGGTAGGCCTAGCGCCATGAAGATCAGCGTGTTGGCCGTTGTGTTTGCGTCGGATGACGACAGCACGCCGTGTTCGAGCACGACCGACATGATCGGATGGGCCAACAGTGCATAACCAACACCAGCGGGGATCATGAGAAAGGCAACTGTCCGTAGGCCAAGCACCAGTTGAGAACGGAAGCGATCAATCTCGCCGAGCGACCAACGTTCAGCGAGTTCGGGCTGCAGTGCACTCATTATCGAGACGGCCACAATTGCGTGCGGGAGAATGAAGAAGTTGTAGGCCGTGAAGAGTGCAGCAAAGCCTCCCTCGTCGTTGGCTGCCAGCACCGTCATTACCCACCACGCGATTTGATTGGCAATGACGAAGCCAAAGGTCCATGCCGACATACGGATCATTGTTCGCACCGCTTCGTGGCGCGGTTCCCAAGTCAAACGCAGTCGACCTTGGGCGGTTGACCGCAGGTATGGAACGAGCACTAGGCCCATGGCAACAACCCCTGCTGTCGTGCCAAGGCCCAAGAACAGAAGGCCCGTCGTGTCGTTCTTGATGTCAGACAAGGTGAGGCTCGACGTCAGCGATGGCAGTGAGAGCAACACGAAAATGACGACGAGATTGTTGAGTATCGGTGCAAACATCGGCGGCGCAAAGGTGCGCTTGGCGTTGAGAAGACCGGTGGCAACGCTGATGAATCCGTAGATCGCGACCTGTGGTGCAAACAACCGCAAGAGGAACGTGCCAACTTCACGTTCGTCAGCGCGAACCTCATGCGGTGCATGCAACGTGTAGAGGTGAATGATCCAAGGAGCGGCGACGAACACCAGAGCAGTCAGGGCAAACACGGCGAGCATGGCTGTCGTGAGCACGGCTGATACAGCGCGCCAAGCGTCATCCTCAGATTCGGTTGCGAATCGTTTGACGAAAATCGGCACCACGGTCGCGGCCAACACGCCACCAACAACCAGCTCGTAAATGATGTTTGGCGCGTTGTTGGCGATGAGGTAGGTGTCAGAGAGCCCCTGCTGACCAATTGCATAACTCAAGGCGAGAATTCGCCCGAAACCCGTTACGCGCGAAAGAGAAGTTCCCACTGCCATGAGGCCCGTGTTGCGCGAAAGGTTGGCTGACGTGTTGCTCAAGGTTGCGCGCCATTCGGAAGTCGAGTGGCCTTCGAACGGTGATTGCGCACGATCGACCTCAGCCACCAAAGCAGTAGAAAGAGGCCAGCGCCAACGGTGAGGCCGACACCGATTCCAGACGCGGCTGTCGAGCGGATTGTGACCTTGCTCTCGACGAGCAACAGGCTTCCATCGGGTGACTCGAGACGGACCTGCACTGGAAAGGCACCTGACGTACGCGCGTCGACGGCAATGCGTTCTGTTACTTGCGCGCGTTCGACTCGAATTGTGCGAGATGCGCCCTCAGGAAAGATCACTTTGTTGCTTGACACTTTGACGACAACGTCGACCGGATAGCCCGTGTCGTTTTGTATCGACACGGGTATTTCGCCCTGGCGCGCAGTAAGTCGTACTGAACGTTCTGCGGGCATGCGAATTGCTGACAGCTGACGTTTGAAAGCGTCGTCGAATTGTTTGATCCATCCGTCGCGCGACCTTGTTTGCGGATAGATCGACTCAGCCCACAGCAGTCTTCGCTCGAGTTCATCTAACGCGGGGCTGTCGTCGCCCACCATGCTGGCGAAACCGCGCATCCGCTGACGATCTTGCTTGAGCTGATTGGCGCTGATTCCAGTCGGGCTGTCTTTTGAGACCGAGGCAAGTTGGCGAACCAAGACGTTGCGTCCTGAGCCCTCAGTGGGCTGCGCAAACAGCTGGTCGAGCGTGACCGGCGTCGCTAATGGACTGTTGGCAAGACCGGCTAAGTAAGTGTTGAGGAAGTCGACGTTGGGCACCCAGTAGCGCGGTGGCATCACGACTACCGAACGAGTTTGCGCGGGCAGGTCATTCCAGATCACTGCAAGGTCGGCGAGCAGTTGATGGGCACGCAACACCGGTTCGTCGTTCTTCTCGAAGTGAGCACTAAGCCCGACATCGGCCTGGGCAACAGGCATCGTCCCCTTGTTGCGTCCGAGCGACAACGCAAAGGGTCGCGCCAATGTTGTCGATCGCGTAATGGCTGTGAAAGAAGTTTCGGGGATCACAAACCGTTTGAATCCGCGGTCGCGCAGTTTGGTTAAGGCGTTGGTGTCGAGCGGGTCAATGCCAACCCACGTCGAGGTGTCTGTGGTGCCCACTTCTTTGGACACCACAGACGAACCGCGATCGAGTTGTCGAGTGGCTTCGTCGCCGTATGAGTCTTGATAGAGCGCAGGCGCGATTGCGGTCCAAGAACTGGCCAACTTCGTTTGTGTTTGTGACGCGTCGCGTAAGGCTGAGAGAGCGGCTTGCGGTTGTTGCTGATTCGATTTTTCGAGTCGCTCGATCGACTCGGGCTGAGGCAACACAGCCGTCGGCACATCGGGGTGTTGTGCCAGGGCTGTTGCGACGTCAGCGACCGACTGTCCGCTGTCGGTGACGGCCAGCACGCCTTTGTCTTCATTGATCGGACTGCCGATCGGCAACACGGTCGATACCGAGAGTTTGGTGATGGTCGAGGTGCCTGCGACATTGACGAGATGGGTCGTGAACTGGTCGATCACACCCCCTGAGCCCGACTCTTTCAGTTCGACCCGTACGGGATACACACCGCTATTGCGCAGGTAGAACCGTCGTTGATTTGGGTCGCCAACCGGCAGAACGACGCTTGCCTCACCATTGGGCCCAAGTACCTCAGCTAGCGACCGGCGCTCGACCAATACCGGGGTGCCCGAGATCCTGTCGTTTAGCGACTGCTGGAAGGCTGTGCGGTTCGGCAAGGGCCCAAAAACCGTGACTACTAAGTCAGTCGCGTTTGGGTCGTTCTGGGTTGTGATCGCGAGTTGCATCGAGAACGGCTGACCGCCGCTGACCCAGCTCGACTGATCGACGAGGCGCACAGAACCCTCAACACTCGATTCTTGGGCGGAGGCAACGCTCGGCAGAAACAGCAGGAGTACGGCAATGACTACAGCTGTGGCCGCGCGCGTCCGAAGAAAATCTGAGATGCCCAGCAATGCCATTGGCTCTCACGGTAGTTTCTCGAAGGAACCCACTGGCCTCACCGGCTCAGAGTGAACAGGCAACCGCCGATGCTGGTGAGCGTGTCGATCGACCACACAACTAACGAAGAGGCTGTAAATGGCTGAAGTAGGTGAGTTGCTAAAGCAGTTGGTCGAGATGCGTGGCTCAGACCTGCATCTAAAGGCGGGCTCGCCGCCGTTCATTCGCATCAATGGTCGCCTACAGGCGGTCGACGGTGAGCGTCTTCGCCCTGATGCGACCGTCGAGCTATCGCGATCGATCATTCCCGCTGATCGCATGGAAGAGTTTGCCGCCAGTGGTGAGGCCGACTTTGCGCTGAGCGTTCCTGGGCTCGGCCGTTTTCGCGTGAGCGTGTTGCGTCAGCGAGGCTCGATCGCCATTGTGATGCGGCGCGTTCTCAATGTGCCTCCGACACTCGCGACGCTGGGGCTACCGCCTCTGGTTGGTCAATTGGCCGAGAAGCGCCAAGGCTTGATTCTTGTGACAGGCCCAGCTGATTCAGGACGCAGTACAACGATTGCGTCGATGCTGAATCACATAAACGAGAACTCGCCCGTGAGCATCATCACGATCGAAGACCCCATAGAGATCTTGCACGCTGACCAGAAGGCCTTTGTGCAACAACGCGAGATTGGTAGTGACACCAAAGATCATCTGAGCGGCCTGCGGCACTCGTTGCGTCACGATTCTGACGTCGTATACATCGACCGCGTGCCTGACGTGGAGACCATGGATGTCGTCTTGGCCGCTGCCACAAGCCGTTTGATCATCACTTCGTTTTCAAGTCTCAACTGCAAAGACACGCTCTCGCGCATCGTCGACATGTTCCCCGAACGCCAGGCAGCACAGACGCGAGGACGGCTGGCGGCCGTGCTTCAAGGGATCATCAGCCAGCGCTTGCTCGACCGTGAAGACGGCAAAGGCCGTGTTGCTGCCTTTGAATTGATGAGTGCCACGCCTCGCATTGTCGATGCAATCGTCGAGGCGCCTGGGTCGCAAGAGCTCGACTCGTTGATCAAGACAGGTGACTACTACGGCATGCAGACACTCGATCAACACTTGGTTGCGTTGCATCAAAAGGGTTTGGTTGGTCTGCGTGACGTCCTGTCGTCAGCGACTCATCCGCAAGAAGTGCGCGTCGTGCTCCAGCAAAGCGACCCTTCTTAACTTCCCGAAAACGGCCTTGTAGGGCTGCGGCTAGCCTGGTCCGTCGTGATTCCGGAGAGGTTGCAAGCAGTATCTGAAGAGACGAGTGAATTGTCGTCGCTTTTTACCGACGCCGGTTATCGCATCTATCTGGTTGGCGGTGCCGTGCGCGACGCGGTGCTCGGTCGACTCAAAGACACTTCTGACCTCGACTTCACTACTGACGCAAAGCCCGACGACATCGAACGCATCGTGTCTTCGTGGGCTGATGATGTCTGGTTGCAGGGCAAGCGTTTCGGCACGATTGGCCTTAACAAGGGCGGCCGTGTCTACGAGATCACAACGCATCGCGGCGAGGCATACCATCCCGACTCGCGCAAGCCCGAGGTCGTTTTCTCCGACGCCATCGAGACCGACTTGTCGCGTCGAGACTTCACTGTCAACGCAATGGCGTTGAAACTTCCCGAGTTCACGCTTGTTGATCCTTTTGATGGAACGGCTGACTTGGCTGCGTCGCGTTTGCGCACACCGATTGCGCCTGATGAATCTTTCACTGATGATCCGTTGCGCATGTTGCGGGCGGCGCGTTTTGTTGCGGGGTTCAATCTTGTTCCCGATCCTGACTTGGTCGATGCGATCAAGCGTTTGAAGTCGCGACTCGAAATTGTTTCGCGCGAGCGCGTGCGACAAGAGCTCGACAAGTTGATCGTTGTCGACAAGCCGGGCACTGGTTTGTGGTTGCTCGTCGAGACTGGTTTGGCCGAAGAGTTTTTGCCCGAGTTGCCAGCGCTGGCTCTCGAGCAAGACCCAATTCATCGCCACAAAGATGTCTTGGCGCACACTATTGCCGTAGTCGAAAAGGCCACGCCAGAGCGTATTTTGCGCCTCGCGTGTCTCTTTCACGACATCGGCAAACCCAAAACCCGTTCATTTGGTGAGCACGGTGTCTCGTTTCACCATCACGAGGTCGTCGGCGCGCGGATGACGCGCGATCGCATGCGCGATCTTCGCTATTCAACTGAAGATGTTGAACAGGTTTCCAAACTTGTCGAGCTGCACCTTCGCTTCCATACCTATGCAATGGGGTGGACAGACAGTGCGATTCGTCGTTACGTGCGAGATGCGGGGACCTTGCTAGACCAACTGAACGAACTCACGCGTTGCGACTGCACAACGCGAAACAAGGCGCGAGCCGCTGAGTTGTCGCGTCGCATGGATGAACTCGAAGCCAAGATTGCCGATCTTCGTGAACGCGAAGCGCTCGATGCAATTCGCCCCGATCTCGATGGTGATGCTGTCATGAAACATCTCGGCATCGGGCCAAGTCGCGCCGTTGGCGAGGCGCTCTCGTTTTTGTTGCAGCTGCGCCTCGACGAGGGGCCGCTTGGTGAAGACATTGCCCGCCAACGTCTCGACGAGTGGTGGGCTAGCCAGCCAAAACAGGCCTAAATCGCTGCTCAGAGGCTATTTCTAAGCCTCTTTGCGAGCTCGCAAGATCAACGCCTTGGGCACCATTGAACCGTCACTTGGCTCTGGTTCGACAACGGCGTCGACGCGATATCCAGAACGAACCAAGCCCATGAACATGTCTGACAGCGTGTGGTGGTACTCGGTGAAGATGTTGTCTTCGTATTTGTCTTCGAGCGGTGAGTTGTCGAAGTACGAACGACGAATCTGTGTCGGTTCAGGTGCGAGTGAGAGCTGCGCATCTTTGTTGATGATCGTCGTTGGTTCGCCAGTTACGACGGCGGCCGGGTGTGGCAACGACAAGACCAGCATGCCTTGCGGTTTCAGAACGCGATGCACTTGACGAAACACGCGATTGAGATCAGGAACGTATTGAAAGGCGAACGCGCTGAACACGATGTCGACTGAGTCGGCCCGTTGAAACGCAAGTTCCGCAAGGTCACCGTGTTTGAACTCGGCGCGAATCTCTTCTTGTTCAATCAAACGACGTGCGTAGGCAAGCTGCTCCACTGAGACATCGACACCGATCGAAATGGCGCCTTGACGGGCGAAGGCGATCGCGTTTTGCCCACCTCCGCAACCCAGGTCGAGAACGCGCTTGCCCGACACGGGGCCCAAAAGGCGAAAATCGGTCTCGGTGCCCACACCTGGCCCGTAAGTGACGACATCAGTCGGCAATTTCGCTGCATTCTGATAAGCAACGGCGTAGCGATCCCACGCTGACGCAACACCCGAGGTACTTGATTCCGTGAGCGACATGACCGACTCCTTTGACCCCACTAGTGCCCCCACAAGCGGTGTAGAGAACGCTAGCGCAGCAGCGGTCGGCGAGAAGACCGTGCGTTTCGCTACGTACAACGTGTTGCACGGGCGGCGCGGGCAAGGCGCGGTGGATATTGACGGCTTCGGCGCTGCTGTTGCGTCACTTGATTCGCACGTCGTTGGTCTGCAAGAGGTCGATCAAATGATGTTGCGCACCCGTCGCGTCGACATGACCGCTATTGCGGCTGAGCGATCCGACGCGTTTGGCTTCTTCGGTTCGGCAAGGCGTCGTTGGGACCTCGGAAGTTTTGGCAACGCGTTGTTGGTTCGTGCGCCGAAAGCTCAGGCCTTTTCTGCAGTTGCCTTGCCTCGCACCAACTGGCGTCGCGAGCGCCGATGTGCAGTCGTCGCTGATGTGTCGCTTGCTGGTGTCGAATGGAAAGTTGCTACAACGCACCTGTCTTTGTTCGCTGAAGAGAGCGCGCGTCAACTCGAGTTCTTGCTGAAGCGCTTGTCGGAACGCCCGAGTCCTCGTGTGCTCATGGGCGATTTCAACCGCAAGTTCGAAGAGGTCGAGAACATCGCCCACGCGCACGGCTGGGATGTTGTCGAGACTGGGCCAACGTATCCGGCTTGGGGTCCTGAGCAGCGGATTGACTTCATTCTCACAAGTGGCGCTCACGCTGTTCACTCAGAGGTCCGCAGCCTCGAAATCAGCGACCACTGCGCAGTAATCGCCGACCTGGTGCCTGCGTAGGGCGGCGCATTGCGAACATCCGAGCCGACGCATGGAACGAAACAGCCGTAAAAACGCCTCTTTCGGCCTGTTTTACGGCCATTTCGCGCCAACCGTTCGTTTAGGAGTTGGCTAGTTCGAGCATTGTTTTCCGCTCCTGTACGCTTGTATTGTACATACGTACAGCAACGAATGGAGTTCAAGCATGTCAAGGAACGCTCAACACACAGCTATCGGAATTCTCATGTTTGCGGTGGGTTTGACACTCGCCCTGACTACCGGTGATGTCGACACGCCGGTAATTGCACTTTCCAAGGTTGGCGTGGTGTTGACAGTTCTGGGGGTGATCGAGGCGGGCGTAGGGCTCGCAGGGATGTTGCGCTCGTCAGAACGAGATACAACAGAGCTCAATGGCTGACGAGAGGCGAGAAGAACTGCTCAACTCGGTAGTCGATGTGATTGCCGAAGGAGGGTTGGCAGCGGCAACTATGCGTTCTGTTGCCGAGCGGGCTGACGTTTCACTGGCGCTCGTGCAGTACTACTTCCGCACTAAAGACGAGCTGCTTGAGGCGGCGTTCTTGCACGTGATGCAGCGAGTCAAAGAGCGAGCACAGGCACTCGAGCTTGATGGAAGTTCGTTGTCGATGTTGCGGGCATTCCTTGATGAATGGTTGCCACTCGACCGCGAGCGCACGCGACACGCCCGGGTCTGGCTTGCCTTCTCGGCTGCTGCAGTAAATAACAAACTGCTTAGATCCGTTAACACAGCGGTCGACAAAGATCTTCGTGCCCAGTTCGCCTCGTTGCTCCGTGAAGCACAAAGCGAAGGTGAGTTCGCGATTAACAAAGATGCCGAGCTACATGCAGACATGCTGCTTGCGTTCCTCGACGGTGTTGTTACTCACGCACTTCTGGCCGACGCGAGGCGAGGGGCTACTAGCGCGACGCAAAGTCTCGACGAGTACTTCGGGTCAGTCCTCACGTGAGTGTGTGGCTTGACGCCACGATTCAGAAGCTGGGTACCGCCACGTAAATGATCGTCATCGAATACGACGCCGCTACCGACGTGTTCGAGACCCCGACTTGGACGCCCGCGCACGCAAAACCGCTCACCGACTCGTCCACCGGCCCCGAGTCATAGTGCACTTCTGAAGCCGTCGTCGTAAACGGCGCGAACTTGGGTCCGCCCGACGTAAAGCGAGCTGCTCCGTTACCAGCACTGGAAAGACTGGAATCGTCGGTTGTGTAGCCGACAGCTTCGGTGCCCGCCGCCCAAGTTGATTGCGGAGTGAGGTTGCTTGCCCCGCCGGTCGTGAAGTCGGTGAGGTTGTGGCCGTGCCCATCGGTCATCGGTCCCGTGGATCGGACGTAAACGGTGTAGCCCATCGCAGCGTTTGTTTGAACCTTTAGGTCTTGGGCGACGAATTGAAGCGAACTCCCCGACAGGCGTCCGAAGCTCGCCGAGGTTGCTGATGCCGTGGTGCCGCTCGATTGCGCAACGGTGTTGCAAGTGCCCGTGTGCGACGTAACTGCGAACGACAGATACGGAGGGATCACCACGGCAACGTCAACGGCAGTCTCGGCTCCTGCGACCCGCCAATAGGCAAAGGCGATTGCTTGACGAGTGCCAGACGAGAGATTCGCTTCGAGCGCCGAACCGCTGTCGGCATCGGTCCACGTGAACGCTCCTCCTGAGTCCATTTCCAGCCGCTTTGCAAAACCGTCTGAGTTTGAGTCGCTTACGGTCAGCATCAGTTGAGACTTGTCAACCGGGTTCGTACTAATGAATTGTTGTCGGGGTGTTCCGAACGACGAGAAGTCTGTTTGGGTGCTGAATGTTGCGCCATTTCCGCTGTACCAACTCACTGCGGTTTCTGCGGAGTCGCGATACACGACGATGCTTCTGTAGGTTGCTCCCGACTTGAGCCAACCGGTCGTGACGTTGTGGTTGGGCGTGGTTGGTGCGCTCGCTGAAGGGTCTAGGTTCGCCGTGTTTGTCCACGCGCTGCCCGACCAATAGCCAGCCTGCAGATCAGAACCTGCATTGCCGAGCGATGCAAAAACCATTTCGTCGGTGTCTGGGTTTGCCGAAAGATCAACGTTCGTCGCATCGTCGGCGAACGTTGGAGGAGTAGTGGCAGCCGACCATGTGCAACTGTTGGTTCCGCCGGTACAAGTTGCATAGCGCACACCGTTTGTTCCGTCGTTGCCAGCCGAGTTTCCCCATGCAACCATCACATCGCCGGAAAGCGTCTCGTATTCAACGTCGTAGCTGTCGATGTCGCCGACTCCACTTGCGTATTCAAGGGAGGTCTCGAGCGCGGCGCCGGGTTCGTTGCCCCACGCCGTGCCTGACCATTGCATTGCGGAGAGTATTCCGTTCTCATCGACGAACGCGCTTGTGATGAGGTTGGACGTCGGCCGGTGGTCTGAACTCATGGTCAGCCATTTCACCCGTCCGGTTACGCGGGACGAATCAACGAGTACCTGTGAAGACCAGTTTGCCGAACCGCAACCGGTGCTTCCGAGTTTGGTTCGGTATGCCCATTCGTCCGTGCCCGACTGCCAAACCGAGTAGGCAACGACGACGTCACCACTCTGGGTTTCGTAAGCGATGTCCCATGTGCGGGTCGTGGCGGAAGTGCCGGCGGTAACGGTCCAGTCGGCTGTCCAGCTGACTCCGTCGAAACATAGAATCTGGAGATTGGCTCCGGAGTTCATCCCTACAGCAATCGCCTCCCGCTTATTGGGTGAGGTTCGAACACCCAGTACTTGCGACGTAGAGCTAAACGCCTGAGTGCCCGCAGCGGCGGCAAAGCTGTTGGTTCGACTGCTGTACGTGCGCGCCTGAGCAGTGCTGTTTCCCGATACGCCGTAGACGGCGAGGCCTCCTAAGTCGGTCGTAGCCGACGCGGCAGTTTGAGAGGGTGCGACGTTGATGCCCGTCGCCAGCAGAGCGCTGGCAATGGCTGCCCGCGCGATGCGTTTCTTCCACCCCGAGGAAGGCCTCTTCTTTTGTGCGCCCGCCCGGCTCATGCCTGAATATCGGTCAGCCAACCGCTTATCTGAACCTGTCTAAACAGGTCTTCTGGTCGGTCTCTGAGCTGCGCACATCTGATGCCGACGCATGGAACGAAACAGCCGTAAAAATGCCACTTTCGGCTTGTTTTACGGCCATTTCGCGCCAACCGTTCGTTTAGCCGTTGGCTAGTTCGAGCATTGCCTTCGCCGTGCGGGGGCCGACGATGCCGTCGACGGGCCCAGCTTTTGGATACACAACGCGCTGAAACTCACGCACTTGGGCCTTGGTTTTAGGACCGTAAATGCCGTCAACCGCGAGCTTGGGTTGATCGAACCCTCCGGCCTTCGCTGTATTCAGTGCGGTCAACCAGGTTTGTAACAACTTCACGCATGGACCGGTTGAGCCGCGCACGAGCACGCGCTTTCCGGTTGTGAGGTGCTCTTCGCAGTTGGAAATTGGCGAGGCAGCCGCTGCCACGTCTTCGCCCAGCGTGACCGTGTTTGTCACCGGTGCGGCAACAACGGTTGTCACCGACGAGGGTGCTGCGTGCGCTGGGGTCGATGCAACGAGCGAAGCACTGCATACGGCAAGCCCAAACAAGAGTGCCTTTGCTGATCGTTGCTTGCTCATGCGTCCCCCAACGTTTCGTGCTTCTTGATGTGGCCATTTGCCACAAATAAAAAGAGCGAAGTCACGCGCCACGATATTCGCGACGGCGTGACTTCGCTCTGAATTCAGAGGTGTTTAGTTGTTGTCTGCGCAGAAGGCTTCGACTAGCTCAGCGGCCTCAACATCACGGTGCTGAACAGCTGGGCTCTTCATGAAGTAGGCCGACGGACCTTCAAGCGGGCCACCAATACCCTTGTCGAGGCCAACCTTGGCGCAACGAACGGCATCGATGATGACGCCGGCCGAGTTGGGTGAATCCCACACTTCGAGTTTGAGCTCGACGTTGAGAGGAACGTCACCGAAGTTGCGACCTTCGAGGCGGATATAAGCCCACTTGCGGTCATCGAGCCAAGAGACGTGGTCAGACGGGCCGATGTGCACGTCACGAGCTTGGATGCCTTGGTCGATCTGCGAGGTAACAGCCTGGGTCTTCGAGATCTTCTTTGATTCGAGACGCTCACGCTCGAGCATGTTCTTGAAGTCCATGTTTCCGCCAACGTTGAGTTGGTAAGTGCGGTCGAGCACCAAGCCGCGGTCTTCGAAGAGACGAGCGAGCATGCGGTGAACGATCGTTGCACCGACTTGGCTCTTGATGTCGTCGCCGACGATCGGAACACCGGCGGTGCGGAACTTCTCAGCCCACTCGGGGTCTGACGCAATGAAGACGGGAATTGCGTTGACGAAAGCAACACCGGCATCGATGCATGCCTGTGCGTAGTACTTCTGCGCGTCTTCAGAACCAACGGGCAAGTACGAAACGAGCACGTCGACTTTGGCGTCGCGCAACGCCTGCGCAACATCGACAGGAGCAGCTGGTGACTCTTCGACGATCTCGCGGTAGTACTTGCCGAGGCCATCGAGAGTCGGACCACGCTGCACTGTGACGTTGAGCTCGCCAACCTCAGCGAACTTGATCGTGTTGTTCTGGCTTGACCAAATGGCCTTGCCGAGATCGAGACCGACCTTTGCAGCGTCTACGTCGAATGCAGCCACAAACTCGACGTCGCTCACGTGGTAACCGCCGAGACGAACGTGCATCAGTCCAGGAACAACGGCGTCGTCTTCAGCCTTGCGGTAGTACTCGACCCCCTGGACTAATGAGTTTGCGCAGTTGCCGACACCGGCAATGGCCACGCGAATTGACTTACTCATGTGTGCACCCCTCCTATTGGGCATCCGCCGGCGTTGCGCTGTGCTCGCCGGCGAGAGATTGGTTGATTGCTTGCTGTTCATTGGCGATCATGCGATCGAGCCAAGAAATGTCGTTGGCTGTTACTTCGGCGCTGTGCTCCATCAACGAACGGCTGTAATTGTTCAAACGACCTTGCCGTGCGTTGAGCGCTTCGCGACCCTCATCGAGACGTTGCGCCAGCTGTTCGCGTCGACGCTGCAACAGCCTGACGCGCGCTTCGGCTGGCAGGTGTTGCGCAAAGGCAAGGCGAATTGCAAAGGAGCGCTCGTCGTCGGCACCCGTTTGATTAGCCAGCAAATCGTCGAACAGGCTCTGGCCGACTTTGGTGATGCCATAAACCTTGCGACCTCGTTCGGTCGTGAGGCCGGTTCGACTCTTCTTGACTTGCAGCACGCTGACGGCGCCGAGCTCTTCGAGTTGGTTGAGAGCTGGGTAAAGCGTGCCGAACGACAGGCGAGCGATGGGTCCGACGATCTCGCCGAGGCGACGGCGAATCTCATAGCCATGCAGGTCTTGCTCTTTGAGCAGGCCCAAAATGGCGAACTCGAGAACGGGGCCGTTGCCAGCTCGTCGCTTCGTTAGGAAGTTTCGATATATCGGTTCGATATATCGAAATGTAGCAGAGCGTTCACTGTACAAGAAGGATTTCGGTCGGAATTGACACAGGCCAGCGGTATCGTTGACGTTCGTGACATTGCAGCCGCAAATGATCCGAGGCGTTTCAGCAGGCTCTGAGCGTCTCAGTCAGGTCGACTACCGCCTTGCGCGCAATGCCGTCATCCGCAATTTCAAGAACGGACGACTATCGCGGCTTGATGTGTGCGACGCCCACCCCGAACTCATCCGAGCGGCCGAGCACGTTGGCGACGTGACGGGGGAAGAATGTCCGATTTGCGAAGAGACTAATGTGGTGCTGGTTTCATACGCATTCGGTAACGGGCTTGGCCCCGGTGGCCACAATGTCACCAACAAAGATGAGATGACCAAGTTGGCTAAGCGCACGAACGAACTCACTTGTTACGTCGTTGAGGTTTGCCCTCAATGCCGCTGGAACCATCTTGCGCGCAGCTTCCGCGTGCCCGGCCGTCGTAGGCGAAGCTCGGTCAGTTGAGCAAAGCTGGCCCGTCGAGAAAGACGAAGCGCCGACCTTCTAAGCAACGCCGACAAACCAGAAAGTGGATCCGACGCCTTCTCATAGGTTCTTCGCTGACGATCATCCTTCTCATCGCTTGTTTTGCGGGCGCGATTGCGTACGCATGGAAGACCATGGAGCTTCCAAAAGACGTTCCCCTCGCGCAGACCACGATCCTTACTGACGCAAACGGTGATCGACTGGCAACACTTCCTACTGGTGAGAACCGCGTAGAGGTTGATCTGAGCCAAGTGCCCGAAGTGGTTCGCCTCGCGGTGATGGACACCGAAGATCACGACTTCTATTTGCACCGGGGTATTGATCCCCGCGGTGTTGCTCGTGCCTTGTGGAGCGACTTGCGTGGGCGCGGAAATCTGCAAGGCGGTTCGACTCTCACGCAGCAATACGTAAAGAACCAGTACGCAGGGTCAGAGCGGACAGTTACCCGCAAATTTCGCGAGGCGATTCTGTCGGTGAAGCTCGAGCAAAAGTATTCAAAAGACGAGATCCTCGAGCGCTATCTCAATGCAATTTATTTTGGGCGCGGCGCATACGGCGTGCAGGCAGCGTCAAAGGCGTACTTCGGTAAAGACGTTCAACAGCTCGGGCTCCCCGAGGCGTCTTATTTGGCGGGCCTTATTCGTGCACCAGAGTTGGCCGACGCGTACTTGGCTCCCGATGTTGCTGCGTCGCGTCGAGCACTCACCCTTGGCAACATGACCCGCTTTGGCGATATCACTCCGCAGCAAGAGACCGACGCGCTGGCGATGCCGCTGAAGAGTTATGTGATCGCGCGTACAGCTCAAGAGCCAGCAACGGTGATGAGCGATAAAGGTACGCAGTACTTCGTGGATTACGTGCGTAGCATCCTCATCAAGCGTTACGGCGAAAAGCAAGTAACCGGTGGTGGTTTGCGCGTAAAGACGACGCTCGATCCAGCCTTACAGTCGCGCGCGTACGACGCCGTGTACGGAACGTTGAAACCCGGCGAGCCTTCGGGCGCACTGGTGTCGGTAAATGATCGCGGCGAGATCAAAGCGATGGTTGGCGGGCGTGATTACAAACAGTCGCAGGTGAACCTGGCCGTTGGCACCGGTGGCGGCGGTGGTCGTCAGGCCGGTTCGACATTCAAGGCGTTCGAGCTTGCTGCTGCTGTTGAAGACGGCGTTTCGGTGAAGCAAACATTCCCGGCGCCCCCGAAGATCGTGCTCGACCAACCTGACAACAAGAAGTGGGAAGTCAGCAACTTCAACAACGAGTCGTTTGGCCGCATTGACCTGGTTGAAGCGACTGTCCACTCGGTCAACACCGTTTACGCACAACTCGTGCAAGAAACCGGAGCACAAGAGTTGGCAGACACGGCGAAGAAGGTTGGTATTACGTCTCCTTTAGACCCCAACGACGCCTTGGTTCTCGGAGCCGACAACGTGACGCCGCTCGAAATGGCCGACGCGTACATGACGTTCGGTGCGCGCGGTATGCACGTCGATGCCAATCCGATTCTCGAAGTGCTTACGCCCGACGGCAAGACGCTCGAAAAGGCCAATCCCAAGCACACGCAAGTCATCAACGAACGCACGGCCGACACGGTGAACTTTGCTTTGCAGCAGGTCGTCGCGCGCGGAACTGGCCGAGCGGCAAACATTGGTAAACCACTCGCCGGCAAGACGGGCACCACTGAAGACAACGGTGACGCTTGGTTCGTTGGTTACACGCCAAATCTGTCAACTGCCGTTTGGATGGGTTATCCCGAAGGCAGCGCACGCAAGATGAATAACGTGCGCGGCATTGCCGTGACGGGTGGAACCTTCCCGGCGCAGATTTTCCGTTCATACATGACTGAGGCAACGAAAAATCAAGACGTGCCGAAGTTTGTCGACCCCGTTGACTTCGGCACGCCACCGGTGAGCGATCGCCCGACCACGACGTCAGCGCCGACGACGACCACAACTGTTCCGCCGACGAGTTCGACAACGACGCCAGGGCTGATTCCTGTCGTACCAACTTCTCGGCCGGGGCGCACGACTACGACGACCGAGCCGCGAGCGAATCGTGACGGCACGCGCGTGCCCGATCGAACAACGCGAGTGCCGCGTCCTCGTCAGACAGTCACGACTTTCGACTTCCCTCAGTAGCCCTGTTTGGGGCGCTGTCGTTCGCTTTCCGCGCGCTGGCTCACGATCCCGGCTCGCCGCCGTCTCTGCTGAGCCGGCTCCTCGCCCGCCTTTCACCCACGCGATATGGCCAAAACTGGGCGCCATCCGGCTGCTTTTTGGCCTTTTCGCGTAGGTGAAAGCGACTGGTTGCGACCACGCGTCGAGCCGCAACCGCTCTTGTTGGGTGGGTCGGCCCTATCATTCGGGCCGTGTTCGAGCGTCCGCGTCGTGAGGTCGACTTACGTCAACACCGTTGGGCAGCGCCAGCACTGGCGGGAGTAGCCGGGCTGATCTTCTTGCTTGCGTCGTTCAGCTTGTGGACGGGCGACGACGAAGACAAGCAAGGTGCAACTACGACGACCGTGACCACTGCGCTGGGTTCAACGACCACGGCGGTCGCCCGCACAGCTATTGCGGGATTCAGTGAGATTCGTTTCGTCGTCACCCAACAAGACGGTTCATCGAAAGATCGTTGCGCCCTGCTGGCCGAGACTCCCGAGCAACAAGCCAAAGGTTTGATGGGTCAGGCGAATCTTGCTGGCTACGACGGCATGATCTTTAGTTTCGCGTCTGACGTAACGAGCGAGTTCTACATGCCAAACATCTTGTTCCCGATCTCGATCGCGTGGTTTGACGCAACAGGCAAGCTCGTGTCGACGACCGACACCGAGCCCTGCACAGTCGACGCGGCGCAGTGTCCGCGCTACAAGGCAGCCGGCCCATATCGCTACGCGATCGAGGTGCCCAAAGGCCAACTTGGTTCGCACGGAATCACGGCGGGTTCGACGATGGCTATCGGCGGCCCCTGTTCCTAAGGCTCCTCGGTGAAAGTGCCCTCTGAGCTGCGTGGTTGCTCGGCGGCGGCCGCAATGTCACACCCCCTCGACAGACTGACGGCGTGTTAAAAGATCAACCCGATTGCCGGGCTAGCATGTCGTGTTCCTACTCACCCTGCCCTGTGTCGTACAGGGCTCCGTTGCTGTTCGTGACGGATCCACAGGAGGTGGCCATATGAGGCCTTACGAAGTCATGCTCATCCTCGAGAGTTCGGCCGAAGACTCGACGGTGCAAACCGTTGTCGACCGAATCAAAGAGACCATCGGCACTGCGGGCGGCAAGCTCGGCCAGGTCGATAAGTGGGGCCGTCGTCGCTTTGCTTACGAACTGAAGCACCGCTGGGAGGGTTACTACACCCTCGTAGAAATCACCGGCTCGCCCGACAACATGAAAGAGCTCGACCGAGTTCTGACTTTGTCTGATGAGGTCGTTCGCCACAAGATTGTGCGAATTCCTGCTGAAGTCGCCGGGTCCAGGCCGGCCAAAAAGCCAGAACCCGTAGGCGCTTCTACGGGGGCAGACACCAATGGAGCTGAATAGATGAGTGGTAACACCGTATTTCTCGTGGGCAACATCACCCGCGACCCCGAGTTGCGCTTCACCCCGAGCGGGCAAGCAACGGCCACGTTTGGTCTTGCTGTCAACCGTCGTTGGCAGAACAAGCAAAGCCAAGAGTGGGAAGAAGCAACGTCATTTTTCGACATCGTTTGCTGGCGAGAGATGGCCGAACACGCAAGTGAGTCGCTCGGGCGAGGCACTCGTGTGATGGTTTCAGGGCGCCTCGAGCAACGCTCGTGGGAGACCCAAGACGGCGACAAGCGCTCCAAGATCGAAGTGATCGCCGACGAGATTGGCCCAAGCCTTCGCTGGGCAACCGCTGAAGTTCGCAAGAGCGAACGTCGCGGTCCGTCTGATTTCAACTCCGGTGGTTCGAGCAACAGCGGCGACCCCGGTCCTACACCTCCACCAAGTGACAACTGGGGACAAGATGAGGAGCCCTTCTAATGGCTAGACCCACAAATACGAGTACGAAGCGCGCGCCGAAAGATAGCGGCCGTAGCAAAAGCAAGAAGGTCTGCCAGTTCTGCAAAGACAAGACCGCTTGGATTGACTACAAAGACGTCAACCTGCTTCGCCGGTTCATGAGCGACCGCGGCAAGATCCGCGCACGTCGCGTAAGTGGCAACTGTTCACAGCACCAACGTGACATTGCTGTTGCCATCAAGTGCAGTCGTGAGCTTGCGTTGCTGCCTTACTCACAGCGCACCACGACTGAACGCGGTGGTCGCGGGGGTTCACGTCCTGACCGTGGCGACCGCCCGGCTCGCGGTGGCGATGAATCGGCTGACGAAACCGAGAACATCTCGACTTACGAAGATGTCGAAGACGAAGACGTCAACGACACTTCTGAAGAAGAGGAGGCATAGATGCAGGTCGTACTCAGGGCTGACATCGACAAGGTGGGTAAGCGCGGTGACATCGTTGACGTTTCCGACGGTTACGCCCGCAATTTCCTCATCCCGAGAGGTCAGGCTTTCAAGGCATCGAAGAATGTCACGGCACAGGCAACAGCTATGCGCAGTGCTCGCGATCGTGCCGACGCCAAGAACCGCGAAGCGGCCGAGGGCGTGGCGAAGAACATCGTGTCGAAGACGGTGACGATTCGCGCTCGCGCCAGTGCCGAGGGCAAGTTGTTTGGTTCGGTTACCAATGCAGACATCGTTACTGCGCTGAAAGAGCAAACCGGCATCGAACTCGATCGCAAGCAGATCGAAGTGCAAGAGCACCTACGTCAAGTTGGTACCCATGCAGTTCCGGTGAAGCTTCACAGTGAAGTACATGTCGCACTCAACGTCGATATTCAGTCTGACGGAGAGTGAATTGTCGCAGCGCGTTCGTATGATGCGCGCATGCGACTCAGCGACGTAAGCGATCACATAGGCGACAAACACACCTTCGCAAAAAAACTTGTGAACAATGAGGGCTAGTGCCAGTGGTTCGTCCACAGGCACTAGCCCTTTTTGCACATGCGATCGCGCGTTAGGTGCGCCGTCTGCAAGCGCGCAGTGCGCACATCGACATGCAGGGGCTTTGCTGATTCGATTCAGTAAGACCTCGCGTAGAAGTTGTCCGCAGTTCGATGTCATTTGCCCACAGCTAACGGGTGAGAGATCCACAACTTGTTCCTCTAGCGGTTCACAGGCAAACAAGAGCAAGGTGATGCACCGTGCCCCAATCCGCTGATGTTCGAACGATTGATGTCCGCAAGAACAGAACCGGGCCGTCGCCCGTCAACGTCGATACGTCAGGTCGTGTGCCACCCCACAACCTGCAAGCCGAAGAGTCTCTGCTCGGGGCCATGCTGTTGTCGCGTGACGCAATTGCTCCCGCAGTCGAGGCCTGCAAGGCCGATGACTTCTACAAGCCGGCTCACGGGCACATTTTCGACGCGATCCTTTCTTTGTTCTCGCGAGGTGAGCCTGCCGATCCGGTAACAGTGGCCGACGAGCTTTCACGTGCCGACTTGCTCGACGTGATTGGCGGTCCTGCCGTGCTCACTTCGCTTCAGGCAAACACGCCCGCCACGAGTAACGCACCGCGTTACGCGACGATCGTCGAAGAGCATGCGCTTCTCCGCCGACTGATTGCCGTGGCGGGCGAGATTGCCGACATGGGCTACAAGGTCCCTGAAGACGTCACCGAGACGGTCGACCTCGCCGAAGCAATGGTGTTCAAGATCGCAGAGCGTCGTGGTGCTGACACGACTGCGTCAATCCGTGATCTGTTGACAAAAAGCCTTGACGATCTCGAAGCCCTTTATGAGCGAGGCGAGTCGATCACGGGTGTGCCGACTGGCTTTGTTGATCTCGACGAACAGCTATCGGGTTTGCAACCTTCGAGCTTGGTAATCGTCGGAGCGCGTCCGGCTATGGGTAAGTGCGTTGCGTGGGATACGCCGATCGTTGATCCGACCACCGGCGATGTGCGCACGGCGGCTGAGATTTATCGACGCGGTATGGAGGGTGAAGTTGTCGATGTCTTTAGCCTCGACGAAGACCGCACCCTAAAGACGACGCAGCCAAGCGCATTCACTGACGATGGCATCAAGCCGTTATTTAGTGTGCGCACCAAACTCGGTCGTCACGTGCGCACGACACTGACACACCCGTTCCTCACTCCCGATGGTTGGACGCCACTTGGAAAGTTGCGCGTAGGCGCTCGAGTTGGCGTGCCCAAGCGCTTGCCCGTCTTCGGTATCGAGCCGTTGCCTGACAGTGAGCTTGGCCTTCTTGCTTACTTGTTGTCAGACGGCGGTCAGACAGGCGAGAACCCGACCTTCACTACGGCGGCCGACGATTGTGCAATTGAGTCGGCGCGTTTTGCGTCGGCAACCGGTGCACGCGCGCTGTCGCGACACAACGGTGATGGCCGTGTGTCGGTTGTGTTCGTGGGTCAGACCGGCCATGTGAATCCTGTGGGCGAGTTGCTTAGACGTCATGCTCTGCTTACGTGTGCAGTTGAAAATCGTGACCTTCCGTCGGCCGTGTATCGATTACCGAAACCGCAGATGGCGTTTTTCTTGCATCGACTGCTCGCCACCGACGGAGATGTCGTTCAGCGGCTCGATGGTGGTGGCGAGTTCCGATGGCGCACGGCGTCGTCTCGATTGGCAGCCAGTGTGCAGCACTTGTTGTTGAGGTTCGGCGTGAGCGCCAGTCTGCAGCAGCCAACTCGAAAAGTTTCTGCAACAACGCTGGTTATTTCAGAGCCGGCCGAGATCCGCAAGTTCGTACACGAAGTCGGGGTTTTTGGACAGTCGCAAGAACTTGACACGCTTGTTAGAAGTCTTTCGGAAGTGCGTGTCGATGAGAAAGTCTTGGTTGCCGCTGGCTCGAGTCAAGCCAACGCAAAGAACACCTTCGCCCCGACTTTGTGGGAGAGCGCAGCTGCCTATCTCGGATATGACGAGCAACGTGACGTAGTCGACTTGCCGGCTAACGCTGACATCCGTTGGGATGAAGTTGTTGCCATCGATTACGTAGGCGATGAGCAGGTTTATGACTTGACGGTTCCCTACCACCACAACTTTGTTGCTGCCGATGTGATGGTGCACAACACGTCTTTTGCCCTCAACGTCGTTTCGCATGCGGCGCTTCAGAACGTGCCGGTTCTCTACTTCTCGCTCGAGATGGGGCACTCCGAGATCACGCAACGTCTGTTGTGCAGCGAGGCGCGAGTCGACGCCTCGCGCATGCGCAACGGGCGCCTGCACGAATCCGACTGGCCAAAGATCAATCATGCAATCGGTCGCTTGGGCGAAGCGCCGATCTATATAGACGACAACCCGAATTGCACGGTGATGGATATTCGAGCCAAGGCTCGTCGCCTAAAAGCGTCGTCAACCGGCCTTGGCCTCGTGGTTGTCGACTACATGCAGCTCATGTCTGGTCGATCAAACGCCGAGAACCGTCAGGTCGAAGTTTCAGAGATGAGCCGTGGTCTCAAGATCCTTGCTCGTGAACTGCAAGTGCCCGTTGTCGCTCTGTCGCAGTTATCGAGAAATCTCGAGCAGCGCGCTGATAAGCGTCCGGTTCTTGCTGATCTACGTGAGTCGGGCTCGCTCGAGCAAGATGCCGACGTCGTGATGTTCTTGTATCGCGATGAGATCTATAACCCTGAGTCATCCGACAAAGGCACAGCAGAAATCATTGTGTCAAAGCATCGCAGTGGCCCGATTGGCACTACACACCTTGCATTCATCGACCGCTACACGCGCTTTGCGAATATGGCCAAGGTCTAGCGCTTTACTCAACTGCTCCGGCTTGCTGTCGGTCGCGAATCTCTTCGACTACCGCAGGGTCGGCCAGTGTTGTTGTGTCGCCGAGGGCCCGACCTTCGGCGACATCACGAAGCAAACGGCGCATGATCTTGCCGCTGCGCGTTTTAGGAACGTCGTTTACAAAGATCACGGTTTTTGGTTTTGCTATCGGGCCAATCTTTTTGGCAACGTGCGCGCGCAGCGCATCACTCGCCTGCGTATTAGCTGTCTGACCTTCGCGCAAGACCACGAACGCGATGATTGCCTGACCGCTTGTTGCGTCTGTCGCCCCAACGACGGCCGCCTCGGCAACTGTTTCATTTGACACCAGGGCCGACTCGACTTCAGCAGTCGAGACGCGATGACCGCTCACGTTCATGACGTCGTCGACGCGTCCGAGGAACCAGAAGTAGTCATCGTTGTCGAGTTTGGCTCCGTCGCCTGCGAAGTAGCGGCCCGGAAAACGTGACCAATAGGTCTCTTTGTAACGCTCGGGGTCGCCCCAAATGCCGCGCAGCATCGAAGGCCATGGACGGGTGAGCGTGAGGTATCCGCCGCCTTGACGTACTGCATTGCCAGTGTCGTCGACGAGTTCGGCGGCCGTGCCGGGCAAGGGTTTGGTGGCCGAACCGGGTTTGAGCGTGGTGAGTCCGGGCAGTGGTGCAATCAAGATGGCGCCCGTCTCGGTTTGCCACCAGGTGTCGACGACCGGGCAGTTGTTGCCGCCGACGTGCTCGCGATACCAAAGCCACGCCTCTGGATTGATCGGTTCTCCAACTGAACCGAGCACGCGCAACGAAGACAGATCGTGTTTGGCGAGTAGTTCCGCACCCCACTTCATAAATGTACGGATGGCGGTTGGCGCTGTGTACAGGATGCTCACCTTGTAGCGCTCGATGATTGACCACCAACGTTCGCGATCAGGAAAGTCAGGGGTGCCTTCATAAAGCACACTTGTCGCACCGTTGATGAGCGGGCCGTAAACGATGTATGAGTGTCCGGTTACCCAGCCGATGTCGGCTGCGCACCAATAGATATCGGTGTCGGCGTGCAGGTCGAACACGTACTTGTGTGTAAATGCGGCTTGAGTGAGATAGCCGCCCGTCGAGTGCATGATGCCTTTGGGCTTTGCCGTAGTGCCGCTTGTGTAGAGCAGATACAGCAGGTCTTCGCTCTCCATGGCTTCGGGCTCGCAGGTCGCGTCTGCTTTTTGCATGAGGTCGTGCCACCAGAGATCGCGCCCGTCAGTCCACGAAATGTTGTTTTCACAGCGCCTTACGACAACCACTGACTCAATGGTCGGCGTTTCGGAGACTGCGGAGTCAGCGTTGTCTTTTAGCGGCACAACGGCGCCGCGTCGCCATGCGCCATCGGCGGTGATGAGGACGCGAGCGTCGGCGTCGTTAATGCGGTCGCGAAGCGCTTCTGAAGAGAACCCGCCGAACACCACAGAGTGGATTGCGCCGATGCGCGCGCACGCAAGCATTGCCACCGGCAGTTCGGGGATCATGCCCATGTAAATGTTCACGCGATCGCCGCGTTCGACCCCGAGGCTTTTCAAGACGTTGGCAAACCGCTGCACGTCTCTGAGCAGATCGGCGTAAGTAATCGTGCGTTGTTCGCCGCCTTCGGCTTCCCAGTGGAAAGCAACCTTGTTGCCGCGGCCGGCACTTACGTGGCGGTCGATGCAGTTGTACGACGCGTTCAGCCTTCCCCCTTCAAACCATTTGGCGAATGGTTCTTGCCAGCTGTGCACGGTTGTCCAAGGCGTGAACCAGTCGAGTAGTTCACCGGCTTGCTGTGCCCAAAAGCCTTGCCAGTCTTGGGCGGCCTGCTCGTGCATAGACGAGTCGTTGACGAGCGCGGTCTTCCGGAATTCAGGGGACGGCTCAAACATGCGTTTTTCGACGTAAAAGTCTTCGATAGCGGGGTTTGTCATTCCGGCCTCCATGACATCGCGAGGCACGAACACTAATGGGCACCACAGTCGGCGACGACTAGGTTCTCTGACGTGAAACGCTCGTTTTTTGCCGCCCCTGCCAACGGGGCAGTGGCTGGAGTCATCGTTGGCGTGCTGATCGTGACGTTGATGAACGTCTTCGATGTCGGTTCGCGCTCTTCTAACACCGACGAGCTGCCAACGATTACAACGTCGCCGGCGGCGGCTGACGTATTTGTAGACGCGTGGACGCGTATGAAGTCGACGACCTGGGTAATCGATTCGAGTTATGTCCGCAAAACTGATGACGGTCGTCAGTACTCCGGCAGTGTTCACGAGGCGCAAAAGCCACCGAACCACATTCGTGTTGCGCTTGGCACGGTTGACGCGCAGGTAAATGGCCGTCAATACGCGTGCGGTGTCGGGCCTGACGGCGCCACGACGGCGTGCCGCGACGGTGGTGCAGTTCTTGAGTACAACGCGCGACTGACGAGTGAGATAGATGAACTCAAATCTCAGGTCACTGGCGCTGACCGGTTATACGACATCGGTATCGCGAAAGCTGATTGTTACGTTGCTTACGCGCGCGCAGCGGCCCACTCAGCGCGCCCGTTGCCATGGGGCACAAAAGCGCGGTTCTGCTTTGATCGCGACAGTGGCGCCATTTCGTCGAGCACCTACGAACGACCAGGAAGTTCCGACAGTGTTATCGCAACATCTATTAGTCGGAACGTTCCCGAGAGCGAGTTCAAGCTTCCGCTTTAGCCCTTAGATCGAACTGAGTCGGGCGATTTCGTCAGTTGTGAGTTTGAGGTCGACGAAAGCAGTTAGGTCTTTCACTTGTTCGGCTGTGCGTGCACTGGCGATCGGTGCGCCGATCGTTGGTTGAGCGGCGAGCCACGCAAGCGACACCGCCGTTACTGAGGTGTCGTGGTTTGCTGCGATGTCGTCGAGCGCGTTCAGCACGGCAATACCGTGATCGTTCAAGTACCGCTCAGCATTGCCGGCGCGTGCGCTATCGGTGCTGCTGCCACGACGGTATTTGCCGGTAAGAAAGCCGCTTGCAAGCGCGTAATAGGGGTAGGTCGCAAGCCCGTTGGCGTCGACGGTTTTCATCAACTCGTTTTCGTAGTCGCGCGCTACGAGGTTGTACTCGGGTTGCAGGGCAACGAACGCCGCAAGGTTGTTGTTACTTGACACGTCGAGTGCCTCACTAAGACGTGCAGCGGTGAAGTTCGATGCACCGATGTGGCGCACCTTTCCGGCTTTGACAAGCGCATCGAATGCTCCGAGTGACTCTGTGAAAGGCACCTGGTCATCGTCTTGGTGCGCGTAGTAGAGGTCGATGTAGTCAGTCTGCAAGCGACGGAGCGAATCTTCTGCTGCTGCGGCAATGTTGGCGGGAGACAAACCGGGCCGCGTGCTCAACTTGGCAACCTTCGTCGCGATGATCATTTGCTCGCGGTTGTTGCGCGAGGCCATCCACTTGCCGATGATCGTTTCTGACTCACCGCCAGAGTTGCCGGGTATCCAAGCAACATAGGAGTCTGCTGTGTCGATGAAGTTGCCGCCCGCCTCTGCGTACGCGTCGAGGATCTCGAACGACTGCTTCTCGTCAGCGGTCCATCCAAATACGTTGCCGCCGAGGCAAAGGCCAAAAGTATCGAGTGGTGACGAGGTGGTCATGAGACTCACTTTCTGTAGCAATAAGGCTTCAAGAAGAACGGGTAGGAAGTACGAGTCTGGTCAACGTGACAAGGGTCGATGTGATTCCCCAGCCTGGCCAATCTCTCTATCGCTGTGTACTCTCATCGCTGTGATGACGACGATGTTGATGGTGACGCGTGTACGGGGCCGGGCGGTCTCGCCGGTCGCAATGGGGTTGGCATCGTCTCCGTTCCGACTGGGCTGAAAGACTCGTCACGCTAGCTGAGCCGCCTGCTCAAGCGACGGTGCTCGACATTGGTGCTGGCAACGGTGCAATCACTGATCCCTTAGTTAGGGGTCATTGTCGCGTGATTGCTTTTGAGCTGGATGTCGAGCGCGCGCGAGCCTTGCGATCCCGCTTTGGCCACAACGTGACTGTTGTGCGCGCCGATGCTGCTGATCTGCGGCTACCACGTCATCCGTTTCATGTAGTTGCCAATCCACCGTTCTCGATAACGAGCCAACTACTGAATCGCTTGCTGTCGCCGGGCTCGCGTTTGCAGAGTGCACACCTGGTGCTGCAGTTGAGCGCGGCCCGACACTGGGCGAACGGTGAAGTTCGTGGCGCCGAGAGATGGCGGCGCCAATTCGAAATCGAGATCGTGCAACGCCTTCCCCGCAAGGCGTTCATTCCGCCGCCCCATGTCGACATCGCGGTGCTCAGAATCCGTCGCCGTCATTGATGACCCACTTATTCGTGCGCTGGGTTTGACCGGTGCAGATGTCTGTTCGCACGGAGTCCGTCGCCTGTCGCTGGCGCTGCGCAATTCAGAGGCCAAATGGCAACTGGCGGTCAAGCTCTTTTTGGTGACGGTCAGGCGGGGTTTCACTTCCAGCGAGCTCGGCGCCCCAAAGTGCAAAGTCCCTAGCCTCGTGCGCGCTAAAGCCGAGGTGCAAAAGTCGCTCTGACTCGGCGGCTACGAACTCGGCGCGCGCTTGACGCAACTCACGCTCCCAAACGCGATTATGCGACGTGAGGGCACGTTGGTTGTCGGGTGAAATCGCCCCAGTCTCTGTGAGGTCGCGGGCACTCTCGAACAGCATCAGAACGTGCTGAGCATCCGGCCGGCGATACACGAGCATCGCCGCTGCATGGCCATAACGTGTCTGATGGGCCGGAACTCCGGGATCCGTGGTGAGGTCGATGTACTGCTGGCGGCTGTGATCAGGGTGTTCAACAGCCAAATGTTCTGACCAGTTGAAGGTCCAGTCGGGACGTCCGCTGACGAGGTGGTCGGCCTGTTCTTCTAGCTCTCTCGCCATGACGCCATCCCGCCTAATCGCGGCGCTCACTTGGTACTCGACTGCTGATCCGTACAACGCCGGCCTCAGCCGGGGCACGGCGAGCGCCAGTCGCAATTGCTTTGCAGAAAGCGCATCATTCACCTGCCTTGGCGAAGCCGGCAGATTCATCTCGACTTCTCTGACGATGTTGGCCGCGCGACGACAAATGCTTTGGAACCTCATCTGCATCTCGGGGTTCCACGGATGTACTACGTCGTCATGCCATCGAATGTTTGGGTCGGAGGTGGGATTGAACACGAATTGAATTAGTCGATGACATTCATCGCGCGGAGTTGATCGATGATCGCGAGCTCTTGCTGTTGCGTTCGCGACTCCGAAGCGACAAGCAGTGCGAACTCGTGGTCAAGGTTGATCATCCGCTTGATGTGCATATCCCATCCGGTCAATCCGAAGTCAATCGATTGCCAGTCTGCCCTCGTCACGCGTTCTCGAAGCACGATGGCTTGGCGCGCCTTGTCTACCTTGAGAAGGCGCGCCGGTATCGCGCTTTCGAGTTCAAACTCGTCGGTAAACCTTGCGTCTGTTATATCGAGAGCCCAGTCATCGACGCCGGCATAAAACTCGGCGTTGGCCGCCTGCATGCGCTGTCGGCCGTGATCACTGTCGTCCATGAAGTTGCGATCAGACACGGTGACAGTGCCGGTGATCTCGCCTTGCAAGGTCACTCGATGAAACACCGCTCCGTGAGTTACAAACCGACTCGGTGCTTTCAAATTGTCGATAGTGATGTCTTCAAGCAACGCGTTGCCAATCACAACTCCGCCGCCAAGGCTGCATTCTTTGAGAGCTATGTTGCCCACTGTTGATCGCAACTCTGGTTCGGCAGTGACTGACAGCTGACTGTTGTTGAAGTCACAGCGTTCGAACGTCATGTCTTGGATAGTGACTGCGTCACACTCGATCGAACATTTTCTTGAACTCTTGGTTTGCAAAATGCTGCACGGCGACGGTCTGTCAGGGATGACTTGACGACACATCGGTGGGTCGGATTGGTTTCGACCAGCAGCTCGATGCCATGGTCAATCGCAATGACTTCATCCGAGATCCGAGAAACCGCACAACGGGTTGCTACCGGTGTCGCAAAAGCGTGGTCTGATGCTTACGGATACGGTGACGTCGAGGTGCCGCTATCGGTTCTTGCAGCGATTTCATTTGTATCGCCGCCAACCGAGGCTGACACAGCACAAGTGATTGATGACCTGACGTCGATGGACCATGCCGAGTTTGCCGACTTTGTGCGCGGCCAGTGGGTTTGGTTTTTCAAGGGGTGTCCTGAGCTCACCATGCCGGCGTGGCCGCTAATGCGGCCGTGGCTTCAGAAAGATCGCGCCATGGATCAGCGCACGCAGATTGCAGCGAAACGTGTCGCTGACGTTGCGTTGAAGCGAGGACAGCTCGACGTGACAGGTGGAGAGATTCGACGTCAGTCGGATCTGCTCGGCACAACGCTTATGTGTTTGCGCAGCAGCGAGTCGCGCATGCCGATCGGTCAGTACTTCACGCCTGAACCCATCACTGACTTCATGGCGCGCATGATCACGCTAGAAGAAGGCCAAAGCATTGCCGACCCGTGCGCCGGATCGGGAGGATCGCTTCGTGCGGCCGCCGACTCGATGCGTGGCGAGCGCGGGCTTGATCCTGCGAAGGCGCAATGGGTTGGCGTCGACACTGATGAAATAGCCGTCGGTTGTCTTGCGGTGAATTCTGTTCTGTGGGGCCTTGGTCGCAAAGTGCTTTTTGCTGTTGGTGAAGGTCTTGTTGACTACACGCTCAACTTGGCTGTCGTGCAGCGATACGAGATGCAGTGGATATGTGAAGTCGTACCGTTGGAAAGAAGAGTTGTCGCCGCGCTCTCGTACTTCACCAGCCTCGAGCCATCTAGCGAAGTAACTCCGGCGAACTTGGCATCGCGTCGCCGACGCCTTCCGCGCAATTTTGTTGAAGGACAACTTGCCTTCGACTTAGAGCTCCCGATGACGGTGCTAGACGACAGTGGTGCCCGTGCTACACAAGCGCCGCAACCAGAGTTGTAAGTACAACTCCTACGACAAGTGAGAGTGAAAGTGTCGACGATGCAAAGTCGACGTCGAGCTTTTCGAGAGATGCGAACGTCACAGTGTTGAACCCGATTGGCGCAACGCAGAGCAGCAAGATCACGCCCTTGGTTGCGGGCTCGGGTCTAAGAGTGCAACGGCGGCCAAACCTATGACGACCGTGCAAGCCAATCGCACTGCAAGCGCAACAACGCTGCCGCGAAGGTGAATCACTCGCGCGTTGAAAACGATGCCGATGGCGAGAGTGATGACGAATCCGGTTGGGCGTCCGAATGTCGCAGCAATGCCCTGAATGAAGTCGGGCGGCGAGATGTGCAGCAGGTTTACGAGCAGGCCGGCGATCGTCGCATAGAGCGGGCTCGTCATCGGTTGCGTAGCAACACCACGACTCGCCTGTGATGCGGGTTGCTTCGAGCAGCGATCGCGTGCACCCAGGTGTAGGTAGGTTGCGTTCACGAGGTCAAAGCAGCCAATGCAACAACACCCTTTGCTCCGTAGACCGCTTGAATGAACGGAAGCGCGAGCGGTGTTGACGATGATGCAGGCAATGACAAACAACGGTTGCTGAAAGTGTTAGCCCAGAGAGGCGTTTCGGAGCAACGTGCCGGCGGCGAAACCAACGGCGATAACGGCGGAAACGGCCGGCATGCAAGCTGTTAGCGCAGTTCCAGCAGTCGAAATTTCGAACACGAGTGCCGGCGAACACACATAGAACACGAGGCGGAACAAGAACTCACCGTCACGCCGCTCAACAACACCGAAGTACTTGAGCAAGTAACCAATAACAAAACCCGCAAACACAGGCGCCAACGCCGTGAAAGTACTAGTCATTGGCATCGGTCTTGTTAGGGATGAACTCTTCGCTTAGTGGGTCTG
>JBGAQY010000001.1:0-196466 GCA_044220495.1 Acidimicrobiales bacterium
GCTGTACCGGCAGAGCTGGTCAGCTGTGGTGCCAAAGTTTGGGTGTCAACCGAACCAGTAACACCGCTCGAGATGTATTTGGCGTACGCGCTAACAGTGATTGACGTGACGCCAGCAAAATCCGATGGCGGACTCGCTGCATTGAACTTGATCGCGTTGTTTGTGTTGGTCACGTTGGGCCCAAGCACGTATGACGAACCCGACGCATCGGGACAGTCGTTGACATACGTGTAGTAAGACGCCGTCCCTGAATTGCGAGTCCAGCCCGTCGTTGTCACATCGCCGTTGAGCGTTGCCGCCCACGTCGACGTTGGTGCCGTCGACGTGGCTGCCGCTGGGCCGATGTTTGTGAGTTCATTGGTCGCGAACATGCCCGCCAGCAGGCACAAGGCCATGGCGCACTTGGGCCAAACCCGGTTGGCCCTCACCTTCTTGTGCTTTGGTCTATAAATCAGGCCGCGCATCGTCCACTTCACCTTGGTTTCATCGGCGCGCGGAGGGTGAAAATTGACCTCGACGGTCAGTTTTCTGAAGCCTGTTTTCCCTGTTCAGCCGGGTGAGTGCGTTTACGCGGCGTGACGCCGGGCAAGAAGTCGGCCTAATGAGTGCAAGGTCGATTTGGGAGATGACGGGGGACTACACAAGCACGAAATACCGCAACCATAAGTAGAGGCCTGCCAATACCAGCGACATGACACTTACCACTGCACCCTTCTTCATGAAGTCCCAAAAGCTGATTTCATGGCCGTGTTTCTTCGCAATTCCGAGCATGACCACGTTGGCGCTTGCACCAACGATGGTTGCGTTGCCACCAAAATCAGCGCCAAGTGTGAGCGCCCACCACAACAGCCCTGGATCTCCCTCATGAGAGTCGGCAACGACTTGTTGAACAAGCGGACTCATAACCGCGACGTATGGGATGTTGTCGACCAATCCAGACAACACACCCGACACAACGAGAAGGCCAAGTGAGCCAGCCAAAAGGTGACCCTGCATTGCGTCAGCGGCGACCGTAGCCAGGTCTTCGATGACGCCGGTCTTCACGAGAGCTCCGGTGACAACGAACAGCGCCATAAAGAAGACCAGCGTTTCCCACTCGACTTCTTCCATACATCGCTCAAGGCGAATGCCACTGATTGCAACCAGCACTCCCGCGCCAACGAGAGCTACGACGGCAGGCTCGGCATGCGTTACCGAATGGAGTGCGAAGCCAACGAGAACAAGGCCCAATACCCCGAGCCCCTTTGTGAGCAGAGCACGATCGCTAATGCCGTAGGCAACCACTTCATCGGGGGTTTCTTCATCGGTCAGCTCGACAGCAAAGGCACCCCTAAACAGCCAACGACTCAACACAATCAGTGCAAGCACCGCGATGATCGCAATCGGTGCCACATGCACGAGAAAGTCGTTGAACGACAGGTCAGCTTTACTGCCAATGATGATGTTAGGGGGATCGCCAATGAGAGTTGCCGCCCCACCGATATTCGACGCAAACACGACGACCAAAAGAAAGGGAACTGGGCGAACGCGAATCGTCTTGCAAATCGCGAGAGTGACAGGACCCACTAGCAGAATTGTCGTGACGTTGTCGAGCAAAGCCGAGCCAACAGCGGTTAGCAAGATAAGCAACGTCATGACGCGTTTGGGGTTGCCGTGCGCTGCTCGAACGGTCTGACCACCCAGATATTCAAAAAGCCCTGTCTGGCCGATGATCCCAACAATGATCATCATCCCGAACAGCAGGAAGATCACGTTCCAATCAATGCCGGTTTCCAGCGAAAAAAAGGCGTCGTGTGAGTGCATCACGCCTGTAGCGAGAAGGGCTGCAGCACCCGCTAACGCTGCCGGCACCCGCTCTACCCGCTCAGTTGCAATGAGGAAGTAGACGCCTACGAAGACAATGAGCGCAATTGATTGAGTCATGGCGAGTCGTCGGGGTCGGCGGTAACGTCGCCGACCAGGCTTCCCGGCTCGCCGCCAACGATCGCAATAGCCAAGAGCACCTCACTGTCGTGTGAGAATCTGCCAATGGCCTCCGTTCTAGCATTTGCTTTGGTCCTACTGACCGCCGTTTTGATCTCAGGCCTCGCTCATCGCAGCGTCGTCTCAACGGCAGTGCTGTTTCTTGGCGCCGGGTTTCTTCTCGGCGACGGAACGCTCAATGTCGTTCCCGTTCATGCTGGCGACCAGGTCGTTGTGGTTCTTGCTGAATTGGCTCTGTTCAGCGTGCTCTTCACTGACGGCATGAGGGCAAGTGTGAAAGAACTTCGCAACGCTTGGCGCTTACCCGGGCGCGCCCTTCTTCTGGGTCTGCCGCTAACACTGATCGTTACCGCCGTGTTGGCTCATTACATCGCCGGGCTCCCCTGGCTCGAATCATTCCTGATTGGGGCCGTTCTCAGCCCGACCGATCCCGTGTTCGCGGCGGCCATAGTCGGGAGAGAAGAAATCCCCTACCGTCTGCGGCACCTTTTAAATGTCGAGAGTGGCCTGAACGACGGACTTGCCCTTCCCGTCGTAGTGGTCTTGCTCGCCATTGGGAGCACCGACGGAGATTTGAACGTTTGGCACATTGGCTCTGAGGTCGTGATCGGAATTCTCATCGGTATCGCCATCCCCTGGGCTGCCATTGCGCTTTCCAGGTCGCAACTACTCTCACCAACAACTGCATACGAGCCGCTTTACGCGTTCGCCATCGGCCTCGTGATTTTTGCGCTCACCTTCATAATCCATGCCAACCCGTATCTCGCTGCCTTCGCCGGTGGAGTCACCGTTGCATCGATCAGTCCAGAAGTAAAAGAGGCATTTGATCACTTTGGCGAACTGGTCACCGAGCTCTTCAAACTGGGGGCAATCTTTGTCTTCGGCGCGCTGATCTCTCCTTCGTTCCTCTCAGACATCTCGCTGGGGGGATACTTATTCGCAGCGGCAACATTGCTGTTGGCTCGACCAATAGCTCTTGCGCTCGCGCTCCTCCGTAGCGAACTCGGCCTCAGTGAGTGGCTTGCAGCTGCGTGGTTCGGCCCGAAGGGCTTTGCTTCAGTGGTCTATGGACTGTTCGTACTCGAGGGGAGCATTGGGCTTGGCGACACGGTGTTTCATCTCGTTGCGCTCGTCGTTGCGGTTTCTATCCTTGCCCACTCGTCGACCGATGTCGTGATCGCTCAGTGGTTCGAGAAGCGCACCCTTCGGGACTCAAAGGTTTGACACGCGAAGTTCTTTACTGGCTCAGCAAACCTTGTGGCCTGGGGCGCCGATGAAAACGGTGTCGGTCATCGCCAGTAAAGACGCCACCCAGACGAGCAACTCGGTTCAGCCGATGACTTCGTCGACTTCGTCGCGAAGTGCTTTCCTCGACGCCATTCGAGCCATTGCGACTATTCGCGTCGTCGTTTGGCATGCGTACGGCGCGCCCCTCATCAGTTGGTGCATTGCCGCAATGCCAGCAATGTTTTTCGTATTCGGTTCATTACTTGCGGCATCGCTAAGCCATCGCAGGTTTGTTCGCGTAGCTAACGATCGGCTGAAGCGGCTCTTGATACCACTGTGGTGGTTCACCACTATCGCCTGGGTCGGAGTCAACTTGGCGGGCAAGGCGGAATCGTTCAACGCCTGGCAACTCTTGAGTTGGCTGATCCCCATCACCGATCCGATTGCCACAACTTGGGAGGGCGGCTGGCTCTCCTCGCCTCTGTGGTTCCTGCGCATGGTGATCTGGCTGCTTGTTCTCGTTCCCGCACTTATGCCATTGGGGCGTCGATGGCCTCGTGCAACCATCGGCACTCTGGCCATGTTGATCTTCGCCTTCGACGCGCTTGAAAGAGAAGCCTATTGGACGCCTCAACACATGCCGATGTTGTGGTGGAAGCTCGGCGATGTAGCGCTGTATGGGCTGTTTGCCGTCGTCGGCTTCTGTCACCACAGAGGTCAGCTCGGGAGAATTTCAACGAGGCGTTGGATACTGATCGCCGCAACGGCGGGCGTCGTCGCAGTGGTGTGGCGCATAACCCACGTCGTGCCGCTAGGCGTAGTGAACAACTCACATCCGCTCCACCTATTTGTTGGCGTTGCTTGGTTGGCGGCAGCGTTCGCTGCTCAGTCACAGATCGGCGCTTTCGCGCAGCAAGCAGCAGTTCAGTCAGCCATCAGATTCTTGACACGTCGCTCGCTGACAATTTACCTCTGGCATACAGCCGTCATCGTTGGCGTCATATGGCTTTTGGAAAAACTCAACCCGCTCGTCGGCGCGTTTCATTTCGTTGCCTACCCGACCCTCATCGGTTGCGGGATCGTTGTGTCGACACTGCTGTTTGGTTGGGTGGAAGACGTGGGCGCCGGACGTCTTCCCTCTCTGCACGTTCCCGTAGTTCGTTTACCCAAGCATCGATTCACGCGACCAACTGCCGGGCTCGTATTGGTGGCAGTGATCGGCGTTGGCGGAGCTCATGGAGTTAGTGCAACAACCTCGCAACGACCAATCCATAAACCCCCGCCCATTCCTTCTCAACAACCTCCCCCACCAGTCTTCACAAGAGACCGAGCGACACCGAGCGAGATCCCCGTTGTTGCCGCAGACAAAGTAGATGCAACTCTAAAAAAAGAGATACACGAGTGGCGCTTGGCCCACGATGCGTCGGGCGTGTCGGTGCGGGTCGTGACAACGAACGGCACTGCGTGGGGCGCCGTTGACGGAACTCAGCTCGACGGAAGAACCGCGCTACAACCAGACGACTCTTTCGACATCGCATCCATTACAAAATTGATGACCGCAGTTCTTGTTTATCGAGCCGCCGACGAAGGCCGGATCGATCTCGACGCGCCCCTCCCTCATCTGGCGGCCTTCCCTGAATTTCCCTATAACGATGCCCTCACCCCGCGTATGTTGCTGAGCCACCGCTCTGGTCTGGTCAACTATCGAGATACAGCACGCTACGCATCTGACAGCTCGGCGATAACAACGCCGCAGCAGGCCGTCGAGATAAGCACGAGCGAACCGCTCGGGTTCCAGCCCGGCACCGAACAGCACTACTCGAGCGTGAACTACTTGGTTCTCGGATTCCTGATCGAACAAACCTACGGTGCGGCCTACGAGGAAGTGCTGCGCAAAGATCTGTTGATCCCGCTCAGACTCACCCAAACAATCCCGATGCCAGCGTCTCCGGGCGAACCCAGTTATTCAACAGCGGGAACACTGACAACGATGAGTGACCTCACGACCATGACTCGTCACTTGCTCGGGGATCGCGCGCTCATCAGTCAGGGATCATTCGCGGCAATGACCGACATCGACGCGGACACCGGCCTTGGAGCGGGAACCATCGGCTTCTGCCCGTGCTCGGTGGACGACAGGGCGCAAAAGTCATTCTTCTCACTTGGCCACTACGGCACCGACACGCTCGCCGTTTATGTTCCAACCCTCGATGCCACAGTCGCCGTTCGCGTAACCGATGGCATCCATAGCGACGGTCGCATCGAGTCGCTCGTTGATCTCGTCGCCTACGTAGCGCAGCTTGCCGCTATGGCCACGGACTGACGCCAAACTGCCCTCTAGCTGGGCTGTTACTGGCCTGTGACAGAACGGTGACCCCCACGACGTCGAGATTTTCCACACAACGCCGATAGTTGATGTGAGAGAAGGAGATTCTCGTGAATAACACCGAGATAGAAACGTGGCCGATACGAAGCACCGATTTGCGCGCTGAGCTGCGGTCGGCAGTCATCGATCACCTACGCTGGCGTCGCAACCTAGTCGGCATGCTTGGCGTCGACAGCGTTTCCTTAAATGCCGCAGAAGTCCGCCTCGAGGATCAGTGTCCGCTTGGAGTGTGGCTTGCCAAGGCAAACAGCAAACACCGCGACACACTGATCTATCAGTCTGTAGGTTCGCTGCATCGGGCATTTCATATCGAGGCTTCATGCCTCGTTCAGTCGATTGACAGTCCCGCACTTATTGCCGAGCAGTGGGCAAGGATGGATCAACGTTCCGACGACCTCGTAGCCGCCCTCAACGAATGGCGCGAAGCGCTGCCCGATCAGCCAATGGCCGGCCACCAGTCAGTCAGGTTCTTCGACCGTTTCAGCGACGACACCAGCATGATGCAGAGAGACTGACGCTATGAATCGCACGCCTTCCTCGGCCTCAGAACAACCCGGAATGGCTCCCAAGCGACCATCCGCAACGCGCCATTACCTCAGAGTGTTGAAACACCTCTGCAAGCTGGCAATAGTGGTTGGGGGCGCAGGCGTCATCGTGGTTGGCACAGGGGCTGACATCAGCATCGCCGGCGGTAACCTTTTTATCTCATGGCCCCCGGCTGAAGGCTAAAGACCTTTAAATCGTCGGCGAGACACGATTGCGCCAACAACACCAATTGGCCGTTGTTACTCGACGGTTACTGATCTGTTACTAGCACTGGGTACTTCCAACGCCATGGTTTTTCGCATGTCGTCCGCTCGGTATTCGCCCACTCGGCGATCGGTTGTCTGGGGACTCATCGTTGGTCTTATGGCGTTCGGAGCTCAGCCGGCACGAGCGCTTGAGTCGGGCCCGATTCCCGGCGAGACGACCCGATCGGTCACCTCTGAGACGCGCCAGCAAGTGCAACCGAACACCATCACGAGTTACGGTCCCGCTCACCAAGACGCCGGACCTTCTGTGTCTATCAATTCGAATGCCGCCTTGGCCTCCATTGCGGCGACCCCTGATGGCGACGGCATGTGGATCTCGTCAACCGACGGCGGCGTCTTCAGTTACGGCAATGCACCGTTCTTCGGCTCCATGGGCGCAACACACCTAAATGCTCCGATCGCCGGAATGGCTGCAACACCGTCTGGCGATGGTTACTGGCTAGTTGCCAGCGATGGCGGCATCTTCAGCTTTGGAGATGCCCGATTTTTCGGTTCAATGGGCAGCGCTCGTTTGAACAAGCCGGTTGTCGCCATGGCCGCAACGCCAAGTGGCCGCGGCTACTGGTTAGTTGCTAGCGACGGTGGCATCTTCAGCTTTGGAGACGCCGCATTTTTTGGCTCGCTCGGCGGCAGCCCAATCAACGCACCCGTTGTTGACATCGCATCGACTTTCGGAAACGGCTATTGGCTGGCAACCAGCGACGGGGGAATCTTTACCTTTGGCGACGCCGCGTTCTTGGGCTCTAGTGGAGATCTCGATCTTGAATCCCCGGCGGTGTCAATCGCGGCAGCGCCCGGCGGCGATGGCTACTGGATTGCCTATAGCGATGGCCAGACAACCGCGTTTGGCGTCACTGACCATGGCTCAGCTGATGGCGATACCGGATTTTCTCAACCAACAACAGTCGCTATCGAAGCCAGCCCCGACGGCGGATACTGGCTTCTGCACGGATCGCGTCCGGTGTCGAATGTGCAAGACGTTGGGCCTCGAGTCGTGGCACTTCAACAACGGCTTACGAATCTTGGGTATTGGCTCGGCCCGATCGACGGTAAGTACGGCTCGCTTACTCGCCAGGCGGTTTACGCGTTCGACAAAGTCGAGGGTCTTCCTGTTGATGGCGCTGTCGATGCTGCGTCTGCCGCCCGCCTCGCCGTTGCGCGACGGCCCATTCCAAATAGCAAAGAAGGAAGCGTCACCGAGGTAGACAAAACTCGCCAGGTGGTCTTTGTGGTGCGCAATGGCCTTACCGTATGGACGTTCAACACTTCGACCGGCACTGAACTGCCTTATACATACCAAGGCGTGCAATACCTAGCAGACACGCCGCCCGGACACTTTTCCGTAGCGTGGCAAGTTGACGCCGTACATGTTTCGCACCTCGGCCGTCTTTACCGTCCCAAGTTCTTTCACCCTGACGGCATCGCGATTCACGGATACTCCGAAGTGCCGGATAAGCCAGCCTCACACGGCTGCGTTCGAGTCACCAACGATGCGATGGACTTCATTTGGAGCAACGACTTGGTCGCCCTCCACTCGTCAGTCTGGGTATACGGAACTTCACCCACCTGACTTGGTGTTCACGTCGTCTAGTGCTGAGGTTCAAGCGGCAGCTTGAACGTAAAGCGAGCTCCACCCCCTTCACGATTTTCGGCCTTGAGCGAGCCGCCAAGAAAGCGTGCGTGCTGGTAAGCAATAGCGAGTCCGAGGCCACTACCTTCGCTTGATCTAGACGCGGACGCCTTGTGGAAACGCTCAAAGACAAACGGCAGCTCTTCTTCGGGAATCCCGGGGCCGCGGTCGCTTACATCAACAACAAGAAGATTGCCGTCGACAACGGCTGTCGCCTCGACGGAGTCACGCCCGTGCACAGCAGCATTGTTGATGAGATTGAACAACACGCGTTCGAGCCTGAGGCGATCAGACATAATCCGCACGTCAGGGACGTTTACCGAAACTGGCGTTGCGCCTGCCGCCGAACGAACTACCGACTCAAAATACACTTGTAAGTCGATCGGCTCGGGAACTGGGGGCTCTTGCTCTGCGTCGAGACGCCCCAATTCGAGAAGATCACTCACCAGTCGGCGCAACCGACCGACATCACCAATTAGCAACTCGGCTGGTCGGCGAGCCGTCGGTGGCATCTCGCTCAACGAATCACTCAACAACGACGACGCGCTCACCATTGCCCCCAGAGGCGTACGTAAATCATGGGCAACGTCAGCTGTGAATCGACGCTCTCGAATATGAGCTCGTTCCAATTCTTGAATCTTGTGCTCGAGTGCCGCTGCCATCTCGTTGAAGTAGCGGGCCCAAGCGCCGAACTCGTCACTGCCTGTATCGGGAAGACGAGTGTCGAGCAAGCCTTCGGTAAGTGAACGCGCCGCGTCGGCAGCTTGTTGTATTGGGGCCAGTGTTCGACGAGCAATAACCCGTCCAGCAAGAGCGGCCAGAACCGTGACCGCAATCCACCCAGCAACAAGAACAGTCCGCAACTGATCGAGGCTTGCTCGGAGGTCGACCTCGGAGAACAAGAGATAGAGGTGTGCGCGTTCCCCGCTACCGGGAACAGGACCGCCAGCAACCAAAAATGGTTCTCCATCGATGTGTGTCGTAGCGGTGGCGATCCTGCCTTCTTCAGCAGTTCTAACGTCGATTGGGATCTGGTCGAGTCCCAGGCCTGGACGCGAGGAAACAACACCTTCAGCATCGACGAGCGTCTCAAAACCGTTTCGTCCGCGCGCCAAGGCAACAACCGACTCGAGTCGATCAGCCGAGGCTTCTCCACGCGTTAGCGCCAACACAGTACGGCTCTGCTCGCGCGAACGATCTACGAAGACACGGTGCCGTTGGTCACTGGCAACGACAAAACTGCCGAGTGAGAGGCTGCCGGCAGCGAGGCCGGCCACAACGACAAAGGCAACGGTCAGCCGCAGACGAAAGACTGCCGGCAGTTGAATTGCAGGCATCGAACTCATGGGCGGTCAAACCGGTACCCAATTCCCCGAACGGTTGCAATGAGCGTAGGTGCCGCGGCGTCATCTTCGATCTTGTTTCGAAGTCGCTTTACGGCCATGTCTACCATTCTCGAATCGCCCATGTACTCGTACTCCCACACTCGTCGCAGCAACACTTCACGGGTCAACACCTGCCCGGCGTGACGCACGAGCTCGACCAAGAGTTTGAACTCTGTTGCCGAAAGGTCGAGCGTTGTGTCGTTCTTCGTGGCACGAAATGCGGCCGGGTCGATGACAAGTGACCCAACCGCAATTGTCGGTACGTGAGGCTCTGACGCTACGCGCCTCAGAACGGCGCGAGCACGGGCAATGAGTTCAGGGCCGTCAAATGGTTTGGTGACGTAGTCGTCTGCGCCGAGCTCGAGGCCAACAACTAGGTCAGTCGTTTCTGAACGAGCCGTGAGCATCACGATTGGTACTTGTGATTCTCGACGGATCAACCGACAGATCTCGAGCCCGTCGAGAGACGGCAGCATTATGTCGAGCACGACAAGATCGAAAGGCTCTTGGCGGTAACGGCTCATCGCCGCTTGACCATCGCCCTCGGCCGCAACAGTCATGCCAGCGCGCTCAAGAAGCAAGGTTGTCGTTTCGCGAAGTGACGCATCGTCTTCAACCAGCAATACCCGCTCGTTCACACATGCGTTCTAGTCGATGTGCCGCTCGTGCGCCGCTCGCCGTGACGCAACTGTTACACAACGTCAATACGCTGGTTACCGGCGTTGCCGACCATAACTATGCGGCTGAAAGGCGAGGAGGAATCCATTCATTTCGCCCTTCAGCCGCACAAGTCGACTCCTAGAGGCGGAACCTCTTTTCGTCGCTCGAACGCCGTCACGTGTTAAGCAAACACGCTGATGGAAATAAACTGGCGATGACAGTCGTCGATGCCCTCTTGCACGCGCTTGGTGCCTCTGGCTCAATGGCCTGGCAGATCCTGTGGCCACTCATTCTCGGCTTCATGATTTCGGGGGCGATCCAGGCAGTGGTCTCTCACGAGCAGATGAGCAATCTGCTCCCCGATGATCGACCCAAGACGTTGGTCAAGGCAAGTGCACTCGGAGCGGCGTCGTCGTCGTGCTCTTATGCCTCAGTTGCCCTAGCGCGCTCACTTTTCAAGAAGGGCGCCAACTTTACTGCAGCCATTTCTTTTCAACTCGCTGCTACAAACCTGGTGATCGAACTCGGCATAGTGATGGCACTTCTCCTGGGTTGGCGTTTTGCTGTTGCCGAGTATCTGGGTGCCCCGATCATGATCACGCTTCTCGTGATCTTTTTCAGAATCGTGCTGCGTCCCAAAGTGGTTGAGGCTGCTCGGACACAAGTAGAAAAAGGTCTCTCCGGTCGCATGGAGGGGCACGCAAACATGCACGACATGAGTGTCACAGGCAACGCAGGCATTGTGCGCAAGCTGCTTTCTCGCAAGGGCCGCACCAGCACCAGTCACTACTTTGTGATGGATTGGTCGTCTGTATACACCGACATCTTGTTGGGTTTGTTGATCGCCGGCGCGCTGAGCGCGTGGGTACCCGACGCGTTTTGGCAGTCGTTCTTCTTTGTTGATCATCCGCTCGCTGCAAAACTCTGGGGGCCGCTCGTCGGGCCCGTCGTCGCGATATTCAGCTTTGTCTGCTCTGTTGGCAACGTGCCTCTAGCGGCGGTGCTGTGGCACGGAGGCATCAGTTTTGGCGGTGTGGTCAGCTTTATATTTGCCGACCTAATCATCGTGCCAATACTGAGCATCTATCGGAAGTATTACGGGACAAAGATGGCTGCGTACATTTTTGTCGGCCTCTACGGCTCGATGGTGCTGGCCGGATACGCAGTTGAACTCGTCTTTGCCGTCACGAGCCTCACGCCTGATGCCCGCAACGTTCACGTTCTCGATTCAGGCATCAGCTGGAACTACACGACGTTTCTGAATTTCATTTTCGTTCCGTTGGCAGCCGCTGCCGTCTGGAGATTCTTGCGGTCAGGCGGACCAGAAATGCTCCGCTCGATGAACTCGAAAGACGGCTAGCAAACTCAGCAGCGCATCATCCGCTTCACGATCGTTAGGACACATCCCGTGCAACTTCAAGAAAAGACAATCGTCGTAACCGGAGGCAACAGTGGGATAGGGGCCGCCATTGTGGTCGCAGCCGCAACCGAGGGCGCCAATGTTGTTATCGATTACGTCACACACGCTGACGCAACTGCGGAGCTCATTGAGCAAGTAACTGCCGCAGGAGGCAGGGCTGTTGGGGTCGAGGCAGACGTCTCAAATGTTGATGACATAGAGAGGCTGATATCCATTGCGGTCGACACCTTTGGGCGCCTTGACGTGATGATCAACAATGCAGGGATAGAAACACGTGGGTCAATTCTCGACAGCACCGAGGCCGACTTCAACAATGTGATGGATGTCAACGTCAAGGGCGCATTCTTCGGCACGCAGCTCGCAGCAAAACAATTCATTCGTCAAAAGAGCGCGGGCCTTGTGCTGAACATCTCATCGGTGCACGAAGACTGGCCAATGCCGGGGAACATTGCCTACTGTGCGTCAAAAGGGGCCCAACGCATGCTCACTCGAACGGCGGGTGTCGAGCTCGCGCCTCACAACGTGCGTGTTGTAAACATCGCACCCGGCGCCGTAGACACCCCCATAAACGACTCGACAGAGAACGACCCGAAGCTGCTTGCAGCACTCAGAAAGTCGATTCCTCTTGGGCGAATGGCACAGCCATCAGAGATCGCCGACATGGTCGTGTTTCTTGCCTCAGACAAAGCCCGATACATGACTGCAACAACCGTCTTCATTGATGGCGGAATCATGCAGGAAGGCGTTGGACTGTGACCAACCTCTCACTTCCCGTTCTGGCTGCCGCATTCGTCTGCTTCGCTGTCGTCATTTGGGTCGCCGGCGTGCAACTGTCCAAACAAACAGAAGTGCTTGACGCGCGACTTCATCTGGGTTCAGCCGTTGGTGGGCTCGTATTACTGGCTCTGGCAACAAACCTGCCCGAACTTGCAATCACTGCTGCCGCCGCCGCATCGAACGACATAGGGGTTGCGACGGGCAACATCCTCGGCGGCATCGCCATCCAAACGGTAGTGCTCGCAGTTATTGACCTTCTAGGCGCAAGACAACCGCTCACGTATCTCGCCGGCTCACTGATATCTGTGCTGGAAGCGTGCGTTGTTATTGCGGTGCTTGCCATAGTGATTGCCGGGTCACAGCTTCCGTCGTCATTCGCGTTGTGGCGCTTGACGCCGGCGCCGGTCTTGATCGCAGTCATCTGGGTCGTCGGACTGCTCTTGGTCAAACGAGCCGGTCATGCACTGCCGTGGAAACTGGTCGGTGCCGCCAACGAGACACCAACCACTGACACCCTTCAACACAGGCACGACAAGCAACGATCGACCTCTACGCTACGAGCTGCAACTGCATTTAGTGCAGCCGCCGGTGCGACGCTCGTTGCTGGTGTTGCATTGGAGCGCAGCGGAGCTTTGATTGCAGCACACGTCAGACTCTCAGGAGTGTTGTTCGGTGCGACCGTGCTCGCCGCAGCAACTTCTTTACCAGAGTTGTCGACTGGCCTGGCATCTGTTCGCAACCGCGATTACCGGCTGGCAGTGAGCGACATCTTTGGTGGCAATGCGTTTCTCCCCGTGCTCTTCTTGTTGGCGGCGCTGTTGTCGGGACAACCGGTTTTGCCTCAGGCACATAACAGCGACATCTACCTAACGTCTGTAGCCATGCTCGTGACAATGGTTTATGCCGTGGGCCTGCTATTTCGTTCGCCGCGACAGATAGCGCGCATGGGCATTGACTCTGTCGTAGTTATTGGTTTGTACGGAGTTGCTCTGTGCGGCCTTGCTGCCGTTGCCCAATCGTAGGCGCTGCCACCGTACGAGCCAGCAGTATCCGAAGCTTCTGCTCCACTGGCTCTTTGTGTTCATCTAGAGCCACTTGCGACAAATCAATCAGCATGTCTTGCAAGCGGCTCTGTATTCTCTGCGAATCTTTCCCCCAGAACGAGATCTCTGTGGTCGCCAAATCGAGAAGCTCGCAAAAGTTGGCGTCAGGTACATCGACCAAAAGTCGTCCGTCGTCTGCAACGCGCTGACGTGCGTTGGTGTGTCTTGTCGCAAGTCGGCGAAGTACGTCGTGCAATTGGTCGATCGACTGCACAGCCGTGCTCGGATCATTAATGCCCGGAGACAGGGCACGCTCTGCGATGTCAACGAGTTGTCGCAGACCAAAGGCGACGTCTTCGTCAAGACTGCGCTCACGGCCAAAGTGAACGGCTGACAAAAAGTCGACTGTCGGCTCAACATCGTCTGCCCACACTGACAACACGGGCGCTCCAGTGGGCACGAACTCTCCAACTTCGCAACACAGAGCAACGCAGGACGAACCCGACTCGGCCAATTTGGCCAATGCGCCGTCGTCGACACTTCGAATGACCCCCGCACCTGGAGCTTTCACCACCATCGTGGCCGCCTTGCTCGGCAGGGCCGCTGGTTCGATCTGCTTTGAATCTATCGGGTACCTAACCTCGACAAGGCGGCGCGTGTCGTCACCGATCTTGGAGATGATGGTCGACGCCCTGATTGATTGCGCTATGTGATTGATATAACCGAGAAACACAACCACGCTCGCCAACACCAACACAAACGCCGTCGTAACGGCGGCCTGCGGCACAAACGATTGCCCACTTGAGGTTCCTTGCACAGACCGCAACACAACAAGCGCATAAACAAAGGTGGCCACGAATACGCCGAGCGCTAGTTGGTCGAAACGGTCTCGCAAGAAGGTTCTCAGGATGCGAGGCGAAAACTGACTGCTCGTCAGCTGCAAGACAACGATCGTGATCGAAAAGACGAGCCCGGTGAAAGAGATCATCGACGTGATGATTGCTGACAACAGAGCTCTTGCCCCTTCAGGACCCCCTTGGAACAAGAACGGCACATTCGTCGAAGTACCCAGCGACTTGTCGAGATGCGTGAGAAGCAACGCTAGGCCGACCGCCGCAATCGCACACGACAGTGGCGGCAACCAAAATTGATCGAGCAACCACAACTTCGTTTTTTGAATCACGCGCATCCTCCGGCGACATCCTCGCACCCAGTCAGCCGATTTGCATGCAAACAACCGGGCAACATCAATGCACCGGCACCTCGCATCGAGTCAACTTCACCACAACCGTTCGCGATTTGCGCCCTGCCAATCGTTAGACAAATTGAGACACTGATCGAGTCAGTGAATAGGTGCCCACCACAAACAGAACGGCAGCGAACGCACGCGCCAACGTCTTCGAAGACATCAGAGCACCGATCCGATGTCCAACCACAACGCCGATGATGACGCCAAATGCAAGCAGCACAAGGATCTTTGCCTCGAGTACAGAATCTCCAATTCGTTCGGCGAGTGCCACGGCGCTATTGGTTGCGACCACCAGGAGAGACGTGCCGATCGCAGTACGGATGTCCCACCCGAACACAAGTAAAAACGCTGGCACGATTAGGAATCCTCCACCCACGCCCAACATGCCGGTCAAGAATCCGACTGCTGAACCAACAGTTACAACCAGTCCGATATGTCGGATGGTCGACCGGGTGCCACCGCACCGTTTGACATCAGCGCTCTCGTCGGTCATGCCACTCATCATGAATGGCGCCACTAAGAACACGAGAAGCGAGAAGAAGACCATCAATAGGTCAGGCTCAATGCGTCGACCCAACACCGAGCCGAAGATCGAGGGAACAACGCCGGCTGCACAAAAAGCAAGACCATCACGCCAACGCACCTGACGCGCCCTGATGCGAACGGCCGCACCTGCAAAAGAAGCGGCACCGACCACGACGAGCGACAATGTCGTTGCGACATAGGGCTCGACACCTACCAGAAAGACGAGCGCAGGAACGGTCAGCACCGAACCACCGGCACCTAGCGCGCCAATGGTCAGCCCGACCACGACACCAACAGAAAAAGCAAGAACAGTTATCAGCAAGCGCCTCTCCCAGCGCCATTTCGAGCCACTGAGGGAGCACGGCTGTGGAAGTAGATCACGAAACATCCGCCAGAGTGATGAACCGATTGCGTCGAGCAGAAGGCCAGCTCGCAGCAGTCATTCGCATGATAGAGGGAGGTCGTGACTGCAAAGACATCGTCACTCAGTTGGCCGCAGTTTCGCGAGCACTCGATCGCGCCGGTTTCGCGATCATTGCGTCAGGCATAAAGCAATGCGTTTTGGATGAGAGCGCCGACCCGACACTTGGCGTCGAACAGCTCGAGAAGCTCTTTCTGTCTCTCGCTTAACTACAACCCCTCACTCACGAAGTAGGAATCGCATGCAGATAGAAGTAATTGCGACAACAGAATTAGGCGACCGCAGCTACGTTGCCCACGACGACACGCTCGCGATCGTTGTCGATCCACAACGCGACATCGATCGCGTGCAACGCGTTCTTTCTGCGCGTCGCGTTACATGCGCTCTTGTGCTCGAGACTCACATTCATAACGACTACGTGACGGGCGGCTTTGCCCTTGCTCGCGCAACCGGTGCTCAATACGCAATATCCGCCCACGACACGGTCTCATTCGAGCATCGCGGCCTGCACGACGGCGACATCATCGAGATCGGCGACATGACCGTCAAGGTGATGGCGACTCCCGGCCACACAGGTACTCATCTTTCATACGTGATCTCAGACCGCACCGGCGCTGCACCCGCCGTCTTCAGCGGCGGCTCGCTGCTTTACGGCAGCGTCGGACGAACCGACCTCGCAGACAAGGCACGAACTGAGGAACTCACCCGAGCACAGTTTCACTCAGCAAAGCTTCTGGCTGAGTTGCCCGACGAGGCGGCTCTCTACCCCACTCACGGCTTTGGCAGTTTCTGTTCATCCGGGTCGACCTCCGGCGGAGACGGGAGCACGATCGGCAACGAACGCTTGCGCAACGATGCCCTCACCGAGTCAGACGAAGATGCATTTGTCGAGCACCTGATAGCGGGCCTAACCGCCTACCCCGCCTACTACGCGCACATGGACCCGCTCAATCGCCAAGGCCCTCACGCAGTCGACCTCGTTCTGCCGCAACGGGTCGATGCTGCTGAGCTCCACAAGCGCATCGGCAACGGCGAATGGGTCGTCGACTTGAGAGATCGCAAAGCGTACGCCGCGGAACACATTGGCGGCACTGTCAGCATTGCCCTTGGCGAGCAATTTACGACCTACCTCGGATGGTTGTTTCCGTGGGGCTCTCCACTAACGCTCGTTGGCGAGAGCGAGCTGCAGGTTCTAGACGCTCAGCGACAGCTGATACGCATCGGTATTGACCGACTCGACGCGGTGGCTGCCGACATCAACGACTTGTCACGGCCCGATGAACGCAGAACCTATCGGCGCGTCACATTCATAGATCTCGCGACCATACCTAGAGATGCGATGGTTCTCGATGTCAGGCGCGACGACGCGTAGAGATACCCAACACCGGGGTGAAACCAAGACGACTCACTCCAGTACCTCACGCCAATTACGTTGGTGTTGACATCAGAGCTGAATCGCGTTCCAACCTGGCCTAGTGAGTCAACCGGGTCAGCCGGCGTTGCCGCGGTTTCCTTGAACAACGACGTTTCGTTGCTCACTGCTGTCTCGAAAACAATGTCGACAGCAAACGCCGAATTAGAAGTCTGCTTCCCCCCATCGCCCATGAGGTCTGAGGCGGTGTGACCCCAGCGACCACCGTTAGACAACACGTGTATTGGCCCGCTATCGACGGCCGTTGTCAGGTAGTTGGGAAAGTACGACCAGTGTCCATTCGGCGACGTGTAAGTAACGGAGTACGCGAGGCCCGGGTACAGATAGACCGGATGGTCGAACGTCGCAGTTTGCCAACCGCTCGCCGTCTCGTTAGTAAATGTCACGTGCGCAACACTGAAGGCGTAGTTGATGTCGTCGTGTGCCCTCAGCTGACCAAGATGCGACCCGGTGTCGGCCGCAGATTTATAGAAGCGCATTCCGGTGGCCCAACCGTAAGTGTCGACCGTGAACGCAACGCCGATCTTGTTTGGCGCGTCAGGCCCCTGATCGACGATCCCCGGAACTGAATTACCGAAAATGCCGCAAGGGCATGCGTAGGCCGCCTGAGCTGGTTCAGCGGGGATCAACGACAGCAGGGGCGCGATCAAAAGGACTGCCGCCAGAAGGTGGAGTCGTAATCGCTGAACCCGCTTCACCTTGTTGGTATCGACCGAATTTGAGGAGCCCTAAAGGGGGTTGCTGGGCTTAAACCCGCAGTTCAGCGGGCCTAGGCGGCCTACTCGTAGTCGTGAGTGAGCGTCTCCCACGCCTGCATCAACTTGGCGCTCTTCTGCGGGCGACGGTCGATAGCCGTGACGTCTTGCAAGAACGCCGCTGTGTTGGGCAGGCTCATGTTCAGACGACCATGAAAGTGGTTGTAGGCAACGTCCTACGGTGAACGTAGTACCCGAAAAGCCCGGCTTCTGACAGCGTTCAAGTGTGGCCTCAGCCGTGTCGATACAGGCATGGAGGGAGGTGCAGGAAGTGAGAACCCGGCGGACGGAACGCGGCGCCACCATGGTCGAAGGCGCAATTGTCGCGCCACTGTTTTTCTTCCTTGTATTTCTCATTTTCCAATCGGCCTTCTTGTCGCGCTCGTATTTGTCGGCGTATTACGGATCCACGTCGGGTGCTCGAGCGGGAGCTGTGGGTTCGGACGACGTTGCCTCTGACTACGACATCCTCGCCGCCGTAGAGCGCGCCGGAATCGCCGGCGGGGCCGGTGACATCACCAAAGTTGTCGTGTTCCATGCGACGAATCCGTCAGAGCCCGTGCCACCCGCTTGCCTTGCTTCAGCCCAATCAGGGCTTTGCAACGTCTACTCACACAGCGACTTCAACAGACCTGAGTCTGACTTTGGTCGTGCGGGTTGGACAGCTGACGACTACTGGCCAGCAAGTCAACGCGGCACCGATCGCCTGACGGGTACCGACTACATAGGCGTCTACGTCGAAACGAAGTCCGGTGGAATTGGCGGTGTCTTGCCCCAGAAGTTGCACCATGCGTCAGTGACTCGCCTTGAGCCCGGAGTAACCAGCTAACAGCCAAGCATCTCAAAGTCAACGACTCTTTCCCTGGTCAGCGACCTTTTTCCCCATCAAGAAGCCGCTTTGCTGAACCGATGAACTCAATACGACTATGCGAGTTCTACCTACCCCGCAACCGTTTTCAGGCGGCCGTTAATCTGCGTTACGCGCCGAGAGCGGAGCCATGCTGGTCGAATTCTGTGTCGTCTTGATTCTGCTCGTCGTGGTGTCTGCCGGCATTCTCGAATACGGCACTTTGCTCGGGTCGACCGTCGATGTTTCGAGTGTGGTGCGCTCAGGCGCACGCGCTGGCGCTTCGTCGACTACGACGCTCGCAACAGACGAAGACGTTCTGCAGTCGGTGCTGTCGTCACCCAACAACGCGCGCAACAACATCGACAAAGTCATCATCTACAAAGTGAGGCCCGGCACTGACGGACCACCCGATGTCTGCAAAACGCACTATCCCCCACCGCCGGGTCAGAAATGCGACGTTTATGTCGCCGCCGACTTTGCATTGACCTCGTCACAACGTGCCACGCTGCCAGCTGCTAACAACTGGTCGGTTGCGAGCCGCGTCGGAGGAAGTGATTACCTAGGTGTCTGGGTCAGCGTGACGCGCAAACCACTGATCGGCATCGTCTGGTCACCCACGCGCTACGAAGATCATTTCTCGATGTTGATTGAGCCTCCGCAGCCAGCGGGGCCGGCAACGAGTGCAGCCGTTGGCAAAACATGGGCGGTAAATCACAACATCCCGAGCGTATGGGTCGACGACTGGTGGTGTTCGACCGGCAGCACGTCGTGCACAGTGCCAATCGACGGCGGAGCCATCGCGTCAACCGTTGGCAAAAACCCAGGCACGGGCGGGGCCTGATCGATGCGAGTAGATAACCATAACGAGTCAGGCTACGTGTTGGCCGTCACTGCACTCTCGGCCTTGGCTTTCATGCTCGTAGTCGGCTTTGCTGTCGATCTTGGAGCGTGGTATCTGAACGTGTCGCGTTTGCAGCGCGCTGCTGACGCCGCTTCACTCGCCGGAGCCGTTGCGTTGCCCGACACCGATCAAGCTTCACAAAACGTAACCGACTCATTGCGCAACAACGGCTATGTCGACGGTGCAGATTCGATCACAGTGACCACAACAGTGAGCAGCGACCGTCTGGTCACCGAAGTCAAAGACAACAACGTGAAGACGTATTTCACGTCGATGTTCTTGCCTCATTTGGTCGTGAGTCGCGAGTCAACCGCCATCCGTGCCAACGCAGCACCCGCTCTCGGGAGTCCGTTCAACGTAATGGGAACCGGCGACCTAAACATTCCCGGCTTGCCTGCAAAGCAGTACTACTGGCTAGCAATCAACGGGGCATGCGATCCGAAAGAAGACGGCGACTACTTCTTCGCTTTTCACGACCGCAGCAAGGGTCCGTTCACGGGCGCATTCGTTGATCACCAAGCGGTACTTGGGCCTAACGCGCAGCATCACTGCACAGGCACACCGTTACCCGGTCAGATCGACAACCCCGATTTTGAACCGTCTGGATACTCATACTTCGTCGACATCCCCAAACCCGCAACCGTCAAGGACGTTGACATCAAGGTTTACGACCCTGCGTTCTACGACATCACGCCAGGCGGTCAGCCGTCGAACGACAAGTCGATGTTCTTGAGCGCAGACGGATGGTCGTACCCCAGCTACAAATTCACCTTGTTCAAAACCAACGGCACACCCGACGACCCATCAGACGACACAAAGATCTCGCACATCGGGGCTCTCGCCAATGACGATCAGACAGTGATGTTCAAGAAATGGTTCACGTTGTTCACCGTTCCGTACTCATCGATCCCCGCTGACGGCACGCAGTATCGCGTTCAAGTCGAGGGCTACACCGGCGGCCTTGACTTTATGGCCGTGCGCGCGCAGAGCGGAGCCAACTCGTTCTCACTCGGCGCATTTCCCGGTGGTGCGATAGCTGCTTGTGACAGTCGCACCGACGTACATTGCCCGCGCGTTTATGGACGCAAAGCAGTGTCGGTTTACAACGATCTCGTCGGCCCGTCGGGAGGAAACGCTGACTTCTACTTTGCCGAAATTGATACGGCGTACATCGGCAAGACAATCGATTTGAATTTGTGGGACCCCGGCGAAGGCGTCCAAAAGCTCCAAGTACTCGGACCCGACGGCACGCCCCTTAAATTCGATTGGGCCGCTGATACCACTTACTCGGGAACTAACGTCGATTTCATCGACAGCAGCGGTAGCGGTCCGCCAGCCGGGCCAAATCTGTCGAACGACTACAAGTTCAACGATCGATTGATCACGATTCGCCTGACGTTGCCGAGCGACTACGGCGACATGGTGAGTGCTGCAGGCGGATCCAAATGGCTAAAGATTCGCTACACAATCGGCACGACCAGCTCTGACCGTACGACATGGGGTGTCACGGTCAGCTCATCGCCGAGTGCACCACCGCGACTGACGCGCAAGTAATTGCTGCGCCAGTCGCACGTGTGGCTAGTTGACTCCGCGCACCGCTGGGCCCATTGTCTTCGCGAAGCTCCAGTTTTCCTTTTTGTCGAGCGAGGTCTCCCAGATGTACATGCCGCGCAGGTCTGGGTGCTTGGCAACTTGTTGCTTCCAGATGTCGCGATACACAGCAACCGTGTTCCAACCGAGGTTGTACTGCGTGTAAGTAATTGCGCCGATCATGATCTTTGATGCGGGGATGCCCATGCTGATTGCTTGGTTGATACGCGAGTCGACGTAGTTCGTCAAGAACGCGGTGTCGCGAGTTTCAGGGAAGTCATAGAACTGGAATCCGAACAGATCAAGTGATGCACCAAGAGCTACGGCGAGCGTGCGGTATTGATCTTCGTAAGGCCTCGGCGCAGCCGATACAACAAAGTTGGTTCCATAGCGTGCTTCGAGTTTCAAGGTTGCCGACTTGACCGCATCGACGGTCCATTGACTGGAGCCACCTTCGAGATCCCAATCGATGCCCTGAAATCCGTAGTTATCGATGATCGGAATGATCGAGTTGACGAACTGGTCGACGTGCGTGCTGTTCAACAATCGCAGCCCCGTTTCAGACCCACCGCCGATGCTGAGCAACCACGTGCTCCCCTTGGCCTTGCTCGCGGCAATGTCGGCCTTTAGGTTCGCCGGCGACTCGAACACTGGGTTGAATGCAACCGTTCCGTTGTTGCCACCGGTGCCAAGCGCGAAGGCTGCGTATTGCAAGTTGTATTGCGGAGCAGCGGCCGTGATCTCAGAAACATTCGGACCCTGCCACATCTGCCAGTAACCAGCCACCAGCTTTGCTGGTAATGCTCCGTTGCTTGGCGGTGCCGGAGGAACCACCGTGGTGGTCACACTCGTTGTGGGAGTGGTACTTGCTCCCGCAGTCGCGTAGGTCTTCGTCGTGACAGCGCCCTTGCCGCTGCTGTTTACTGCAGCGATTCGCACACTGTAAGAAGTGCCGGCGACAAGTCCAGTGAGAGTAAGCGGGCTTGCTGTGAGTGCGTATCCAGGCAGGCTGCTATCCCAACTGCGACCGGTACCAGACTCCGTCCAACCAATCACGTAACCAGCGACCGCACTCGTTCCCGACGAGGCGGGAGCTGTCCAACTCAAGCGCATACTGTTTGTCGTTGCACTATCGAGCGTCATAGATGCAACCGCCGATGGAAGTGCCGTGTTCACAGTTGTTGTCGTTGTCGGAGCCTTCGTTGTCGTAGGTGCACTCGTTGTCGTAGGTGTGCTAGTTGTGGTTGTAGCGACGACGTTGGAGCCGATACCGGCGCACACACCACCGACCGTTACCGACGAAGCGACGTCTTGCCACACTTCGATGCCGCACGCAGTGCCCGTGTACGACTTAGTCAGCGTGTGAGTCATCACTTGTGCGCCGTTCCATTTCACCGTCAACGAATTGCCAACAACCGCAACGTCAAGCGCGCCGCTCGACGACGACTCACTGCGAGCAACGGTCTGCAAGACGCCAGTCGAGTCTTCGAGTGCAAACTGCGTGCCTGAGACTTTCGCGCGCAGGTACCCCGTGGAACTACTTCGAAGAGTTGCCGCCGCTGCTTTAGAGGCGGATGTGAGTCCGCTCGCAAAAACGACGACCTCTTGATCAACAGTGGGCGTGTTGTAGTTCGCGAACTTGGTGCCCGTCCACGACCACGTGCCTGCAAAGGCCTGCGGCTTCAACACGCTGAGGCGACTCTCACCGGCCCCGTTGGCCGAGACCGGACCAAACAACATCGCCAAAATTGCGAGACTGGCAAGCACCGCAATCACGGGCCCTCTACCAACTCGAAGCTTTCCCGAAGATCGACCAAATACAGACATGCAAGACCTCAAACTCACTAATTCCGACAAATGCGTCCTGGCCTACGATGCATCATAATTCGCTGATTGAATAGACCCCCGGGGAAAGTTGAGCGTTTATAGCGTTAATGATCGCTCCGGACGCTGGCATCAGCCGAGTGACCTGAATGCGCAAGAAGGCGTTGTCGAAGCACCGCAGAAGCGCAATCGCGTTTGGCAAACAGACTTCACGCGGATTGAAATCTCGTCTGGTCAGGCGTGGCGGTTGAGCCCCGTCAACGACTACTACGCAAAGGTTTGTCTGGCTGCTCGCATGGCAGCTCGCATTGCAGCACCTGACGCCGTCGGGGCTATTCGCGAAGCAATCGCGAACGTCGAGACATTGCTTGGTCACTCACGGTTGATGGACTGCACCAACCCCGAGACCGGCGAGATCACGCCCGTGATCATCGTCACTGACAATGGGGCCGCCTACAAGTCCGCCGAGTTCGCTCGGTTTATTGCGAGCAGGCCTGAACTGACTCACGTTCGGACACGGCACTACGCACCAGAACCAACGGCGTTGTTGAACGGTTCAATCAGAGCCTCAAGTACGAGCATTTGTACCGCCTTGATATTGCAAACGACCAAGAACTGAACGACGAGGTCTAGAAGTACCTAGAGGTGTACAACCGAATCCGCCACACGAGTCAATCGGCTTCGACGTTCCGATCAATCGCTATCTCAGGACAGCAACTAAAACCTAAACTCGACAGAAAGTCGTCCATCAAAATTGACACGGGACATGCTGTGCAGCGCAGCCAGACCCGCACTGAGACGAGCCAGCAACCAAACGACTTACGCCGTAGCCAGACCGCCCTCTCGGTCGGGCCTCGGCGGCTGACCAACTGGCACGGGCTCATCAGACCCACCGGTATCGAGACGGAACGGCGGATACTCGTCGCGCATAAGCGCGGCGTAGGCAAACACGCGATACGTCCAGCGCTCCATGCCCATGATGAACGCAAACAGTGACTGCGGGTAACGGCGCGTAAAGAGCAGAGCCACGCCCGCAATCAACGCAAGTAATCCGATGAGCCCGCCGCCGATCGCGGCCTGCGCCTGGTCATTGACGTTCGCAGCACTCCATGTCCACCAAGTGAGCCCGCCGCCAAAGATCGAGATGATTAGGTAATGCGGTAGGGCGAGCAGCCACCACTTCACCAAAACGAGCCCATGCGACAACCGCTCTGGATACTCCACATCAAGATCGGCCGGATACGACGGCTCTGAGTGCAGACTAAACGGCGGGTACCGGTCAGTCCCCAGTACGAATGCATAGAAGGTTGCGCGCCACGTCCACCGCATCACGCCGACGTTGAAGTCGAAGAACGACCGCGGGTACTTGCCCGTAAACAACACGCTGATGCCGGCAATAAACGTCAACGCGTAGAACGCGATCCACAGGAAGGCAAGCACAACAAAATGCGGGATGGCGAGGAGCCACTTGACCAGCCAAAGCCCTCGACTGAGGTTCGAATCAAGTTGAGCCTCGAATCGAACCGGGTATCCCCCGGCCCCGAACAAGGAGGTTGGCGCCGCTCGTCCGGCAAAACGCTCGGCGGTCGCCGGCCCGGTTGCGACTGACGATCGAGAAATCCCCTGCACGGCGAGAGCAATCAGCGTGACAGCGAGCGCACCCAGCACCAAGCCGGCCGCGAGCAAGCCGAGCCCGATCGGCAACAGCGCACCAGTTTTGAGGCCGGCCGACGCGTCAACGCGCACTCCTGGAGAACCATCGGCGTTCATCACGACGACAGCCCATTCACCCGACTTCACCTTCCACGTCAGCGACTGATCGCCGTTTCCGGTGGACGAAGCAACCCAGAAGGTTTGTGCCGCCGGGGCAGCCGGAGCCGCAGACCCTCCTTGTTCTCGTCGATAGTCGACATTGCCTTTCGCGGGCACGTCGACCACGATGTCATGGGCTGTCTGACTCAGATACGCATCTACGTCGGCTTCTCGCCCGATGCCGACAAAGAGCGGCCGCGCATCGAGTGACCGAACATCGAGTCGAGCTGTTCCCAGTAGCTCACCCGGCACCCAGTCACCTTTCTGTGCATCGGCCAGCAGAGCGATTCGGTCAGACGTGATCGCATTCGCCGTCGAGTCAAAACGGTGTAGTGGAGTTGAGTAATAGCCGTTACTGTCTCGTTCAGTGGCATGGACCCACACCAAGGCACCCCCGCCAATAACGAGCCCGACGCCAACCAACGCCAACAACACTCCAACAATAAGTAAGGCAGTCTTTCCCGGCCGCATTCAAAACCTCCGCTCCACCGCGGCGATCGCGGTCGCGGCAAGTCAACTCGTAGTCGACACCCGGCGACAGGGCCGGAAGTCCTTTGAACTCCAGTTTCTTCTCTGGCAAACGGGCCTCCCCGGAACGACTTGGCGAGTGAGCGCTTTAGGTCGGCGTGGTGAAGAGCATCGCTCACTGCCTCTTCTGTTTCATCTTCGGGTATCTGAAATACGCCAAAACCGAATAATGTCTCTGCGCCAACAGAACCCGCGCGCTTTTGGGACTTTCTCCCCTGCCGGGCTGCACCTCGGCAGGCAACTGTGGCATCACGCTCGCAGTCGTTCACTAATGACCTGATGGGGAGAAAGAAATGTCAACAACACACCAACAGCAGCTACGCGCGATGAACGACGGAATGTGCCGGCGGCTGCTCGAAAGCCACAACACCGGTCGCCTTGCATTCGTTGAAGGTGGCTGGCCAGTCGTTATGCCGATGAACTTCCGCTACTTCGACGGAAGCATCGTGATGAGAACCGGAACGGGTTCAAAACTCACGCACGTTCCCAATACCGCGGCTGCAATCGAGATCGACGGCGTCGGAGAGTATGGCCAATGGGGTTGGAGCGTGCTCGCAAGCGGTTACGCGCTCGATGTCACCGACACGCTCGATCGCTCATCTGTACTTGCGCGCGACTTGCCGATTTGGCCCATGGCGCCAGGTACTCACGAGCATTGGTTACTCATTGCCGTTGAGCGTCTCACAGGACGGTTCTTTGGTGAACCACCGAACTTCGATCAGATTTAAGCTCACAAGTACCCTCGAGGATCAAACGCGAACGACTCGTCGTCGCTCCGCAAGCGACGACCAGTGATTCGCTCGCTGACGATGCGTACCCACGCGGGCTTGTCACCAGGCGCCATCGGACGCACAGCCAGATGAGTTACGTGATCGCGCTCCTGTTCGGTCATACCGAGCCGATCAACAGTTCCCGAGACGACCACGCTCCACGCGTTGCGCCGGTCAGCGTCGACGTAGTCGACCTCAAATGCCACATTGCTGTGAAGCGAAGAGTCCAACTTGGTTCCCGGCGCAGTGCGAAACGTAACGACATCACGGTCGAGCACGTAGTTGACCGGAAAGACGAGCGGGTAGTTGTCAACCACGACGACAAAACGGCCAAGATCAGCGCTCGCAAGCAAGCGGAGGCATTCGTATTCGCTCAAAATCTCCACCGTGCCCGTACTCACGCGTGCACCTCACTCTGAGCGCCGAGCTCGATCGCGCCATTCTGAATGCTTGTCGTCGCGCCATCGACGATCTCGTGACCGGCGGTCGACCTTCCGTCTAGAACTCGGCGCACTTGTTGCAACGAATCTTCTACCGAGCAAGTTGTGTCGATCGCGTGAGCAGTCGGCCAGACGTCACACACTTCGATCATTCGCTTTGAGATGAACGTGGTGGCGTCTGATGCGCCTTTCTTATCGGCCGCACGTCTTGTGATGCGCTGCTCAGCGATCGACGCATCCGTGACACACGCCAGCTCAACACAGTCAGCACTCGCGCGACGAGCAACCTCGACCGCAACTGCGCGTTCTTTGGCATCACACCACGACGCGTCCAGTACAACCGACTCGCCCATGTGTAAGGCGGCCGTTGCTCGAGCCAGTAGGGCGCGATAGGCGGCTCTACTGGTCTCTGGGCCATAGATGCCCTCACGCCACCCGGCGGCCGCGCTTGTCTGCGGAGTTAGACCGGCCAGCTCCTTGCGAACGACATCTGACGACAAGACGACCCAACCTTTACTTCGTCCGAGCGCGTCGGCAAGAGTTGATTTACCAGTCCCGGGCAATCCACCGATGAGCACCAACCTCACGTGAGCAGCGTCGAGGTGATCCAATGTGATAGCCGCAAGTTGGTGCACCTCTTCAACACTGTGCCGGTCACCGACTTGCCGATGTCGGATCGCAGCGACTTTGCATCGAACGCTGGAGCGATACGCAAGGTAGTGATGAACGAGCGAGTGAGGATGCACCTCGCCTGAGAACTCGTCGTAATCAGCTAGCAGTTGCGCTGCAAGATCAGGGCGTCCCAATCGTTCGAGATCCATCATCAAGAACGTGATGTCGGCCAACACGTCGGCCCAACGCAATTTCTCGTCGAAGTCGAGGCAGTCGAGCACACGAGGTTGATCGTCGAGACAGAAGATGTCATCGGCAAGAAGGTCGCCGTGACCGTCACAAATCCATCCCTGGCGGATTCGATCAGCAAAGAGGTGCCCTCGACCGTAGAGATAGCGCAATGCCAGAGCCTCTACACGGTCAACCACGTCTGCTGCCACAAGGCCATCGCTGACATCGCGCAATTCGACGAGATGTTTGTGCCATTGCGCGGCTAGTTCTTTCGCCGTTGCGCGGTAGTTGATATCAGCTCCCCGACGAGCCTCGATGTGAAACTCCACGAGCTGACGCGCCAACCGACGCAGATGATCAGACAGGTCAACCCCAGAATTCACTAGCGATGACAACCGTCGATCGGCGGGCAGTCGCCGCATAACGACGGCGGGTTCGCCGACGTCGCTGTCTGGATCACGCAGTTCCCCAACACCCAGGTAGACGTCAGGTGCAAGCCGACTGTTCAACGTCACCTCTCGCTCACACGCGGCTCGGCGCGCCTCGATCTTGCTGAAGTCGAGAAAACCGAGATTGACCGGCTTCTTGAACTTGTAAGCACGATCGGCCAGAAAGACGACGACGCCGCTGTGCGTCTCAGCTATCCCGCCATAGTGTGGGCGCGGCACCATCGGCTTCATCGAGCGCCGTAGCGGCGTCCCGTGAGTTCGCTCGCCGTCACTCGCAGCAAGCGGTCCTTCCTGCCGGGGGCCCACGTATAGACAGACAGCTCACGAAGTTGCTCTGAGTACTCGTCGAGAGTCTCGGTGATGTCGTGCGCCCGACCACGCACCACGACACTCCAGCCCCACTCACCACCCGAACCAATACCGTCGATCTCGAACGCAGCCACAGCCATGGGCGCCGACGCGAGCTTTGTGCCTTCTGAGGTGCGAATGAGAATGCTGGGGTCGTCAAACACGTAGTTCACGGGGAAGATAGTGGGGCCGTCGTCTAGGTCGACGGCCAGACGGCCGAATCGATGGGATGCGAGAAGATTCGCGCATTCGTCCCTCGGGATGTCCTCGAGTTCGATCTCTATTAGCTGCTGCATGTGTCTGCCGCCTTTCACTGAGCGCTGATGTCGTTAGCCGCCTAGGTTCAGGATGCGTTGTGGGACCCAGCGCTCGTCAGGGTCAAAGGTCCCTTTCCGTAACGCCAGGCTTCGTCGCCACTACCGCAGCGCGGGCACTTGCGCAGCGAGCGCAGATCCCCACCGTTGTGCTCGCTCGAGCTCGCCTTCTACAAGTGGCCCGCGCGTCCCGTTCACATAAAAACTTGTGGCTCTCCTGGCTGCGGGGTGGCCAGATTTGCGCAATCGCCTCTGGGCAGAGCGGGCGGCTGAGCCAGGCAGTCTTGGCTTTTTCGCCTTTGTGTCGAACGCCGCTATCGGTACTCCCGCTGGAATCGCTGCCCCCTGTAACCATTCGCGGAGGCCGATGCCCTTTGACACAAGCTCGTTGCCCTGTGCTTGCCTGCGTGCCGAGTCTCTGGTGTCTGGACGACTGAGCCCAAAGGCATGGGTTGGGCCGCCAACGATCAACAGATCGATGTCGTCGCCAACAGTCATCGGCGCTTCGCTCACCTCAGCAAGTCTGACGCGGTGGTCGTTAGCAAGGCCGCTGGCTATCGCCTGCGCAACCTGCTTGGTGTTTCCGAACATCGATTCGTACACGACCAGTGCATTCATGACATCACTTCCCATCAGTTGTGATTCCAAAGAACTAGTTACGGTGCCGAGCCGAAGCTCATCGCGCGACTATCGATTTTGAGACGGACCTTGGCGTCGACGACGACTGCTCCCAAAGGCGTGACAATCACCGGATTGAGATCCATCTCGAGCAATTCGGGAACGTTGTAAGCCAGCTGTGCAACACGAAGTAAAACTTCTTCAAGCGCGTCGACATCGACGGCGGGTGCGCCGCGATAACCAAACAGCAGCGGGTGTCCCCGAATCTCGCGCACAAGCGACTCGGCCTCGCGATTCGTCATCGGAACCGAGCGAAACGCTCGGTCAGCAAGCAACTCGGTTGCTATGCCACCTAGGCCAAACATCACGAGCGGCCCGAATCGTTCGTCATGGGCGATACCAATGATCACTTCAACACCACCTTGCACCATCGGTTGCACCGCCAACCGACTCAACCCGCCGCATGCTGCCGCACATGCCAATGCGGCAGCACGAACGTCCTTCGGAGTGCGCAGATCAACATGCACAGCGCCCACATCTGTCTTATGAACAAGATCAGGGTCGGCTGACTTCACCACTACCGGAAATCCGATCGTCTCTGCTGCGGCTACAGCGCCGTCGACGCCATCCACGAGCACGGATGCAATGACAGGAATACCGTAAGCGCCGAGCAAGTATGCAGCATCGTCTACCGCGAGCCACCCACCCGGGGCGCGCTCAATAGTTTTGCGAGCTGCTTGTTGATCTATGTCGAACTGAGGAACCTCTCCGTGTGGCTGACGACGCCACGCTGCATATCGAACGACGCGACCTAGAGCAAGCACCGCACTTTCGACAGTCCGGAAACAAGGAATTGTCGGAGAGGTCACTGCGCCTTGCATGCCGAGGAAGCAGCCAACGACCGTCTTATCTGGATGTTGCGCGGAGACCGTCGTGATTGCCTGCATTACAGCACCAGTCCCCCCGGGTTGCGCGCGTGTGTAGATCACAACAACAGCGTCAACCTCATCGTCGGCCAGCACTGCGCCAAGCGCTGCTTCGTAGTCGGATGCCTTCGCCCCAGCAAGCAAATCAAAAGGGTTAACGACGTGCGCGATCTGCGGAAGAACCATACGCAGTCGCTGCGCCGTCACGCCCGACAGCTGAGCCACCTTCAAGTCGGCGGCTTCGCACGCGTCAGCCGCCATGATTGCGGGACCACCGGCGTTGCCCACGATGGCGACCCGATTGCTGAGAGGGATGCTTTGACGGTCAAGCACCAGGGCCGCGTCAACCATCTCATCAACCGTGTCGACACGAACGACGCCCGCTTGATGAAACAAAGCGTCAACGCTTGCGTCGAAGGTTGCCATTGCACCCGTGTGCGACGTGGCGGCGTTCACGCCCGCCACGCTGCGACCACTCTTCACCGCGATAATGGGTTTGTCACGAGCCACTCGACGAGCGATCTCGCTGAATCGTCGGGGGTTGCCAAAAGACTCGAGATAAAGCATGACGATCTTCGTGTGCTCGTCGTGCTCCCAGTAACTGAGTAAGTCGTTACCGCTCACGTCGGCCTTATTGCCGACCGACACAAAAGACGAAAGGCCGAGACCGACTCTTGTCGCAGCCTCAATCGCAGCGATTCCTACGGCGCCTGACTGCGAGAGGAGTGCGACGCTTCCCGACAATACGGGCTGTGGCATGAAAGTTGCATTGAGACTCACTGCTGGGTCGGTGTTGACAACGCCAAGACAGTTCGGCCCAACCATTCGCATGCCATGGTCTCGCGTTAATCGCGCTAGCTCGTCTTGCAAGTTGCGACCGGCCTCGTCGACCTCCGCAAAGCCGGCAGAGATCACAACAACTCCACCAACCCCTGTGGCGGCGCATTCTTTAGCCACATTGAGCACGTGCTCGGCAGGCACAGCGACGACCGCGAGATCAACCGGCCCCGGTATATCGAGCACCGAACCATACGATTGAACACTGGCGACAAAGAGAGCATGCGGATTAACGGGGAAGACCGGCCCTTGAAAATTGCAACGGAGCAGGTTGTCGAAAATTGCGCGACCGATGCCTCCTGGTTCTCGACCGGCGCCAATAACGGCAACCGAGCGCGGACGTAACGTTCGCGCAAGCGTCGAGTCGGCACGCGTTTGCGGCAGCATTTCCATAACGATCTCCTTGCTCCGCCGACGAGCGTCGTCGTGAGCAGCCGCTGCGACTAGGGCCGAAAGTCATTTGGGTAGCGTCGCTAAGGCACAAGAAGCGAGACCGCACGTCGGCGAGCAAGAAACTTTTGGGCTTCGATCGCCAGAAGTCCGAGCGAAGACGCAGCGAGTACGACGATCAGATCGCGCAACCCAAGTGGATCAAGCTCAAGGGTATTTTGCAGAGGTTGCCAATACACAGCTACGAGTTGCAGCGCGAGCGTCGCGAGCAGGGTCAATGCGAGCGGGCGGTTTGTGCGCCAGCCGAGTGCGAGCACCGAGCGCTTCTCGGATCGCAACGCAATCGCGTTGCCGAGCTGAAGCAATGCAAGACTGGTGAAGATCATTGTCTGCCACGGCCGCCCAGTCTCATTGCCCCAGATGCCGAGGCCGAGGCTGACTGCGGCGGTCCAGATTCCCATGACCGCAACATCACGGCCAAGGCCTCGGGCAAAGATGCTTTCAGCAGGACGGCGCGGCGGGCGGCTCATGGTGTCGTCTTCGGCTGCCTCAACACCAAGGGCGAGGCCGGGAAGTCCATGGGTGAGCAGGTTGATCCAGAGAATCTGACCTGGAAGCAGCGCCAGCGACAGCCCGACAAACGGTCCGAGCAGCATCACCCAGATCTCGGCTACTCCGCCGATGAGCCCGTAGCGAACGAACCGCCGAATGTTGTCGTACACACGACGTCCCTCTCCGACCGCCGCAACGATGGAAGCAAAATTGTCGTCGGCAAGCACGATGTCGGCCGCTTCTTTGGAAACGTCGGTGCCACTTCTTCCCATTGCGACTCCGATGTCGGCACGACGAAGCGCCGGCGCGTCGTTGACACCGTCGCCCGTCATGGCAATTACCTCATGACGAGCCGCCCATGCCCGCACGATGTCGAGCTTTTGCTCAGCTGTCGTGCGGGCAAAGACGGCTATGTCGGGCACCGCTTCGGCTAGTTCATTGTCAGCCATCTTGAAAAGCTCGTCGCCGCGCACGACCCGGCGCCCGTCGAGAATGCCCAGACGCTCAGCGACTACTTGTGCCGTCGAAGGATGGTCTCCGGTGATCATTACAACTTGGATGCCAGCGCGATGAGCAGCGCGAACAGAGTCGGCCGCTTCTGGTCGCGGTGGATCCATCATCGCTACCAATCCATAGAACACGAGGCTTTGCTCGACGTCGGCAATGCGCGGTGGAAGCGCGTCAATTGCCCGTCCGGCAACAGCCAACACGCGGTACCCGTCGGCGGCGTAGCGCTCTGCGCGCGCTGTGATGACATCGCGATCGTCGTCAGTGATCGCCCGATCGCTTCCATCACCAACAAGGAGCATGGTTGCACACGACAAGACACTTTCAACCGCCCCTTTCGTCGCGACAACAAGCTCATTGGAAGTCGCGCCGTGCACGGTCGTCACACGTTTACGCCGTGAATCAAACGACACTTCTGCAACTCGCGGAAGCGACGAACTCAATTCGTCGCGCGTAACTCCACCCTTGGCCGCAACCACCAAAAGTGCGCCATCAGTCGGGTCGCCGGCAACACCCCACTCGTCGTTGTCGTCGCCGGGCGCAATCAGGGCAGCATCATTTGCGAGAGCTCCCGCAGTTAGTAGTCGCTGCAGCATCGAGTGGCGAGAGTCATCTATCAGCGATTCACCGGATACCTCGCTGCGGATCTCTCCTTCAGGGACGTAACCCGACCCAGTCACTTCGAAGTCTTGACCACCCACCCAAAGGCGCTCGACCGCCATGCGACCCTGCGTTAGCGTGCCCGTCTTGTCAGTGGCGATGACAGTGACAGAACCCAAGGCCTCGACCGCGGGCAGCTTTCGCACGATCGCGCGACGAACGACCATCCGATGCGCGCCAAGCGCCAACGACAACGTAACTACGGCCGGAAGCGATTCGGGTATCGCAGCAACGGCAAGACTCACTGCGACAAGCAGCATTCGCGTGAGTGATTCTCCGGATGCAACACCAATTGCGAACACGACTGCTGAAATCGCAACAACTCCAAGAGCTAGTTGACGACCGAGCAAGGCAAGGCGGCGTTGCAATGGAGTTGGCGGCGCTCGGTGGGCCCGCAAGAGCTGCGCTATCTGGCCGAGCTGAGTGCGAGTGCCGGTCGCGACCACCATTGCGCGGCCGCGCCCGTAGGTGACCTCGGTTCCCTTGAATAACATGTTGCGCTGATCGGCAAGCGGAACTTCATCACCCGCAATCACATCAGGGGCTTTGTCGACGGGAACTGATTCGCCTGTGAGCGTCGACTCATCGACGCGCAAGCTCGGCGCCTGTATCAGTCGCGCGTCGGCCGGTACAACGTCGCCGGGTTCTAGTTCAATCACGTCGCCTACTACGAGGTGCTCGGCTGACACGGTGCGGGTCTGGCCACCTCGTGTTACGCGCGCCTGCGGCTCACTCAACCGTTTCAACGCTGCGATTGCCTGTTCGGCTCTGTAATCCTGAAAGAAACTGATGACGGCGTTGAGAGTGATAACCGTCGCAATGATCAATGCGTCTTTCGTGTCACCGACAACAACCGTCACTACACCCGCCAACATCAGCACAACGATGATGGTGTTGGTGAATTGAGCAAGAAGCATCAACCACGGCGAGCGAGCCTTCTCGCCAATCAACTCGTTCGGCCCATCGACAAGCAATCGACGCTCGGCTTCGGTCTGGTCTAAGCCGAGCTCGTGGTCAGACCCAACATTTGCGGCCACCTCTGAAGACGTTAAGGCGTACCAACTACTGGCCGCTCCACCATCATTGGTGGGACGCTCGAGCACTGCTCTCATTGATGCGCGAGAGCGCTCGCTGCTGTCATGGATAGATCGTGCGCGATGGCGAAGCGATGCAATAGGGCCGAAGGTCACAGGGTTCCACAAGTTTAAAGCCTCGCCTTCAACGACGTCGGTTGACCGCTCACACGCTCTATTGCACCTTTAGCGGTACGCGCCATTCGAGAACTGTGCCGCCTTCGGGCCCGTCGGCTACAACAATCGAGCCGCCCAGTGTTTTGGCACGCTCAGCAGCGTTTGCAATTCCCTTGCCACCCAGGGCGCGCTGGTCGTTCAGCCCGCATCCGTTGTCGGCCACCTTAAGCACCACGTCGTCGTCATCGAGAACGACAACTACTTCGACTGCTGTTGCTTTTGCATGGCGGGCAACGTTGGTGAGCGCTTCGCGCAGCGTTGTGATGAGGCCATGACGCGCGTCAGCAGAGAACTCGACGTCGTCGATCAGATCATCGATGTCAACAACGACCTCAAAGCCTAAGACTCGACTCACTTCAGCAGCCATCGCGCGCACCGCCAGTCGCAGCCCCGACGCGACCTTTGGTTCTTCAAGCTGAAAGATCACTGATCGGACTTCGCGAATTATTGAGTCGAGCTCGTCAACGGTCGACTCAATGCGTTCAGTCACGTCATGAGACGTTCGCTGGGCCGTCGCCTGAAGCGATAGCCCAGCAGCAAACAACCTCTGTATGACTGTGTCATGCAGGTCGCGAGCGATGCGCTCGCGATCTTGGACTACAGCCATTTCCTCGACTTGTGCATGCAGGCGCGCGTTTTCGATGGCGATTGCCGCGGCTGATGCAAGCGTTACTACGACCTCCTCATCAATATCGCTAAAGACCTCAGCCGACCGTTTGTCGGTTAGATAGAGGTTTCCGAATACGCGATTGTGCAATCGAATTGGTACTCCGAGAAAAGATGTCATCGGCGGATGATTGGGCGGAAACCCGTAACTCTCGCTGTGCTCGGCCAAATTCGGAAGGCGGAGTGGCTTGGGATCAACGATCAGCATGCCGAGAATGCCGTGACCGCGCGGCAGGTTGCCGATCTTCGCTTTGACTTCGTCGTCCATGCCCACCGTCAAGAAGTCGGCAAGCTCGGTTCCGGTCTCGTCGAGCACCCCAAGCGCTGCATATCGCGCGTCGGCGAGGTCAGCCGCCGAAGCAACAATGCGCCCCAGCACTGTCGACAAGTCGAGTTCGGACGCGACCGCAAGAACTGAGTCGAGCAATGCGCGAAGACGTGCCGGCCCGATGTGATCCATCACGGTTTGTGCCCAGTGTGTTCGCCGTGCTCGCTCAGCCGTACAGCAAACACCGCCGCCTCGGTTCGTCGGGACATTCCAAGCTTCATCAGGACGTTCGACACGTAGTTCTTCACTGTCTTTTCGGCAAGGAACATTTCAGCGGCGATCTGGCGATTGGTCTTTCCCTCGGCAATGTGGCCGAGCAATTTGCGTTCTTGAGGTGTCAACTCTGACAGCGGGTCACTTGCACGACGGGTGTGAACCCCAGCGACGACCTCTCCGACCGTTTGCGGATCGAGTAGTGACTCACCTTGCGCAACCCGTCGAATCGCTCCGACAAAGTCGTTTCCCTTTACGTCTTTGAGGAGATAGCCGCTGGCTCCGGCCATTGCTGCGCCGATCAGAGCCTGCTCATCGTCGTATGACGTGAGCATCAAGCACATTAGGGCTGGATCGGCCGACCGCAGGTCGCGACACACCTCTATTCCGTTGCCGTCGGGCAGACGAACATCAAGCACCACGACGTCGGGATGAAGCAAGGGAGCGCGAAACAAAGCCTCCTCAGCGGTCGCCGCCTCGCCGACGATGTCGAAGTCACCTTGCGCAGTTAGCAAATCAGCAAGCCCGCGACGAACAACCTCATGGTCGTCGACGAGAAATACACGCATCACGAGGCTCGAATCCTACGCCCACCTGATTCGCCGTCGGTGAGCGATGAGGAGAACAATCGGTGACTTTCGACCCTGTTCATAGGAGCGACAGGGCGACAGCGTGGTGTCGCGATGTGATCAAGCGTCGGTCAAGACCTGGGTCGCATCCACGAAGAACAACAGAAGGAGAACACCATGAGAACGAGACGCCAACCCACAGCACCCAACGGCGGTGTTCTAGATCTCTTCGACGCACCTTTCTCGTCTGGTGGCTGGCCGGCACTTATTCGCCAAGCATCGTGGCCACGCTTTCCCGATCTTTTTGGTTTCGGCGATGACGACCTTCGTGTGGAGGAGTTCCGTCAAGGTGACGACATGATCGTGCGCGCCGACCTTCCCGGGGTTGACCCTGACAAGGACGTCGAGATCACGATCAACGATGGCATCCTGCACATCCACGCGGAACGGCGACACGCCGACCAAGAAGCCGGGCGCGACTACTACCGTTCCGAGGTTCGTTATGGGGCGTTCGAGCGGTCGCTTCCCCTCGCAGCCGGCGCCACCTCTGATGATGTCAAGGCGAGTTACAAAGATGGCGTGCTGGAAGTGCGCATCCACGTCCCCGCTGCCGCAACCAACAAGGCAACCGTACCGGTCGACCGTGGCTAGGGATCTACTTTCCTTACGCTCAGCACAGACGACGACGCAAGCGCTCTCGTCGTCTGTGCTTGTGTCGGACCACGAGTTGCGTTGTCGCGAATGCGGTGGCCTTCAACTCACTGCCGTGATCGAGCTCGATCAAATCAACCTCGTGTGCGAACAATGCGGCGGCTGTTGGCATCAGGCAAACGGATCACTCGATCGAGTCGATGGAACTGAATGCATTGGCTGCGAACGACGAAACACATGCGCCATGCGCACCCTGAGGTCGTCGACTGACATCAACAAGCGGCAATGCAAATCAACACGAAGGCGTGGCGTGTTGTCGCGCCGCAAGCACCACGACTGAAAGGAAGCGCGATGCCGGAGCAAATTATTGTTGGAGTCGATGGATCAGCCGCCGCACGTGAAGCGTTTCACTGGGCGGCTCGCGAAGCCATTCTGCGTGATGCGACATTGACGGCCGTCCACGCGTGGGACACGCCGTGGGCGTATTGGAATGGACCAGCAGTACCCGCCGTAGCACTGCCCGATGTCGAAAAGGCCCAAGAGGCGCTGCTCGGCGAAGAGATCGAAGCAGTACTTGCCGAACACCCTGCCACCCGCATCGAGGCAAAGATCGTCAACGATTTGCCAGCACGAGCCTTACTCGAAAGCGCCAAAGACGCAGACCTTGTCGTCGTTGGATCGCGCGGCCGGGGCGGGTTCAGTGGCCTGCTACTTGGCTCTGTAAGTCAACAAGTGGTCCATCACTCCCCCTGCCCCGTCGTCGTTGTGCCACGAAAGCATTAGCGCTGCTTACTGCTGATGACTGCTGATGACACATGCATCAATCGCCACGTGCATTAATCGCGGTGCATGAGCACCTTCAAAGCTTCGTACCGGTCAGCATCGGCGAAGAAGTCATACGCAGCCATTGCTTGATGGATGTTGAAACGGTGCGTAGTGAACATTGTTGGATCGAGCTTGTCTGACTCGACGAGTCGAAGCAGTGTCGGTATCGAACTGGTGTCAACCAATCCGGTGGTAACAGTGATGTCGGCGATCCACAAAGACTCGAGATGGAACTGCACTGGCTTGCCGTGCACCCCGGCGTTCGCCACTCGGCCGCCAGGGCGAACAAGCGAAGTGCAAAGCTCAAACGATTCGGGTTTGCCTACCGCCTCGATAGTCACGTCGGCGCCGAGGCCGCCGCTTATTTCAGACACCATCCGCTTCGCATCATCGGGATGAACTGCGTAGTCCGCGCCGAATCGCTTAGCAGCATCAAGTCGAGACGCTTGCGGGTCGATAGCAACGATCTTGCTAGCGGAGAACAGCCGCGCACCCAACACCGCCGACAGACCAATCGGACCCGCGCCAACGACCACAACGACGTCGCCCGGTTGCACATGTCCGTTGAGCACGCCCACTTCGTATCCCGTCGGCAAAACATCTGAGAGATACAAAACGCGTTCGTCGGTCAGGCCGTCGGGAACTCGGTGACACGAGTAGTCGGCGAAAGGAATTCTCGCGTATTCGGCCTGCACGCCATCGATGGTGTGCCCGAGTTGCCAACCGCCGCCATTGCGACACTGACCATACCGACCGACTCGACAGGGTTCACACTGACCACACGACGAGATGCACGACAACAACACGCGATCACCGACAACAATGCTGCGTACGGCCATGCCTGTTTCGATGACAGTGCCGACAGCCTCGTGGCCGAGAATTCGCCCGGGCGTTACTTCAGGCACATCGCCGTTCAGAATATGTAGGTCTGTCCCGCAAATTGTCACGGCATCGATCTGCACAATTGCGTCTGTGTCGTCGATCAACTTTGGATCGGCTACTTCAGACCAACTCTTCGAGCCGTCACCCTCGTAAACCACTGCTCGCATCGTGATCACCTTCTTGTTCTTGGGATGCAGCACTAAGCCAACCTGTTCACTGACCGCCATCAACAGGGTCAAAGGTCCTTGATGCGTATGGCGTGACAATCCGCCGGGCGAGAAGCAGGGCGCGTGATTACGCTCGGTGCAATCAGCTATGACCACCTCTGTCACGTTCACGAAACCAATCGAGCTCGCGTTCGTCGCCCAACTTTCAATCGAGGCTGCGGCGACTCAGTTCGATACCCATGTCGATCGCGGGCTGACAGGTATCGAGGCGGCTCACCGACTCTCAGCTCTCGGGCCGAACGCGCTTCGCTTACACGGCGCGCGGCCCTGGGTTGTGCTCGCGCGTCAGATCCGCAACCCATTGCTCGTTCTGTTGATGCTCGCCGCCGGGTTGTCACTCGTCACCGGCGACCGCACAAATGCCGTGATCGTGTTTGTCATAGTGGCGCTTTCAGTCGGCTTTGGGTTCTTTAATGAGTATCGATCAGAGCAGGCCGTCGAAACTCTCCACGACACCATTCGTCATACAGCGACAGTTACAAGAAACGGCCGACTAACGAAGATCGACGTTGTCGATCTTGTGCCGGGCGACATCGTGCACGTCGGCGTGGGCGACATCGTGCCAGCTGATTTGCGGCTAATCGATAGCCAAGCACTCGAATGTGATGAAGCCGTACTTACCGGCGAATCGATGCCGGTCGCAAAAACAGCAGTGGCAGGTACAGACGATTGCTGCGCGCTTATGGGCACTGTTGTGCGATCAGGCGCTGCTACCGGTATTGTTGCGCGTACCGGAACGAGCACAGATTTTGGGCGCATCGCAGCGGGCCTCGCTGACCGGCAACCTCGCACGGCGTTTCAAATCGGCCTAAACGACTTTTCACTTCTGCTCGTGAGAGTCGCTGGCGCGCTGTGCTGCGCAATTCTCGCGATAAACGTTGTCTTGCACCACGGTTTGCTCGACGCACTGCTTTTCGCTCTCGCGATCGCAATCGGCATAACTCCACAGCTCCTGCCCGCCATTGTTACCGTCAGCCTCTCGACCGGCGCGCGGCGCTTGACCAAGAAGCGTGTTCTGGTGAAGCGGCTGGTGGCCATCGAAGACCTCGGCAACATCGAGGTGCTTTTTACTGACAAGACCGGAACGCTGACCGAGGGGCACATTGCTTTCACAGGTGGCATTGCCCCCAATGGACAAGCCGACGACAGCCTGCTGAACGACGGAATTGTGTGCAACGACGCAATCGTCGAAGACAACCGCATCGTAGGGGGCAATGCGCTCGACGTCGCGCTGTACGAGGCAGCGCTAAGCAAGGGCGGCGCAATCTCTCTTCCTTACCGTCGGGGAAGTTTGCCGTTCGACCATGACCGACAGCTTGCGTCGGTATTAGTGGATGACGGTGACGCATTTCGTTTGATCACCAAGGGAGCGCCCGAGGCAGTGCTTGCCCGATGCTGCGAAATTCCTGAGAGCGCGGGTGCTGTGGTCGAGAGTCTATTTGGCAAGGGCGAGCGCGTGATTGCCATAGCCACGCGCCGTTTCAACAAAGGGCACAACATTGAGGCGGGTGATGAAACAGACCTTGTCTTGTCGGGCTTCCTGACGTTCTCTGACCGACCCAAGGCCGGCGCTGCCTTTGCCCTGGAGCGCCTCGACGCGCTCGGCGTGCAGGTAAAGGTGATCACGGGAGACAACCCTGTTGTTGCATCACGGGTTTGCGATGAGCTCGGCCTGGCGAGTGGCGATGTGATCAGCGGCACAGAGCTCTCAGAGATGAGCGACGACGAGCTACGCGCACGAATACCGACAACGCGCGTTTTTGCGCGCGTGACACCCGAACAGAAGTCGCGAGTCATTCGTACACAACGACAGCTGGGGGTTGACGTAGCGTTCTTGGGCGACGGGGTAAACGATGCCGTCGCATTACACGACGCCGATGTCGGCATCTCGGTGCAAGGAGCAACCGAGGTCGCCACCGACGCTGCCGACATTGTGCTGCTTGACAAAGATCTCGGCGTACTGGCCGACGGCGTCGTCGAGGGCCGCCGAATATTTGCCAACACGATCAAGTACGTGCTGATGGCTACGTCATCGAACGTCGGCAACATGTTCTCAGCCGCCGGGGCTTCTGCCTTCTTGAGTTATTTACCAATGCTTCCGGGCCAAATCCTGCTCAACAATTTGCTCTACGACCTGAGCCAGACCGCCATTCCAACCGATCACGTCGACGCTGAACAGCTGGCACGTCCATCGGCGTGGAACGTCGCGTTTATCCGACGCTTCATGATCGTCTTCGGGCCAATCAGTTCGGTGTTCGACTTCATAACGTTCTGGGTGATGCTTAGAGTGCTCGACGCTGGTGTTGACGAGTTCCGCACCGGATGGTTCGTAGAGTCACTTGCCACGCAGACCCTCGTGATCTTCGTCATTCGCACGCGACGCTCGCCGTTCTGGACGAGCAAAGCCAGCGCCCCCCTCACGGCCACGACATTGACGTGTGTGACCGTGGCACTCGTGCTTCCCTTCTCGCCCCTCGCAGGAATGCTCGGTTTCACAAGCCTTCCGATCAAGTTTTTGGCCATTCTCGCCGTGATGGTGGTTACCTATCTGGGCTTGTGCGAAACAGCCAAGTTCTTCTTTTACCGGAATGTGCGAAGTGCCGGACGTCCGGTCGCCATCCGCAGCGACCATGAAACCCGCCGAGTGCACAGACGGGCCGCGCGCTTTACCGTTAGAAGGAACGCCAAAGTCTCGAAGAAGCGACCTCGTCGCGTTCGCTGAAACCGACGAACGCGCCAAGCAGAACTTGATCGCTTGACTCAAGGGGCCAAACAGCTCCTCAGCGCAATGTCGAGAGCGCAGAAGGCATCACTGCGATGCTTACGCTGTCTTGCGCGTCGAGTTCGATGACTTCTCCGTCTGCCTGCACAGCCATTTGCTTAGTAGCAGTGAAGTCAAACTGCTTTGCGCTCTTTCCGGCTAGACCCTTGGCCATCGCCGTGATCAAGGTGTGCAACAAACGAAAGCGCGAGCGGTTGGGAATAACCGTTATTTTGAAACGCCCGTCGTCGGGCCTGGCATTTCGAGCCATGCTCAACACCTTGGCCATGCGATTGATATTTGAGATAACCAGGCTGTCGATGCGCAAGACTCTGTTGTCGACTTCAATCTCAACTGGCTGAAGCGCTCGCAAAGTTCTGAATACGAGGTAAGTCTCCTTAAACCAAGTCAGACGGTTCTTGTTCAACTCGACTGCGACGGTTGGAGTCAAGCCCAGCCCGATGTAGGAGTGCGCGTATCTCACCTGCTGACCACTTGCAGAACGAACAGTCATCGCTAGCACATCGATTTCGTGCACGCTTTCGTTGACAATGAGATCAACCAAAGACTCTTCTTGCGTGATTGCATGACTGTGATCGTTCGCGTTGCCCGCCGCAAGAACTGCACAGACAGGACGAGCCCCTTCGAGTTGGGCCCGCAAAGCACCATTCACAACTTCGTTGTAACCGCCGTCGCCGCTCGACGAGATGATTAGTGGACGGGTCTCTGCGCGCGCAACTTCATAGGCAATTTCATCAGCGTGCCCAGCATGTTCCGTTTCAATCAGGTCGATCGGCACAGCCAGGGAAAGGCTCTGCACAAGGTCACGGGCCATCTGCTCGCCGTCGCCAGTGCTATTGGGGTTATAGATAACGACAACTCGAGAGAACTGTGACACTAAGCGGGAGGCTCGTTCTGCTTGTTCTCTTCGGCTTGTTTCTCACCCGTTGGGTGTTCGACTTTGCCTTCGTCGTCTGCGGCAGACAAGTCCGCGCCGTCAAGTTGAGAACCGTGCTCCTTCGTCACAGCTACGCCTTGGCTTTCGCGGTGACGCGTCGGGTGACTCTGTTCTTGGGAGGGGTGTCTGGCTTGCGAGGCATCGGCTTCGTCGGAACCTTCTTCTTTAGCTTCTCAAGACGCTCGCCCATTTCCAGCAACGTCTTGCGGCCGAGCGCTTTACGTACCTCGGGAAACATATCTTGCTCTTCTTCTTCGACGTGGTGCCGAACCAGCTCCATGAGCACGGTCATCTTGGCGTCATAGCGCTCGTCAGTTGGCTCCATCTTGTGGAGTTCGTCACACGTCCACTTGACGATGTGGTGCTCTTCGAGAGCCTCTAGAACGTCGTCTTCTTCGTCGTCATCCTTCTCGCGAACGTCGGGGTAAAAGACTTGCTCTTCGATCGCAGCGTGAATCGACAGCTCTTTGATGACTGCCCGCACGACCTTCTTCTTTTGCGCAGGAGTGCCGTCTTTCTTCTTCAGGTTTTCAAACTCCTTGAAGAGCTTCTCGACTGCTTTGTGATCCTGTTTGAGCAAAGTTATTGCGTCCATATGGGGGCTCCTCATTGGATTTCGCCAGTAAAGTTCGGTGCGACATCGACTTGCGTCGCACTCAAGCTGAGAACAAGCAACAAAAGAATGTCAGCGTCTCGATACCCTGCTAGCGCGGGTCTCAACCGCAAAGTGTTGGGCGCAAATGGCACTGAGTGCGGTGACCTCCTGACGAAGGCTGCGCCTCAGCCGGGCGAGATTCAGCGGATCATCTCGATTAAGTTGTTCACGGGTGAGACAGTCGCCTCTCCTTCTCGGCTTGGAGCAAGGATGTGCCGTGACAGATAGCACTCTTCAACGCGAGGTCGTCAATCGGGAACTCCTCGAGCTCGCCATCGCGGCCGCCGGAATAGGCACGTTTGACTGGGATCTAGTGTCAGCAACCCTCAGTTGGGATGACCGCCTGATCGACCTGTTCGATTACGACTCAACCTCATTCGATCGCACGATTGAAAGTTTCAATGCCCGCGTGCACGTAGACGACCTCGAGCGGGTGCAAGCCGACCTTGAGTTCGCGATCTCAAATCGCACCGAGTTCACATCGGAATATCGCATTGTCACTTCGTCGGGTGATGTCAAGTGGATCGGCGCACGCGGCCGCACGCTGTGCAACCAGGCCGGCGACGCAGTGAGGTTGCTGGGTGCGGCTTGGGACGCAACCAAATATCGCGAATCCGAAGCGGCGGTCGGTCGAATCATCGAGTCGATGGCAACGGCATTCTTTTCTTTAGACACGAATTGGGAATTTACTTACGCCAACGCTGAAGCAGAAAGGATGTTGGGCCACACGCGCTCAGAGCTTGTCGGCGCGAACTTGTGGGAACTGTTTCCTGCAGCCGCGAATACCGACTTCGAAACAAACTACCGACACGCAATGGACACCGGCGAGACGGTAACTTTCGATGCCTTTTACCCAGAGCCCTTGAATGCTTGGTACGAAGTGCGAGTCTTGCGAAGCCCCGAAGGTCTGTCTGTCTACTTTCTAGACGTGACTGCTCGGCGAGCACTGCAAGAACAAACAAACCGTGCGGTTGAACGCGCTGACCTGTTGAGTCGTATAACCGAAGATCTGATGTCTTCGCTAAACCCGGCCGAAGCCGCTCAACGCTTGACAAAGTTGATCGTGCCTGTGCTGGCTGATTGGTGCGTTGTCACGCTCGTTGACGACACTGCACAAGTAAACGATCGCCGGGGCCTCGGCACTGCCATGGGATGGCATCGAGATCCTTCCAAACGCGACCTTGTAAATGACTACGCACGAGCTCGCCTGGGCGAGATAAGCGACGACACCATCGTCGTTCGTGCAATGAATTTCGCACAACCAGAACTACTCGCCACTGATGCGCTGACCTCTCTGACGGCAATGTTTCCCAAAGGTCCCGCTCTGACGATGTTGACGGAGCTTGACCCAAACTCCGTTGCCGTGCTGCCTCTGGTCGGGCGCAACGGCACGGTTGGCTTGCTGTCGCTGTGCCGAACGGCCAACACTCCACCGTTTACCCCTGAAGACTTTGCGACCGCCCGCCACATTGCCGGACGAGCTGGCCTGGTGCTCGATAACGCTCGCCTCTACCGACAACAACAGCACTTGGCCGAGGAGCTTCAACGCTCAATGCTCACTGCCCCACCGAGGCCGGAAGCGCTCGAAATTGCAGTGCGTTACGAACCGGCGGCTGAGATCGCACAAGTCGGAGGCGACTGGTACGACGGGTTCCAACATCCCGACGGTTCAACCGTTGTTGCGATCGGCGACGTGGTCGGCCATGACAGTTTTGCCGCGTCGGTTATGGGGCAGATGCGCACACTCGTGCGCGGCATCGCAGTCTCTGCCAGTGACAACACCGCAAGTGTTTTGCAAAAAGTTGATCTCGCGATCGAATCTCTTGACCTTGGGGCTACTGCTACTGCCGTCGTTGCCCGATTGGTCCAAAAGGCGGATCACGCCTTCTACTTGCGTTGGTCTAACGCTGGCCATCCCCCACCGTTCGTCATCAGTCCAGATGGCCAAGTGCGGAGTCTTGACGACCCGTCGAATGACGTCTTGTTGGGAGTTGCGCCGCACTCTGAACGACACGAATCAGAAGTAGAGCTAGCAGCAGGAGCCACAGTGTTGCTTTACACCGACGGCCTGATCGAACGGCGTGGACAGTCGATTGACGAAGGAATTGTGGTTCTGCGAAAAGTCTTGAATCGCCTCAAAGACCGCAAACTCGACGACCTTTGTGATGAGTTGTTAAACGCGATGCTGCCCGCGAACACAGAAGACGATGTCGCCCTCGTGGCAGTAAGACTGCAGAGCAGCTAGATCAGGCTCCGACCTCAACCGTCGGCGCGAGAGTTGAGCCACTCCACCATCTTCGGATCGCGGTGGTCGAAGAATTGCGAGGCTCCCGAGTCAAGACCGGCGACCTGCTTCATCTCGTCGTCGGTCAGCTCGAAGTCGAAGACGTGAAGATTCTGTGCCATCCGATCGCGACTCACAGTCTTCGCAACCACAACGACTTCACGTTGGATCAGCCAGCGCAAGACGACCTGCGCAGTCGACTTGCCGTGTGCCTCACCAATTGCTGTCAGAAGCGGGTTGGTGAACAGGCTATTTCGACCCTCGGCGAACGGTCCCCACGACTCAAGCTGCACACCTTTGCTTTCGAGGAGCGCCTGATACTCGGTCTGTTGATGGAACGGGTTTGTCTCCATCTGATTCACGGCCGGCACAACTGTGTTGTGTGCAATCAGGTCGACGAGCCGATCTGCTGCAAAGTTCGACACGCCAATCGAGCGGACCTTGCCTTCTTTCTGAAGCTCTTCCATTGCGCGCCATTCGCTGTAGTAATCACCGAGTGGTTGGTGGATCAGGTAAAGATCGGCGTAATCGAGACCAAGCTTTTCGAGTGATGAAATGCATGCTCGTTTGGATGCATCGAAACCGCCCTTTTGAATCCACAACTTCGTTGTAACAAAGATCTCGCTGCGATCGATGCCACTGTTTGCGATGGCGCGCCCAACGGCTTCTTCGTTGCCGTATGACGCAGCCGTGTCGATCAGCCGGTAGCCGGCAGCGAGCGCGTCAACGACTGCCTTCTCGGTCTCCTCGGCGGGAATTTGAAAGACGCCAAAGCCCAAGATGGGCATTACGTTTCCGTCGTTCAATGTCACGTGGTTCATAACGTCTCCTAAGGGCCATCCAACTGATGAGGGTACTCACCGAACTTGGCACTCCCCCGCTCGTCTGAGTTCAGCCATCTCAAATAGCTCGACGAGTTTGCGAGCAGTTGCCTTTTGGTGGCACGTCACTTCGGTCCAACTAAACCTGCCTACTAGCCAACCCATAGACGCCATCACCCTTGTCTGTCTGTTGGCATCGTAAACGGGTTGGTCTTTGTGCCGCTCGCCGTCAAGCTCGACAAACACTCCGTGCTCAGGCCAGGCCAAATCAATCCGGGCCACAAACTCCTCATATCGATTGCGCACCTCAAGCTGTCGTGTTGGCGTTGGCAACCGTGCTTGAGTTCTGATGAGTTGCACCATCAAAGTCTCGAGCAAGCTTTCCGTTGGCGGCGCGCCCGGCGGGCGGAGTTTCAACACGCGCCGAATGCGCTTGTTCCCTCGCCGCTTGGTCAACAGCGCCGCTTCGACCTCGTCCAGGGCTATCTCACGGTTCCGCAGCGCCCATTCGAGTGCCCATTCCCAGTGAATATCAGTGGACATCGGCGCAAGCGCCAACAAAGTCTGCCCCACGCCTACGCGTGGCACGTTGGTGTAGCAACCGTCTAGCGGAGTGCCGAACCCATCGATGCCATGAAGCGCTGCGGCAAGCTCACCGCAGACAGGAGCCCCTCCCCGCATGGCCGTGGCCAGGCGACACTCAAACTGCGTCGGCGGTCGGTCGGCCTTGAAGTAGACCCCTTGCGCTATTCGAATGTAACGACCTCGCTCAACCGCCCATTCAAGCTGACGATCTGTGCGACCAGCCGCGATTGCTTCTCGACGAGTAAAAAGAGTGGCCATTGGTGTCCCAACGATTCACGCCGCCTTTTCCACATAAATCCACCCGAAACGGCGAATTCACGTGGAAAACCCGGCAGTTACGAAGGCCAGTCCCAACGGAATGCGAAGCTCTGCTTCGCCGGGGACTGGTGAACCGAAGGTTCAAATCCCCGACGGATGCGAACGAAGTGAGCAGTCCCAACGGAATGCGAAGCTCTGCTTCGCCGGGGACTGGTGAACCGAAGGTTCAAATCCCCGACGGATGCGAACGAAGTGAGCAGTCCCAACGGGATTTGAACCCGTGTACCCACCTTGAGAGGGTGGTGTCCTAGGCCGCTAGACGATGGGACCGTGGCATTTCTTCTGTTACTCGTTTTGGCTCGGGGGAGAGGACTCGAACCCCTAATAACTGGACCAGAACCAGTTGTGTTGCCGATTACACCACCCCCGACCGAGTGACTCGCACAGATTAACCGACAACCAGCCACCCCCGGGCCCGCCCTGAGCGCCCGACTAGCTAAGAGCCCTGGCCGTGATAAGCGTCGAAATTTCGTTCGAGACTGGCGAGGCGATCGAAGCCGAACGGCTTTCCAATGGCCAGTGCCGCTACTTCTTTCACGAAGTATGGCGTTCGCTTAGAACCTTGGATTGGTGAGTTTCGTGCTGGCGAGACTTGCGGCTCGAGCCCCAAGCCTTTCGACATGGCTGCAATACGCGCGTCGTGAAACGAGTCTGACACCAAGATGATTTTGTGGATGTCGCGCGCCTTCATGAATCGTGCGGCTGCCTGCAATGACTCCCACGATGTGCGTCCGTCGACTTCACGCAAGACGTATTCGTCAGGAACACCTTTTTGTGCGAGATACGCAGCCGACGCACCAGCTTCGGTGTTCTTGTCGCCAGGGATTCGTCCACCAGTAACGACTATGCGCGGCGCAACTTTGGCCTTCCACAATTCGGCCGCGTGATCGAGTCGCGCCTGCAACACAGGCGAGGGGCGTCCGTTGTATTGCGCTGCGCCCAACACAACGATTGCGTCAGCAGGTTTGCGTTGATCGAGCGTCGACGCGTGCCACACCTCATAGGTGATGTACACAAAGTAGAGAACGAGGATGACAACAATCGCAGTGCCTATACGCGCAATCGTGCGTGGATAGGTTCTCATGCGGTCGACGAAGGCTCCGCCGGAGGGCTCGACAAAGCGCCCGACAGCTCGTCACGAAACGCGCCAAGGCGAGCAAGTGTGCGTTCTTTGCCAAGCAACTCGAGTGACTCGAACAACGGTGGACCAACTTTGCGCCCAGTCACCGCCACGCGAACGGGTGCTTGGGCCTTGCCAAGTTTCAATCCGCTTGCCTCAGCCAAGGCAAGCATTTCGGAATGCAAGGCCGAAGCATTCCAGACATCAAGCGCACCGAAGCGCGCAATGCTGCTGTCTAACAATGCAACGTTGGCTTCGGTTGCCATCGTTGCGAACGACGAAGTGTCAATGTCGTCGCGAAACAAGAAGTCGACCATCGCCGCGACTTCGTCGAGACGGCTTACGCGCTCTTGCACGAGCGGCGCAATCGAAGCAAACGCGGTGGCGTCGAAACCTTCTTTGGGCCAATCAACACCGACAGCGCGGTCTAGGAACGGCTCGCAACGAGCAATGAACTCATCGACATCAAGCGAGCGGATGTACTCACCGTTGACGTGTGCGAGTTTCACCAAATCGAAGAACGCGCTCGATTTGTTGACGTCTTCGAGACGGAACTCGGCGATCATTTCTTCAAGCGTGATGACTTCGCGATCACCTTTGGGCGCCCATCCGAGCAGAGCAAGGTAATTGCGCATTGCTTCGGCCAGATAGCCCTCGTCGCGATACATCTCGAGCGCCACCTTGTCGCGGCGCTTGGAAATCTTCTGGCGCTTCTCGTTGACGATCAACGGAAGATGCGCATAAGTCGGAGTCGCACCTCCATCGAGCGCAGCCCAAATCATCAACTGCTTAGGAGTGTTGGGTAGATGCTCTTCGCCGCGGACGACATGGGTAATTCTTTGGTCGATGTCGTCGACGACGTTGGCCAACAGATACATAGGCACGCCGGTTGAACGCACGATCACGAAGTCTTCGATGTTGGCGTTGTCGAACAGCGGCTCACCGCGAATCAGATCGACAACTTGTGTCTGGCCTTCCGGCACGCGAAAGCGAAGGGCTCTCCCCTCGCCCGGCCCCAGCCCACGATCGCGACAGAACTTGTCGTAGCCCGGCGTTGCGTTGTCTTTGGTACGTGCCTTGACATCGTCTTGGGTGCACGCGCAGTAATAAGCATTACCGTTGGCGTACAAACGCTCAGCGGCCGCTGAATGCAGTGGCTTATTAGCGCTTTGCAGGTGCGGGCCTTCATCCCAATCAAGCCCGAGCCAGCGCATCGAGCTGTAAATGAGCTCGTACCACTGCTCTTCGTTGCGCGCCTCGTCAGTGTCTTCAACGCGCAACACGAATGTGCCGCCGTTGTGTCGAGCGAACAACCAATTGAACAGAGCGGTGCGGCCCGAGCCGATGTGAAACATGCCGGTCGGAGAAGGCGCAAAACGCAAGCGGGGCGCTGCGACAGCGTCGAGGCCAGATGAAGGTGAAGCCATGATCCTTAAACGCTAGTGGGCATCGACCTGCAAGCGGACCGATTCGCCACCTGACACGTTAAACAGCGGCAACCGAAATCAACGAGCGCCAGTCTTTGATGCGTTCACTCACTTGACCAGGAGTGAGACGCAGAGTTGCCTCAGGCACCGAGTCGGCAATGCGACGTTGATCTTCGTAGTGATGGCTTGCCGCTTCAAACAACGGAACTCGAAAATCAACAAGATCGCTCGGCGCGCTGCCGAGAAAACCCCACAACGTGTACGCGAGCTCTAAGTCGTAGATAACGGGTGCACGACCAAACAGCGACGCACGCTTCAAACCAACCGCCAAACAGCCAGCAACTGCATCTTCGGAGTGCTCATGTGGCGCTAGCTGCAAACGATCTTTGAAGTGACGAGCAAGCTTGACTGCGTAGCCTTGATCTGGCCCAGCGCTACCCAACAAAGGCCCTGCCGGTTGATGCACGGTGCGAATGTCAGACGGGCGATCATTGCGCCACTCATCGGGCACGGGAAGTCGCTCGCCGGGTCGTACATCATCTGCGGGACTTTGGGGTACGTAATCAGGCGCCGGCACAAGCGAAAGCCTGCCACACGCGACGACCGCATTCACGAACCTGTACCAATCCCCCGAATCAGCCCTTACAATCTCCGCCCTCTAGCCAACGTCTCATCTCGACGAGACCAAGCAACCAGGAAGTTCAGCTGTGCAGAGCAATACCCCCTCGCCCTCAAATGCCCCACTCAAAGTCGCAATCTTGGGGCCGTCACGCGATCAACGTGACTGGCTACGCGAAGGAATTGAAGCCGCTGGCATGTCGACGTTGGCAATCGATAGTGCGCCCTACCTGCAGATTCTTGCCAAGCCGCTGAAGCGTTACGACGAGGTCATCGTTGTTGACCGTCCTGACAATCCCGACGCAGTAGCGAAAGCGCTGGCCGACCGGCCCGATGTCGTCTGCATCGTTTCGTCTTTTGAAGAGTACGTACCGTCGGCCGTGCGCGTTGCAACGCTGATGAACTATCCCTTCCGTCAGGGCGGTGCGCGATTCGTCGGACAAACGAAAGAAGAACAACATCGCGATCTCGACCTCGCTGGGTATGGCGACATGCACCCGCAGTGGGCTCTCATCAACGACGTCAACGACATCACGCACGCGAATCTCAAATTTCCGCTTGTAGTCAAAGCAGCCAACAGCGGCGGAAGTCGCGGCGTGTTGCTTGTGCAAGATCTCGACGAAGCAAGGCGCGCAATTGATGCGTTGCACGGCATGACCGGCCACGCCGACGTTGCGCTCAAAGCAATCGTGGCGGAGGAATACAGCGAGGGCAACACCTTCTCGGTTCAGGGTTACGTGCGCAATGGCCAAGCCAGACTTTGCTCGTTCGCAACGACAACGGTGATGCAGGCACGCGCCGAAGGACTCGCCGAAGGTTTGGAATTCGTGAGCCTGCTTGAGATTGCGCACGTGATGACGTCGAACATTCCCGACTTTGCCCAACGACTTGCACAAGCTTTCGTTGACGCGACGGATTGTCAGAATGGTCCGTTACAGCTAGACGGCATTGAAACTGAAGGGCAGGCGCTGCACGTCGATGGCGGCTACCGACCTTCGGGCGGTGGCCTATGGAAGCTCACCGAATGGGTGTCGGGTGCCGCCCTCGGCGAACACGCGATGGCGGCCGTTCTCAATTGCGACGAGCCCGCCATTGTTGAACCACGGTTTGAGTGCGCCGGCAAGCGCATCTTGCGCAGCGCAGAAGAGATCGACATTGCTGTCGACATCATCGAACAGTCGCCCGTTGACTTGCACACCGAATTTGTTACAGCTGATCCGGGCGAACCGATCGAAGACTTCTCGGGCGACAAGCGTATACAGGCTCATCACGAGTACTACGTGACAAGCACGCTTTATGTAGGTGGATCAAGCGCGTCGGTTAACGCCGCACTTGCTCGCTTCGACTAGTCAGCTACTTCATCAGCTCGACTGGGAAGCCGAGATGACGAAGATTGGCTATCACTTCGTCGCGTTGTGATGGGTCGCGCGTTTCAAGTGTCAACTGCACCTCGACTTCATTGAACGACAGGTCTGACGCGCCCGACCGGTGATGTTCCATCAAGATCACGTTGACACCCATGTCGGCAAGTACGCGCGAGAACGCAGCCAACAAACCGGGGCGATCGTCGAGCACGAGTCGCAAGCGAAGGTAGCGACCCGACGCCGTCAAGCCGTAATCAATCACTTTGCCGAGCAGCACTGGGTCGATGTTGCCGCCCGACAAGATCGCGCACGCCGGGCCTTCGCCAGAGATCTTGCCCGTTAGCAACGCAGCCAACGGAACCGCACCGGCGGGCTCAACAACTGCCTTACCGCGTTCGAGTAGTAGCAACACTGCTCGACCGATGGCCTCTTCGGAAACGGTGACGATCTCGTCGACGTACTCTTGCACGTGCGCAAGCGTGAGATCGCAAACACGACGCACGGCTATGCCGTCGGCCATTGTGTGCAGTGAGTCAAGCGTTACGCATGATCCGTGTCGCAGAGAGCGGACCATTGCATCTGCACCTTCAGGCTCAACGCCGATGATGCGGATTTCGGGTCGCAATGTTTTCAAGGCAACGGCAACGCCCGAGATGAGGCCACCGCCGCCAATGGCAATTGCTACCGCTTCGGTGCCCGGCGGCAAGTCGCGCGCAAGTTCGAGACCCACTGTGCCTTGACCGGCGATGATCTCGTGGTGGTCGAACGGCGCCACGAACACTCCGTTATGTTCCGCTGCGTAAGCAACAGCGGCAGCAAGTGCCTCGTCGACCCCCTCTTCGACAAAAAAGATCTTGGCGCCGTACGCGCGCGTTGCTTCAACTTTCGGCAAGGGCGCCGAGCGCGGCATGAAGATCACAGAAGATCGGTTGGTCATGCTTGCGGCCAACGCAACACCTTGCGCGTGATTGCCAGCCGACGCCGCTATAACAGGAACCCCCGCTGGCAACTGCGAGATGCGGTTGTACGCGCCGCGGATCTTGTATGAACCAGTGCGTTGCAGGTACTCGTGTTTGAGCAGGATTTCGCGTCCGCCGAGCTTCGAGATTGCGTGCGCGACTTCGACAGGTGTTGAACGAATGACACCTTCGAGGCGTGCCGCGGCTGCTTCGATATCGGCAAGCGTCACCAGATTTGTTGGTACGAATTCGGGTGCAAGTTCAGTCGACATATTCGATCCATTGTTTGTATTGATCGAGTTCGCCGCGAACGGCCTTGGCCATCGTGTCGTAGATCTGCTTGGTAATCGGGCCCGGATCACCAATCTCACGATCATCGACCGAACGAACCGCAGCCACTTCAGCCGCAGTGCCAGTCACGAACATCTCGTCAGCGAGATACAAGTCGCTGCGAACCATTTCAGTCTCTGTGACTTCAAAGCCGAGATCGCGCGCGACGGTAATGACAGAGTCGCGACGCAACCCTCGCAACGCACCCGAACTCAACGGGGGCGTGTAAAGCTTGCCGTTGCGAACAATGAAGATGTTCATTGCTGATGCTTCTGCCACTTGGCCTTGTGTGTTGAGCATGACGGCATCGTCGAAACCGGCGCGCAGAGCATCAACCTTCGCAAGCGCGGAGTTCATGTAGTTAGCCGTTGTCTTAGCCGACGGTGGCAACGAGTTGTCTGAGATGCGCTGCCAAGAACTGACGTGCAAACGAATGCCCTTGGTGATGCTTTCGTCGCCGAGATAGGCGCCCCATGGCCAAACAGCAATGCTGACGTTCACGGGTGACGCCAACGGGTTGAGACCCATCTCTCCGTAGCCGCGATAGACCAGCGGACGGATGTAACCAGCGCGCTCACCGTTGACACGAATGGTGTCTTTGGTTGCCTCGACAAGTTGCTTAACGTCGAAAGGCGGATCGAGCAACATGACTTTGCAGCTTTTGTGCAACCGCTCGATGTGCTCGGTCAAACGGAACACAACGATGCCGTTGGGCGTGTCATAAAAGCGAATTCCCTCGAGCACACCAGTGCCGTAGTGCAGCCCATGTGTGAGCACATGGATCTTCGCGTCGTTCCAGTCGACGAGTTCGCCATCCATCCAGATCTTTGCGACTTCTTGCAATGGCATTCTCGTTAAACCCTTTCGGCTACGCGGTTGCCGAGTTCTTCGGTCTTGCCGCTTGATAGTTGTTTGTCGTCGGCTATGGCGGTGACTGCTTTGTGAATGCGTTCTGCTGCGTCGGTTTCGCCGAGGAAGTCGAGCATCATCGCAGCAGAACGGATCGCCGCGAGCGGATTGGCAATGCCCTGCCCCGCAATGTCGGGAGCCGAACCATGCACGGGCTCGAACATCGACGGATTGACGCGCGTCGGGTTTAGGTTGGCCGACGCAGCAAGACCAATTCCGCCAGAGACCGCACCGGCCAAGTCGGTAAGGATGTCACCAAACAAATTGTCAGTGACGATCACGTCGTAACGCTCAGGGTTGTCAACAAGATGAATGCACGTTGCGTCGACGTGGTTATACGACGTCTTTACATCGGGAAACTCTTGCTTCACGTCATTGAACGTGCGCTGCCACAGATCACCAGCGAACGTGAGCACATTTGTCTTGTGCACAAGCGTGACTTCCTTGCGAGCGCGGCTCGACGCAAGCTCGAACGCGTAACGTACGCAACGCTCGACACCAAAACGAGTATTCACAGAGCCTTGCGTAGCGATTTCATTCTGCGTGCCTTTGCGCAACGCACCACCCTCACCCGCGTAGCTACCTTCGGTGCCTTCTCGCACAAAGACGAGGTCGATCGGCGTGCCGAACTTGCCAGCCGACGCAGTGAACGGACGCAGATTTACGTAGTGGTCGAGATCGAAGCGAAGCCTCAGCAACATGTTTCGCTCAATGAGACCGGGCGGGATCGCCGGATCACCAGGCACGCCACCAACAGCGCCCAACAGAATCGCATCGAACGTCTTGAGTTTTGCAAGCGTTGCGTCTGACAACACTTCGCCATCGCGCTTGTAACGCTCGGCACCGAGATCAAACTCAGTGCAATCAAGGCCCACACCCGTTGCCGCGAGCACCTTCAACGCTTCGCGCACTACCTCGGGCCCAATGCCGTCTCCGCCTATGACTGCCAGCTTGTGGGTTTTGTTCGCCACCGTTCCTCTTCTTACTTCCTTGATCAATACAAAACTGCCCAACAAAAAACCGCCCGCTGAGCGGACGGTCGAAAAGGCACGCACCAACGAGAGGGCGTGCCTAAGTAATTACGTAAATGCCCTGTGAAAGCGCCACGGCGAAGATTCTCGCCTGCAAAAGAGCGGCCGTCAACCGACCATTAACAAGCGTTGGCCGCTCTGAGTGGGCAAAAGCGTTCAGACACCCAAGGGATCGCCGGTAACCTCGACCGAATGGCCAAGACCAATCTGTCTCAAGAAGCTTTCGATCGCCTGCAGGCCGAGCTCAACACGTTGATGACCGAAGGGCGCATTCGTGTCGCAAATGACATCGAGGCGGCCCGCGCTCTTGGCGACCTCAAAGAAAACGGCGACTACCACGCAGCTAAAGACGAACAAGGCAAGATGGAATCTCGCATTCGTCAAATTCAAGAAATGCTCGACGACGTTGAGATCGTTGAGGGTGGCGCGCCAAGCGACACGGTCGAGCAAGGTTCCGTCGTAGGCATTCGCTACGAAGGCGACGACGACACAGAATGGTTTCTCATCGGCTCCATTGAAGAGCGCCGCGACGATGTTGCCGTGATGTCACCCAATTCACCGCTTGGTCAAGCTCTTCTCGGTCACAAGCCGGGCGACACCGTGAGCTACGAAGCACCAAACGGAACGCTCAGCGTTTCGATCGTCGAGATTCGCGCCTGACGCGCTTCTTCGCACGCAACTAACCCGTCCCGCCTAAAGTCGATTGACGAAAGGAAGGAGTGGGACGAATGGGCAAAACACTCAGCGAAAAAGTTTGGGATCGCCACGTTGTGCGATCAGCAGAGGGTGAGCCCGAGCTTCTTTACATCGACCTTCATCTCGTGCACGAGGTCACGTCACCCCAGGCTTTCGACGGGCTGCGTATGAATGGTCGGCGCGTGCGTCGACCTGATCTCACCGTTGCAACGGCTGATCACAACGTGCCGACAACACCGGGCCCCGTGCTCGACCCCATCTCGAAAACGCAGCTCGAGGTTCTAACGAAAAACTGCGCTGAGTTCGGCATCACGCTGTTTCCAATGGGCGACGCCAATCAAGGCATCGTTCACGTGATCGGCCCCGAGCTTGGCTTGACCCAACCCGGCATGACGATCGTGTGCGGCGACTCACACACTTCAACTCATGGCGCGTTCGGCGCGCTCGCCTTCGGCATTGGCACGAGTGAAGTCGAGCACGTGTTGGCCACGCAAACGCTTCCGCAAAACAAGCCGGGCACCATGTCGATCACCGTCGATGGTGATGTGCCCGATGGCGTAACGGCGAAAGACATCATCCTTGCCATCATTGGCCGCATCGGCACCGGCGGCGGCATCGGTCACATCATTGAATATCGCGGTGCGGCAATTCGCGCTCTGTCGATGGAAGGTCGTATGACCGTCTGCAACATGAGCATCGAAGCCGGAGCGCGCGCAGGTCTGATTGCACCCGACGAAACAACGTTTGCTTACTTGAAAGAGCGACGCTTCGCACCACAAGGCGACGCGTGGGATGAAGCGGTTGCCGAATGGCAAGCACTCGCCACCGACGACGACGCTGTGTTCGACAAAGAGGTAGTCATTGACGCAAGCACATTGCGACCGCACGTGAGCTGGGGCACGAACCCGTCGCAAGTTCTTTCGATCGACGACAACGTGCCCGATCCCGAGTCGTTCGCCGAACCTTCGACACGCGACGCCGCGCGACGCGCGCTTTCGTATATGGGCCTCACGGCCGGCACGCCCATCAAAGAGATCGCCGTCGACACTGTGTTCATCGGTAGTTGCACCAACGCGCGCATCGAAGACATTCGTGCGGCTGCAGCAATCGTCAAAGGCCGCCAAGTCAAAACGGGTATTCGCGCAATGGTGGTGCCCGGTTCGGGACAGGTGAAGCAACAGGCCGAACAAGAAGGGCTCGATCGCATACTTGTTGACGCGGGCTTCGAGTGGCGTCTCGCCGGGTGCTCGATGTGTCTAGCCATGAACCCCGACAAACTTTCGCCCGGCGAACGCTCCGCATCGACGAGCAACCGCAACTTTGAAGGGCGCCAAGGCAAAGGTGGACGCACACATCTGGTTTCACCAGCCGTCGCAGCAGCAACAGCAATAGTCGGCACGTTCGCAAGTCCGAGCGATCTCGCCGACATCGCCGCAAACGCCAATTAAGGGAACGACATGCAGCCAATCACCATCATCACCGGCAAGGCAGTTCCGCTCGATCGCAGTGACGTCGATACCGATCAGATCATTCCGAGCGATTGGTTGAAGCGCGTCGAACGCACCGGCTTTGGTCAAGGTCTGTTCTCTGAGTGGCGAGAAGACCCAGAGTTCGTGCTCAACCTCCCGCAGTTCCAGCAAGCGACGATCTTGGTTGCCGGACCAAACTTCGGCACCGGTTCGTCGCGCGAGCACGCGGTATGGGCGCTTACCGATTACGGATTTCAGGCGGTGATCTCGCCACGATTCGGCGACATCTTCCGCAACAACTCAACAAAGGCCGGGCTCATCCCGGTTGTGCTCGAAGCGAACGCGGCTGAAGCAGTGTTGCGACAAGTCGAGCGAGACCCGTCGACTGAGATCACCATCGATGTCGAGCGTGGTCTTGTTGTCGTGCCCGCCATTGGTCTTGAAGCAACGTTTCCACTCGACGAGCACACGCGCTACCGCTTATTGAACGGTCTTGACGACATCGGCCTCACTCTGCGACACGACGCTGACATCTCGGCTTTTGAATCGACTCGACCGGGGTATATGCCAACGTCGAGGTAAACCATTTGAGAGGCAAGCTCATGGCACAAACAGTTCTCGTTACCGGAGCAACCGGATACATCGGCGGGCGGTTAGTGCCTGAGCTATTGGCTCGCGGTCACAAGGTGCGCTGCTTCGCACGTACGCCCGAAAAACTCGACGGCCAACCGTGGCGCAGCCAGGTCGAAATAGCCCAGGGCGACTTGAGTAATGCCGGTTCGGTGCAACAAGCCCTCGAAGGCGTCGACGTCGCGTACTACTTAGTGCATTCGATGAGTGCAGATGCAGGCGGGTCGTTCTCGTCGCACGATCGCGCCGCAGCTGCCACCTTTCGCGACGCGGCCGCGAGCGCCGGTGTTCAGCGCATCATTTATCTCGGCGGCCTCGGCGATGACAACGACCCCAACCTCAGTAAACACTTGCGCTCGCGTCACGAGGTTGGTCGCATCCTGGCCCGTGGGCCCGTGTCGGTGACCGAGCTACGAGCGGCCGTCATCATTGGGTCAGGCAGTGCGTCATTCGAAATGCTTCGCACGCTCGTCGAAGTACTACCGGTGATGGTTACGCCTCGATGGGTGCGCACACGCTGTCAACCAATCGCGATTGCCGACGTGCTGTTCTACCTGTGCGCCGTGCTCGACAACAAAGAGACCGACGGCCTCACGCTCGAAATCGGTGGACCCGACGTGCTGGCATACGCCGACATGATGCATACCTATGCCGCGATCGCCGGACTCAAGAAGCGCGTGCTCATTCAAGTACCTCTACTCACGCCCCGTTTGTCATCGCATTGGATCGGCCTCGTCACTCCCCTGCCCACTGCGCTCGCGAAACCCTTGGTGCACGGCCTCAGTAATGAAGTTGTCGTGCGTGATCACAGCATCGAGAAACTCATCCCCCACGAGTGCCTCGCTTATCGGCAAGCCATACAACGCGCCATCGAAAAGATGCGCGACCTGCGCGTAACGACAAGTTGGGCCGGCGCCGACCTCGGATGGCGTTCGCCAGCTGAGCCAATGCCAACCGATCCCGAATGGTCGGGCGGGACAATCCTGCAAGATGTCAAGACGTTCACGACATCGGCGTCGCCGCACGAAGTGTTTCGCGTCGTCACTGGCATCGGCGGACGACGCGGTTGGTTCGTCGCCAACCGGCTTTGGGAAATCAGGGGCCTGATCGACAAACTCGTTGGCGGCGTCGGGATGCGTCGCGGTCGACGTCATCCAGATGAACTGCGCGTTGGTGACGCATTGGATTTTTGGCGCGTCGAAGCCCTTGTGCCCGACACGTTGTTACGCTTGCGCGCCGAGATGCGCCTACCCGGACGCGCCTGGCTCGACTGGACGATCTCAGAGAAAGACGGCGAAACAAAGGTCAAGCAATGGGCGCGCTTTCAACCGCGCGGCATTCCCGGGCGCCTCTATTGGTACGCGTTACTGCCCTTCCACGACCGCATCTTCGGAGGCCTCGCCAAGTCAGTCGCCACACGTTCAGAAGCCCTCTCTGAGCGCCACTAACCACCTCGCCTCACTACCCTGACGCGCGCCCGGCCCACGCCCGCAGCCCGCACGCCAGCACCCGGCCCGCCTAGCGCGACCTCGGTCGGGCTAGCTCGCTTCGCCAAGACGAGGGTGCTGCTTGAGGACAGCGCCGTCGGCCGCCTGCGAGCCGGCATTCCAACCGAAAGCATCGAGCCGCGAGTTACTGCGCGTCCGCGTGCGCAGTTGCGGAAACGCCTCTCGTACTGCCTCATCAACCTCGTCGTCGCGACGCTTAAGGACCGGAAGCAGATCTGCATTGTCGGCGTCAACGCGCTGGGCTGCTTCGTGTAAGCGAGACCCGATACGACTGGCGAAGCCGTGCCAAAACGCCGACTTGAATGCTCGCAACTCAGAGCCAGCCATCCACTGCGGCGGCCTCGCGTCATTCAACGACTTCAGGCCTTGCGCGAGTAGCGATGTGAACAGCAACTCGGCCATCTCAATGTCAGACTCGAAACCGACGAGAGTTGTGACCCATCCGTAAGACGAGAACACGCAACGACAGTGATTTGCCGATGCGATTTGGTTCAACAAATGAACCTTCTGGCTTTGATAGGGCTTCTCAACGTCAATCTTGCGCTGGATGGGCGTAGCTTCGGTTTCACGAACGTCGAGCAACGCGTCGAGCGAATACCGTCGGATGAGCTCTTGCGCTTTCGCCATGAACGCTTCGGCCTCGTCACCGAACTCTGTCGACTCTGCCTTGGCGAGTAGACCACGAACCTTCTGAAGCACACGTTGTTGTTGGAACTGCATGCCAGCAAGCTACCGATCGAGTGTGACATTCATGCAAGCAGTCCCTAAACCAAGAGTGAGCGCCGCTTTGCGTTCGGTGGAGTCAAGGTCAACGTTGACTCCGACTCCGCACGAGACGAGTCGGCGTTCTCGTCCATTTAGTGCGCACTGTCGGGCCGATGCTCTCTTTCAACCACGCGAAACTGCCAATTCCGGGCCGAATCAGGCCCGGAATTGGTCATATCGCGTGGTTGAAAGGCCGGCCGGCGGCGGTGAAACGTGGGCCGGCAGTGGGAGTAGCTGAAAATGTGGGCGCTGCGACTAGGCGGTGATCGTGGTCGAGTGGCGGTTTACGGCGCTGACGATGGCGCGTAGTGATGAGGTCACGATGTCAGAGTCGATGCCGACACCCCAGAGGGTCCGTCCGTCGGCGCCCGTCGTCTCGACGTAGGTAACGGCTTTCGCTGAGGCTCCCGATGAAACTGCGTGCTCCGAATAGTCGGCAACGTCGACGTCGAAGCCCTGTGCGGAAAGCGCGTTGACGAACGCCGCAATCGGACCATTGCCCGAACCCGACACGCGTCGACGGTCACCATTGATGTCGAGGTCAACAGCAATGTTGGTCACTCCGTCGTCGACAGTCGACGACTCGGTGCGACCGATCCATGTGACAACGGCTGCCTGCGAAAGATACGTCTTGTTGAAGATGTCAAAGATTTCTTCGGGGCTGATTTCAGTGCCCGACACGTCGGTAACGTTCTGAATGACGCGCGAGAACTCAACCTGCAATCGACGCGGCAGTTCGAGGCCGTGAAACGCGCTCATGATGTACGCGACACCACCCTTGCCCGATTGACTGTTCACACGGATGACGTCTTCGTAGGTGCGACCAACGTGCTTTGGATCAATAGGCAGATACGGAACCTGCCAGCTCTCGTAGTCGTCGCCAAGAGCAGCGAAGCCCTTCTTTATGGCGTCTTGGTGCGAACCAGAAAACGCTGTGTAGACAAGGTCGCCGACATATGGATGCCGCGGATGCACGGGCAGCTCGTTGCAGTGCTCAACAATGCGACGAGCTTTGTTGATGTCTGAAAAATCAAGCCCCGGGTCGACGCCTTGACTGAACAAGTTGAGAGCAAGAGTTACGAGATCGACGTTCCCGGTACGTTCGCCATTGCCAAACAACGTTCCCTCGACTCGATCGGCACCAGCCATCTGCGCAAGCTCGGCAGCAGCAACAGCTGAGCCTCTGTCGTTGTGAGGGTGCAAACTCAAGATCATGCCGGCGCGGTTCTTTACGTGACGACCAACCCACTCGATTTGATCTGCGTAAACGTTAGGCGTCGACATCTCAACGGTTGCTGGCAGGTTAATGATCACCGGACGCTCAGCACTGGCCTCCCAAACATCCATAACGGCGTCGCACACTTCAACGGCGTAATCGAGTTCGGTTCCGGTGAAGCTTTCGGGTGAGTATTCATAACGAATCTGCGTATCGGGAATCGTTTGCTCGAGCTTGCGACACAACTTGGCGCCTTCGACCGCCAACGCTTTTACGCCTTCGCGGTCCATCCGGAAAACGACATCGCGCTGCAGTGTCGATGTCGAGTTATACAGATGCACGATCGCGCGCGGCGCGCCTTGCAGGCTCTCATAGGTGCGCTCAATGAGTTCGGAGCGTGCCTGCGTCAGCACCTGAATGGTCACGTCTTCGGGGATCAAGTTCTCTTCGATCAGCATGCGGATGAAGTCGTAATCAGGCTGCGAAGCCGACGGAAAACCGACTTCGATCTCTTTGAAGCCCGTCTCGATCAACAGATCCCACATCTGCCGCTTGCGCTCGGGGTCCATTGGATTGATCAGCGCCTGATTGCCGTCACGAAGGTCGACCGCGCACCAAATGGGGGCTTTGTCTAGAACGCGATCTGGCCACGTGCGGTCGGGCAAGTCGACGGGCGCAAACGGACGATAGAGATGACACGGCATCGGTTCGATATGCCGTGCTGCTGGGGATTGAGAAGCGGCCATTCTTGCGGTCCTTTTCGTAACTAACGGTGAATTTGGGCAACAAAAAAGCCCCCCGACTGGGAGGCTTGGGCAGACACTCAGGGCCCCACGTTGCGGCGTGGGTGTCTGCCCTAAGTAAGGAGAAGTCGAGCGGATGTGCTGATACGCATCTCGGCCATGCTAGCGCGCGTGTGTGGCCGAATGCACCTGCGGCTGATCCTCCCGTCACAGCGCCGCATTTCAGGGCATGCTGGGGTGCATGAGTCACGGATCTCGTCCTCGACCGCTCCGAGCGCTGACACTCATGGTGCTCGGTGGCGCTGCCGCGTACGCCGTCAGTCGGTTCTTTGCCGAGCGACAAGCTCGGCGTGACGCTGAACTCGCACCGCACCCCTTCGTCTTGCGCCGCGAATCGTTACTCGACATCAGCGACCCCGAAGATCCTCGTCAAGAAACAGTGCTCGTCGCTGAAGGGCTCGACATTTCCGATCTCGAAATCGACGAAGAGATCATTGATGAATTCGAGCCTGATCCGAGCGAGGGCAACAGCACAGCCACCATTGCGGGCCACGACGAACGCTTTGCGATCTCCGATGAAGAAATGGCGGTGCACGAAGCAGCGGTGATCGCCGAAGCCGAACGCATCGAACACGAACACGCAACGTCTGAAGGCCACGTTAAATCGATCGACGAAGTCGAGGCCGAAGAGGTCGCTGCAGCAGCTACGACCGAGACGCCCGACGATGAGTCAAGCGAAGAAGAAAAAGCGGACGAAACCGAACTACCGACAGAGACTGAAACACCCCCAACGCCTGAGGCGCTCGACGACAATGCCAGCGACGCCACCAGCAAGCGCAAACGAAAGGGCAAGCGCTCTCGTCAGCGCGAGTCATCGAGCAGCGCACCGAAGTCGGGCGCGGAACGACGCGCCAAAAGCCCGAGCCCGGCCGAGGGCGATCGCGAAAGTAACGAGCAAGACGAGCAATCAACAGAGGTCGAACCGGAGAAGAGCGACGCAATCACGTGGATTCAACCCATCGCCGGCGAATGTCCACTCGATCACCCAATCAAGGCGCGCTACGCAACCGGTCGCTACCACCTGCCCAACACGACCTCTTACAGCAAGATCGTGGCCGACTGTTGCTACGCCACCGCTGAAGAAGCCGAAGCCGACGGATTCAGCGAATCGCGCTGGTAATCAAGCTGTTGGTCTCAGCCTTCAGCTAAAAGTTTCGCAATGCGCTCAAGACCCTCGGTGATGTCCGCGTCGCTCAGCGCATAAGAGAACCGTAGGTATCCAGGAGCGCCAAAGGCTTCGCCGGGAACGGTCGCAACCTTTGCCTCATCGAGCAACACTTCAGCGAGGTCGAGACTCGACTCGACCCGTCGTCCGCGGACGTCTCGACCCAGAACATCTTTCACGTTTGCAAATGCGTAGAAAGCGCCCTTTGGCTCGATGCACGACATGCCAGCAACGTCGTTGATCAAACCAACGATCAGCTGGCGGCGGCGGTCGAAGGCGACCCGCATTTCTTTCACGGCCGACAGATCGCCCGCAACTGCAGCCAGCGCTGCTTGCTGCGAAACGTTGGCAACATTTGAAGTTGCGTGCGAGTGACGATTGCCCGCTGCTTTGATGACGTCGTTAGGGCCGATCAACCAGCCGACTCGCCAACCAGTCATGGCGTATGTCTTGGCAACGCCGTTGACGATCAAAGTCGTGTCGGCGAGTTCAGGCACAGCCGTGACGATCGAAACAAACTCCGCGTCGCCAAACACGAGATGCTCGTAAATCTCGTCGGCAATAACCCACACGCCGTGCTGAAGGCACCAACGGCCAATAGCGGCGACTTCGTCGGGCGTGTAAACCGCACCCGTTGGGTTTGATGGCGAAACAAAGAACAGCACTTTCGTGCGCTCTGTGCGTGCCGCTTCGAGCTGCTCGACCGTCACCTTGAAACCAGTCGACTCATCGGTCTCGATCTCGACCGGCACACCACCGGCAAGCTTTACGAGCTCGGGATAGGTCGTCCAGTAGGGCGCGGGCAACAACGCCTCGTCGCCCTCGTTCAGGATGGTCATGCACGCGTGTTCAACGGCCTGCTTGCCACCGTTTGTGATGAGCACTTGCGACGCTGATACTTCGTAGCCCGAGTCGCGCTTTGTCTTGTCAGCTACGGCTTGTCGCAGCTCGGGAAGACCTGGCGCCGGTGAGTAACGATGGTTCTTTGGATCACGCGCCGCGTTGACGGCTGCCTCGACGATGTAGTCGGGCGTCGGGAAGTCGGGTTCGCCGGCGCCGAAACTAATGACTGGTTCGCCGGCGGCCTTCAACGCCTTGGCCTTGGCGTCGATGGCCAAGGTGACGGATTCGGCTACGGCAGCTACTCGTTGAGAAAGACGTTCCACAGGCGTAGAGCCTGCCACATCAAAAGTTCACCTCGGGAAGGTTCTGGATGCACAACAACTAGGGTCGTCGGCATGGCTGAACTGAGTGCCAACAGCGCTGTCGACGCAAATGAGCTGGCAACAGCCTTGCGCTCCGCCGGCTTGAACGAGGTGGAGACCTCGGCCCTGCAGCGAGCCCTCTATTCGACCGACGCATCGATATACCGCGTGCCCCCGAGCGCCGTGGCCTTCCCTCGCGACTCTGAAGAGGTCGCTGCTGCCGTGTCAGTCTGCGCAGGCCTTGGCGTGCCCCTCACCATGCGGGGCGCCGGCACGTCGATTGCGGGCAATGCCATCGGCACCGGCCTCGTGCTTGACGTAAGTCGCCACATGAACACCGTCATCAACGTCGACCCAGACGCGCGTACGGCTCGGGTGCAACCCGGAGTCGTGCAAGCCGATCTACAAAGCGCCGTTGCCAAACACGGTCTGCGCTTCGGGCCCGATCCCTCAACATCAAATCGTTGCACGATCGGAGGAATGATTGGCAACAACGCGTGCGGCAGTCGCGCCCTCGCCTATGGCCGCACATCTGACAACGTGATCGATCTCGACGTCGTGGCAGGCAACGGCGAACGGTTACGTCTCGGTCGCCCAAACGCACGCACTACTGACACCATTAGCGCGTCGTCGACGCTTGACGCTTTGCACTCATTCAGCACCGACAACGCAAAACTGATTGAAGCGAACTTTGGTCGCTTCTCGCGCCAAGTGTCTGGCTACGCGTTAGAGCAGTTGTTGCCGCGCCACGACTTTGACGTCGCCCGTGCCCTGGTTGGCAGCGAAGGAACGTTGGCCTTGACGCTCGAGGCAACCGTGCGCCTTGTGAGTGATCCGCCCGAGCGCAACTTGGTTGCCCTTGGTTATCCAACCATGGCTGATGCTGCCGACGCTGTGCCGGCAATTCTCATTCACCAACCAACAGCGTGCGAAGGACTCGACGCACGAATTGTTGATGCGGTTCGCACTCGCTTCGGCGTTACGCGCGTCCCTCCACTCCCTGAGGGATCGGGCTGGCTGTTTGTCGAAGTCGTTGGCTCGACGCGCTCCGAGGTCGACGCGCTTAGCCAAGCAGTCATCGCAAGCGGCGGTGCACTCGACTCGCTGGTGGTGAGTGATGCGGCACACATCAACGCCCTGTGGCGCATTCGTGAAGACGGTGCCGGGCTTGCCTCTCGCACTCCCGACGGACGCCCTGCCTATGCCGGCTGGGAAGACGCTGCCGTTCCTCCCGCCTCACTCGGCAACTACTTGCGCGACTTCGACGCACTACTCGCACAGCACGACTTGATGGGCATGCCCTACGGACACTTCGGAGACGGTTGCGTTCACGTCAGGCTCGACTTTCCCCTCGGCACCCCGCACGGAACCGACGCAATGCGTGCGTTCTTGACCGACGCAGCCAACCTCGTCGTTAGTTACGGCGGATCATTGTCAGGCGAACATGGCGACGGACGTGCCCGCGGTGAACTCTTGTCGGTGATGTACGACGCGCACACACGAGATCTATTCGGTCAGGTGAAGTCGATCTTTGATCCGTCGGGCATTCTCAACCCTGGCGTAATCGTAGCCCCACGGCCACTCGATGCCGACGTTCGCATGCAACAAACAAAGCCTGTCAAAACAAAGCTTGCGTTTGGATACAAGCACGACGACGGAGACTTCTCTAAGGCCGTGCACCGCTGCACCGGCGTTGGCAAATGCCGCGCCGACATCACGGGTGCCGGTGGTGTGATGTGTCCGTCGTTTATCGCAACTCGCAATGAAAAAGATTCGACACGCGGACGTGCGCGCGTGCTGCAAGAAATGATCAACACGTCGGTCGTAACCGACGCGTGGCGCTCGCCCGAAGTACACGAAGCGCTCGACTTGTGTCTCTCATGCAAGGGCTGCTCGACCGACTGCCCCACCGGGGTCGACATGGCTACTTACAAAGCCGAGGTGCTCCACCAGACTTACAAAGGCCGCGTGCGTCCGCGCTCGCACTACGCATTGGGATGGCTGCCGTCATGGGCGCGTATCGCCTCACGTCTGCCAGGTGTGGCGAATAGGCTGCTCACTGCTCCCCTACTGAGCAGTTTGGGCAAGCGGCTCGCCGGAGTAGACACGCGGCGGTCGCTCCCCGTCTTTGCGCCGCAGACATTCAGACAGTGGTTTGCAACCCATTCGCACAACACATCGGCGGCAGCACCCGAAGTCGCTCTCTGGGTCGACACATTTACCAACCACTTCTCTCCCGAAGTCGGAGTGGCTGCTGTGCGCGTGCTCGAAGACGCTGGTTATCGCGTTTCGATTACTAACGATCAAGTTTGTTGTGGGCTCACGTGGATCAGCACCGGCCAGCTTGATACTGCGCGCAAACGACTCAACGAGAGCGTCGAGGCTTTAACAGACTTTGTTTCGCGCAACGTGCCAATCGTCGGCCTCGAACCGTCATGCACGGCGGCATTGCGTTCCGACTTGCCTGAGTTGCTCGGCAGCAAAGGCGAACGCACGTCGTCACTAATCCGCACACTCGCGCAGCAGCTCAACGCGACCGAGGGATGGACGCCCCCCGATCTGTCATCAATCAACGCAGTTGCCCAACCGCACTGTCACCACTCGGCCGTCATGGGTTGGCAAGAAGATGCCTCGCTACTCGAGGCAAGCGGAGCAACCGTCAACCGACTCGGCGGATGTTGCGGGCTCGCAGGCAACTTCGGAGTCGAGGCCGGCCACTACGACGTGTCAGTCGCCGTAGCTGAACATCAGCTGCTGCCCGCTGTCACCGAAGCCGGCGAAGGCACGTGGGTTCTCGCCGACGGGTTTTCGTGTCGTACGCAGCTCGAAGACCTTGCGGCGCGTCCGTCGTTGCATCTCGCACAACTGCTCGAATCGCGCCTGCCGCCAAAGGGTTCCGAGAGTTAACTCTTAGCCGAGAACGCGCAATCGAACAGTCGCGCCGAGCGCGCCCAGTTCGGTGACAACGTCTTCGCTCACATCAGCAGACACATCGGTGAGTGCGTAACCAAGCTCGCCGCTCGTGCTCAAGAACTGCCCTTCGACGTTTACGCCACGGTTGGCAAACACAGAGTTGATCTCAGCCATGACGCCAGGGATGTTCTTGTGCAAGTGAGCAAAACGGCGCTCGCCCTCTTTGTGAGGCGGAAGCAGTTGCGGCAAGTTCACCGACAAGTTTGTCGAACCCTCGGCGACATACTCGGCAAGCTTGCCCGACACGAAGTGACCAATGTCGGCCTGGGCCTCTTCGGTTGATCCACCAATGTGCGGAGTAAGAATCACGTTTGGCGCGCCGCGCAACACTGACTTGAACTCTTGGTCGCGGCTCGCTGGCTCGTCGAGAAACACGTCGACTGCGGCACCACTTAGGTGTCCGCTTTCAAGGTGGCGACTCAACGCTTCGTGATCGATCACAAAACCGCGGCACAAGTTCAGAAACAACGCACCGTCGCGCATGCGGGCAAACTGTTCTTCACCAAAGAGCAAGCGGTTCGACTTGCGACCGTCGACATGCAGACTCACAACGTCAGCCTCTTCGAGCACGGCGTTCATGCTCGAACGACGCTGCGCGTTACCAAGAGCAAGACGATCAGCGGTGTCGAAGAAGACAACGTGCATGCCGAGTGCTTCAGCGACGACCGACAGCTGCGAGCCGATGTTGCCGTAACCAATAATGCCGAGCGTGCGACCACGGATTTCGTGCGCGCCGGTTGCAGATTTGTCCCACACGCCAGCGTGCAGACGCTCGTTCTTCTCAGTGAGACGACGGGTGAGGGCAATGATCTCACCCAGCGCCAACTCAACGACGCTGCGAGTGTTTGAGTATGGCGCGTTGAACACCGGCACGCCTTGCGCTGCGGCAGTGCCGAGGTCGACCTGGTCGGTGCCGATGCAGAACGCACCGATAGCCAACAGGTCTTTGGCCTCGGCCAGCACCTTGGCTGTCACCTGCGTTTTCGAGCGGATACCGAGCACCGATACGCCGTCTAGGTGCGCGAGTAGCTCAGACTCACTAAGCGCTGGTTGCAGCAGCTCGACATCGAACCCACGCTCGTTGAGCAAGTGGGCGGCGTCTTGATGGATGTTTTCGACAAGCAGAGCACGGGGCCGACGTGCTTTCGGGGCCTCTTCAGTCATGGTCTGAACGTTACTTGCTGAGCCGCCCTAATCGTCTTCGATCAGGAGGTTCTTCACCCAACCCACGCGCCCGCCCTCATTAGTTGGCACCCAAAGTCGCGTCAGAGCGCGACTTTGGGTGCCAACTACTCGCCTCGGTCGTCAAGCTCCTCCCCGTAGACTGGCGTGATGAGCGCGACGAGCCGAGACGACATCAAAATCCCTGCTGAGCTGCTGCCGGTTGACGGACGCTTCGGCTGTGGCCCGTCGAAGATTCGCCCTGAGGCTCTCTCTGCCCTGCCTGAGATCGACAACTACCTCGGCACGAGTCACCGTCAGGCACCCGTCAAGGCCGTTGTCGGACGCTTGCGAGAAGGCCTGCGTGAACTGTTCGCCCTTCCCGACGGCTACGAGGTCGTCATCGGTAACGGCGGCACCACCGTGTTTTGGGATGCACTGACCTTTGGCCTCATCCAGACAAAGAGTCAACACCTGAGCTTTGGTGAGTTCTCCGCGAAGTTTGCCAAGGCCGCAGGGCTCGCACCGTTCATTGATGCACCCGATGTGATCAAGTCAGAACCAGGCACGCATCCACAATGCGTGACGCGCGACGACATCGACGTGTACGCACTCACGCACAACGAAACGTCGACAGGGGTGGCGATGGAAATCACGCGCCCGAGCGGTGCACGTGGTCTGGTTGCCGTCGATGCAACTTCAGCCGCCGGTGGCCTGCGCGTCGACCCGACGCAATTCGATTGCTACTACTTCGCGCCACAGAAGAACTTGGCCAGTGACGGTGGATTGTGGATCGCCCTTATGTCGCCTGCCGCGCTCGAACGTGTCGAACAAATCAAGGCATCAGGTCGCTGGATCCCCGCCTCCATCGACATCGCAACAGCTGTCGAAAACTCGCGCAGCAATCAGACCTACAACACTCCGTCACTAACAACGATCTTCTTGGCCGTGCATCAGATCGAATGGCTCAACAGCAACGGTGGTCTCGACTTTGGCGCCTCACGCTCCGACGCGTCGAGCGAGGTTCTGTATGGGTGGGCAGAGCGCAGCAAGTTCGCGACACCATTCGTCGCAAAGCCTGACGAGCGTAGTCACGTTGTGGGCACCATCGACTTTGACGAGTCGATCGATGCCGACAACATCGCTGCGATACTGCGCAAAAACGGCATTGTCGACACTGAGTCGTATCGCAAACTCGGTCGCAATCAGTTGCGCATTGCAATGTTTCCCGCGATCGATCCGAACGATGTCGAAGCATTGACGCGCTGCGTTGACTACGTAGTCGAGCAGGTCAGTTAACGCTCAGAAGCTAGGAACTGCTGTGTATACGATGGGCGCCGAGTAGCTTCCCGCAGCGGTTGTGGCAGCGACCGTCGCCTGAAATGCAGTGCACGCGCTCTTCGACATCACGCCCGCTCCCGCACTCATTACCGATTCGTCGAGTGATGTGATCTTGGCCCAGTTGTTCGACCCGAATGCGATTGTTGCGTCGTTTGTTGTGTAGCCAAAACCGGCCGTTCCCGCAGTGGTAGATGCGCTTGGCGACGCGTGCGTACCCGACACATCAGCGACAGTTGACCCGCCGCTTGTGCGAAAGGCGTTCGGTGTTGTTCCGCTAGTGCGGATGTAAACGACAAAGCCCCCGCCCGCGTTGGTCGCGAGCGTCAAGTCTTGCGCACCACCACCGATCACCGTTGGATTGAGATGACCAAGTGACACCGAAGTCGACGTTGAACCAGTCTGAAAACCAGCACTCGACTGTCCGTTGCAAACCGTCGCACGACCAGCAACTGTGAATGTGAGTGACGGGTCGACGACACCAGTGACAGTTGCCGAAGCCAACGAGCTCGCAAAAACTGCAACCGCAACCGGAGTTGTGCGGTTGGTTGTCGAACCATCGCCGACTGTGCCGTAAGCATTCCAACCCCAGCAATACAACGCGCCGACCGGCGTCACGCCGCAACCCCCGGCACCAGTCGTTGACATCGCAGTGAACACATACGAACCGCTGATTGCCGTTGGCTGGGAGCTGTTCGATCCCGAACCGTCACCAACAGCGCCGAGGCCGTTTGCCCCCCAGCAATAGCCGGCGCCTGCTGTAGTGAATCCGCACATGAAGGCATCGCCCGCTCGCAGCCGCGCCCACGTCAAACCACCGCTAACCAACACAGGCACGTCGCTCGTAGCGTTGGATAGATCGCCGTTTGACGGAGTGCCACCCAAACCCCAACAGTAAGCAGCGCCCGCAGTCGTAACTCCACAGGTGTTTCTGCTTCCGCCAACGATGTCAGACCAGGTAAGGCCACCGGAAACGAGTGTCGGCGTCGACGAGTCGCCTGCGGGGCCATTACCCAAACGGTTGTCGCCGTCGAGACCCCAGCAGTAGCCCGCACCACCGGTTGTCACTCCACATGCGACTGCATCAATACCCGCGTTGACCGAGGCCCATGACAGACCGCCACTGACAAGTTGCGGGGCTGCCGAAGACAAACCCGTGCCACCGCCGAGTTGACCGTTATTGCCACGGCCCCAGCAGTACGCAACATTGGCAGGGGTCACTGCGCACACAAATCTCTCGCCGACGCTGATGCTGCGCCATGTGTGCCCGCCAACAACGGCAACCGGAATCGAGCTGTCGGTGTTGGTGCCGTCGCCGAGCTGGCCGTCGGCATTGGCCCCCCAGCAATAGGCCTCGCTGAGATCGTCGAGCGCGCACGTCGAGCTAACACCGGCGCTAACGGCCGTCCAATTGTGAACGCCGCTGACGAGAGCCGGCACGCTTGAATTGGTAGTGGTGCCGTTACCCAGCTGTCCCCAGTTGTTGCGACCCCAGCAGTAGATCGCTCCGCCAACCGTAAGCGCGCACGACTGATCGAAGCCGCTTGCCACGCTGGTGACACCGCCGACGGCGTCGGCCCGCGACGGAGCCACCACCAACCCAGTGACCGCCACAACGATCGCGAGTGCGATCTTCCCCACCTTCACCTTGGTGAAATCGACTTAAATCAGGCCCGCCTGAAGCTGAATATCGCAGCTGGAAGCTCTAAATACCTAGGCGGAAGTCGCTCCAACGGCTCCATCGACCAGCACGGCAATCCACGAGGCCAGTCGACTCGCAAAGTTGGCAAAGAGCTGGTTCTGACGCAGCTCTTCGGGTGAGAGCGTCGGTGGTGCTATCGCCGGTGGCGGCGCAACGGCAGCGACCATCGCCGCCTGATTGGCCCCACCCGACGAATCGCTCTCAGCCGCCGCTGACGGCTGAGCAGGTCGGCTCGCCTGACGAGGTGCTGTTGAGGCCGCTGCAACTCGTTGCTCGGCAGGAGCAGTGACAGGAGGACTTGTCGGTCGCGGCGACGTTGTAGGCGGACTCGACGGAGCCGCCGGCGCGGCAGCCGCTGGTGCACCAGTTGCACAACGATGCGCGAGCCCGTTGCTATCCATGAACTCGTAGGTGACCCACAAGTACTTGCCTGACTGCACTACGCCAACACCGACGCGGTCAAAACGCTTGTTGACAATGTTGGCGAAGTGGCCCGAGCTCTTTAGAAACGACGCGTGCACTGCGTCAGCAGACGGGCCGTAACCAACGTTTTCGGCAACAGCAACACCGCCGGGAATCAACCGATGCGAGAGCGCGCCGGCCGAAGCCATCGACGCGGCCCATGACTGCGCGATCGACTGACGGCTTGCATCAACGGTTAATGGACACACTCCGTTTTCTGCACGCGTCGCGTTGATGCGACTTACCAAATAGTCAACGTCGCTAGACGCAGCGTGCGCAGTACCGACAACTGACGGCATCGCAAACAACACGACCGCCAACGCAACTGCACTGAAAGTACCGAAAGGCTTGACGCGCAATGCTTTGATATAAGACACTTTGCACCTCGCTTTCTGTTTTTACTTTCTTGAAATGACCCCGCTCACAAAGGCTGCACAGGCAGAATGAGCGAGAGTAATCATCTGAATCGCGCCGTGTAAATCATTCGACGCGTTTGTCATGTAGCGAGCGCAAGTTGTCAAATCTGGCTCGATATAGAACTCGATTTCGACAACAAACTGCAATCGTTTCGCAAGCAAGCACCGAAATATGTACATGCATTAGGGTGAGGTACGTGCTCGACGACTCTGATGTAGAACGCATCTTGTTCATTGCTGCTCACCCCGATGACGTCGACTTTGGCGCCGGTGGCACCATTGCTTCGTGGGTAGCTGCCGGCAAAGAGATCAGCTACTGCATCTGCACCGATGGCGATGCCGGTGGGTTCGACCCCGAGGTTCCCCGCACCGAAATTCCCGTGATCCGCCGACAAGAACAACGTGCAGCGGCGCGTCAACTTGGAGTCAACGAAGACAACATCCACTTCTTGGGCTATTCCGACGGAAGTCTCACGCCGACTTTTGAGCTGCGCGGCGATATCAGTCGCGTGATACGCCAAGTGCGTCCACAACGCGTTGTCACGCAGTCTTCGCAACGCAACTACGAGCACGTTTACGCGAGTCATCCTGATCACCTTGCCGCCGGCGAAGCAGCGCTCTGTGCCGTCTACCCCGACTCGCGCAATCCGTTCGTGCACACACACCTGATCGCCGAAGGCCTCGATGCGTGGTCAGTGCCCGAGGTGTGGATCATGGGTGGTCCGCAAAGTAATCACGCGGTCGACACCACTGACCTGCTGCCGATAAAGCTCGCAGCTTTGCGCGCGCACGTCAGTCAGACAGAACACTTGGGCGACGAACTCGAGCAACGCATCAGAACGTGGAACTCGAAAGTCGCAGAAGACGCCGGCCTTGGTCGTGACCGACTGGCCGAGTCGTTCTTGGTGATCGCCACCGCCTAGGCGGCAGCCGCAGCAGTCAGTTACACAGAGGCAATGGCGCGCACGCCGTTGGCGAAAATGTCGAGATTGCCGGGCGAGTCTTGTAGACGCTCGGGATGATCCATCAAGCCAAACACCAAGCCGTCATCGCTCGTAATGCCAGCGATGTTGTCGACTGAGCCGTCAGGGTTTTGGCCTTCTGGATAGCGCAGAGCAACGCTCCAACCAGTAGTCGCTGTGTATTGAAAGCGACCTTCACCATGCGCGCACGGAAAGTAGAGGGTTTGGCCTTGCATGCCATCGAGCCAGATGCATTTGGTGTCGTTGGCAACTGTGTGCGCTTGGCGCATGTTGTGTCGGAACGTACCGGTGTTATTGATGTTCAGGGCAACGTCGTCGCCGAAAAGCCCAGCGCGCACAGCAATCTGGAATCCGTTGCAGATCGCAATTACCGGCTTGCTACGCACACCGCCGAGTTGATCGGCCAACTTACGTCGCAAGATCTGCCCGGCCAAGGCACCCGCGCCCAAATGATCGCCATAGGCAAACCCGCCGGGAATGCACAACGCATCAGCATCATCGAGTCGACGTGCGCCACTCAAGACATCGCTCAACATCAACACATCTGCTTTTGCACCCACGCGCTCAAACGCGTAGATCGACTCGCGATGTGAGTTGGTGCCGGGTGCGTAAAGAACGTTGACCGTTGGCGAAATCATGAAAGATCCTCCACAAAAGAGCCTTGCCAAGAACCGATGACCTCTGGCGTGAGCAGCTCAGTGCCGGCAACCGAAACACTGTATGGCCGCTCGACAATGCGACCCACGACGACAGGCTGCAAGTCGGGATCAAGGTCGGCAATGCGCTCGGGGGCAACCTCGATTACCGCACCAACGCGATGCTCTTGCAGCAGCGCCGCGTAGTCGGTGTCGTCGGTTTCGAGTTCGGCACCAAGCCCGCTGGCTAGAGCACTTAGAACAACAGCACCCAATACACCGCCGCTGCCGATCAAGCGGCCAGTCGGGGCGAGGTCAAGCGGAAGTTCTTGCAAAGCGTGCAGGAACTTGGCTGCAGCCGCAGGAGCAATCTCGTCGACATCGTTGGCTTCGAGGTCGAGGGCCCGAGCCGCCGCCGTGCCGGCCAGGCTCGGTGTTTGCATACCCACACGCACCAACAAGTTGCCGGGCGTCGACCACACTTCACTACGCAAGCGAGCGACATCGGGCACCTTGCCAAGAGCTGACAAGAACACCGCCGGCGGCACGCTGACAACGCCCTCAGTCGTCTCAACGGATCCGGCCGATGAGTCTTTGCCCGAGATAAACGGCGTGCGGAATTGTTCGGCGAGCGCAGCGATCTCGTGCACCATGCCCACAAGCCAACTATCTGAATCGGGTTCGAGATGGGGCGTGTAGAAGTTGTCGCACAAACAGATATCGAGCACGTCAACCCCCGACAACACCTGGCCGGTCAACAGTGACAAGAAACATTGGCGCGCTGCGTGCACCGGGTGCGCTTCAAACAACCAAGGGTTGAACGATGTGCTGAACACAATTGCAGCGTCGCTGCCAAAGACGGGGCGCGCTGCCCAGTAGCCGCTCGCGACCCAGTAATCGCTGCCGAGTTGCGGCCCGTAGTAAGTGCGCCCGCCAACGCTCGAGTCATATTGCGACGAAGCAAACGACTGATCGTTGAGTTCACAATCGGCCAGCAAACGAGGCATGACCTTTGCGAGTTCTTTCGGACTCAGAACAGGCCACACGCTATCGGTGCGCCAAACCTGCCGTGGGTCGACGACCGTCTTCGTTTCTGGTCGATAGCTCAACAACGAGTAAGGCAAGTCGAAGCCGACTTCGCTCGCGGTTGGTATCGCCGCGACATCCATTTCGACGACATGCTTCTCAGTGAGGTCTTCGTCGTGAACAACGCAGTAGTTGTGGGTGCCGGTAAAGCGGCCGATGACCGTCGCCCGCACGTGGTGACGTTCGAGAATGTCGCGCGCGCTGGCCAAATGTTCAGGCGCAATGGCAAGTGCCATGCGTTCTTGCGACTCTGACAGCAAGATGCGCCACATAGGCAGGCCGCCCGTTTTCAACGGCACGAGCGCTGTGTTGATCCACACACCGACGTCTTCACCCATCTCGCCGAACGCGCTGTTGATACCAGCAGCACCAAGATCGGTAACGGCACGAATGCACCCGGCGTCGCGCAAGTCGAGCAGCGCTTCGCGAAACTTGATCTCTTCTAGGGGCGAGCCAATCTGCACGGAAGTGGTGTCCATACTTGCGCCGGCTGAACTCGCCGACGCGCCGTGGATGCCGTCACTGCCAGTTAGACCACCGATGAGCATTGCGTGATCGCCAACTTCAGCCTGTCCGCGCTGCGCGTGCTCGATCGGGATGAGCCCGATGCTGCCGCCGAGAGCAAAGGGCTTGGCTCGGTAGTCATCGTGGAAGGTCATCTGACTCGACATCATCGGGACACCAAAGGTGTTGCCGTATTCCTTCACCGCGCGAATGGTTTCGTTGGCAATGCGCTTGGGTGTCGGACGACCCGCAATCGGCGACGGCGATTCAGGCAACCCAGTTGCGGTGTACTCGAACACGCCAATCGGGTCTGCGCCACGACCGGTGCCAAGAATGTCTCGCAACACGCCACCGATCTTGGTGAGCTGACCGAAGTAGGCCGACACAGCCGAGGGGCCGTTGTGTGTCTCGGCTTTCACGGCAATGCCGTAGCCGTCGTAGAAGTCCCAAATGCCGGCATTGTCGTGGAACATCGAGACGATGTTTGGGTTGCGCGTGTTCTTGGATGACTCAACCATGCGGCCAAGCAAGTTGCCCAAGCTGCGCCACGTCGTGTGTGCGCAGTGGTCGCTCCAGCGAGCATCGAGAGCTTCAAGCATCGTGTCAGTAACGAACTCAGTGGCAAGTTCGCGCTGAATGCCTTGAATGCGACGCATCTTGTCGAGTTCAAGAGAGCGCCCATTACCGCGCCCAACAGCAACAAGCGCCTCATCGTCTAACGAACGCAAGTCAAACGTTTCGATGGTTTCGTACGCGCCAATCGGAAGCAGCGTTTCGAACGTCGGCTCAGCTTTGTGAATCTCTTCGATGTTGTGGTTGCACGCGTGCGCATCGACAACTTCAAAAAGTTTGGTGTCGCCACTGCAATAGGTAGTTGCAACCTTTGCCGCAACGGCAGGCACGCCAACCATGTGACACAGCTCGACGATCGAGTCGTTTTCATTGTCGACAATGCCGCGCTTGTAAGTGACTTGCACTTCTATGTCGTTCAAAACGTGGCCGACTTCAACACGTTCGAGATTGGGGTTGGCCAGCCCGCCTTGAATGGCCTCGATGGCGGCCGGCGAAAGCTCGTCGGGCACCTCAACGTAATAGTCACGCCAAGTTGTGAGCTCAGAAAGGTGTTGGGCAACGTGGGCAGGGCCAGCCTCATCGTCGAGACGGTGAACACTGAACTTGTAGATCATCAGCTTTGTTTCGCTCCCCCGCGTTTTGCGCCCATGGCATTAATCATTGCCGATGGCGAGGGACCTCCGGAACAGTCGATACCCAGTGAGCCGCTCGAGCGTGACCAGCCTCAACAAACCGTTCTGGATCGGTCTCGCCGGCCAACCAGGCGGCCAGAGCTCCGCCGGCCATGGCGTCACCAGCACCCACCACACGCGCAACCGAATCGACAGGTTTGACCGCCACTTCGGTGGATCTGCCGTCGGCATGGATGATCAGCGTCGGATCGGTGCTGCGATGCACGACGATCAACGGTCGCGTCGACATCGGCGGAGGGCATCGCTCGGCCAGAAAGCTCCACTCGAAAGAACTGCAGAACAGAAACGATGGTTGGATCTCAGCGACCTTGGCCCAGAATCGCTCTAGCCCGTACGCACGCAAGCGATTCAACGCCGACGCATCGAGCGAACGCGGGATTGAGCGAGCCTGCGACGCAGCAACCACTCGATCAAACCAGGCCTCGGTACGCGGCTCGAAGAAGTGGTGAGAGTTGAGATGCACGACACCAACACCGTCGAGCCATTTCTCATTGAAATCGCCGGGTGTCAGCTGCAAGCAGTCGCCCGGTGCGATCACGGCTCGGTAACCCCACGAGCCCGACATGATCGAGATGCGGGCACCCATGCCTCGCACAACGGGCGCCATTTGCACGCCCGATGATTCGAGGGTCTCGGCCAACAACGACGACTCGGCGTCGACACCTTGGTGACCCACGAAGCGAGCCTGCGCACCGCTTTGTTGGGCAGCTAGAGCAACGTTGGGCGCGCAACCGCCGAGACTAAAACCAATTCGGCCTGCTACTTGGCCTTCGATGGGCTCGTCGTCGGAGTGCGTAGCAATGTCCAAAACCAACTCGCCAACAGCGGCGAGGATCTTGGACGTTGAGTTGCTCAACTCACTTCGGAGAGCATTGTGGGCTTCTCGCGAGGAACTTCAACACCGAAGTTGCGCACTGATTCGACGGCAACTTGATGACCGAGTTCAACAGCTCCTCTGAGCGACCGACCCTGCAGCCAGCCCACCAAAAACCCGCCAGCAAAAACATCGCCCGCCGCCACGGTGTCGACAACGTCGTCGCACTCGGGCACCGGCACATCCCACGATTCACCTTCGCCCATGCTCACCACGGTGGGACGGGCTCCGCGGTGATGGATGACAACACTCGCGCCTTCGAGGTGGTGGCGGTCGAGACCGAGCACGTCGCCTTCAGGACCGTTCGCCATGAAGACCGCCGGACGGATGCGCAGTACCGCTTCGCGGTAACGAGCAGCACCAAAGGCTTGCAAACGATTGGCCGACGAGGCGTCGAGGCTGATCGGCACGTTCGACTCGTGTGCAAGTTCAACAAGCTTCCAAAACGCCGGTGCTGTCTCTTCAGCGAACAGGTGATGGCTGTTGAGGTGGAGAACAGCTGCGTCTTTCAGCCACCAGCGACGCACATCGGCCGGCGTGACCGAACGAGAATCGGCGGGATCGAAAACGAGGCTCGTCTCGCCGCCTGGCAACTTGATGCAGAGCGACGTGGCGCCACGACCTCGCCGCACACCGAAGATTCGGACGCCGGCCCGCTGCAACTGGTCGGCGAGCGACGACGAAACCGAGTCGGCACCGAAGTGCCCCAAAAACCGAGTGGGCACCGAGAGTGAGGCAACGGTTGCCAACACATTGGGGGCACAGCCGCCACGGTGAAGGGAGAACTGCCCGTCTACTTGGCCTTCAGGAGGAAGCGCATCATCAAGAACCACGACCTGGTCTTGAATCAGTTCGCCAAAAGCACAAATAACAGAGCCGCGAGCTGGGGGTGGGAACATCAGATGAGCGCACGGGGTGAAAACATCCCTCGTAGAGTATCGAAATTTTCCAAACCGAATCAGACAATTCGGCCGCGGAAGATAAGGGGTTCGTTACAAAATCCCTTGTTGGCTACAAAGACCGTTCAGGCGCCCACGAGCTTGACTAGATCGATCTCGCCCGGAGGCCCGTCGTAGACAACCACTCCATCGGCCAGGCCAATACAGCGGTCGGCTTTCTTGACCAGATCGAGTTGATGACTGGCCACCACGACGGTGGCCCCTCGATCGCTCGCCTCGTCAAGCAGGCCAAGCAAGGCAATACGGCCGGGCTCGTCGAGTCCGACGAAAGGCTCATCGATCAACAACAAGTCGAATGGGCGGAGGAAACCAATGAGCAACGACGTCTTCTGACGAAGACCGCGACTGAAACCAACGGGAAGATCATCAGCTCGGTGCGCGAGATTGAGTCGTTCGAGAAGGTCGTTGCCGCGCTCTTCCCAATCTTGGGCACCATACAGAGGACCCAGATAGGCAATGTGTTCGCGCACACTCAGGTCGTCGTACAACACCGGATCATCTGGCAAGTACGAAAGCTGACTGCGCGCGTCGAGACTGCCCGCTGGATTGCCAAAGATTTCGACGTCGCCATCGGTGCGATCGAGCAAGCCCGACGACAAGCGTAGAAAAGTTGTCTTGCCCGAGCCGTTTGAACCAACGAGCGAAACACGTTGCCCTGCTTTGATGGTGAGGTCGAGTGGTGACAGCGCGACGAGTTCGCCGTATTGCTTGGTGAGTTTCTTCGCGGCAATCGCCGGAACCTTCTTGGTCATTTCTTCTCCGTCTCTGGACCGCGCGTGAAACGAGCACCGTTGAGTTCCATGCGGTCGCGAAATTCGTTGCCGTAGCGAATCCATAGGTTTGCCCACGCCCCTGCAGCAATCGCGCAATACCAAGGCGTATTCATTGCACGCAGCATGTGATCGAGGTCGTGGAACTTCAGCCAATCGTTACGAGCAAACATCAACGGAACGAGTGCGAGCACCCCGAGCCCCGGCGGCATGACGAGCTTCCACAACATCATCACGCCAGCAACTTCTGGACTTTGCACTGAGCCGCTTTCGATCGTTGGTTGACGCGCGATGGCTAAAGCAGCACCGCCCATTGGCAAAACCGTGCACGCAACAACCGTTGAAAACAGCACGCCTTGCACAACATCTGGATCACCAAGAACAACAGCGGGGATCGAACCGACCAACACCAGCATGAACAAAACAAACAACGGAACGATCAAATGACGACCAAGAACCCAGCCAGGATCACGGCCCATTGAACGCAAACGATCAGGACGGTCGGTGTCTTGCGCCAAACCTTCGAGCAGGTCGAGGCTGATGATCCACAAACACACGCCTGTTACGACGATGAGCGGCGTGGTGCCGGCCCACGCGCCACAAACAGCGAAGCCAGCAATAACCGCAAGCACCAACAGACGTAGACCGCGGAAGAACGGCCAGCGCAAGAGGCCTCCGAACGAACGGCGATAGAACACACCAATCATCGGCGCGCCGTCTTTCTTGAATGCGCGCTTCACGGCGGGCAAACGAATCCACGGGCGAACCTTCAAATGATCTTGCGCAAGCTGACGCTGCAACACCATCACAGTGCGTACGTCTTGCAGGGTTGCGGCGAAACGCAATTGACCAACAAGTTTTGAACGACGCTCAGCAACTTCGAGCGACCAGCCGTCGACAAAGGTGATACCCAACACACCGAGAGCAACCATCACGGCAATACCGAGCAGGCCCATCAGGTCGAGCCTGTCGGGCCACAGCGCAACATGACCAAGCCAGCTGAACGGCGATGTTTCCATCTCGCTGTAAGCGTCAAAACCAGCCCACGCCAGCACAAGAAAGGCAAGCGTGTCTGTTATCGGACGCGACACGCGGCGACCACTGGCCAACATGGCAACGCCGTAGGCACCGAGCATCGTCGCTGCACCAAACGCCATGCCGCAGACAACCCACAAGGCAGGCACATCAGGCAATCGACGAACTGCGATCAATCCGACGATGCCGCCAAGTGCACTTCCGAGAAAGACGCCGTAACGGAGTTGACGCAGCGCTGGCCCTCGAATCGAGTCGCGACGATCGACAGGCGACAACAAAACGTGACGCACGTCGGCCTGTTCGAGTGCAAGTGGCCCGCCGCGCCCACCCGAACGCAAACCAATCGCGATCGCAAGAGCAACGACCACGCCCAAATAAGCGGGGCCGAGATGGCGAACATCAGCAAGCCCTGCACCACGAATTGGATCGTCACCAAATAGTCCGGCCGCTGAATAAATCACGACGGCCGAGAACAGCGCAGTTACATACGTCTTGTAGAACGCATCGAATCGATCGACCTGCGCCACACGATTGAGTTTGCGCGCCGTGCGCAAATCGTTGAAGGCTGCGTGATGGGCTTCACGGTCCCAATTTTCGAGGTCGACTGCGCTCACGACCGACGACGCTACTTCGCCAAACGAGCGTCGCGCGAGCACTCCTCGAGCTAACTAGCTCGTTCGTAAACCTTGACCCAATCGACGTGCAGGCCAACGTTCGCTGGTGTAGACGCATCGGGGCAGCCAATCCATTGAGATCCGCAAACGCCCGTGTCGAGCTGCAAAGCCAAGTGCATGGGGCCTTTGGGGATCGCTGCCGGGTCAGTAACAGTGAAGTGGGCTACCCCATCGACGTAAAAGACGATGCGGTCAGGCAGCCAATCGACCATGAACGTGTGCCATTGCGTGAAGTCACCAGCCAACGATTGCCCTAGTTGCAAGTTGTCTTCGCCGTAGTGGACCGTCGATGTGAGTTCGACCCGATCGCGCCCGTGAATCTCAGCAATGTCGATTTCTCCGTCGATTGGCCAGTCTTCGGAATCGGGCCACAGCAAAATCGCCGGAGTAAAGCCTTGCCCGACATCTTGCTTGGCGCGTATTGCCCACCGCCCATAGGTCTGACTTACGTCGTCTTGCGACATGCCACCGACCGTGTTGCCGTTACCGTTGATCGACAGAACGCCGTGTTGCACAGAAACGGCCGACGGTTTGCGCACACCAACACCTGATGTTCCGGCACCGTCATAAACGCCCCAAGAATCCTTTAAAGAGTTGCCAGAAAACGACTCTTCTGAAATCTGCACCCACTCAGGCGAAGTCGTTGGCGCAATGGTGCTCGCGGGCGCAGACGGTGCCGCAGACGGATCGATTGAAGTCGTTGTAGTGACCGCCGCCTGATCGGTTGTCTCAGTAACCTCATCGGGCGCTGAGTCGTAAAGCGTTGCATCGTCGTCGATTGACTCGGCGCTCACGAAAACAATGAGCACGAGGATGATGACAACGAGCCCGAGCATCGATCGCCGACGCCCGGAACTCATGTTGTCACCCGTTGTCGGCAACTAGCCGCCTGAGACGTCTTGCACTCGCTGCTTACCCGCACGAATAAAGGGCATCATGTCTCGGAGCTCAGCGCCAACTTTTTCTATGGGGTGCTCGGCGCCAGCTGCCTGCAAGGCGTGGTAGTTCTTGCGACCGTTGCGGCTCTCGTTGATCCACTCTTCAGCAAATCGACCGTCGCGGATCTCAGCCAGGATGTTTTTCATCTCAGCCTTCACCGTGTCGGTGATGACACGCGGGCCGCGGGTGAGGTCACCGTATTCAGCAGTGTCTGAGATTGAGTAGCGCATGCCAGCAATGCCTTGCTCATACATGAGGTCGACAATGAGCTTGAGCTCGTGCAGACACTCGAAGTAGGCCGACTCAGGCTGGTAGCCAGCTTCAGTGAGGGTTTCAAAACCAGCTTGCACCAATGCAGTCAGGCCGCCACACAACACGACTTGCTCACCAAAAAGATCAGTCTCAGTCTCTTCTTCAAACGTCGTGCGCAACACGCCAGCTTTCGTTCCACCAATTGCGTGCGCGTAGCTCAACGCGAGTTGCTCAGCCTTGCCCGACTCGTCTTGAGCAACGGCAATCAACGAAGGAACGCCACCACCTTCGGTGTAGGTGCGACGCACGAGGTGACCTGGACCCTTTGGCGCAACCATGGCTGCGTCGACGCCCTTGGGCGGAGTGATCAAACCAAAACGAATATTGAAACCGTGTGCGAAGAAAATGGCGTCGCCTTCACGCAAGTGCGGTGCGATGTCTTTCTCATAGATTGCCGCCTGCTCAGTGTCGGGCGCGAGGATCATGATCAGGTCGGCTTCTTGTGCTGCCTCGGCAATCGTTACTGCGCGCAAGCCAGCCGCTTCGGCCTTGGCCTTTGAAGCCGAGCCTTCGCGTAGACCTACGCGAACATCAATGCCCGAATCACGCAGGTTGAGTGCGTGTGCATGACCTTGTGATCCGTAACCGATCACAGCAACCTTGCGGCCACCGATCAGACTTGGGTCAGCGTCTTTCTCGTACAGAACTGTTGCCATTAATTGCTTCTTTCTTTGTTGATTTCGAATAACTGCTGCCGTTGATGCGGCACTAACACGGCTTCTTGGTGGCATTGTCGATGACACTTGCGCCCGTCACGTCGGCGGGCACCGAGACGACCACCCACGGGAAAGTAAATGCTTGTGTGGTCACACAACCGTCGCCCGGCTCTGTGATCGTGGCGGTAACTGTGATGTTGGCGCTGTCGACAAGCCCCTTCACTTCGCCGATCGAATATCCGCCAGTGTTGTAACCCCGTTGAATCACCAGAAGATGTTCGTTCTTGAAGTCGTGCGGCGGAAGCGCTGGCTTGTTTGATTGCCCAGCATGCAACGCTGCCCACGAACGCGCCCATCCGGCTTGGTCGACAATTACCTCGTCTTTGACAAGGCCGGCCGCGCGCGGATCACTGCTGGCCGTGCCGTCGTGCACGTGTGGCAACAAGCCCTTGACCTCGGTAAGCGTTGTCGTCACTTTGATCGTCGTCGTAGTTGTTGATGTCGTGGTGGTCGTGGTCTTTTCGCCACCACAACCAACGAGGGCTATCGCTAGCAATGTTGCCGAGACTGCCTTTGCGACTGTGGCTCGTGTCTTCATCAACTTGCCTGCGGGGAGACTGAGCGGAGGCGCGGAGCCGAACGTTCAAGTTGCGGCAAAGCAATTCGCCCTGTGCGCTGCAGGCTAACGATGCCAAATGGTTTGACCAGTTCTTCGAAGTCGTCGATCTTGTCAGGCCGACCGGCAAGCATGACTGTCACCGCGTTGTGTCCGACATCGACGATCTTGCCTTCAAAGATCTGCACGAGATCCATCAACTTGGTGCGCGAGTCGGCATCGGCACGCGTCGTGACGAGAAGAAGTTCGCGCTCAGTTGCTGTTTGGTTGTCGAGCTCGTCAATACGGATGACGTTGATGAGCTTGAACAGTTGCTTCACCACTTGCTCGACGGTGGCCGAGTTGGCGTCATAAACAATCGTGATGCGACTGAATCTTTCGTCATCAGTTGGCGCGACGGCAAGCGAATAGATGTTGTAGCCCCGACGAGCAAACAGGCCCGATACTCGAGCGAGTACACCAGCCTTGTTTTCAACAAGCACCGACAGAGTGCAGAGGTTGTCGCGATTAGCCATCAGTAACCACCTTGTCCATCCATTGGGCCAACGTTGATGTCCCAATTCGTTTTGCCCGACGGCACCATCGGAAACACTTTCTCGCGCGCATCAGTGCGAAAGTCGATGACGACTGGTCGATCATCGATCTCGTTTGCCTTATCGATCGCCGACTGAATTTGGTCGGGCGTGTCGACTTTGATGCCCACACAACCCATCGCTTCGGCCCACAACACGTAGTTGGGCAAGTCAGGCGACAAGTACACCTCTGAGTAACGCTCGTCGTAGAACATCTCTTGCCATTGACGCACCATGCCCAAGTACGCGTTGTTCAAGATCGCAATCTTGACCGGGATGCGTTCTGACGCAGCAGTAACGAGCTCTTGCGCGGTCATCTGGAAGCATCCGTCGCCATCAACCGCCCACACCATGCGATCGGGCCGACCAACTTTGGCACCAATGGCCGACGGCACGGCGAAGCCCATCGTGCCGAGTCCGCCTGAGTTGACCCACGTGCGCGGGTGGTCGAACTTCCAGTACTGGCTCGCCCACATCTGGTGTTGACCAACGCCGGAGCACAAGATCGTGTCGTCAGGTGTCGAGTCGCGCAGTGTCTCGATCACTTGCTGAGGTTTGAGCAAGTCGCCCTCGACGTGAGGCTCGTAGTAAAGCGGATACTTCTCTTGCCACGCACGAATGCGGGCCATCCACTCAGTGCGATCAGCTTGGGCACCTTCGTCAGTGCTTGCAATTGCCTTGATCAGATCTTCGATCACAAGTTTGGCGTCACCGACAATCGGCACATCGGCGTGGCGAACCTTGTTCATTTCAGCCGGGTCGATGTCGACGTGAATGATCTTGGCGTCGGGAGCAAACCCGTCGAGCTTGCCGGTAACGCGATCATCAAAACGACTGCCCAGCGCAATCAACAAATCAGACTCTTGCATCGAAGTAACAGCGGTGTAGTTGCCGTGCATACCGGGCATCCCCAAACAGAGCGGGTGACTGTCAGGAAACGCACCGCGACCCATCAGCGTTGTAACCACAGGAATGCCCGTCATCTCGGCGAGCGTCTTGAGCTCAGCCCATGCACGCGCCTTCAAGATTCCGCCGCCGGCGTAGATAACTGGCTTGCGCGCTTGCGAAATGAGTCGCGCTGCTTCTTTGATCATGCGCACGTGACCGCGCACGTTTGGTTTGTAGCCCGGCAAGTCGACCGAATCGGGCCAGTACCAATCCATCTCGGCAATGCCGATGTCTTTCGGAAAGTCAACGAGCACCGGGCCGGGACGACCCGTCGTTGCAATGTGGAATGCCTCACGAATGATGCGCGGAATGTCAGCGGGGTCACTCACCAATTCGTTGTGCTTGGTGATGCCGCGCGTGATGCCAACTGTGTCGGTTTCTTGGAACGCGTCGGTGCCGATGCTGTTGTACGCAACTTGACCCGTGATTACAACGAGTGGAATGGAGTCCATGTATGCATCAGCGAGCGGCGTGACGATGTTGGTTGCGGCGGGGCCACTCGTCACCATCGCCACTCCGGGTCGACCCGTTGCTTGCGCATAGCCCTCTGCCATGTGCCCTGCGCCTTGCTCATGGCGCACAAGAATGTGACGGATCGAACTGTCGATGATCGGGTCGTAGACCGGGAGGATGGCCCCTCCCGGAAGCCCGAACATCACTTCGGTGCCTTCCATTTCGAGGCTCTTTATTAAGGCTTGTGCTCCGGAGATTCTCATTTGAGGATCAGGCTCCAGTTCTTGGTCTTGCGACCTTCGTTTGTTCATTCTTGCGGATTGTCGAGGGGTGGGCTTGGGGCCTTCGAGGGGGCTCTCGAAGGCTTTTCGGCCAACAAAAAGGCCCCCCGTGAGGGAGGCCGAAAAGCGCACACGAAAGATTCGGGTGCGCTAGGTAAGTACTACGAGAAGGGTGATGTGGCGGCGGGTGTTCATGACAGAGGTCATAATGCCAGCTCACGGGCCCCTCGGCAACCGAACTTCTCATTACTTGGCACCCTAGGTCGCGCCAAGCGCGACTTTGGGTGCCAAGTTCGAAATTGAAACGAGGTGTTGACCACTCTGCGTGTTCTTGTCACCATTGAGAGACGCCGGATTGCGGCGCTTACTTTTGGGGGATTCGTGCAAGTTTCTCGTAGTCGTGTATTTCTTAGCGTCGCTGGCCTCATCTTGAGCGCAGCAATGGCCGCTCCCGTTGCCGACAGCCTCAGCCTCGCCGCTTCCTCGCCGGTCGTTGTCACACCGGCCCTATCGCTCGCCGTCAAGACCGCCGCCACTCCTCCAAGCACCGAAACGGCATCGGCCGCCACCCCGGTTCTAGAAGCAGCCGTGTCGACGACAGCCAAGTCGACCACCACCAAGAAGGCCGACGTCGTAAAGGTGGAAATCGGAACCGCTTGCGTCATCGAGCGCGGATCAGCGCCCGTCGGCTGCAACTAGTCAGCCGAAGTAATGGCGCCGAGGTCGGCGCCGCTTGCCAACTTTGCGTACTTGGCAAGCACACCGCGGGTGTAACGCGGTTCGAATGGTTTGACGTGTTCGCGTCGCTCATCAAGCTCGGCTGCGTCAACGTCGAGCTCGATCGTGCCTGCATTGCTGTCAATAACAATGCGGTCGCCGTCTTGCACTAGCGCAATAGGCCCACCGTCGACTGCTTCGGGCGACACATGACCAATGCAGAAGCCGCGCGTTCCGCCGGAGAAACGTCCATCAGTGACAAGCGCGCAATCGCCGCCACGACCAGCGCCTGACAGCGCTCCAGTAACAGCGAGCATCTCGCGCATACCGGGGCCACCTTTTGGACCCTCATAGCGGATAACCAACACCGTGCCCGGTTCGATCGTGCCAGCCAAGATGGCTTCCATCGCAGCGTCTTCGCCTTCGAATACACGCGCGGTGCCGTCAAAACTTTCGAGGCTCGTACCGGCGACCTTCACAACAGCGCCCTTGGGAGCCAATGAACCACGCAAGATGACGATGCCACCTTGCTTGTGAATTGGTTGGCTCCAGTCGCGAACGATGTCGCCGTCGGGGGCAGGCGGACTCAACGCCGCAAGGTTCTCAGCCATTGTCTTGCCCGTAACCGTAAGTACGTCACCGTGCAGCACGCCTTGGTCGAGCAGCATCTTCAACACGACGGGCACACCACCGACGCCGTGCAAATCAATCATGTGATAGCGCCCGCCTGGCTTCATGTCGGCGAGATGCGGCGAACGCTTCGCTACGCGTGTGAAGTCTTCGAGCGTCAGGTCGACGCGCGCTTCGTTGGCGATGGCCAACAAATGCAGCACGGCGTTAGTCGAACCGCCAAGCGCCATGACAACCGCAATCGCATTCTCGAACGCCTCTTTGGTGAGGATGTGGCTCGTGCGCACACCCGACTCGAGCAAGCCAACTACGCAACGTCCGCTCAGCACTGCAAACTGATCGCGAGCCGGATCAATTGCCGCCACCGACGCACTGCCTGGCAATGACATGCCAAGGGCCTCACCAACAGCAGCCATCGTGTTGGCGGTGAACATTCCCGCACAGCTGCCCTCAGTTGGACACGCGTGACGTTCAATATCACCGAGCTCTTTCTCGCTGATCAAACCAGCACTGCACGCCCCCACGGCTTCAAACACACTGGTGATGTCAAGCGCTTCGTCGGGGTGGTCAGGACGACGGCCCGGAAGAATCGACCCGCCATACAGAAACACTGTCGGCACATCGAGGCGCGCGGCAGCCATCAGCATGCCCGGCAATGACTTGTCGCAGCCGGCCAGAGCGACAAGGCCGTCGAGGCGTTCAGCGTGAACAACACACTCGACTGAGTCGGCAATGATCTCGCGACTGACGAGTGAGGCACGCATGCCTTCGTGACCCATCGAGATGCCATCGCTAACGGCAATGGTGTTGAACTCGAGCGGATAACCGCCGCCCAACTTCACGCCATCTTTTGACGCTTTGCCCAAACGGGCCAGTGGCATGTTGCATGGCGTGAGTTCGTTCCATGACGAGGCAATGCCGATCTGCGGCTTGTCCCAATCGTCATCGGTCATGCCAACAGCGCGAAGCATGGCTCGCGCTGGTGCTCGACGCATGCCGTCGGTTACCTCACGGCTTCGATATTTCGGATCAGGAGTTTGCTGCGCAGAGTCGGTCGAATCAGTCACATCGTGAAGCTTAGGACCGTCTCAGCTCAACGCGGACGGCGTCAGCTGAGGGGGATGTTCTGTAGAAAGCGTTCGTATCTGTCCATGACCACAGGCCAGGCGTAACGGCGCTCGACGTAGCTACGGCCGGCTTTGGCCAAACGCTCGGCGATGTCAGGTTCGTTTAGCACCATGTCGAGAGCGGTCTCGAACTCAGCGAAGCCTCGATAAGGCAAGGCTCCCCCGCTGCGCATGGCTTGGCCGGCAAGAACAGCACTGTGTCCGTTAACAAGCGTTGGCTTGTATTGCGCCCACGCTTCGGTCAACACCATCGAGAAACTCTCAAAGTAGGAAGGCTGCACCGACAATGTGCATCCATCAACGGCATCGTCTTTCACCGTCTCGTCGACAAAACCAGTAACAAACACGTCGTCGTGTTTTGGCAACGGCTTGATCGGCTCGCCCACAACGACGAGCGCAAGTGGCCCTGGGTTACGTTGCTTGTACGCAACGAAGAAGTCGAATAACTCGTCAGAACCTTTGTGCGGATCGATCCGACCGACACAGACAACGTAAGGCCGATCACCCAAGTCGTATTGCTTGCGAAAACGTTCGCCGTCGCCACTGATGTCGAGGTCGACGCCGATGCCTGTAATTGCGGTTGGCTGCTTGACCGCAAAGCGACGCTGCACGAGCTCACCTTCTTCTTCGGTCAAGAAGGCAAGCGCAGAAGGCAACTGATACATCAAGTCAAAGATCGGCAAGTAAAGCGAAGGCTCATCATGGGCGAGTGGATGCAACACGGTCGGCACGCGTCCAGATGCTTGACGAAGGCCCGCCCATGTTGGCCAGTACTGATACGTGTTGAAGATCACTGCGTCGTAATCGCGCGCGTTCTCCCACAACCACTCTTCAAACCCAGGAAGCTCAGGGCCCTGCTCGCGCATCCACGTGCGTTGCAGATATTCGGGAACGGGCTTGGGCCCGGCCAACATCCGCGGATTGATCTCACCAAAGATGTCGTGGTTGCGAGGATGACTCACTTGCCAACGATGAATAGCAACGCCTTCGAGTTCGCTGAGACCGGGCTCGTAGACATCGGCCCAGTCGTAGTAACTCACCGCGCAACTGGTGGCTACATCGACATCGTGACCGCGATCAACAAGCTGCGTTGCCATCTTGCGCGTGAACTGTTCGGCACCACCAAAGACCTCAACGCCGTAGCGCTGAACAACGGAAAGCAACTTCATCTCAAACCGCCGTCAACAAGTAGCCGAGCATCGACTCGCGGGCGCGCTCAGGGTGAAATGACTTGACTCGTTCGAGACCTTGTTGCACCAAGCGATCGCTCAAGTCTTTGTTTTCGAGCACTTCGGCCATAGCCTCGGCCATCATCGTCGGGCCGTCATCGGGAGCCAACAACATGCCCGAGTCGCCCATTGTTTCGGGGATTGCGGCATAACCACGCGCAATGATCGGCAACTCGAAACCCATTGCTTCGAGGAGCGGAACACAAAAGCCTTCGTGCTCGCTGGCCGTCACAAACAACGATGCTCTTCGGTAGAACGCCATCAACTCGCTGTCGGTAATCGAACCAGTGAACCACGCGCGACTCAGCTTTGCCTCGCGCACATATTGCTCAAGAAAGTTGTAGTAGCGAGGCAGACGCGGTGATCCAACAACAACGAGACGCGCGTGTGGCATCAGGTGCGTGACCAGAACGTTGTATGCCGAGAGCAAAAAGTCGGGCCGCTTGTGAGGCAACAACTGCCCGACAAACAACACGATGGGGTCGTCGCCGAGCGTGTCGATGTGATTCATCGTTGGCTTGTGGGGTTCAAACGAATGCAAACGTTCGATGTCGACGATCAGGGGCGAGACGACAACGTTGTCGAAGCCAGCAGCCACGAGCTCATCAGCGTTGTATTGCGAATCGGCGATTGCCAACTCAGCTTTTGAGGCAAGCGACTTGAGCTCGAGACGACCCGCCGCCAGCAGTCCCGCGAATGCCGGCGCGTAAGGCAAGAACGGTTCAGGCGGCGAGATGTTGTGATAGATCACGACGACTCGCTCGGGCCGGTGCATCACAAACGTCGTGACTTCTGGCTCGCCGATCGATACGTGGAAAATCAAAATGTCATCACCCAGTCGCGAGCCGTGGCGGCGACTGAAGTCGGCCAGCGACTTGATGTCGTCACCGAGTCGAGGATCGCGATGAAGTGCGAAGATCTCAGACGGCCCGACTTCGCGCAAGAGCGAACGAATTTCTAAAGCTTCGTTGGTGATGGCGTCGCCGGCAGCGGCCGACACCAAGACCTGATGGATCTGCATCAGCGCGTGATGATGAGCATGTAGTTCTGCTTGGCAAACAAAAGTTTGTTGACACGCTCAACGTTTTGGTTTGCCACCGAGTTGGGGTCGTCGTCGACTGGCTGCAGTTGATCTTCAGTGGGCGGTTCGTCGGTCCACTCAACGCGCACTTCAGAGAAGCCCGCTTGCTCAAACAAGAACCGCATGTAGATCGGGTGCACGAGATGATCGTGGGTGGGATCGAGAAAGAACGCGTACGCGTGTACGTATAACGACAACGGGTTTGGCGTCTCGATAATCATGCGACCACCTGGGCGCATCTTGTCATAAGAAATGCGAGCAAGGTCCATCAGCTGTTGGGCAGACAAATGCTCAGCAACTTGAATGAGCGAAATGCCACCCAGCGACCCATCAGGGGCATTCGCCAAGACTTCGAGCCCATCGCCGGCGACAACGTTGTAACCACGCTGGCGCGCTTCTTCCGCCTGTTCGCCATCGAGCTCGACACCCCAGCACTCAATGCCCATCTCGGTCATGAGCTCGAGGAACTCACCACGACCACAACCGATATCAAGAACAGGAGACGACTTGCCCATGAGTTCAGCGGTGGCGCGATATCCGTCGACAAGGGCCTCGCGCGAACGCCCAACTTCGCTTTCGAAATCTTCGTATTTGAACCATGGCTTGAACGAACGCGCTTGTTGGGCCTTCTCGAGTTCTTCAACGCGCCGACGAAGGTCGCCTAACGCGACTTTGTCGGAACTTGGCGAACGCTCGTAGCTGTCGAGGCGTTCGACGATGGCTTCGATCTGACCCAAAAGGTCGCCGTGCGTGTGCGTCGACGGGTCGACAACTGCATCACCGAGCGAGCGAATGGCGCGTCGCGTTGCGTCGGCAAACTCTTGCACCTGCTGCAAAATTCCAGAACTCTGACGAGCAAGCGCTTTGTTGATGGCTCGGTGCAACACCGAACCGCCAGGGATCGACGACGCAACCGGCATGCGAGCCCGGCTGAAGGTTGCATGCGAGTCGAGCGAGTTGATGTCTGATTCGAGAATCTCGGTCGTTGCCACACCGGCGCGGTGATGAACGATGCGCCGAAAGTGCTCGTCCATACTCTCTTCGAGATCTTCGGCGTATTGCCCAGCTCGGCGCCGCTCTTCGACCTTCGCCCGCAGGCGTTCGAGCAGGTCGGTGACACTTTCATCAGCGGAGGCTTCGACAGGCTTGGCCGCTCGCTTCTTAGCTGGACTTTCGTTCTTAACGGCGTCGGTCATGAGGCGACCGATCGTATCGGAGCTTCGGAGGCCCTCAGCGCTCTTCGAATCAGCCTTGCGTGACACTCACGTTGGTCGGTACGTAGACCAGGCCCTCAGCAAAGCCGGGGTTCATCACCTCGAAGCGGTATTGCTGATCGTGCCAGTCGTAAACCGTTCCGCCGCCCTTGTTGTGCGCAGCGACGGTGAGCAGATAGTCACCATCGAGTAACGGAACGCTGGGGATCGAGAAACGAACCTCGCCGTGTCCGCTCAGCACCGGCACATCGACTCCGAGCATCAGCGTGTTCGATCCAAAAACAACGCGACCTTCGAGGTCGTAGACAGCAATGCCAAAAACAACGTCGTCGAGCGAGTCTGGTACGTCATAAGTAGCGGTGATCTCTAGACCTTCACCCGGCAACAAATACGGACGTTCGTCTTTGTGCGCGTAGGCCAGCGACACGTCAGTGATGGTGAGTGCTTGCGTTGCTTTGGCGGCCTGCTCTCCACCAGGAGTCAACACCACCTCGGGTTCGACCTCGACGACTTCGTCGTGCACACCAACGCTTTCGGGAGCAACGCCCTTGCTCAGCAAATATTCGCGATATGTGCGGATGGCCTCGCCCGTCGGCCCCTCGGCAACTTTGATGCCGTGATCGAGCACGGCAGCGCGCTGACAAATCTGACGGACCATGTCGACCGAGTGCGTAACAACAATGATCGTGCGGCCCTCGCGCTGGAACTGACGCACGCGTTCGATGCACTTGCGCTGAAAGGCTTCGTCACCGACAGCAAGCACTTCGTCGACGAGAAGAATGTCGGGATCCATATGCACGGCGACAGCAAAACCGAGACGCACGTACATACCCGATGAATAGTGCTTCACCTGGTTGTCGATGAATTGTTCGAGCTCGGCGAAGGCAACTATCTCGTCGAGCTTGCTTTCGACTTCTTGCTTCGAGATGCCCATGAGTGTTGCGTTCATGAAAATGTTCTCGCGACCGGTGAGATCAGGATGAAACCCCGCGCCGAGTTCGAGCAACGCAGCCATGCGCCCGCGGACGCGAATCAAGCCATTGGTTGGACGCAAGATGCCGGCGATGCATTTCAACAACGTCGACTTGCCCGAACCGTTGTGACCCAAGAGTGCGAACGTCTGGCCTTCTTCAACCGACATGCTCACGTCTTTGAGCGCGTGGAACGTCTCGTGTTCGATCTTGCCGAGATGCAACATGCGTTCTTTGAACGACGAGAAGTGTTGCGAAGAAATCTTGAAGTCTTTTGAAACGTTTTGAATCTCAACGGCGACAGCCATCAAAGCTCCTCGGCGAAGTCGCCCTCAAGGCGTGAAAACACTTTGAGCCCGATGACCAACAACACAACGCCGACCGCCGCTGTATATCCGAGGTGCATCAAGTACCACCAAGCCGACTCAGCAGGCAAGATCGCCTCGGGCTGGCCGTTGGTACCGATGGGTGTCAGTGAGTTGTAGAGCACGCGCTGGAACACGAGCACGATCGGCGTTATTGGGTTCATGAGATAGAGCCACGTAAGACCGTTCTCGTCGAGCCGGGTTGACACGCGAGCGAATTGATAAACGATCGGGGTCATCCAAAACCACGCGCTCATCGCAAGTTCGAGCAAATGCTGTGTATCGCGATAACGAACGTTGACAGCAGCCAAGAAAATGCCGAGGCCTGACGCCAATATGAGTAGCACCAACAACGCAGGGATCAGCAGAGGCGCATACGACAACGACGGCGCATGTTGAAAAATTGCCAATGCGCCCAGCAGCACAACGCACTGCAATAGGAAGTGAACGACATTCGCGCCTACAGCAGCAAGCGGCAGCACTTCGCGTGGAAACGAAACCTTGCCAACTATCGAGCCATTGCCAACTATCGAACCAGTCGCTGCGCCAAGCGCACCCGAAAACAAGTTCCAGACAATGAGGCCGGCCAACAGGAAGATCGGAAACCTTGGGATGTTGTTGGGCAGAAAGACCGAGAACGCCAAGTAGTAGATGCCTACGTACATGGCCGGGTTGAGCATCGTCCACAAAAAGCCGATAGCACTGCCCTTGTATTTCACCTTCAACTCTTTGCGGATCAAGTTGACGAGAAGTTCGCGATATAGCCACACCTGGCGTAGACGCTCAGTTGTGCTGACGCGGGCCGAAACGACCTTGACCGGCTGCGCCGCCGTCGTGCGTCGGGCCGGTTCGTTATCAGACGAAAAGGCAGCAGCAGATGACTCGGGCACGTCGAGAAACCCTAGTAGCACTCTCAGCTCGTAGGGCTCCAACCGCGGAGCGTTTATGACAGCTGCGTGCCCTCAATCAATACAGGCGATTCTTCGAGCTGCTCAGTGTGCAGACGTACCTTGGCGCGCAGACGCAGTTGCAACAGCACCCACATCACGATCAGTGCCATTGACGACCCGATAAGCATGGCGATCTCGGTGCGCAACACCACGTCGCCCGGGCCAGCCAAGCAAACGAGGAACGAGGCCACACCGACAAACCAACCAATCACTGTGCGTCCTTGCCCTTCGACAGCGACGAGCGCCTGGGCAACCGTCATTGCCAATAGGTACACGGCACTTCCCGCTGCCAGCAGCACGATGTCGCGACGAGGCAAGCCAGCGTCTGAACCAAACCACTGCAGAAGTTCAGGCCCGAGCAAGGCAGTGCCAGCAACACCAAGTGAACCAACCGTTGCGACTGCAGCCAGCAACACACGCAATGTCGTCTTGAAACCGGCGTGTTGATGCGAAGTAGCGAGCGCAGTGAGTTTGGGCAACATCACTGCTTGCACGGCTTGAAAAAGAAACAGTGGAATGCGAGCGATGATTACCGCTTTTGTAAAAGCACCGGCCGTGGCCTGGTTGGCGTCATCAGCCATGTATGTAACGAACAAAGGCCCTGCGTTGGCAAGGATCTGCGCAAACAACGACGCCGCAATCAGCCGGCTTAGCGACGCAGTTAGCTCTGAGCGTTTCGATTCGGGCCCAGGGTCGAGCAGCTTACGTTTGCCTTTTACGACAGCCAGCACGCCCAAGAACGGGGCAAGTCCGACAAGCACTCCATAGGGGCCTGCCGTCGTCACACCAACTACAACGAATACGCAAGCAAGAACGAGACGACCGACACCTTCGGCAGTCATGAGTAGCCCGTACGCAGCAATGCGACGGTTGCCGGCAAGCGTGCCGCGGACGACGTATTCCATCGCCATGCCAGCGAGCGTCAGTACGAGTCCGGCAAATAGCCACCACTGGTCATCGAACAAGCGCGGCAAGGCAATTGGGCTCAACACGAGCGCTACAACAATCAACACAACGGCAATCACCGACGTTGCGTAAATTGCGCCTTTGACGACCGGGCCCGCACCCTGACCAAGCTCGCGACGAGCCGAAACGGCACGCGCAACTTCTTGTTCGACAGGAAAGAAGAATCCGGGCCCGATGAGAAAGACGAGCACCCACAGCGCGCCCAGCGGTGCGTATCCCGCGTCGCCCAACACTTGCCCGGCGATGAGAATAAACACGTAGTTGGAGAGCCCCAGGGCAAGCAATCCGGCTGCCAAAGCAACGCTCGGCGTGAACGACAGCTTCGACACCAGTGCTTTCATCGCCTTCATCGCACAACCACCGATGCCAGTGTGTCTTCGGTCCACAAACGGTAAGGCCCAATGTCAGCACGCTGCGGATCGAACTGCAGAGCAAACGTCGATGTCAACGGATTGATGGCACTGCCTTCAAACACATACGAGCCACCCGGAGCAATGGTCTTGCCCGCGGGCAAAGGCTCAATCGCGAAGTTGTCTTTGGCTCGCACCACCAGATCATCGTCTAGCCCACCTGGCAAGATGTTGTCAGCAACGTCGCGCACGACAGTGACCTGCAACGAAAAGCCTCTTGATGGATCATCGGCGGGCGAAACAAGCGTTGAGTTGCTCGTATTGGTCACGCGCACCCGCCAGTTGATCGCTGCGTTGGGCAAGGCTTCTTGCGTGTGATTGAGCACGCGCACCGTGGCCGGCCCAGGCTTTTGCATTATGAGCTCGTAATCACCGTTGAGCTTCTGTTCGCTCGCAACCAACGAGGGAGAACTGGCCGAGTCAGTTGACTCGAGCACTTCGATGTTGCGCGCGCGAACCGGCGGCGTGTAATGAAACTGCAGTTGATACGTGCGCAACTGCGGGAACATCGCCGTCGCCCACATCTCGTTCCAGTTGCCGAGACGAATACCAATCTGTTTCTGCTCGAGAATCGTTGGATTGTTCTGCAAAGCAGCCAGCTCAGGCTTTATATAAAGCGAAGTCGGCGTTTGCTTGAAGAACGAGTCAGACAAGCGGTAGTCGTTGAACACGTACGCACCGAAAAAGATCGGCAACACCAACACGGCCGACATGCGGCGCAATGTAAGCCACTCGCGCACGCCTGCCTTGCGCGCGATTCGTTCAAGCGCTCCCATGCATAGCAATGCAAAGCAAGCAACGAGCATGGGGGCGATGAGTGATACGTACTTCCACTGTTGGTACGACTCTCCCGAGCGCAAGTACATGGCTCCGTAAGAAGCAGACAACACAGCGACAGTCGCGATCAGCAGGCGCCCGGTATAGCGACGCCACAACATCAAGATCGCAAGGCCCAGCAACACAACAATGGGGATCGCACCGACCCATCTATGAGGCGTAAGAAACCACTGCTGGGGGTTGGTCGGGCTTTGCGCGTGATACCAACTCGAAAAGCCCAGCACCTCGTGCGGCGAAAAGAGCGGGTACGCCCAGCCCGCTGTTGCTTCGCCCTGGCTGCGCGCCACAGCGATCGCTGACGACAATCGGTCAGTCACAAACGCCATCGACGTCAACACTCCCCCAACGCTCGCAATCGCCGTGAACACAAGCGCTCGCGCTGCGTTTCGGATGTGGCGCTGCGCGAGTACACGAATAGGCACGGCGAGGCCGACAACAATCGGCACAACGAATGGGTAAACGAACAGCAACGAGGCAAACACAAATCCCAACGCAATCGCCGCCGCAACGACTGCTCGTTTTGTAAGCCGCATCGACAAGATCACCGAGATGCCGGCGAACAGCATTGCCGTGCCATATATCTGCGACATGAATCCATTGCCGAAGATGTAAAGAGTGAACGGTGAGATAACGGCGACGCTGGCCGCTGCGATCGCTGCCGTACTGCGCACTCCCAGACCACGACGAAGAACGGTCGCCAGCTGCAAGGCCATCAATACCAAACCTGTGAACAGCGTCGAGCTCGTTGTTTGCCACACCGGACGATCGAGAATCACACCGCTGAAGAGGTCAATGATGAACGTGCCCACCGTGTCTGTCGGCAAATGTCCGCCCATGTTGAAGCCAACGATGTTGCCTGAGTCAGCAAAACTCATACGGCGCAAGTGCTCGGCGCCCGCTGCAAATATGCCGAGGTCGAGGTTTCCGAACGATGCCGGAGTTTGGTAGGTCAATCCGAAATAGGCGCGATAGCAAACGACATAGCCAGCGCCAAGAAACCCAAACGCGACCACAGGGTTGAGCCAAAGCTTCCAACGCTTTTGCTCGACCCAACGACGCGCGGATGCAACAACTCGATCGGGGTGCAGGTCGCGAGCGCATAACAGCGACACGATCGCGAACACAATGACCAGCGTCGGGATCACAGAGTGAAGGCCGCCGCTTTCGTGCTTCGACCACAACCACGACGTGACAAGCAGCGGATAAAGGCCGAGCACGGGCACGCTCACAACTTGCGAACGCTGGCCACCAATGAGAGCAATGAGGCGCGCGAGTGGATACCCCAACACGAACAGGCCAGCCAACATGGCAAGCGACTGAAAGAAGAAGACGCCAATAGTGCTGAGATTCATCTACAGGCCTTGGCGACCTTCGCGTCGAACAACGGGCCAAAAGCCTCGGCCACTTCAGGGGAACTCGCAGTGCTCACAACCGACCACTCTACGATCGGTCACCTCCCACGCTGTGTCATCGGGCCGTGCAATACTCGAGCGCGCAGAGCGGTCGAAGCGGCTGCCAATATTGAATTCCGCCAAGGGTGTAGGTAAGGGGGTCGACGCAATGGAAAAAGGGCTTGTTTCCGTCTGCATCCCCGCATACAACGCAGCGGCCTTCATCGGCGAGGCAATTCAATCGGTTCTCGACCAGACCTACGAGAACTTTGAGATCGTCATCATCGACGACTGCTCGACCGACGGCACAGCCGACGCCGTTCGCAAGTTCGACGATTCGCGCATTCGCTTCTGGGTCAACGAACAGAACCTGGGCGCCACCGAAAACTGGAATCGCGTGGTTCACGCGGCGCGCGGCGAATACTTGAAAGTGCTGTGCGACGACGATGTGTTGCACCGCAACTGTCTCGCCCGCCAGGTCGCGATATTGGATGACCCTACCTATGTCGGCGTGAGCTTGGTTGCGTGTCAGCGAACTCTCGTCGACGATCGAGACGCCGTTCTTAAGAAGCGACGAGGCCTCGCCGGCATCTCGGGTCGCGTCGACGGGCGAGTCGCAATCCGCAAATGCATTCGCTCGGGTACCAATATCTTCGGCGAGCCCGTTGCCGTGATGATGCGTACCGAACTACTCAAACAATGCTTGCCGTGGAGCGGCAGCTACATGGTTGATGTCGACATGTGGGTGAAGCTTCTGCAGCGCGGCGATCTGTATGCCATCAACGAACCGCTGTGCAACTTTCGCATCAGCTCTGGTTCGTGGAGTCGTGAATTGGCGAGCCAACAAAAAGAGCTTGCTGTTGAGTTCTTTCGCGAAGTGCACAAACGCATTCCCGACGTTGTCAGCACGTCAGACGTGCGAGTCGGGTGGGTGCGCGCTTCGCTGCTCGAAAGAACGAGACGGGCGGTCTACTTCTGGCTCGAACATGGTCGGCTCAATCGCGCTACCAAACGGGTCGCGCCGATCAAGTTCGACGAGTTCAACGCTGAATCAGCTAATTAGCGCGACTTGCCACTGACGTTCGTTGGGCCGTTGTCGGCGCGGTGACCTGCACCATGTCAGAAACCACGTATAGCGGACGACGTTTTGTCTCTTGGTAGGTGCGGCCGAGATACTGACCCAAGATGCCGACACACAAGAGCTGCATGCCGCCCAAGAACAACACAATCGTCATGAGCGACGCATAACCGGGCAGCTGACTTGACGGGTTGATGATCTTGCCGCCAATGATCCAGAAGGCAGCGATGAAACTGATGATCGTGACGATTCCGCCAAGTTCGGCGACAAGGCGCAGGGGTTTGTTGGAGAAGCTGGCAATGCCGTCGGTAGCGAAACGCAGCATTTTGCGCAACGGATATTTTGTCTCGCCCGCGTAGCGTTCGTCGCGTTTGTAAGCCAATGGCGTCTGTCTAAAACCGACCCACGCAACAAGGCCGCGCATGTAGCGGTTCTCTTCTTGAATGCGTTTCAGCACATCGACAACCTGACGATCCATCAGACGGAAGTCGCCCGCATCAACGGGCAGTTCGACATCAGACATCCAGTTGATGACTCGATAGAAGAAGCGAGCCGTCAAGAGTTTGAATCGACTTTCGCCCGGGCGCGCCGTGCGTTGCCCATAAACAACATCCCAACCGTCACGCCACAGCTCAACCATCTCGGCCAACACTTCAGGCGGGTCTTGCAAGTCAGAGTCGATTACGGCAACGGCGTCGCCACTGGCAAAGTCGATGCCGGCAGTGATCGCGATTTGATGCCCAAAGTTGCGAGAAAAGGTGACTACGCCGACCTTGTCGTTGTCAGCCGCAAACTTTTGCAACTCGTCGGCCGTGCCGTCAGAACTTCCGTCGTCGACGAAGATCAACTCGTAGTCGATGCCTCTTTCGGCTGAGAGTTTCTCGAGTACGGCGCGAGTGCGGTCGTAGAACGCTCGAATGCTGGCCGCTTCGTTGTAGGCCGGCGTCACCACCGACAACGTCTGGCGCGCCGAATTACTCCGGCGCTCAGATGTACTCGGCGGAATGCGAAGGTCTACTTCGTCGGCAGCCACGCCTAGAGGTTACTGAGCAAAACGCGAGGCCGCAGCGTTCAAATCGTCGCGACGGCCCAGTAGCGAATGATGAGATCAGTTGAGATGCTTTCGCAGCTGCGCCGTAACGAACTTCCCGTCGGCTTTGCCTTGCGTTGCCGCCATCACCTTGCCAACGAAGAAACCCATCAGCTTCTGGTCGCCACCCTTTAACCGTTCGAGCTCGGCGGGATGCTGAGCAACGATCTCGTCAACCGTCGCAGCCAAGGCCGATTCGTCAACGGCCTCAAATCCGTGACGAGCAGCAATCTCTTCGGGGTCACCGCCATCAGACACGATTTCGGCCAACACAGTCTTGGCTTGGGTTGCCGTGAGTGCCCCCGACGTTTCCATCGTGAGCACCTTGGCAAAAGCAGCCGGATCAATGCTGGCAGCAATGTCGACGTTGCCAGCCAACTCATTAGCCGTCCGATTTATTGCCACACGTGCGTCGGCCCCGCGCTCGACGACGTCGAGCACCAACTCGTCGAGGCCGATGTCGACAACAGTGAGCACTGAGTCTTTCGATGCCTCGGGAGCCAACTCGGTCAAGCGTTGCCGACGAGCGGCCGGCAACAGTGGCAGTTCGTCGGCGACGCGTTGCTTCCACTCGGCGTCAGGCGCGACCGGCACGAGATCAGGCTCGGGAAAATACCGATAATCGTCGGCGTCTGACTTCACGCGACCAAAGCTGGTGCGGCCATCGTTCTCATTCCAGTGACGTGTTTGCTGCTCGACAACGCCACCCTCTTCGATCAGCTTGATCTGACGCGCTGCCTCGTAATCAATGGCGCGTCCGAGCGAGCGCAGTGAGTTGACGTTTTTTATCTCGCAGCGCGTACCGAACGGTTCGCCGGCGCGACGCACCGACACATTGGCATCGACACGTAACGAGCCTTCTTCCATCTTTCCGTCTGATGCACCAACAGCGACGAGGATGCTGCGCAACTCAGCAACATATGCACGCGCTTGTTCTGAACTGCGCATGTCGGGACGACTCACTATCTCAACCAACGGAACGCCCGAACGGTTGTAATCAACGAGTGAATATTCGGCGTCGTGAATGCGGCCGCCACCACCAACATGGGTGTTCTTGCCCGTGTCTTCTTCTAGATGCGCGCGCTCAATTCCGACGACTGTGCCGTCGGGCAACTGCAAACGTCCGTCGAGATTGATCGGCAAGTCGTATTGACTCGTCTGATAGTCCTTTGGCATGTCGGGATAGAAATAGTTCTTACGGCTGAACACCGACGACTCGATACGACATTCGAGCGCAGTGCCAATGCGCATTGCGTATTCGACAGCGTTGGCATTGAGCACTGGCAATGACCCAGGCAAGCCAAGACACACCGGGCAAACGTTTGTATTTGGCTCTTCACCAAACTCGTTGCGACATCCGCAAAACATCTTCGTTTCGGTCTTCAACTCGGTGTGTACTTCAAGACCGATCACGAGCTCCCAATCTGAGTTGCTCATTTGCTGGGTGCCTCACTTTCAAGAACGGCGGCGGCTCGCAACATGGCGGGTTCGCCCAAGACCGGAGCCAACACCTGCACGCCGATGGGCAATCCGTCGGCGCCGGAACCAAAGGGGATGCTCATGGCTGGGTGGCCAGCCAAGTTTGTCGGGATGGTGCATACATCGTTGAGGTACATAGCCAAAGGGTCAGCCGACTTGTCGCCGATCTTGAATGCAGTGGTGGGTGACGTTGGCGACAACAAAACGTCGAACTGTTCGTAAGCAGCGTCGAAATCACGCGTGATCAATGTGCGCACGCGTTGAGCCTTGCCGTAGTAGGCGTCGTAGTAGCCAGCCGACAATGCATAGGTACCCAACATGATGCGGCGCTTGACTTCGTCACCAAAGCCAGCGCGACGCGTCTTGTTGTACATATCGAACACGTCGTCACCGTCAACACGCAGCCCGTAACGCACGCCGTCAAAGCGGGCGAGGTTGCTCGAGGCTTCGGCTGGTGCGATCAGGTAGTAGGCCGACAAGCCGTAACGAGTAGCCGGCACAGTTGCTTCAGAGACCTTGGCGCCGTTGCGTTCTAGCACTCCGGCGGCCTCTTTCACGCGGGCCACGACTTCAGGAGCGATGCCCTCGCCCATCATCTCGCTCACAATGCCAACGCGCAGCCCGTCGACACCTTGTGTTAGCGGTGCTCGCAAGTCGGCAACTGGTCGATCAAACGATGTCGAGTCGAGCGGATCGTGACCGGCAATCGCTTCGAGCAGTACAGCTGCGTCAGCAACGTTGTTGGCAAACGGCCCGATCTGATCAAGCGAGCTTGCGAAGGCAATGAGCCCGTAGCGCGACACCAGTCCGTAGGTTGGCTTGATGCCAACGACACCACAAAGTGCGGCCGGCTGACGAATTGATCCGCCAGTGTCAGAGCCGAGCGACAGCGGCGCAAAACCAGCGGCAACCGCAGCTGCACTGCCACCGCTTGATCCGCCAGCAACGCGCTCGATGTCGTGCGGGTTCTTGGTGACACCAAAGGCACTGTTCTCGGTGGAACTGCCCATTGCGAACTCATCGAGGTTTGTCTTGCCGATAATGATTGCGCCAGCATCGGCGAGTGCCTTTACGACAGTTGCGTCGTAAGGTGGACGCCAACCTTCGAGGATTCGCGACGAGCACGTTGTAGGAATGCCCGTCGTGCACATGTTGTCTTTGAGTGCGACAGGAACACCGGCCAGCGGACCAACTGATTCTCCAGCGGCAACGCGCGCGTCGATTGCACCAGCCGCAGCGCGTGCTTCGTCGACCATCACATAGTTGAACGCGTGGATCTCAGATTCGCGTGCATCAATCGCAGCGAGATGTTCCTCGACTATTTCGCGGGCACTGCGCTCGCCCGACTGAACCGACTTGGCTAGATCGACGGCGCTCACGGTTCTTCACCGAGGATGCGAGGCACCCGAAAACGGCCGTCTTCGGCAGCGGGGGCCTGCGAGAGCACGACATCACGATCGAGTGATTCACGCACCTCGTCGGGGCGCAACACGTTCTCTAGAGGCAGGGCGTGGGTGGTGGGCGGCACATCGGCAATATCGAGAGCCTCGACATCGGCGGCGTGCTGCAAGATGTCACCCAGCTGCTGGGTGAACTGCTCGACCTCGGCATCAGTGATGTCGAGACGAGCCAGCGACGCCACGTGGCGCACCGTTTCGGCGGTCAGTCGTTCGGACATCTCCGCATCGTAGGCGACCACAAAGCACCTGGTCGCTGGGCCCGAAAGCCGCCGCGAGTGGATCAGCCGCCACTCTCAATCACAGTCAAGGCCGAACTGTCGGCTGCCGATATCCAATTCGATGGATCCCTTGGACGACAAGCCAAACCCCTCTGGCGGGGAGGGACCACCGGAAACCACAGCACCTCCAAAGCAGGCCCATGGGCCGGCCGGCGTCGACGCGCCGACACAACACTTCCTGCCCAACGGGCTCGAGCGGATCATTCATCGCAACCGCGAGCCGCTGGGCACAGCGACGCGGCCCGTGGCGAACTTCGGGGGAGCTTTGGCCGCCCTCAAGCCGCTCATGGTCGTCGTGATGGGCGTCGGTCTGAGTGGTGCCATGTCGCAAGCAGTCGACAATCACAACGCTGTGCTTGTCTCCGACCATTTCGCAATGCGACTCGAAAGCAAGGAAAGCATTTCGACCGACTCGATCTTGAAGTCGATGTACGTGCCTGAGACAACTACGACGACATCGCTACCGACAGCCGATGAACAGTCGGTAGCTACTCCCGAAGCGGTGCCCGAAACAACAGAACCCGAGACAACAACTACTCAAGCCCCGACGACACAACGCCCAACCACGACAAAGGCCGTCGTGATCATCACAACAACGACAAAGAAGGCCGAACCAGTTACAACCACGGCGGCACCGACGACCACGACGACTGCGGCGCCAACAACGTCGACGTCAACCACTTCGACATCGGTGCCACTGGTGAAATCAGCCACCGTGCAAGACAGTGAGACCGGCACTGGGACCAACCAGTTCAACTACTCCAGCGGATGGACCGTTTGCAGCGACTGCAGTGCTGTCGGCAACGACAACACCTTCCGAATTGCGAAGACAACGGGCAACAACGTCACTTTGAAGTTCACGGGTCGCCAAGTGAAGCTCTACGGCATTCAGGGTCGTGGATATGGCATCGCAACGATCAGCGTCGACAACGGCACACCGACGACGGTTGACCTATACGCCAACAAGACCGACACTAAGTTCACGATGTTCACCAGCAACACGTTGAGCACCGGCAATCACACCGTGAAAGTCACGCTCTCGGGCAACAAGAATGCGGCTGCCACCAACGCATGGATCAACATCGATAAGGCTGATATCTACAGCTGAATTCCCCCATCGGCGGCAACTGGCTCTGGCGGACGAGCATCGGGATAGCGCGCCAACAGCGCCTGCAGTTGTTGGCGTTCACTTACCTCGACTTCAGCGTTGTGGCGATGCGCCCAGGTGCGCACGTAGTCACGCTCATCAATCGTGGCAATGAGGGCACTCTCGACATCGCGCCAAGAGTGTGTGTCGCCCCGTTCAGGACTCGTGCGATGGTTCATCGCGTTTACGTACTTCCAAGCATCCACAAACCAACGAAGTTGCCGTGCCGTCGAATCAAACTGCTCGGCGTAGAAGCCGTGGATGTCGTAGTGCGCGATATGACCGAAGCAATGCAGATAGAGACCGTCATAGACAGAATGCGTAAACAGCCGGCGCTCGAAATTCGACTCGATGAGCTTCACGAGATCGGTTGCGAACTTTGCTTTGACTTTTGACGGTGTGTAAATCGTCGACTCGAATGCAAACTGCGGAGCCACAGTTGCGCGTCGACTTCCTTTGACTTGCGGAGCCGACCACATCGTTCTTTCAGCATCTCGAATTCGAGCAGCCAGCCCCCGCTCGCGTATCTCGTCCAAGACCGCAGCTTCAAATCAGGAATCAACTGTTCCAACCAGAGCGCTTGGCGAGGCCCGCTGCTGAAGGCGTCCTCCCAAAGCTTTTGGGCCGTTATCTCGTATTGCGGAGTAAACGCGCCTTGCAGCAAGAAGCGCAGCTGCCCACTTTCCCAAACGTCCTTCGGAAAGCCCGCTTCGATGAACGCGATCAGGTCAGTTGCTGCTTGAGCTTTCGCGCTTCCCGACAATCCGTCAACCGTTGCAAACAACGGCCACTTGATCGGCGCTACGTCAGGAGTCGATGCGACTTCTGGCTCTGCTTCATCGAGAAGATCGAAAAGTCCGTCAGGCATTCGGATGGTGGGCGCTGAGCGTCGAGTCATGGCCGAAACCTCGCGCGCCCGGCGCCAGCATTCCCAATCTCACCCCACCTCGTCACGCCCGACCGGCCTCACCACGCCGTTTCAACCACGCGAAAAGACCAAAAACAGGCTGATTTTGCAGCACTTTTGGGCTTTTCGCGTGGTTGAAAGAGGGTCGGGGCCGGCGGCGGACGGCCCGGCGGGGCGAGCGGCGGACGGCCCGGCGGACCCGAGGCGGCCAGGCGAGCAGCGGACGGTCAGGTGCGCGGCCGGGTGGCCGGGCGCGCGGGTGGCGTTAACTGGCGGCGGGGGTTGCTTCAGTCACGACGCGGCGCACGAAGTTGAGCGCGGCCTCGTCGAGTCTGTCGTGCTCGACATCGAGGGTTGCTTCGTGAAAGCTGCGCTCAAGCACCAGGCGTTCAACGGGGCCGCCCACGCGCTCGGCAAGCCAGTCCGCGTTGGCGGGCGACACGCGGTGGTCGCGCGCGCTAGTGACCAACAAGATCGGCACGGTCAGATCGTCCCAATGTTCAGACATGTCTGCCATCGCCTCGAACATCGACACCAAGGTTGCAACAGGCACAGTGTCATAAGCGAGCACATGCACGGTGCGGTCTGAAACATCGGGACCCAATGGAGGAACAGTCGTGACTCCGTCGCGCAACATCACCTCAAGCATGTCCATTGCTTGCTCGGGAACAGGGATTGCACGCGGGTTGATCGCAATGACGCCAACGACACTCGGATGCGAGGCAGCAACCCAACAGGCGAGCGTTGCACCCATTGCAATGCCGCCAACGACAACCGGGCCGGTGCGACTTGCCAACTCATCGAGTGCGAGCTGCGCGGCGGCCGCCCAGTCTTCCCACGTCATGTCGGTTAGATCGTCAATCGACGTGCCATGGCCTGGCAACAACGGAACTTCAACCGAAACATCGGCGTGTGACAGCACCTCACCAAGGCCCTTCAAGGGCTGCGGAGTGCCTGACAGATCATGCAACAGCAGCACGCCAGCCGAGCGGCCCGTGTGGTACGCAGGCTCGGCACCATCCATGAGGCGCTGGTCAGCGGGCTCGAGGAGTGCATCGTTGTCCACGTCATGAGCGTAGCCTTGGCCTCGGTAGATGCGACCGATATACGCCCCTACCGGCGATCGAATAGGAGAAGTGACTTGCCCAGTTATCCGTTCCTCAGCGACGAGTGGATCACCGAAACGCGAAAACTACGAGACGAATATCGCGACAAGGTGACGCCCGGCGCGGTTCCTTCGCTCAAGATCAATCTGGTCGTCACGGAAGTTCCGCCACTTGACGACCAACCAGCTGGTTCGCGCGATGCCTATCTCGACACCTCGTCAGGGCAAGCCGACATCGAACTCGGTCAATTGCCGCAGGCCGAAGCGCGCCTCACCGTCGACTACAAAACAGCGCGCGCTGTCTTAGTCGACGGCAACATCGGCGCCGCAATGGAAGCGCTACAACTTGGCCGCATTCGCGTCGAGGGAGACATGATGAAACTGATGTCGCTTGCCGGCATTAATGCTGATCCGACTTCGATCGAACTCGCTAAACGAATTCGCGAAATCACTGCCTAAACAGCAACTTCTACTTGGCGTAGAGGTTGATACCGGTGCCGCGCTTCACCTTGGTGCCGGCCGCCGGGTCAGTGAGAAACACGGTGCCAGTCGGCGGCCCGTAGACATTGCTCACTTGAAAGCCCGAGCCTTGCAAGGTCGCTGACGCCGAAATGGCGCTCTTGCCACTCACGTTGGGAACAGCAACCAGATCGGGGCCTTTAGACACAACGATGTTGACTGTGCTGTCGCGCGCTGCTGAAGCACCGGGCCCAGGGCTCGTGCCAGCAACCTGGCCAGCGGGCACGGTGTCGCTGAACCCTTCGGTCTTGTTGACCTTCAACTGCAATGCCGTCAATGCAGCAACGGCCTCGTCGTAGCTCTTGTTTGCCAAGTCTGGAACGGTGCGCGGTCGCGGCCCAGCCGACACGACAAGCTTGACGGCAGTGCCTTTCGGCAACTCTCCAACCGAAGGGTCTTGACTCAACACTTTGCCGGTCGGCGCGTTTTCATCGAACGCATTCTCGGTGTTTACAACAAAACCCTTTTCAGCAAGGGCCTGTCGCGCTGGATCAACTTGTTGGCCAGTGACGTTTACAACCGCACGCGGTGCGGGCCCCTTTGACACCTTGAGATGCACAGGCTCACGAGGATGAACGGTGCCACCTTCGTCGGGTGCCTGATTGAACGTTTGCCCGGCCGGCACGGTTTCACTGAACTCTTCGCCGTCGTACGCCAAACGAACATTGGCTTGCTCGGCAGCCGAGCGCGCTTGATCGAGACTCATGCCGATCAACGCAGGCACAGGACGTTCGCTGCCCGTGAAGAAGTAGACCGCATACGCGCCTGTTACCGAAGCGCCAATCAGCAAGGCAATCACCAAGCCAACAAAAACCTGCTTGGCCGACGGCATACGACGACGCTTTGGCGTTGTGATGAGGCCAGCAGGCTCGTCGTTGGTTTGTGGCTTGCGACGACGTCCTCGAATGAAGCGCTTGCTCGGCTCGGGAGTTGGGGTGTCGATTCGTGCGGGCACCGCAGCGGCGCCCGTCACCTTGGCAGCTGTGCCAGGCAGCATCGTGCGATCGATGCCGCCACCGTCGGTTATGTCGATCTCAATCGCGCCCGGCAGTTCGATGCGCTCGGGTGCCGGCAAACTCGCTTGCGCGGCTTCAAGCATTGAGACGAGCTCAGCAGCCGACGCTCGATGCGCAGGATCAGGATTGGTAGCGCGTTCGACAATCTCACCCAGCGGACCCATCTCTGTCGGTGCTTCGAGCTGCACGTCGAGTCGAGCCATCAAAGTGGCGATGGTCGTGTCGGCAGTGAATGGAACGTATCCGCACACGGCTTCGATGAGCACTAGCCCCAACGCGTAGACGTCAGACTTGCCATCAAGTGACTGACCGCGCACTTGCTCGGGCGATGCGTAACGAGCGGTGCCCAACACAGCACCGCCGGGTTCTGTCCACGCGGCCTCGGCGAGCGCGCGAGCAAGACCAAAGTCGGCAATGGCAACCCGAGCCTCTTCGTCGAACAGCAAGTTGGCCGGCTTTACATCGCGATGCACGAGCCCACGCCGATGGGCGTAGTCAAGAGCGCGAGCGGCTTGCAGACCAACTGAAACTGCTTGTTCAACGGAAAGTGTCGAGCTGGCGTCGAGCACGCCACGCAAACTTCCGCCACCCAGATATTCGAGAACGAGAAATGGACCATCGTCGGCCTCGCCCCAGTCGAGGACCCGCATGATGTTCGGGTGGCTCAGCGCGGCGGCCGTGTGGGCCTCAGCCTGAAATCGCTTCAGAAACGCTTGATCGGACGTCAATGCCGCGTGCAGCACCTTGATCGCCACGCGGCGGCGCAAAACGACGTCGTCGGCGAGAAAAACGGCTGCCGATGCGCCGTTGCCTATTGGCGCCACAACGCGGTATCTACCGTCGAGAACGCGACCTACATGTTCTGCGAGATGAGGCACTGCCACGGCGATCAGGCTACCCGTAAGTGCCCCACTAACGGTGGCAGCAACAGGGAATTAGTGCCTTACGGCAACTCGCCCGTTTCCAGAAGTTTGATGAAGGCTGCCTCGTCGATCGTCGGGATTGCGAGTTCGGCCGCTTTGTTGACCTTGGCCGCGCCGGGCGCTTCACCGATCACGACAACATTGGTCTTCTTGGAAACACTGCCCGGAGACTTGCCGCCACGCGATGTGATCGCCTCTTCTGCCGATTCACGTGAGAAGTTGTCAAGCCCACCAGTCACCACGATCGACATACCAGCAAGTGTCTGCGGAAGCTCAACTCCGCGCGGCTCGACGAAATTGACACCCGCCTTGCGCAGTCGATCAACCACATCGCGATTGCCAGCAACGCTGAAGAAGGTGGCAACGCTCTTGGCGATGATCGGCCCGATGCCTTCGACCGCAGCTATGTCTTCTTCACTCGCCGCCATGATCGAGTCGAGATCACCAAAGTGGCGCGCAATCACCTGACTGTTGGTGGCGCCAAGGTGACGAACGTTGAGGCCAATCAACAGACTGGTCAGCGGACGTTCCTTCGACGCTTCGATGGCGTTGAGCAAATTGCGAATCGAGATCGTGCCGTAGCCCTCGATCTGACCGAGTTCTTCGGCTCTCAGTGAATAGATGTCGGCAACGTCGTTCAACAATTCAAGGCCGGTGAGTTGATACGCAGTCTGTTCACCCATGCCCTCGATATCCATTGCGCCGCGACTCGCAAAGTGACTAATACGCCCCGCACGTTGGGCCGGACACTCAGAGTTTGTGCAGTAGGTATCGCTCTCGCCTTCAAGCCTCAGTAGCGGACCACCACACGAAGGACACGTCGTCGGAAACCTCCACGCGCGTAGGCCTTTTGGACGCAAAGCGAGCACAGGGCCAACCACTTCGGGAATCACGTCACCCGCTTTGTGCACGATCACCGTGTCGCCTGGACGAACATCTTTCGCGTGCACTTGATCTTCGTTATGGAGCGTGGCCAAACCCACCGTCGAACCACCAACGAACACGGGCTCTAGTTGTGCAAAGGGAGTTGCTTTGCCGGTTCTGCCGATCGACACCATGATCGACTTGAGCAGCGTGTTGCGCTCCTCCGGTGGAAACTTGAAAGCAATGGCCCATCGAGGTGACTTCGACGTGAAACCGATCTCATCGCGCTGACCAAGATCGTCGACTTTGATAACAACACCGTCGATCTCGTAAGGGAGGTCGTGACGGTGCTGCACCCACCGTTCGCAAAACTTCTGCACGTCGCCAAGTGAGTGTTTGAGTTTGACCTCTTTGCTCACTGGTAAACCGAGTTTGCCGAGCCATTCGAGCATGGCCACATGACTGCGCACGGGCAACGCCGAACTTGTCTCACCAACTTGGTAGCAAACAAAGGCAAGGTCGCGCCCGGCGGTGATCGACGGATCTTTTTGACGGAGCGAGCCCGCCGCCGCGTTGCGAGGGTTGGCGAACAAACGCGCACTCTGGGCCGCCTGTCGTTCGTTGAGCGCAGCAAAAGATGCAAGGGGCATGTAAACCTCACCGCGCACTTCGAGCACATCGGGCACGTCGCCGTTTAACTGTTTGGGAATCGACTTGATCGTTGCGACATTTGCGGTGACATCTTCGCCTACGCGCCCATCGCCTCGCGTTGCTGCCCGCACGAACTTGCCCTTTTCGTAGCGGATCGACATGGCAAGCCCATCCATCTTCAACTCACACGCAAAGTCGGCCGCGTCGGAATACCGCTCGAGACGCTTGGCCCATGCATTCAATTCGTCAAAGTCAAACGCGTTGTCGAGCGACATCATGGCCACGCCGTGGCGCACGGGCGCAAAAGCCGTCGATGCGGCGCCCCCAACGCGTTGTGTTGGGGAATCAGGCGTGACGAGTTCAGGCTCTTGCTCTTCGATTGCCTTTAGTTCGCGCAACAGCTCGTCGTATTCGGCGTCAGAGATCTCAGGAGCGTCTTGGTTGTAATAGAGGTTGGCGTGGTAGTTCAGCTGGTCACGCAACTCTTGAACGCGCTGTTGAAGATCTGCACCACTCACGGTGCCGTCGGCTGACGTTACGGTGCCATCGGCCGATGTTTTCGAGCTGTCTGCAGATCCCTTTCGCGCCACGCCAGACAAACTAATCGTCGACTGAGACAAGTGCATCTAGCCTGCCCACGTGGCCCTCAGCTCGCTCGCTGTCTTGCGCAACCGCAACTTTGCCCTCGTGTGGTTGGCCGGGCTCATTTCGAGCGTCGGCACTGCAATGCAAATGCTTGCCGTTGCTGCGTTGATAACCGAACTCACGCATCTCGCTGTATGGGGCGCATTGATTGCATCGATCCCCTACTTGAGTGCTGGCTTCATCGCACCGTTCTCGGGTGTGCTTGCTGATCGATACGACCGGCGACGACTTCTGATCGTCACATCAGTTGTCGAAGCACTGTTGGCTCTCACTCTCGCTGCGCTATACGCGCACGGCGATGCGTCGGCATCGGTTCTTGTGGTCGTGACGATTTTCGAAGGCGTGCTCGTTGCGTTGGGCATGCCGGCGCGCCAAGCAATGGTGCCCGAACTCGTCGAACATAAACAGATCACGTCAGCAACATCGCTCAACTTCGCGGCAAACAACGTCGGGCGACTAAGCGGCGCAGCCGTTGGTGGATTGCTCATTGTTGTTGGCAGCTACGCGTGGGTGTTCATCTTCAACGCGGCCTCGTTTCTGGCTGTCGTCGTCCGAAGTTTGATGTTGCGCTTACCGAAACACGTCGCACCGGCATTGACTGAGCCCGCTCTCACGCGCCTGCGTCGCGGCTTTGAAGTTGCCCGTGCAGAACCTGGATGCTGGGCATCAATCACGATCGTTGCCGTGATGGCCGTGCTTGTGTCTCCGTTTATCGGACTCGTTCCTGCAATGGCGCAACTCACACTCGGAGGCAGCCCCATCGACACAGCTCATTTAATAACCGCACAAGGGGCCGGCGCGATTGTTGGCGCCATCTTTCTGCCCATCTCGATCGACACTCTCGGCCGCAGAGCGACAACACTCATCAGCGTTTACAGCCTGCCGTTTGCCACCGTTGCATTTGCCCTTGCGCCCGACATGAAGGCGGCAATGGCTGCGCTGTTCTTCTTGGGGATGACTTACACCGCTGTTTTGTCATCGCTCATTTCAACAGTTCAAGAACGGGCACCAATCGACGCGCGCGGACGCGTGATTGCGGTGTGGATGACAACGCTGAACCTGGCGTATCCGCTCGGTTCTGCAATTCAGGGCTTGTTCAGTGACTTCGTTGGCATGCGAGTCACCCTTGGAGTCGCCGGCGCTGGCTTTCTTGTTTTCGTCCTCGTGTTAAATGCCGCGAAACCATTGATGCTTTCGGCTTTGGGCGAGGCTGGCGAAAGCTACGATTACCGCTATGGCTTTGGAACATGACGAGCGCCCTTGGGGCTCATATGACGTTTTAGAAGACGCTGCTGGGCACAAGGTGAAGCGCATCACGGTTCAGCCGGGCAAGCGCCTGAGCTACCAGCGCCACCAAAAGCGCGCCGAGCACTGGTTCGTCGTCAGCGGCGTTTGCACCGTCACCCTCGAAGGCAAAGAACTCCACATCGGCCCGGGTGAACACGTCGACATCCCCCAAGGCGCAGCCCACCGCGCCGAAAACCGCGGCACCGAACCGATGGACTTCATTGAAGTTCAACACGGCACTTACTTCGGCGAAGACGACATCGAACGTCTCGAAGATGATTTCGGTCGCGAAGGCACTAACACCTAGCGCAGCACGAACGTCTGGCGCATACTTCCGTCTAGCGCATGCTCCCGTCTAGCGCATGCTCCCGTCTGGCGCATACTTCCGTCTAGCGCATGCTCCCGTCTAGCGCATGCTCCTTGCGCTGATACCTCTTGCGCCGACCCCTGCTGGCAGCCACCTAACACGCTCACGGTGTCCCAGATGCTGCCCACCGTCACTCACTTCGTGCGGACTCGGGGTCAACGTTGACCTTGACTCCGCACGACGTGAGTGACCGGGCGGCCTGTCGTAAGGCCAGAACCGGGCCCTGCCGCGGTTCACAAGCTTGCGATTGCTCCACCGAGAACACTGTCGTTCTCATAGAAGACGACGCTTTGGCCGGGAGCGACGCGCGTGTGCGGCTCGTCGAAATCGATACGCGAGCCGTTGAAAGTGCCAGCAAAGGGTTGGCCATGCGCACTTACTTGCACCATCACGCGCGTACCGACGGCAACCTCGCCGTCTGTATAGGTGTTGTTGATGATGTCGACGCCGTTGCGCAACAAGTCTTGTGCACCGCCGACCTTCACAATGCCTGAGTTCATGTCGACATCAACTGCGTAACGACGTTCGGGTGTGCCGCCACCCATGCCCTTGCGCTGACCAACGGTGACCAGTTCGACGTTCTCGACCGAGCCAATGGTCGCTCCTGACGCAACATCGACAAGTGTTCCCGGCCTCATGGGAATGCGATCGCCCAAGAACGCCGAACGCCCGCCCGTCGCCGTGATGAAACAAACGTCTTGGCTGTCGGGCTTGGTGGCTGTGCGCAAACCCATGCGGGCGGCGAGTTCGCGCACCTCTGACTTGGGCATCTCGCCCACGGGCATCAAACAACGAGAGAGATCGTCTTGATCAAGCATGTGCAGCACATAGCTCTGGTCTTTTGCAGCGTCGACGGCTCGGCGCAGGCGAAAGCGCCCGTTTTCTTTGACGATGCGAGCGTGGTGTCCGGTCGCAACGGCGTCGAAGCCGAGTTGGCGCGCGCGACGCAAGAAACGATCGAACTTGATATGACGATTGCACTCGATACAGGGATTAGGCGTGTTGCCGCCCGCGTGCGCGTCGACATATGGCCCAACGACATGCTCTGTAAATTCTTCACCGAAATTGAACACGTGGTGCACGATGCCGAGCTGCTGAGCAACGCGCCGCGCATCTTCAACATCAGACAGCGAACAGCAACCCGAGTCGCTTGCGCCGCCCCACAACTTCATGGTGGCGCCAACAACTTCGTGACCTTGTTCCATCAACAACGCAGCCGTCACAGACGAGTCAACCCCGCCTGACATAGCCGCCAAAACCTTCACTGAACTTTCAAACCTCTCGTAAACGGGCCACCGCATCAGGGATGACCTTTAATGCAACATCGACCTCGTAGTCGGTGGTCGTACGCCCCAGAGTGAGTCGCAGGCTGCTGTTTGCCAGCTTGTCTGAAAACCCCATTGCCGTGAGCACATGACTGGGTTCCATCGCACCGCTCGAACATGACGCACCCGCCGACGCACACAAGCCTCCCTCGTCGAGCAACACCAAGAGCGCTTCGCTTTCAACGTCGTCGAAGTGCATGTGTGCGTTGCCCGCGATCTTGAGTGCCCGGTTAGAGGTTTCGTAAGAATGCGGAATGGCCTCTAAGAGGCTGTCTACCAAGCGGTTTCGTAACGGCTCAATGCGGGCCACCAGAGCATCGCGCTCGGCAACCGTGGCTTCGAGTGCGGTCGCCATGGCAACAATGCCGGCAACGTTTTGCGTGCCGCTGCGACGCTCGCGCTCTTGTCCGCCACCGTGCACGAGCGGGGCAAGCTTTACGCCCTTGCGCACGATCAGCGCGCCGACGCCTTGCGGTCCGCCAAACTTGTGCGCGCTGACAGAAACAAGATCGGCAAATTTCGCCATGCGTGCAACATCAACCCACGAGACTGCTTGCACGGCATCGGTGTGCAATAGAGCGCGAGGCGCCTTGCGCTCCATCAAACGAGCAACTTTGTGCAGTGGCTGAATCACACCGATCTCGTTGTTGACCAACATCACCGACACGATGGCAACCGACTCGTTGAGAATGTCTTCGAGAGCGTCGAGATCAATCACGCCGCTGCTGTCGACCGGACAGACAATGCCGTCAAGCGCTTCGACGCAACGCAATACGGCGTGGTGTTCAACGGCACTACAAACAATCGCTCCAGCACCCGCCGCGTAAGCACCCATCAACGCGAGGTTGTCTGATTCGGTGCCCCCACTTGTGAAGATCACTTCGCTTGGTTGCGCGCCAAGTGCAGCAGCAACGCGATCACGCGATTCGTCAATCGCCTTTCGCGCCGCGCGTCCGACAGAATGCGCACCGCTCGGATTGCCGAAATGTTCAGACAAAAACGGGAGCATTGCGTCTACTGCTTCAGGACGCATCGGCGTCGTGGCTGCGTGATCGAGGTAGGCAGTCATGGCTGCCCAGGTTAAGCGCGCCCGTCGCTTAAAAACAGAAAGTCTTTGGGCTCACCCCAGGCCTGGCTCAGTAGGTCGGCGTGTCGGCGCCTGCGAACCTGCGCTGATAAGCAGAGGCGACGCTCACAAGAAATACCTCGGCGGGCATCCAGCCTGGGGGCTGAACAGCCAAACGACCAACAAATTGGCGAGCCAGCTGCTCACTTAGCATCTGTCGGGCCTGTGGTCGCAGCGAGTGTGCCCGGGTCAAGAACGATCTAATCGTGAGATATTCGTCAGGCACGAGCAAAGAAACGTCGAGCGTTGCGGTGAATTCCTCGGTACCGGGGTAGGGCATGAAAACCGTCGCCACCGGCGCTGACTCTCCTCGACGTTCTCGTAACACGAGCGTGCCAGCCACCATGTCGCCCAAGCGCTGATTGCGCTTCGAAAAGAAGATAACGGTGGCGGCCAAGAGTCCGAAGGTCGAGAGAATCTCGATCATTCCCAACGCGCCACGAATAGCAGTGTGTCGAAAACGCACAGGTGCACCTTCGACAGTGACGACGCGCAAGCCAAAAACTGCTTTGCCCGGAGTCTTCCCTCGCCAGAGCGTTTCAAAGACTACGGAGTAACCGCCAGTGAGCAAGAACAGCCACAGAGTGAGCGCAGTTACCAACGCCCACGCCGGCATGTTGGTGGTCACTGAATCGAGAATGCCGAGCGAAATCGAAAACAAGCTAAACGCGATGATGCGAATAATGAGGTCGATGGCAGCCGCCGCCGAGCGCGAACCAACACCGGCTTCGTCGAACGACAGAACCACGGCCTCAGGCGTAACAACGCCTTGGAATGGTGTTGACGACAACTTGGCTTCCTTTGGCTGGCTAGTGAGTGCCCGACGATACGTCGAACGCTACGGTTTGCTCGTGGACCTCGACCGTTATCTCGCCACACACAAACCGGGCTGGGAACGGCTCGCCGAACTCAGTCGCCATGGTCGGCGTGGCACCAAGAAGTTAGACGATGTGCAGATCGCCGAGCTGGTGCAGCTCTATCAGCGCACTTCATCGAACCTGTCTTATGTGCGCACTTACTACCAAGACCCTGCGCTCGTCTCTTACTTGACTCGTCTCGTGAGCACGGCAGGCTCGGTTATTTACGGCACGCGGGCACGCACGTGGCGCATCCTTGCTGACTTCTTTGTGAACACGTTTCCTGCTGCGGTGTGGCGAGCGCGCTGGTATGTAGTTGTCAGTGCCGCGCTACTGATCGTGCCTGCCCTCGTAACGGGAATCTGGGTTGCGCACTCCCCCGATGCTCTAAACGCGATCGCGTCGCCTGCTGCACAACGCGCATTGGTCGATACCGAATTCGAGTCGTACTACGAATCTGAACGTGCGAGTCAGTTCGCATCGCATGTGTTCACTAACAACATCGGCGTTGCCATCACTGCGTTTGCGAGCGGAGTGCTCCTATGCCTTCCGACTGTCTACATATTGATCACAAACGGTGCGAGCATCGGTGTTGCCGGTGGGCTGTTTGCCGCTTACGACCAACAAGCAAAGTTTTGGGGACTCATCTCGCCCCACGGAATGCTCGAAATCAGTTCGGTGATCATCGCCGGCGCCGCTGGTCTGCAAATCGGATGGAGCCTGATCGCTCCAGGCGACCGCTCACGCGACTTGGCCCTCCGTGAAGAGGGCCGACGGATCGTCACCATCGTGCTCGGCCTCATCCCCGCTTTTGCCGTCGCTGGCTTGATTGAAGGATTCGTCACCGGCCAACCGTGGCCAACTTGGGAACGCGTCGGCATCGGCGCCGTTGTCGAAGTTGCGTTCGTGAGCTACCTCGTCATCCGAGGACGCCGAGCCAGTCAAGCCGGCTTCACCGGCAGCATTGGCGAAACCGACAAGCTCGGCTGGGCCCAAACCCGCTAGCGCCCACTCGGCCGGCCCGGCGTTCTGCTTCACACGGGCCCCGGTCCACCGGGCAGGCCCGTTTCAACTAGGCACGCGGCTCCACCGCCAGACCCCTTTCAACTACGCGATAAAACCAAACTCGAGCTTGATCCGGCCCGAATTTGGCTTTATCGCGTGGGTGAAAGGTTCGATGGCCGGCCGGCGCCGTGCCTCACTCGGGGTGGACACGGAGGGCTGGGCGGACGGAGTGGCCCGCCCAGCCTCCCGACCGCTTATGCGGCGATTGCGTGTGATGCACTCCGGCGGCGGCGAGCTGAGAACCACAGGGCAAGGGCAGCGATGGCAATGAGCGGGATGAACGGCAGCATGAATCCAGCAGCGACGCCGACCACTCGCACGCCTTCGCTGAGTGAATGCCATCCAGCCATTAGGCCACTAACAAACGTCAGCTTCTTGCCGGGCTCGTCAACCTTCGGAGCAACGCCGGGCGTCGTGATCGACAGCGAGATCGTGGCGAAGTTGACCTTGTTTTCGAGCACTCGAATCTGACCTTGCAGTGATTCGAGCTCGCCTTCACGCTGACTCAGTTGCGATTCGAGGCTAACTATTTCGCCGACTGTCGTTGCTCGAGCCATGAGTGCACGCAAGCGCTCGACACTTGCTTCGGTGTTTGAAAGACGAGCCTTCAAGTCGACGACCGTCCCCGTTACGTCTTGTTGTGATGTGGAACGAGCTTTGATGTCGCCGATGGTTTCGAGACGGGCAATCACTTCGTCGAAGTGTTCGGGTGCAACTTTGAACGTCACGAGAAACGAACCGTCGTCGGTCGCTTGTTGCGACGACGAAAATACTGATCCGCCAAGCCCGCGAACCATGTCGGCGGCTGCGACAAAGGCTTCTGCTGGCTTGTCGGCTGACATCTGCACCGACCCGGTGCGAATCACCGAACGATCACCGTCGTCGCTTGTCGGCTTGTCTGACGGAACATATTCATCGGTTGATGTCGGCGCGGTGGGCCCAATCACGGCCTTCATCTCGTCACTGATCTCGCCCGTGTCACGAGCGACGGCCTTGCCACTCGCCACGGCGCCGCTACTACTGCTGTTGCTCATCGGCGAGACGGCAACGTCGCTCGCGGTTGCCGATGAGCCTCTCGACGACAGTCGGTCGGAAATCGAACCCAAAGCCAATAGGCCAACGAGCGCTACGGCAATCACAACTAGGGCTCGCTTGCGGAACACACGGCCAGACAAAAATCCCAGAACCCGCACCATCGCCATTTCTCCCATCCCTTAAGAACACCGCTGTGTTCGACTCGAGCGGTGCGTCTGACCGCTTCGTTGATGGGATAGAGCGTCAAAGACCGACGCGCGTCACGCTGATTTCAGAGAATCTTTGACATTTTCTCGACCACCACGGTGCGAGCCAGAAGGTCGTGGATACCCCGTCGTGTCGAGCTCAAGAAGATGGATGCGACGACCACGAACTGCCCAACCGAAACCAGATCGTTGAGTCCCTTGCGCCACGACACAGCAAAAAGGCCGACCCACGCAATCGGCGTAAGCAGCTTGAGAGCCCACCTCGCGAAGGCTTGCCACAGCTTTACCGGGGAACCATCACGGCTGCGCAGCACGATGCCGGTGGCCTTCTTGCCGAGCGTTTGACCCCCAAAAGCCGTTAGGCCGACTTCGTAAATGCCGTAGAGCGTGAGCCCAATCGTCACACCCGAACCCAAACGAGGGTCAGTGCCTTCGCCGGTCGTCCGAAACACCGCAATGAAAACAAGCAGCGGCAAAACAAAGAACATGTCGATGAAATCGGCGATCAGGCGGTGCTTCCACGACGCAACTCGTAAACCGTCGGGCAGTTCGTAACTCGACTTCCTGAAGAATGTTGGTTTGCTCACAGTCTTCCGGTTGCCTTCACCTGCAGATACGCGTCGGCCAAGCTCGCGGCCAGCTTGCCCGGCACGGCGTCAACGACCGTTGCCCCTAAGTGGCGCAACGATGCAACCGTAAGCCGACGATCATCCAGGGCACCAACGGCGGCTGCCTTGCGGTAGGCCTTGTTTGTTTCGGTCGGAACGCTGCGCGCCCACGTACTCACGTCAGGGTCACGCACGCTGGCGACAACTACTAAGTGATTACGCAAGATCAATGGCAAAGCCGGACGCAAAGTCTCTGACACACCTTGTTCGGCAAGCTCGGTGAGCACAACGACAAGAGAGCGACGACGAAAGCGGCTGAGAGTGTGAACGAATGCACCGCGATAGTCACTCTCAGTTAAACGCGCATCGAGTTCATACATCGCCTCAGTAATACGAGCCGGTTGTGAAGGGCCATGAGCAGAAGCAACCTCAGAGCGCACGCCGTCGTCGAACGCCACGAGACCGACTCGATCGCCTAAGCGACTTGCCACGGTAGCCATTGTCATCACGGCATCCATCGCGTGTTCGAGTCGTGGCACGTCGTCGACACGACCGGCCATGACGCGACCGCAGTCGAGCAGAAGCACAACATTCTGATTTTGCTCAGCGCGATAGCTGCGCACGATTGGCTTGCCAATGCGGGCAGTTGCTGCCCAATCCATACGGCGAAAGTCATCGTCGACGCTGTATTCGCGGAGCTGCTCAAACTCGGTACCGCCGCCATGACCCCTGACGCTGCGCGAACCGACCTCGAGAATGCGAGCTTTCTCGATACGCAGCTCTGCTTCTTTGCGCGAACGAAATGGCGGATACACCTTGAGAATATTCGGTTGCGAACGGCGCCCCTGTCGCGCCGCTAGATGCAAAGGTCCGTCGACACGCAACACGAGATCGGAAATCACGAACTTTCCGCGCCGCGACGGATTGATTGGCGTTTGGGCAGTTGCCGTGCCGTGACCGGGCACACTCATCGACACCCTTCGCTTCTCGTAGCGAAACGATGGCGGCAGAGCGTCGGCGAGCCCAACAAACAAGCGACGTCGATGCGGATTGCGCACCGTCCAACTAACGACACCGGCCGTGTCAAGGGTAAGCAGCGGAGGCAGATCGCGCTCGATCGCTACTGACGACGGCTTCGGAGCTAGCAACCAGTCAATGATGAAAACCAACAGCAACAACGCGTTGACGATCAAGAACGACCACGGTTTGTCGACGGGAAGAAACCCAATGGCCAAGGCAGCAAAGAGCACAGTGAGCACCATCCGGCTCGTGAAAACCGGAAGGTACGAATTGCGGATGCTGTTAGGTGGCGCGTCAGACATGATCAGCGAGGCACGGGCACCGAGGCGAGCACGCCGTCTAAGACACCATCGGCAGTAGCGCCTTCGAGTTCGACTTCGGGGCGCAGCTGGATACGGTGACGCCATGTCGGACGACTCATGACCTTTACGTCATCAGGTGTCACGAAACTCTTGCCCGATAGCCAGGCCCAAGACTTCGATGCGTGTAGCAACATTGTTGCCCCACGTGGCGACACACCAAGAGACAACGACGGCGACGTGCGCGTTGCGCGCGCGAGAGCGACGATGTAAGCCTGCACCTTCGGATCAACCGACACCTTTGCAACTTCAGCGCGACCTTGAGCGAGCACGGCCGGGCTCGCAACGCGCTGTATGCCGGCCGACGCAATGTCGTGGGGATCAAGCCCTTGCTCGTGTCGAGCCAACACAGCTTGTTCTTGTTCGGCTGTTGGATAAGGAACGATCAGCTTGAACAAGAACCGGTCGAGCTGCGCTTCTGGCAACGGATAGGTGCCTTCGTATTCGACGGGGTTTTGTGTAGCAATCACACAGAATGGGTCGGGCAATTTGTGAAGCTCACCACCGCCGGTTACCTGTCGCTCTTCCATTGCCTCGAGCAAAGAAGCTTGCGTCTTTGCCGGCGTGCGGTTGATCTCATCAGCCAAGACCAGGTTGGCAAAAACCGGGCCGTGACGGAACACGAACGCGTCGTCGCCACTTCCCGACTGATAGATCATCTGGCCAGTGATGTCAGATGGCATTAAGTCAGGTGTGAATTGAACGCGCTTGAACGACAAGTCGAGCGTGGCCGCAAGCGTCTTCACCAACAACGTCTTTGCGACGCCGGGTACACCTTCGAGCAGGATGTGGCCGCGCACTAGCAAGCCAGCGATTACGCCCGACATCACGGCGTCTTGCCCAACCACCACCTTGTTTATCTCGCGGCGAACCGCCAACACCGCTTCACGCGCGTCAGAAGTCGTTGCTCCGTCATCTTGCATGTGACACCTCTCTCTTTACGTCTTCGATTGCTTGCGCAAGGGCCAACAAAGTCTCATCACTAGGCACAGGACCGTCGAGCAGTACAGACAGCAATCTTCGCTCGTCGATGCCCGTTCGCTGTGACACCAATTGAGCAACGATCTCAGGCGCAACGTTGCTCGAAAGGCCCATCAACTCGGCAAGGGTTCGCTTTAAATCGGCACGCATTGCACGCGCTGCTCCACCTGCCTGCTTTGCGTGCTGCAGCAAATCGCCGCGTGCAACAACAAGAGCAGAACCAGGAAGCTCGACTGGCTGCGGCTCGTGAACGGGTTTGCCCAATCGACGTGAACGCCAGAAAGCCAACACAACGGCAGCGACAGCGAGCTGCCAAATACCTTGCTTGACACCGTCGGAGATTAGGTCGCCGATGGTCTTGTCACCCGAAGGAGCAGCGGTGAGATCGGGCTTCAAGGCAACAACGCCGCCGTTGGATCCGCTGGCGAGAAGGTTGGCAATCAACACGCTGTTGTCGACGTCACCAAGTTGGCCGTTGGTGAAAATCTCAGGCCCGCCCAATTGCACAATCGTGCCCAGACCTTCTTTGCTGACTGCCATGAATGCTCCACGGCCCCTTCCAACAAAGCACGTTGTCGCTTCTGAATCGGTGGCGAACAAAGAATACGAACGGTCATCGACGGGACGAATGCGCTCAACACCATCAACGAATGGCGATGAACAATTCGGCACCAACTCACGGGTCTGAACCGGCGGCGAATCAGCTCCCATCACGGGGTTCAAATCTGAACTCGGGTCTGCAGAAATGAGAACGCCGCCAGCATTGACCCAACGCGACAGCTGTTGCTGTTGATCGCGAGTGAGAATGTCGTTTAGCAAAAGTGCGACATCGTTCGAACTTGAAAGCGATGTGCCCTCTTGCACCTTCACGCCAAGTTGGTCTTCCATCAACACCATTGCTTTGAGACCATCGGGCTCGGCACTGTTGACCGAATACGACTCGGTATTGCCGTCGCCGCCATTTGGCACTGCGAACAGCAGGATGATCAAACAAACGACAACCACCCAGAAAGCGCGATTGCGAGCGAGCTTGGCACCGCGACCCAAAAGTCGACGCAAACTGCTCATGCGACAACCAATCCACGTACGCGATCAGCAAAGTCGCGGAACTTCGCGACATCGTCAGCCTCAGCTACACCAGCGCCATACCAAACCCATTCAAACAAACCCGTTGCCGATCGAAACGGCTCTGAAGCGTTGGGCAATGCTGCTTCAACTTCAGCAACGTATTCACCAGTAGTGCGGCCCGGTCGACCTTTCACAACGTCGTCGTCAGAAAGTTGCACTAACAACGCGGCGTAGCGAGCGCGAATGGCGTCGCGCCACTCGCCCTTCGATTCGTGCTCTTCGGCCTCGGCGATCAAATCGCGTGCCGACTGCAAACCAAAGCTCGGTGCATAGACGAGTCCAACACCGGGGTCGGAAGTAACAGTCGACGTGAAGTGCACGATCAACGCGCCAGCAAGTAACACGGCAAGCACGGCCACAAAGACGGCGAGCGCAATGCCTGCTGCGCCGTCGGGCCAGTGACCCAGCACCCACAAGTATGCGTTCATCACCGAGCCGATGGGGTCGCTGAAGAACGCAGCGATGGGGTCCCACCAATGCTTCTTCGGCGGACGAAACTCGCTGCGCTGCAGAATCTCGTGCGCGGTGTCGCGAATTGTCTGCGGATCGCGCAGTGATGACGAATCAGCCACGAAATCTATGAATCGGGATTGTCAGCTTGCGGTGGTCGAGGCGGTGGTGCGGGCGGCGCGGCGGGTGGCGGATACTCCGGCGGAGTTGGCGGAGTCGAAGGCGGTGCAGGGGGTGGGTAGTTCGGCGGAGGCGGGGGCGCCTGCGGAGGGTTCGGCGGAGGATAAGCCGGCGGATAGTTGGGCGGGTACGGCGCCGAAGCAGGCCCACCCTGCGGATAATAAGGAGCGGGCTGAGGCTGCTGCGGCTGTCCACCGTTAGGCAAGTTGGCGGCAGCCAACTGAACATCGAAACCCTCGGTGCGCACACGAGCGTCGAGATAGATGAGCGTCGCTACAACAGAGCCGATCGGCAACAAGATGAGGTTCGCCGCCATTGTCGACAACGCGTAGAAGAGCCATGCAAGTGGTTCGATGCCCAACGCGTCGAATATCAGCGCAGGCACAGCAACAAGTAGCGACGGAATCGCACTGACGAACTGACGGATGAAAAAGATCAACACCAAGGTTCCCAAGTAAGGCCAGAACCTTGATTTGAGAAGATTCAACGAGCGATTCAGAGCGTTGACAGCACCCGATTCTTCAACAGCAATGATCGGAGTTACGGCCGTAAACAGAACCCAGAGAGCGATGAACGGCAAGAAGAAAACAACTGCGCCACCGATCTCGGCAAGGTGCACCAACACGCTGGCGCCGAGAATGGCGGGCCACAATTTGAGTGCACCCTTGATCGCGTCGCGCGTCGAGATCGTCTTGCGCAGGTAAGTCGCCAACACGAGTCGCGCGATCACTGCAGTGACCAATGGCACGACAACCATCACGTCAAGCAAGCTCTGAAGAAGACCGAGCACGTAGCCAGCACCCTCACGACCAGTGAAGCCATCGCTGACGTCGTAAGTAAAGAACGCGCGAAAGCCGTTGGGAGTGTCGGCATTGACAAGACCATTGGCGATTCCCGACAAGATTGCGCTCGGCGTTGCAAACACGAGTACGACGAAACCGATCGCTCGCCAATTCATCTTTATGAGCCGGAAGGTGTTGTCCAAGATGTCGGCCAACGTCATGGGCCCCAAGCGCAAACCCTCGGGGGTGGTCGGACGATACGGTTGCTGATACGGCTGCTGGTAAGGCGGCTGATAGGGCTGTTGGGGCGGGCCGTACCCACCAGATTGACTGTTCTGCCAGTTGCTCACTTGGTCAGTCTCCCGCGTTCTTGCTTGAGGTGCTCAACGTTCGCGCTCTCGTCACCGTGAGCGCTCTTGACTCGCTATTGCTTTTGCACAAAGGCCCGGCGATCGCCGAAGCGCTGCCCTTTGGCCTCTAGGACTCGCTGATCTAGCTCTTCGTAGTCAACAAGCATGATGTGCGCCCGACCAATGCCACGGTCGAGCTCTTCTAACAACGCAAGCGACGACAGCTGACTGTCAGGAACAACCCACACAACCAATTCATCACCTTTGGGGTTGCGCTGCAGTTCGGCCGCCCACGCACCAACGAGCTCGCTGTTGTCGAGCACTTCAACAAAGCCCGGGGCGTCGGCAACGAGTTCGAGGCGAGATGACATGCGTCCGCAGTGCTCGCACTTGCCTTCGATCAACACAACTGGAGCCGATGTTTGCAGGCGAACCATTGCCGTTGAGTACCAATGAAGGCCCGTCCACACGAGGTGCCCCGCTTTTGACGGAGGCGAGAGCATTCCGGTCAGAGGATCAACTAACTCGATGATCTCAGTGCCCGGCCACACGTGAAAGCCGGTGCCGCCGCGACATTCTCCCCACAAAGCAAGAACACCGTCAGGAGCCCACGCGCGCACGACGGCACCATCGCGTTGATCGAGGTGATCTTGCAGCGCACCAAACTCGAGTTCTGTCATATCGTCGCCGACAACGATCGTCGTGTGCACTTGATCGAGAGCCCGCTTGAGCCCGGTTGACTCGTCAAGAACGCGACGCAATGTCGTAGCCGTTCCTATAAGCACGGTCGGACACAACAGGTCGACATCGGCCACCGACGACTCTGGCGGCAACGAGATCGCCGACACTCCAGCGCGTTGCGCGCCCAGCACGAACTGCCAGTAATCGCGAGACGGGCCGGCGGGTAACAGATTGGCAATTACATCGGTGCGCGCGACGCCCGCCGCTTCGAGCAGTTGTCGCCCGCAAGTCGACAGCTGGCCAAGATCTTCCGCCGAATACGCGACCGGAACGTTGGCGAACTTCACCCACTGCAGCGGCCAATAGCGATGAGCCTCGCGAAGAGTGACTTTGAGCGGATTGCGCTGCAACAGCAATGTCGACGGGGCAGTCACGTCTTCCAGATACATCGGAGGCAGCTGCGCCAAATCACTCACATGACGCATGCCCGTCTTGGCAAACCCCGCTCGATCTAGACGCGCGCGGTGAAACGCCGACTGGCGATAGATATCGCCACCCAGTCGCTCTCGAAGCGCTGCATCTTGTTGCGCCTGATTTGCCGCGGCCACAGACGCCCACGATACCCAGCGAAATCGTTGCACGGTCCGATGGCGCTCGACCTTTTCCTGCTCAGCGGGGTCGAGAGGGCACCAGGTTCACTCCAACTGTTCCGCATTCGGACCAAAAAGGCGCGTTACGATCGGGGGTACATGTCGTTTCTCTGTTATTTCCTCGTGAGTGGGTCGGATCGGTAAATGAGTCAACTTCGTTTGGATCCGCTGACTGGCCGCTGGGTCGTGATCACCGCCGTCCGTGGTGAGCGGCCCAATGCATTTCTGGAACGCACACGTCCTTTCGAAGATGACAACCGTCGCTGCCCGTTCTGCCCCGGCAACGAAGAAGACACACCGCCAGCGATTTCAACTCGCGAAGAAGACGGCGAGTGGTCGGTTCGCATTGTTCCCAACCTCTACCCTGCTTTCACTGGGCACGAGCCGATGGCCGTTACCAATCTCGGTCCCGTTTATATGCAAGCCCCAGCAAGTGGTTCGCACGAAGTCGCGATCTTCTCACCCGAACACAAAGATGGTTGGGCTGACCTCAGCAAAGAGCACATCGACCTACTGATGCATGCATTGCGCGATCGCTTTTCTGCTCACGCCGAAGACCCCGGTCTTCGTTACACGCAACTGATTGTCAACTTCGGTCGCGAGGCGGGCGCATCAGTCGAACATCCGCACGCACAACTTCTAGGCATGCCGTTTGTTCCGCGCGAACTCGTCGAAGAACAAGGTGGCTTTGCCCGCTTCCGCGGCAACTGCATCATGTGCGCAACGGTCGAGTCAGAAGACTGGGCCGGGTTGCGAATCGTTTATTCAAACGAAGACATCATCGTTTTCTGTCCGTTCTGGTCAGGCACGCCTTACGAAATGATGGTCGTGCCACGCGGACATCATGGTCAGTTCTCGACGGCAAGTGACCGCCAGATCGAGTCAGTCGGCCGAGCCATTCAAGCTGCATTGCTGTCAATGCGCGACGCCGTTGGTGATGTCGCTTACAACATTGCCTTCCACACAGCGCCTTTCCGCTCGCCCACCGACTTTCACTGGCACGTGCACGTTTCACCCAAGATCACGACACCCGCTGGCTTCGAGCTCGGCACCGGCGTGCCTATCAACGTGGTCGCACCTGAAACCGCGGCTGCCGAACTGCGCGTACAAGTCCCCCGCTGAGTTTCAGACGCGTGAGCGCCCTTCGGGTCAGCATCGACATCGATGCCACCCCCGAGACTGTCTGGAACGCCCTCTCAGACGTGCAGCGTCATGTCGACTGGATGCAAGACGCCGTCGCTATCCGTTTCGTCGGCGAACAAACTACGGGCGTCGGCACACACTTCGACTGCGATACGAAAGTCGGGCCTTTCCGACTGACCGATCACATGACCGTCACCGCGTGGAAGCAAAACGAGACAATGGGCGTCGATCACCACGGCATTGTCACCGGCACTGGTGCGTTCTCTCTGTTTCCTACCGACACCGGCACGCGCTTCGTATGGGAGGAACAACTTACGTTTCCGTGGTTCATGGGTGGCGGCCTAGGTGAGCTCTTCGCTCGGCCGATCTTTCGGCACATCTGGCGCGGCAATTTGCGCGGGCTCAAGCAACAGATCGAGAACCGGTAACGCGGGCTTGATTACGGCGCGATGTGCAGCGCTTCGGCAAGGGGCTTCAGCACTTCTTTGCCGTCGTTGCGCAAAGCAAAATAGACCGCTTCTTGCGAAGGCCCAATGTCGACTGGCACACCAAGTTCGTTCTTGAGTGCCAACACGTCGAGAGCGACGCGAATGAGCTTTGCGGTCGGACGTTGTGCCGCGCGCGCAACAACATCGGTCACCAACTTCTGCATGACCATTGTTGTTGCGGGCGTGTCGACCTCGAAACCAGCGGCACGCGCTTGGCGCGCAATGGCAACGGCCTTTTCGTAAGCAGCTGGGTTGGTCGACGCGTCAGCCGCGAACACTGCGTCGTGAAAACGACGAGCGAGAGCCAACTCGGCCGGAGCGCGCAGCACCGGCGTCAACGGATAGCCGTGATGCGCCAGATCTTCGAGCGTCGCTCGGTGACTGTCGTAAAGGCGCTCATAAGTGCCGGCATAGTGCTCTAACAGCGACTCAGCCGTACCACGCATCAAGCGCTCTGACTCTTCGGGCAGCGCTGCCGACAAGTCGAATTCGTGTGTACCTACCGTGCTCAACGCTCGCAGCAGCTTGGTAACAGGAACACCGTCAGCAAAGGCCTTGCGCAGTCCAATTAACGGTGAACTGTCGGTGTCGCTGTCGACGGCAATAAACGATCCGGATACTTCGAGCCCGCCAAGACCGATTGCTGCGTATGCGTAACGAGAGACGCGTCCGGTGCGCTTGTGTGTAAGCACAGCCACCCCGGTCGCCAAGATTGTCGAACCACGCTCTTCGCGCACATGCTCACCAACAACGATGTCGTAAGTGCCGAGCTCTGATCGAATTGTGTTCTCCAACACTTCGCTCAGCGCAACATGTTCTGCGACTTGGTGTGAACTCACGCGCGCGGTGTCGACATGTCGCTTCCAGATGTCAGCACCGCTGCCTTCTTCGAGAACGTTGCTACGCGCTTCACCCAAAACAGCCAAGAACGCGCCAAGCGGTGAGGTCTCGCCAAGCTCTTCGATTATGTCAATGACGCGTGCTGCATAGCGAAGCACTTGCACTGTTTCGATGCCAGCAAGGTCGTTGAAAAACCATCCACACGACGTAAACATCGACATTGCGTAACGCTGCATCTCGAGCAGACTGAATGCTTCGACCGCATCGCCCTTCACGAACTTGTTGGCAAACTCGTCGCGCTCGACAGCGCCGATCAGAACGTCGACGTACGCATCGAACGCTTCCGTTGGATCGGTCAGAACACTTGGCGCACGGCGGTCGTAAACAGCTGTGACGACCGCACGTAGTTGGTCGAGAGCCGAACGCAAAGGCCCACGCCAGCGCTGATTCCACCCTGCTTGTGCACCGGTGGAGCATCCACAATCTTCAGACCAACGACCAACGCCGTGCACACACGACCACGCGCTTCGATGCACCCGAACCTCTTGCGTCGGACGCAAGCGCGACACCGCTTCATTGAGGTTTGTGTGATGCAGATTTCGCTTGGGAGCTTCGACCGCCATTGCGTAGGCAATCAATCGGTCGCCGTAGCGATGGTGGTGACCAAACGTTTCGCCGTCGGTGGCAACTGTCACGAGCCCGGGTCGACCCGAGCCGGCAGCCACCATGCGATCGACCAACGCCTGACTGTTGAGCGACGACATCTCGAAGGCAAGCGCTTGCGATAGTGGTCCGTTGTAGAAGACGATGTCGACGCCGCGTCCGTCGTTTTCAGGATGCAACCAACGATAAGGCCGGCTCGTGTCGAGCCAACTCTGTTGCACGTCGACCCAATCGTGAATGCCTTCAAGCGAACGAACCTGCGCAGCCTGGCTCGGCGCGAGGATGGTAAAACCAACACCTTCTTCAGCCAAGATGCGCAGCACGCGATCGTCAACCGCGCATTCAGGCAACCACATGCCACTCGCCTCGCGCCCGAAGCGATAGCGAAAATCAGCAAGCCCCCAGCGAACCTGCGTGCGAATGTCTGCCTCAGTCGCAAGCGGCAAGATGATGTGACCGAAGGCTTGCGCGATTGCGCCACCACCTTGTCGATCGCCAGCGATCATGCGCGCGTAAGTGTCAGGTTGTTCGCGCTCAAGCCACGACAACAGAGTCGGGCCAACGTTGTAAGACATGTGTTCGTAGTTGTCGATGATGCTGAGAACTCGTCCGGCCTCGTCGACGATGCGCGCCACCGAGTTGGGTCGATAGCATTCGGCCGCGATCCGCTCATTCCAATCGTGGAACGGCGCTGCTGAGTCTTCACGCAGCACCTCCTCCGTCCACGGGTTTTCGCGGGGCGGTTGGTAGAAGTGTCCGTGAATAACCAGCTCGGGGCCGCGCTCGTCGCTCATGGCCGCATCAGTCGGGCTGGCAGTGAACTAACGGGCTGGCAGACGCCTCTGAGCAAAATGGTCATCACCTATGAAGATCGGCTGAAATCGACGATTCCTGTAGCCAGGAAGTTGCCAGATCCCGCCGGCTAGCAGGGCTTTTCTAGCCCATCGGCGCAGCTTATGGGGGATACACCGCTTGGCGAGAGCCAACCCCTACTGTCGCTGCCGAGATGTACGAGAGATTGCTGCGAGCGCTCGCCAAACCGTGGAAGTTCACGCTTTTGCCCGCCCTTGGGGTCTTCTTGTTGGCTGCCCTGCTCGGCCGACGGGGCCGTCGCCTGTTCACGAGCCGCCTGTTCACGAGCCGCAAGGCCAGCCCACTCGCCACCATCACGCCCATCGTGCCCTCGGCTGATGACTCTGCGCCGGAAGCGCCTTCGACTCCAGCGCCTGAGCTTCGGGCAATCGGCACCGCCGCTCTCGTCAAACCCGAGCGCCACAAGCCCATCGTGTTGAACATCGAACTGATGGAAGGTGCCGGCATCCGCACACGGCCCACCCCAAAGTTCGGCCCACACCACCACCACTAACCACTCTCACGCATTTGTTGGCACCCTCGGTCGCGCCGTACGCGACTGAGGGTGCCAAGTAGCACTGCCGGCGGAGAGATTACGAGACGATGTCTCCGTTCACGGGCGGTGTGCCGCCGTAGTACTGCGCTGAGCCAAACGAGAACACGCCGCCGTCGCGAGCGAACATCCAGTAGCCGGTGCCGTCGTCAGTTGCATGGATTGCCGTGACAGGTTGATTCAACGCTTTGCTGCCCATTGATCCGTAGAACGGCGCTGAACCAAACGCGAAGATTCCACCGTCAGAGGCGACAAGCCAGTAACCAGCACTGCCGTTACGCGCCATACCGACAATTGGTTTGTTGAGTGTGAGCGCGCCTGTCGATCCATAGAACGCAGCGTCGCCGAAAGCAAAGATGCCGCCGTCGGTTGCGACCATCCAATAGCCCCGGCCGGTCGGTGTTGCAGCAATTTGCACGATTGGTTTGTTGAGTTTGATTGCGCCGGTTGATCCGTAGAACTTCGCGTCGCCGTAGCTGAACACACCGCCGTCGCTTGCGACAGTCCAGTAGCCCTTTCCAGTCGGAGTGACCGCGATCGAAACCATCGGTTGATTGAGGCGTTGCCCACCCATTGATCCGTAGAACTCTGCGTCACCAAAGCTAAAGATGCCGCCATCTCGCGCAACCAGCTGATACCCCTCGCCCGAAGGAGTCGGGGCCATGCCAACAATCGGCGAGGTCGGGTTGAATGGTTTGGCTGATCCGAAATCTTGAGCAGCGCCGTATGAGAACACTGATCCGTCGGAGCCCGCCATCCAATAGCCGGTTCCTTCCGAAACAGGGTCTGTCGGTGCAGGCGGAGGCGGCGGTGGAGCCGTAGTGGTCGTCGTTGTTGTTCCACCACTCGCGCCACCAGGACGCGTTGTGGTTGTCGTAGAAGAAGTCGTCGACGCTGTCTTCACACCAAAGTCGACGCCGGTCTTCACAAGACCAGACGTCACGATGATCGGCACCGGATTAACGGTTGTTTGCATCTGCCCTGTCGGAACAGTCATCAACACCGTGTATGACCCGGGGCCAAGATTCACAAATGTGTACGCGCCCGTCGAGCTTGTTGTAGCGGAAGTTTCGCCCGTGTCTTTCTTGCCGTTGTTGTTGGCATCGATGTACACAACCTTGCTAGCGCTACCCGTCTCCCCCGTGTCTTTGGCGGCGTTGCCATCGACGTCGTTGAAGACCGTGCCCGAAATACTTCCGGCCGAGAACAAGCCAAACACAGTGCCGGTCGAATTGAAGCCTGACGTTATGTCGATCGGGTTTGGTAATCCCGAACTCAACACCTTGCCGGTGGGCACAACAACGCGCGGCCGGTAAGTGCCAAGACTCAGGCCAGTAAAGGTGAATACACCAGACGCGTTGGTGGTAGCCGTTGGCTCACCCGAGTTGTATCCACCGCTTGAGTTGTTGTCGAGATACACGGTCAAAGACATCGAACCCGGCTCGCCCGCGTCGGCAATACCGTTGCCGTTCAGATCGTCGAATACAGCACCGGTGATGGTGCCTAGAACAAAGAAGCCGATGTCGCGTCCGTTGGCTGCACTTGCTGATGCCGTTGTGATCGTCGCAATCACAGCCGAGGTCTGCGTCGTGCCAGCGGGCACTGTTGCTCTCACTTTGTAGGAGCCAGACGGCAGGTCAGAAAAGGTGTAGTTACCAGCACCATCGCTCAACACCGTTGCCTCGCCATTGTCGGCAACGTTGTTTCCGTTGTTGTCTAAGAACACCGTGATGCCGGCAATGCCGTTCTCACCCGAGTTACGAGTCTTGTCTGCGTTTGTGTCGCTGTATATCGCGCCAGAAATCGAGGCAAGAATGAAAACGCCGAAGTCGGAACTCAAGGCAATCGTTCCCGACGAGATCGAGATCGAGCCAAACGATGGTGACGTCTGCATCGACCCGCCCACGGGTGCCAAAAGCACAGTGTAAGAACCGGGCACGAGATCGGTGAACGTATATGCGCCAGCAGCATCGCTAACTGTCGTCGGCTCACCTGCGTTTAAGACACCGTTTGCGTCAGCGTCGATGAACACAGTTCGGCCCGCAAGACCTGACTCGCCTGAGCCCTTCTGTCCGTTGCCGTTGGTGTCGTTGTAAACGGCGCCGCTGATCTTGCCGAGCGTGAACACGCCAAAGTCTTTGTTGGCAACCATCATTGCTGACGTCGCAACTACCGACGATGGATTGGCCGACGTCTGGATGGTACCGGCGAGGCCAACAAGGCGAATCACATAGGTACCCGGCCCAAGGCCGCTGAATGTGTAGAGACCGCTTGAGTTCGTTGTGGCCTTCACTTCACTCAACTCAGCAATGCCGTTGTTGTTCGCGTCGATGTAAACGGTGCGTTGGTTCACGCCCGTTTCGCCCGCCTCTTTTGCGCCGCTGCCGTTGTTGTCGTTATAAACCGTTCCTGAAATCGAGCCCAAAGTGAAAAGCCCAAAGTTGTTTCCAGTTGCCGTAGTGCCTGACGTAAGAACAACAGGGTTTGGGTCGGTAGACGACTGGACAGAACCACCGGGTGCCGTGAACTTCGGACGATACGTGCCCGGGCCAAGTCCGGTGAACACGTAGTTGCCCGAGACGTCAGTAGTCGTACTTGGCTCGCCCGTCGTCAACGATCCGTTGTTGTTGGTGTCGAGGAACACCGTCTTGCTCGAAATACCGCCTTCACCGCTCGCGCGCACACCGTTGCCGTCGAAGTCTGAGTAAACAGTTCCCGTAATCGACGCGAGCGTGAAAGAACCAAAGTCGATGCCTGCTGTTGTCGATCCCGATGTCGGCGTAATGCTCGCGGGATTGGTCGTTGTCTGTGAGACCGTGATCGGACTCACCAAACGAACCCGGTAACTGCCGAGCGAAAGCCCGCTGAATGAGTAGCCGCCGTTCGCGTCAGTCGTGACACTTGGCTCGCCGGTGTTCAGCGCTCCGTTCGAGTTGGTGTCGATGTACACCGTGCGGCCAAAGATGCCGTTATCACCTATGTCTTTGGCGCCGTTACCGAGCACATCGTCGAAAACAACTCCACTGATGGTCGCTTCTCCGAAGAGGCCGAAATTGACGGTTGACAGTGTCGAACCCGAAGTGGGAGTAGTTGCCACAGGCGCCGCCGTTGTCTGCACCTTGCCACTTGGGATGACGATCTTCACCCGATAAGTACCCGGATTGACGCCGGTGAACGAGTAATTACCCGTGGAACTCGTAGTTGCTTCGAGTTCGCCGAGGTCTTGAGTGCTGTTGTTGTTGGCATCTAGATAGAGGTCGACGCCGCCGATACCAATCTCGCTCGTGTCTTTGCTGGCATTGCCATTGGTGTCGTCGTAAACGACACCACCGATGGTCGCTGGTGTGAAGAATCCGAAATCTTTACTGGCCGACACCGTTCCCGAAGTGACCGTCACAGCGGCCGGGTCTGCCGATGTCTTGTAGATAGACCCAGGCACGACAACACGCGAGCGATACGTTCCTGCCACGAGTCCCGTAAACGTGTAAGCGCCCGTTCCACCAGTTGTTGCGGTTACTTCACCGGTGTCGAGCACGCCATCGTTGTCGGCATCCAAGAAGACCGTGCGACCCGACTGGCCAGTCTCGCCGGTGTCTTTGGTGCCGTTGCCGTTGTTGTCTGTGTAGACAGTTCCAGACAGAGTTCCGTATGTAAACAAGCCGATCTCGTTGCCCGATGACACCAAGCCCGACGTTGCTGTAATCACGCCAAGATTTGCGGTCGTTTGCAGTGATGTCGTCGGCACGACAATGCGCACGCGGTAGTTGCCCGGGGCCAGGTTGTTGAAGCTGAAGCCGCCCGTACCCAGGGTTGTCGAGTTGGGCTCGCCGGCGTCGAGGGCGCCGTTGTTGTTGGTGTCGAGAAACACCGTGCGATTTACGATGCCTGCATCACCGGTGTCTTTTACGCCGTTGGCATTGACGTCGTTGTAGACGGTTCCCGATATTTGCGCTTGGGTGAACAGGCCGAAGTCAGCGCCACTAACCGATGCGTTAGAGGTGATGTTGATAACGGACGGATTCAAAGTTGTTTGCGTTGTACCCGTTGCTACGACAACGCGTACGCGATAGCTACCCGCGGCCATGTTGGTGAATGAGTATGCGCCTTGACTGTCTGTAACCATCGAGGGTTCACCAGCATTGAGCGCGCCGTTGCTGTTGGTGTCCAAGAAGACGGTCTTGCCGCTAAAGCCCGACTCTCCCGAATCACGAATACCGTTGCCATTGGTGTCGTTGAAGACAGTTCCCGAAATCGATCCTTTGACGAACAAACCGAAGTCGACACCCGTAACGGCTGGGCCAACAGACACTGATGTCGGGGCGGGGTTGGTCGTTGTCTGTGTCGAATCAGTCGGCACAATGAGTCGTACTTTGTATGAACCCGCCGGAAGATCCGTGAACACATAAGTGCCGTTGCTATCGGTTAGTGACGTTGGCTCACCCGTTGTCAGTGAACCGTTCTCATTGATGTCGATGAACACCGTCTTGCCGACTGCGGCAACTTCACCCGAGTCACGCGCTCCGTTTGCATTGGCGTCGTCATAGACAGTTCCAGTGATTGCCCCGAAGGCGACGATGCCGATGTTGACGTTGGTGTTCGTTCCGGCTGACATTACGGTCGTGAGGTTTGGGTTGGCCGACGTTGCTACATACCCAGACGGAAGTACTGCTGTTACCGAGAACGTTCCACCCTCAAGGGCAGTGAATAAGTACGTTCCCGAACCATCGGTGGTCGTTACCGAATCAGTTCCGTCGGCGACACCATTGTTGTTGCGGTCGAGAAACACCGACACGTTCGAATGCCCGGGCTCGCCCAAGTCTTTGACGCCGTTGCCGTTGGTGTCGTCAAACACCGTTCCCGTTATCGATCCATGCTGAAACAGACCGAAGTCAACACCAGTTGCCGTTACACCCGAGACAATGTTGACAGGCGCCGGTTCACTACTCGTTTGTAGCGAGCCATCAGGAGAAACCACGCGCACTGTGTAAGAACCAGCCGCCAGAGAGGAGAACGACCACGCACCCGACGAGTTCGTCGTCGTGTTTACTTCGCCTGAGTCAAATACGTGGTTGTTGTTTGCGTCGAAGTACACAACGCGCGGACTAAGACCTGGCTCACCTGCGTTACGAATGCCGTTACCGTTCGTGTCGTCATACACGGTTCCAGCAATCGAACCCTGCTTGAAAGTCGAGATGCGAATGTTTGCGGTCGTGCCGCCGTCAGTCACAACAGCAGTGACAGGGCCGCCGGTGTGCACCCAACCCGACGGGTGCGCAGACAGAATTGATTGCGTACCGACCGGCACGCTGGTCAACGTGTACGCGCCCGACCCGTTTGTTGTTGTCGACGGTTCACCAGCGTCGAAGACGCCATCGTCATCATTGTCAGCAAACACACTGCGCCCGGCGATGCCTGACTCACCAGCATCGAGAGCGCCATTACCGTTCGTGTCGTCGTAGACACTTCCGCTTACCTGACCAACGCCGGTCGCGGCATAGGCAACGTTCGGAAGCGAAGGCGCGGCAAGGCAAGTCACGACTGTGACCAAAACAAAGTGCCTCAGGTAACGCCCGAGCCGGGCGTGCCGTCGCTGTAACCGCATCCGTCCTCCGTGCTGCGCACAGATAGTCCTTCGGTTTACAGCGGCATTTGAGGGCAAAACCTGAGGCCCAAAGTGCCCCTAAACAGGGGATTTAGCGATTTTCAATGAAAAATCAGGGCGTTTTGTGCCGTCAGATCACTCAGGAACGAGCCAGACGACCGAAAGCGGCGGCAAGGTGAGCTCGGCAACCGCCGGCAAACCGTGCCACGAATCGTGGCCGGCGTAGACCTCACCAAGGTTGCCAAGACCACTCCCACCGAACTCAGCGGCGTCGGTATTGAGCAGTTCGCGCCAGGTTCCACTAAAGGGCAAACCAATTCGGTAGCCCATTCGCGGCACCGGCGAGAGGTTGGCGACGCACACGAGCGGCGAACCGTCGGACGAAAGACGCATGAACGACACGGCGTTTTGCTCGGTGTCGCTGGCGTCAATCCAGCGGAAACCTTCGGGCCCAAAGTCTTGGTGCCACAACGCAGCTGTCGCTTTGTATTTCTCATTCAGCTGCTTCACCAGATTCTGCGCGCCGCGATGCAACGGATACTGCAACAAGTGCCAATCGAGCGAACGGTCATGCGACCACTCTTGACCTTGAGCAAACTCAGAACCCATGAACAACAACTTCTTGCCCGGATGTGCCCACATCCAAGCCAACAGCGCCCGCACATTTGCATGCTTTTGCCATTCGTCGCCTGGCATCTTGTTGAGCAAAGAGCCTTTGCCGTGCACAACTTCATCGTGCGAAATCGGCAACACGAAGTTTTCGTGCCAGGCGTAAACAAGACCGAACGTCAAGTTGTTGTGATGGTAACGACGATAGATCGGCTCTTTGGAGAAGTAGTCGAGAGTGTCGTGCATCCACCCCATGTTCCACTTGAAACCAAAACCGAGACCGCCCAAATACGTCGGCCGCGACACCCCAGGCCACGCCGTCGACTCTTCCGCAATCGTCACGGCACCGGGATGCACGCGGTAAACGGTCTCGTTCATCTCTTTCAAAAACGAGACGGCTTCGAGATTCTCGCGTCCACCAAATTCATTCGGTAACCACTCGCCTGCTTCGCGCGAGTAGTCGAGGTAGAGCATTGACGCAACGGCGTCGACCCGAAGACCGTCAACATGAAACTCTTCAAGCCAAAACAGCGCGTTGGCCAACAAAAAATTGCGCACTTCATGTCGACTGAAGTTGAAGATGAGCGTGCCCCAGTCGGGATGCTCGCCGCGACGCGGATCGGCATGTTCGTAAAGAGCCGTGCCATCGAAGCGCGCCAACGCCCAATCGTCTTTCGGAAAATGCGCCGGAACCCAGTCGATGATTACCCCGATGCCCTTGGCGTGCAGAGCGTCAACGAGAACCTTGAAGTCGTCGACAGTGCCAAACCGCGCCGTAGGTGCAAAGTATGACGAGACTTGGTAACCCCACGAGCCGCCAAAGGGATGCTCAGCGACGGGCAAGAACTCAACGTGCGTGAACCCCAACTCAGCTACGTAATCAGGTAGCTGCTCAGCCAACTCGCGATACGACAAGAAGTCAGTTGGCCCGTCACCACCCCGTCGCCAAGACCCGAGGTGCACTTCGTAAATACTGAATGGCGAAGCATGAAGATCGCGAGCGGCGCGATCTGTCATCCACGATTGGTCGTTCCACTCATGCGTCGACGCCATGACAACGCTGTCGCTATTTGGCGGCGCAATGGTTGCAAACGCGAACGGGTCAGCGCGTTGCACTGTTTCGCCGCGCGCGTCGACAAGCTCGAACTTGTAACGAGCGCCAGGGCCAACGTCGGGTACGAACAACTCCCAAACGCCTGAGTTACCGAGTCGGCGCATAGGGTTGATGCGACCTTGCCACTGATTGAAATCACCAATGACGCGCGCCGCCTTGGCATTGGGCGCCCAGACCGAGAAACTCACACCGTCAACACCTTGATGGTGACGAGGATGCGCACCAAGCACTTGCCAGAGATGTTCGTGACGACCCTGCGCAAACAGATACAGGTCTAAGTCGCCGACGGTCGGCCAAAATCGGTAAGCGTCGTCAGACGTAAACATTTCGCCTGACGTGTAGGTGGCGCGAATCTTGTATTCCAGATCGCTGCCCAATGTCTTGGCTGCAACCGTTGCCTCGAAGACACCCGAATCATGGATGCTCTTAGCCAAAGCAACAGACCCGTCTTGCAGCAAGAACTCGACTTCTTTCGCCTCAGGACGAAAGACGCGAATGATCGCTGACGCACCATCGACATGCGGCCCCAAGTATTGATGAGGGTCGCCGTGGCGAGCATCAACGATTTCTTGCAGCTGGGGATCAATCACGGGCGGCTCACTTGCTGCTCAGCTGAGCGATAGACGGGCTCGAACGACATTAACCCGTACACCTGCGAAGAGGTCGCCGTTCTTCAGTTCGTTAAGCCAGCAGCCGCCTAAGTGCTGCCTGCGGAATCGACACCCAATCAGGTCGATAGGCCTTCTCGTATGCCAATTCATACAGCGCTTTTTCGAGTTCGAACGCTCTCAGCAGCAAACTTGCCGCCTCGCCAGTGGGCAAAAGTTCATCAATGCCTTTGACCGACAAGTAGCCGTGCCTAAATGCCTCGCGGTTGTGCAACTCCCAAGCATCAGCTTGTTGGCGCAAGCTGACTTGGTTGGCAACGTTCTGTTCAGAGATTCCAACAGCCGCCGCGTAGTGAAACGACCGCAACATTCCCGACACGTCTTTCAACGGCGACGTTGCGCGCACACGTTCACTCAGCGGACGAGCCGGTTCGCCTTCAAAGTCGAACACGTACCAACCAGAAACACTGCGAAGCGTTTGCCCCAAATGAAAGTCACCATGAATTCGACAAGCAACGCCTGCGTTGCTGCCGCTCAACTCACCTACGCGTTCGATGACAGCCTGCAAGCGTGCACTCTGCGCGTCGTTGAGAGAAGAAAGCTCGCCCTGTAGTGACGCGACCAACGTCGAGGGATCGAAGGGGGCCGAGCCAAACTCATTGGCGAGCGCCAGATGCAAGCCAGCAGTCACCTCGCCCAGTCGTCGTGCCTCATCACCGAAGTCTCCGCCTGCAGACGCAGGATCGGTCTCATCGATATACACGCCCGACGGTGAACCAGCGGGCGATGACGCGCCAGTTGTTTCAGCACCAAAGAAGTCGCGCACTGACGCAAGGGCAAGCTTCCAACCGTCGGTGCCATCCCACAAATAGGGCTGACAAACGGCGAGATCCCAGTTACCGCGCTGCCATGTCGCTACGACCGGCGCAACGTGTTTGAAACCGTTGTGTGTCAAGGCCGAAGTGACTTCGAGGTCGGGGTTTGCGCCTTCGTAGAGGCGACGGAAGATCTTGAGAATCAATCGGTTGTCGAACACCAACGACGAGTTCGACTGCTCAGCGCCAATTGGTCGCACGGTCTTCACTTCTTGATTGCCTTCGGCAATCAAATCGAAGAGCACACGACACAGCACCGAATCAACAAGCGCGTCATAGGCAACCAACTCTGTTGATCCCGAATTCACCGAACCAATCTCTGCTGTTGCTCGCCCGAGCAAAACTGCACCGAGGTCGTTGCGCTCGCGCAGACCGACAGGTATTTGGTAGATCGCGCTGCCGTCGACCTCAACCAGCATCCACAACAACATTGGGCTTGCTTCGCGGAACAACTCGTATTCGACAACACGCGCAACAGTCGGGGCTTCCTCGGCCGACGAGAACCATCGCTGCTTCGGCAGCCATACCGGCAGCTGCTTCGCCAAACCCTCGAGAACGGTGTCTAAGTTCATGCGCCCTTGGATGTGGTTGGAGTCGGATCGGTCGACATAGGAGCCGACGGCACAAGCTGGAACCAATAGAACTGATAAGGCCCCAACGTGATGAAGTACGGCAATTCACCAATTGCCGGGAAGGGCACACGGCCCAACAGCTCAACGGGTGTCCGTCCTTCAAATTGCGCCAGCATCAATTCGACTGGTTGTGCGAAACGCGACAGATTGTTTACGCACAAGACGATGTCGTCACCTTCTTGGCGGAAATACGCAAGCACCGACGGGTTCTCGGCCGGCAACACCTCGAATGAACCAGTGCCAAACAATGGGTGTTGCTTGCGCACTTCGAGCATTCGCTTCATCCAGTGCAATAGCGACGAGGTGTTGCGAATTTGACTCTCGACATTGACCGCTTGGTATCCATAAACGGAATCCATGAGCGGTTGCAGATATAGCTGCGCGAAGTCGGCGCGACTGAAACCACCGTTGCGGTCGGGTGACCATTGCATCGGCGTGCGTACTGAGTCGCGATCAGGCAAGAAGATGTTGTCGCCCATCCCGATCTCGTCGCCGTAGTAGAGAACCGGGCTGCCGGGGAACGAGAACAAGAATGCGTGCAGCAATTGCGCGACGCGCAGGTCATTTTCGACAAGCGGAAACAAGCGACGTGAGATGCCGACGTTTGAACGCATGCGTGGGTCTTTCGCGTATTCGGAATACATGTAGTCACGCTCTGAATCAGTAACCATCTCGAGCGTCAATTCATCGTGATTGCGCAAAAACATTCCCCACTGGCAGTTATCGGGGATGTCAGGGGTCTGCGCCAAGATCTCGGTGATCGGGAAACGCTGTTCGCGACGCACGGCCATGTACATGCGGGGCATCACGGGAAAGTGAAACGCCATCGAGCACTCGTCGCCGTCGCCGAAGTAGTCGACAACTTCTTCTGGCCATTGATTGGCTTCAGCCAAGATCACGCGACCGGGGTGCGACTCATCGATCTGCTTGCGAAACCACTTCAAATACTCGTGCGTCTCGGGCAAGTTCTCGCCGTTGGTTCCCGGACGTTCAAACAAATAAGGAATGGCGTCGAGACGCATGCCGTCGAGGCCAAGGTCCATCCAAAAACGGGCAACGTTCACCATCTCTTGACGCACTTCGGGGTTGTCGAAGTTCAAGTCGGGCTGGTGACTGAAAAATCGGTGCCAGTAATACTGACGACGCGTTGGGTGCCATGCCCAGTTCGACTTCTCGGTGTCGACGAAGATGATGCGCGCTTCGCTATAGAGCTGATCGTCGTCTGACCAGACGTACCAGTCGTGTTTGGGATTGTCTTTCGACGACGACGATTCAATGAACCAAGGGTGTTGATCAGAAGTGTGGTTCATCACCATGTCGGCGATGATGCGCATGTCGCGCTTGTGACACTCGGTGATCAACTCCTTCATGTCTTCAACGGTTCCGTAGTCAGGCAACACGTTGTAGTAGTCCTTGATGTCGTAGCCGCCGTCGCGCAAAGGCGAGTCGTTGAACGGCAGCAGCCACAGGCAATCGACACCCAGCCACTTCAGGTAGTCGAGCTTCATCGTGATGCCACGCAGGTCGCCCGTGCCGTCGTCGTTCGAGTCGTAGAAGCCGCGAGTGACCACCTCGTAGAACACCGCTCGCTTGAACCAGGTGTGGTCCTGAGAGGCTTCTTTCAGAAGACCGGAGTTCACGGGCTGGTCAGACATGAGTCGTTGGCTTCTTTCCGCTGTATCGATTCACGCCGGCTACCCGACGAAAACCATCTCACTGGGCTGGACTTGTACGCACGGTAGTCGCGGCCCTAGCCGTTTGTCGGGCCAAAGCCCTAACCAAGACCTGATCAGCCCCCGATCAGCCCTGGATTAGGCCCGGTGAACGTGGAAAATGTGTGCTGGCTCAGATGGCTCGAGACGCACGTAATTGGCCGGTCCTGACCAGTGGAAGGCACGACCGGTGACCTCGTCGTAAGCCACAAAAGGCTCTTCCCAGCCGATGCCAAGTTGCCAAAGGTCCAGGTGAATGGTGGTTTCCTGAGCGTTGTTCGGATCTAGGTTGACCACGACCAGCACGGCGTCTGACCCGTCGACTGACTTCTTCGAGTACGCAATCATCTGATCGTTGTCAGTGCCGTGGAACCAGATGTTGTGCAACTCGTGCAGGGCGGGGTGATTGCGGCGGATTGAATTGATGTGCCCAATCCACCCGCTGAGGTTGTGCTCAACGTCAAAGTTTCGATGACGAATCTCGTACTTCTCAGAGTGCAAGTAGTCGGTGTTCTTCTCGGGGTCGAGCGCCTGGTTCTCCATCAACTCGTAACCGCTGTAGATGCCGTAGTTGGGCACCATCGTCGACGCCAAGATCAATCGGCTCTTGAACGCGCCGACGCCCCCATCGCGCAGCGGCGGCAACAAGATGTCGTGGGTATTTGGCCAAAAGCTCGGACGCATGAACTCTGAAGACGCCCCCACCGACACTTCGACGCCGTAATCAATCAGCTCTTGTTTCTGCGTACGCCACGTGAAGTAGGTGTAACTCTGCGTGAAACCAACTTCAGCAAGTTTCGCCATCACCTTTGGACGCGTGAATGCTTCTGACAAGAAGATCACGTCGGGGTGTTCAGCTTGCACAGCGGGAATGCACCACGCCCAAAACGCCATTGGTTTGGTGTGCGGATTGTCGACGCGGAAGATGCGCACACCGTGCGATATCCAGTAATCGAAAATCTCTTTGCACGCGCTCCACAAGGCAACGCGATCGTCTTTGTTCTCTGGCCAGAAGTTGATCGGGACGATGTCTTGATACTTCTTCGGAGGATTCTCCGCATAAGCAATAGATCCGTCTGGACGGTGATTGAACCATTCGGGGTGTTTGCTCACCCACGGATGGTCGGGGCTGCATTGCAACGCATTATCTAAAGCAATTTCGAGCCCTAGTTGATTGGCCTTTTTGACCAGCGCGTCGAAGTCTTTGATCGTGCCGAGTGACGGCTCGATATCGGTGTGTCCGCCATCTGATGAACCAATTGCATACGGAACACCGACATCTTCTGGCGTCGATTGCAGTGTGTTGTTTCGACCCTTGCGAAAGCGCTTGCCGATCGGATGAATCGGCGTCAGATACAGCACGTCGAAGTTCATGTTCGCGATGTATGGCAACGATTCGGTCAAACCTTTGAGGCCACCCCATGAACGGGGAAACACGCAATACCAAGCACCAAAGCCAGCGCGTGCTCGATCAACCCACAGGCGCATCACTGATGAAACCGTGATGTGTTCATCGGGACTTGGCAACTTCACCAACTGCGCCGTCTCGTCGGTGACCGCCGACGCAACACGTGCAGTGTGATCAAGCGACTCGTCGCGCAACATGTCGGCGACTTCAGCCAGCTTGGCCTTCTGCGCCTTCAGGCTTGCCTCGTCGGCGCGTTTCTCGAAGAACAGTGCGCCCTCGACGAGCTCAACCGAGACGTCTTCAAAGGCTGCAAGTTTGACCTCTAACTTGTGGCGCCAAGTTGCGTACGTGTCTGTCCATGCGCCGACCGCAAATTCGTACATACCAGTCGCGTCAGGAATGAACGCCCCCGCCCAACGGTCGTTGCCTTGCAAGTAGAGCGGCGCCGAACGCCACGCCCGACCGCCGGCAGGACGCCATCTCACCTGCGCACCCAAGATGTCGTGACCGTCTTTGAAAATGTCGGCCGACACCTGGACCGTCTCGCCGGCGGTTGCCTTTGCAGGGAACAGTCCAGTTGTCGTCCGTGGATGGACGTCGTCGATCACAATGCGGGCTTTCATCGCTGTCAGCTTTGCATGTTTGGCCGAATTGCTCGTGACGACGGCCGTTTCAGATCACTGTCTGCGTTCACCTTGTTCGACGCCGACAGCTGACTCAGTCGCGGTGTCACCTGCGAGGTCAGCAGCCGGTCGGATCGGTCGCGCTCTCAGCAGTCCACCGATCATGACGCCAAGCCCAACCACGATCAGCGCCGGCACGCCGACCCAGAACGCCCGGTCTTGTGCCGTTGCGTCAGGCACGAGATACGCGATGCCCAGCCCGACGAAAAGTACTCCGAAGAAGAACGAGATCAAATCAAACGAATGTCTTTTCATTGGAAGAACCCCTGACGACGAGATTGACTTTCGACTACGACATGACCGATGCCACTGTGTGCGTCTATTACGTATGTTGCTGCACCAAACGCCTGCGGTTGCGATGCCTCATCTTCTGGATTCACACCATCGCGAGGCTCGCGGTCTAGCAACTGCACTTCACCGACTCCGGCAGATCCCTTCACCTGATACGCGGCGCCGTAAGGCAGTGTGACGATCAGTTCACCAACGCCAACTTCAGCCTTGACATAGACGATGCCGCGCGCTCCCGTCACGTTGGAAAGGTCGAGGTTCAACTGGCCAATCCCAAGGCGGTAAGGCGACTCGATGTCAGCTACTTGTCGCGGCGCGTACTGCCGATCACCAATGCCGCCGCGGAATGCCTCACCGCTTACCGAAGTGAAGGCGAGCATCACGATGAGTATCCACGCAACCCCAAGCAACACCTTGGCCCGCCCAACCCAGGCACCGATCAACAACGCAAAGCCAATGACGATCGAGATCACGGCAACTGCCTGCTGCAGTGTTATGTCGACCACGTTGAGACGTTCGAGAACCGCCATGACGCCGGCCGCAACGAATGACAAGCCAAACGCGAGGGGCGCCAAGAAGGAAGGCTCACGACGTTGCTTCGGAGCGTTGCGTTGATATTGCGCAGCCTGACTTGTCGGCACCCGCATTTCGGTCGTGTCGTTCAGATTCATCGCGCCACTAACAGTCGTTGCGTCATGAGCTGCCGAGGTCTGAGTGTTCGCGGCACCCATTGCTTTACGATCTCGATCACGGGTCGTCAGCAACCAAATGCCGGCGCCAATCAGAAACAATCCCCAAATCGAGGGGCCGTGATCCAAGTCGTTGAAGGCGCCAAAGAACACAACCGTGAGCCCAATCAGCACAAGCCAACCCCAGTTGTCTCGCATGCGGTCGGCAATGTCGACATCGGGCGGCGAATCTTCGGCCGGCAACACAATCCATGCGACCACGTAAACAAGAAGGCCAAAGCCACCAAAGAACGAAGCAATCACAAACGCTGCTCGCACGAGGCGCACATCGATATCGAGATATTTGGCAATGCCGCCAGCGACACCGGCTACGTATTTGTCTGTCGAACTCGTTGTCAGCCTTTTGTCGACTGACGGCGGTTTTTGGGGTTCCTCAGTTTGTTGTTCTGTATCCATGTCATTCAGCTTCGTCAGGCGCATGACCAGCGTCTATCGGGTATAGCCCTGAACTAACCCTTAGATCTCTGGGTCGACCTCAGGGACTTTCCCGATCCAACTCATTACCGGAAAGTGCGAGTATCTCATCGTGATATTCGCACCGTTCGGCCCAAGTCATTCATGACTACCTCCGCCGAACCCAAGGTCGAACCCAAACCAAAAACCAAGCCTCTGTTTACGAGGAGTAACGATCGCGTCATTGCTGGTGTTGCTGGCGGAATCGCTCAGCGCCTCGACGCCGACCCACTCGTCGTGCGCGCCGTCTTTGGCGTGCTCACTCTCGCTAACGGAGTCGGGGTCGTTATCTACGCCCTCGCGTGGCTCGCTACAAAAGATGACGAGACGTCCGATCCAGTAACACCGCGTGAATTCTCACCTCGCGCAACCGGTGGCATCGCCTGCTTGGCGCTCGGCGTGCTTTTAGAGATGCAAGGTTTCGGACTTGTCGTTCCGGCACCGCTGTTTTGGCCGCTGGCTCTAGCTGGTGTTGGTTCTGCCGTCTTGTGGAGCAGAAACAACCAAAGCGACGGCAACTCAGCAGAGTTACGTCCAGGGTCGAGCCGCGTTTGGTCGATGTTCGACAGCTCCATTTCGCCACTGCGTCTGCTCATTGGTGGTGTGTTGGTCGTGCTCGGCCTTGGAGCATTCATCGCCAGCAACACGAGCTTCGCAGCAGCGGGAAGTGTCTTCATTGCACTGCTTGCCGCAAGCGCCGGAGCGGTGTTGATCGTCGGCCCATTTTTGTTGCGCGTCACTCAGCAAATGCTCGACGAGCGCCGTCGCCGCATTCGCAGCGACGAGCGCGCCGAGATGGCTGCGCACCTTCACGACTCTGTATTACATACGCTTGCACTCATTCAACGCGCTGATGCGTCGAACGAGGTCACCAGCCTGGCGCGACGTCAAGAACGCGAGCTTCGTGCATGGCTGCGCGGACGCACGGCTGACACCACCGAATCGCTTAGTGCTGCTATCGACGACCTCGCCAGCACCGTCGAGCAAGAACTCAACACAACCGTTGAAGCCGTCGTGGTCGGCGATTGCGTTGTCGACGATCGCGTGCGCTCACTTGTGCTTGCCGCGAAAGAAGCAACCGTCAATGCAGCCCGTCACTCAGGTGCATCAAAAGTTGCGCTGTTTGTTGAAGTCGAGCCCAAGCAAATCAGCGCGTACATACGCGACGAAGGGCACGGATTCGATCGCAACAACATCGACCCCGATCGCCGAGGCATCAGCGAATCAATCGAAGGTCGCATGCGCCGAAACGGCGGCACCGCAGCGATCACCACGACTCCAGGCGAAGGCACCGATGTTGCTTTGCATTTGCCACTCGACGAGCGCTCATGACCATCAAGATCTTCTTGGTCGACGACCATCAGTTCTTCCTCTCGGGCCTCAAAGCCGAGTTGGGTGACGAATTCGAAATCGTCGGCACCGCGTCCGAAGTCAACGAAGCAACCCAGGCCATCGAACAAACACAACCCGACGTGGTGCTGCTCGACGTGCACCTGCCCGGCGGCAACGGACAACGGGTGCTCGAACAGACCCGCGGCCACTTGCCCAACACGCGCTTCCTGGCGCTATCGGTGTCAGATGCACCCGAAGACGTAATTGGTGTCATCAGAGCGGGCGCACGTGGATATGTCACGAAAACCATCTCGCCGGCCGACCTCGCCGATGCCATCCGACAGATTCACGAAGGTGAGACCGTCTTCTCGTCACGTCTTGCCGGCTTTGTGCTCGATGCATTCGCAGCGGAAGACATTCCTTCAGCCGATGCCGAGCTAGACCTGTTGACCGCGCGCGAAAAAGACGTGCTGCGTCACATTGCGCGAGGCTTCACCTACAAACAGGTCGCTCGCAATCTCGATGTGTCGGTCAAAACAGTCGAAACCCACATGTCATCGGTGCTGCGCAAACTGCAGCTGTCGAGTCGACATGAGCTCACGGTGTGGGCGACCAATCGGAGAATCGTATGAGTAACACAATCGACGTCACCTGCGGGCCATTGGTCGCCGGCGGCGACTCGCTCGTTCGTCGCGAAGGCGAAAAAGTTCTGTTCGTTGAAGGCGGCTTGCCCGGCGAGGCCGTCAAGGTGCACGTCGATCGTGAGCGCAAAGACCTTGCCAACGCGCACGTCACCGAAGTTGTGCACGCGTCGCCGCATCGCGTTGCGCCGCCATGCCCGATGTTCAGCGCTGGTTGTGGTGGGTGCCAGTGGCAGCACATCGACGCCAGCGCACAACACGACTACAAGATGGGCATTGTCGTTGACGCTCTAACACGCATCTCCAAAATGCCCGAGCCACCGGTGCGCTTTGCCGGATCGGTTCCAACCTTGGGTTACCGCACCACAATGCACGTCGGAGTTGTCGATGGTAAGGCCGCTTTGCGTCGCCGCCACACAAACGAGTTGCAAGCTCTCGACCTGTGCATGATCTCGCACCCATTGCTCGAAGAGCTCATCATCGACGGTTATTTCGGCAGCGCAAACGAAGTGACTTTGCGGGTTTCTGCATCAACCGGCGAACGCATTGCTTATGTCAAAGGCGACATCAGCGATGTACGTCTGCCAAAAGACGTCACCATCACGCCGAACGGTCGCAACGCTTCCATTCACGAAGACGTGCTCGGCCGCAAGTTCCGCGTATCAGCTCGTTCGTTCTTTCAATCAGGGCCCGCCGCTGCCGAGCTCGTCGCGAAGACGGTTGATCAAGTTGTTCCGCAAGAGGTCGGCTGGATTGTCGACGCGTACGCCGGCGTCGGCCTTCTGTGCGGAGTCACCGGCGAAGAGCGCGACTGTCAGGTCACTGCCGTTGAGCAAGATCGCTCGGCTGTTGGCGATGCGCGCCACAACCTTGCCGACCTTGCGTCAGAAGTAATCGAGGCCGAAGTGGCAACTGTTTCTCTCTCAGGCGACTCATCGCCCGACGTCGTCATTGCCGACCCGTCGCGCACCGGCCTCGGTAAATCGGCGGCCAAGACGCTTGCCGGTTTGGGCGCCAACGACTTCGTGCTCGTTAGCTGCGACCCCGCCTCGCTCGCGCGCGACAGCGTGTTATTGACCGAAGCGGGTTACCAACTCACTGATGTCGCGGTGCTCGACCTGTTCCCGCAGACACATCACGTCGAGACCGTCTCGCATTTCGTGCGCGCGTAACTGCTTACAAACTTCGAGCCAAACCCGAATCTGTCGACGGCAACAAACGAGGACTCACTAAGGCGTCAATGTCTCGAGGGCGAATTTGGTTGACTCGTGCCGTGTGTCCGTAAGGCTCGCTGAGCACCCACCCGCTGTCGTCACGACGCAAGTCAGCACACCGAGGTGCCATCGATAGTTGCGGACTGTTACTCGGCAACCCTGCTCGCGTTTCGAGCCGTTGGTGGCGCCACAAACCCATCGGCCCATCGAGCACGAATTCACTCGGTTTGGCCACGCCCACCGAATCACGCGGAACGGCAGCAATCAGAAAATCATGCGCTGCCGCGTCGGCCAATCCGGCAGCAATCTCACTACGGTGAGTACCAGCAACCGGCCGAGCGAAGTATCCGTCGAGCACGGCCGTAATCGGCAGCCGTTGGTTTCGCGATGAACGCACCGCACGGGCATGCGCGCCGATGCTCATGAACAGAGAGTCGACAATCATCCGTTCGTTCTGCAACTGCGTCTCATTGATGATGTCGCCGCGCTCGTTGCGGCGCGCGTCACGTCCGAGAACGACCAGAAGGTCGTGAGACTTCGCGAAACTGGCAACGTCGAAACGCTGCGCAGAGCGAGCAAAACCTTCAGCCGGACGATGCACCGCCTGAAACACACCAAGCCAATCGGCAACAAGTCTCGCCGCTTCGGCGCGGACTCTTTCGGACCGACCGAGCGGTAAAACAGCAGTTGCGTAGTCACGACGGCCAGGCTCGCCAAGGTCAAGGCGCTCACGCATGCGATCCCACACGCCTTTGGTCGAACTCGTGAAGTAGTTCAGCATTTCTATGCTCTGCGCGACACTCAGGCGTTCGCGAAACGCTGTGCGCAACAAGACGGGCAACAGCACGCGAGCAACTCCGTTGGGCGTCGACGCCTTCCCAGCCATCTGTCCGTGTGGGTCTGCCATGTCGGAGACGATTCGCGTGATGGCAACACGAGAGGGTTCATCAACGGCAGCGTCAACGATTGACCATTCGGGCCACTTGGCTTTCACGACCGGATCGCTACCCAGCCAGAACACGTCACCGCGATCAACGCGAGTCTCGGCCACGCGAGCTGCCAATGCACGATTGCGCGTGTACAAAACAGCAGGGCCCGAATCTTCACTGTTGATTACAAAGCTGGCGACAATGCTTTCGACTTCTCGTCGTGTTTGCGCTTCTGACTCGGGTCGATGGGCATCAATAACAACCGCCATGTTGTCGAGCAGCGGCAGAGACACAGTGCCTGAGTCGCCAACTTCGGCAGTGAGCTTCAGCCGGCCCATAGCTACTAGGCCAAGCTCCGCGCTGCGGTGAAGTCTTGTCGGTGTTCAGCTATCACGGCCTCAAGAGTCATCGGCTGCACACTACCCACGTCAGAGAGTGTCCAGTCATCGGTCGACTGCGCCGGCCTGTCGTTTAGTGCTAGTCGAGCGATGTGCTCAGCCGACGAGCGCGGTGCGAAGAAGGCTGCTGAATGTGGGAAGCCAACCGGAGCAACCCTCCCTGTACTAATCCATGGATTCGAGACAACGGTCGTGCCGCTCTTTGAAAGTCGCACCAGCGCCTCATCGACTCGCACCGACTGAGGCAGAAATCGGTCGAGCACGAGCGTTGTCGACAGCGCCGTGCCTTTCGACAACACATACGGCTTCACAGCTGCTTCTTGAATTAGCGAGAGAAGCACCTCAACGGCGGCTCGACTGGGTTCCCGTGGCGGTGAACCAACAACGATGACCATGTCGCGACTCTCAACAAATGCATGCGGATCAAAGTCATTCGTCGCAATTCCTTCATGGGCGTTGTCGAGCTGTTCCCACGGTTGGAGCCAATACGCCATCGTTTCGAGAACTGCCGGGTTGGCAAAACGCTCGATCGAGCGCAGATTCTTCAACATGTCCTCAACGGAATACTCACGCTCGTGCGCAGTGATGAGCGCATGCACAAGCGATTTTTGAGCATTGGCGCGCACGGTTCCTTCATTGTCGCCACCGGCGAGAGGGGCAACCCTGCCGCGCATAGCAACGGCCAAACACTCAGCGATGTGACGCGCCATCTCAACACCAGTCGCTTCACGAATGGGCGACCAACGCATCAGGTTCGTGTCAGACGGCAACTCATCCGCCGGCGACAACCAAGCAACCGAACCGCCCGCTGCAATGCGCTGATCGCGCACTGCCCTTGCGAGTTGTGCATCAGGAGTTACTAGAACGGTCGGACCAGGCGCCATTAACGCAGTCGACGCGAGAACACCTTGCACTTGCGAGCTCGCTGATTGATGCGTCGGAACATCGATCACGAGCGGACGACGATCAGAAATCTCAGCGAAGCGACGATCAGCTAGCGCGACGTGCAAGTTGACAAGCGGACCGTGAGGTTGATCCGGCACCCAGTGACCAGAGCCGACAGCGGCGACTTCCTCACCCGAGAAAAGCACCCGCCTCGACGCTTGCCGCGTGACGCTGGCTCGGCGTTGCCCGTAATTGCGAGCGACTCGGTCATCAGACGCCGCTGCTTGATCAAGGCTGCCAAGTTCTTGGCGCACTCGGGCGAGGGCAGCGGTCCATCGGTTGCGGCTGAACTCTCCTCGTCTTGCTCTCGCAGGGTCAGCGCTGTCGTGTTTGGGAAGTGCCACCCGGTCAAAGGTACCGACGACTCGGGGGCGCGCCAAAGCACCTCGTCAAGTGCGTTTACAGCTGGCGCCCGAGCGTCTTGGGAACGTTCATCAGGTCATCTAGAACTCTGATCATTGCCCCTTTCGACGGCGTGCGATGGCGCGAATCGACCTCGGGCAACTGCCACTTCAATGACTTGTCGACATGCACCACCAGAGGCACGACCGGACGTTTCGCCCTCGGACCATTAGCTAGTCGCTCTGCCCTATCCACGGTCACGGCAATTAGTGACTCAGCGATTGCCGTTTGAGTCGGCCCGTCAGGATCACCAAACACGATCACATCGCGACTCGCCAAGAAGGGTGTCGATACTCAACTGGTAGCTGGTACTCGTGCTGTGACTGCTTTCCAAGATTGCCCAAGACGACAACAGATGCGCAGCGCACGCAGCCACCTCGGGAGCGCGCTTGTGCGCGCCATCGTCTTTCGACATTGACGTACGCGCAAAGTCGACGGTAGCGATGTCACGCATCGACATGTGGGCCTTGGCGCCTTTGTGCAGCATCCGTTCGACCAATTCACGCGCTGTGTCGATGACCTTCTGCTCGTGCTTGGTGCGCCCAAAGTTAAGGCGCGAGCGGGCCCAAGCCTTACTAAGAACTTTTGCCACACGGGCCGCGCCATCACGACCAGTCACGTGTTCAATCAATGAGAATCGCAACGGAAGAGTCGCGTCAGGAATCGCAGCGTCATAGTCGGCCATCCATACGACTGTGCGTCCAGCAGCCTGATACGCGCGCGCCGCCGTCAACGCCCAATTGCTGCTGCGAGTAAAAACAACGGCCGGCCCATCCCCAACAAACTCTCTACTAACTGGCCGCGCCGTTTTCATCGAGCGCCGACACTAATAGCCCGCGCGAACGTGCATGTCGCCGCCGCAACCGCACAACGATCAACACCAGACACTCGACAAGCGCAAACGCACCAAGAGCTAGATGCACATAAGCAACATCTCTCAGCGTCGCCGACCCTTGCTCGACGAACGTGTACAAACACGCTGACCGTTTACATCAAACCCGTGACTTGTCACAGTCTGCTTCTTGCCAATACCCCAGCACATTCGGGCCACAATGGCCATCTCGGCGATCCATAACAGGTATCCGTAGAGCGAGCGCCTACTGAGTAGGTAGCCCGCCACAAATACACACGCAGCGACAGTCGTGAGAATCACCGTCGCCGCAATCGCCATCGGAAACACGATGGCGAACAACAAGCTCCCAATCATCCCGAGCAACGCCAACGATAGATAAGCAACAGCGATTATCGTCGTCGGGTAGAGCCAGCGAGAGACGTCAATCACTCTACGGTGACCACTCGCCACCTCTATCGAGTCGTGGCCTATTGAGTCCTGCCCTATTGAGTCCTGGCCGATTGACTCCTCGCTCATCGCAGAAGTGTACGCCGGTCGTTTCGTGCGGACTCGGAGTCAACGTTGACCTTGACTCCACGCCAGAAGATCGCCACAAGTAGTCGAAACGTTCAACCGGTAACGCCACGGCGACAACGCCGTCATCGCGTACACAACGACAGACGCATTGGTGAAGTCCGACTCAGAACCCTGGATTCGCGTCGACGGCGTTTGGAGAAGCGCACTTTTTTGTTAGGCCCAACCCAGAAACCGCATGCAAACCGGTTACTCAACGTGCTCGCTCAGCATCGCGCCGGCGTTGGTGCGGAGTCGGAGTCAACGTTGACCTTGACTCCACCCGAGAAGGTCGCCGCACGTAACCAACACCAAGGGCGAACCGCACAACCATTGACATCAGTCACTTGACACGCGCCACCGCGGCCCTGGTCGGTATGCACAAGCAGTCCGCAACTCGCCTACCGCTGCTCGCGTATCGACCGCTGCGCGCCGATACGATGCTCCGCTATACGGGTAGAAATACCGACCGCAGACGCCGCGGCTTTCTCACGCACCTTCACGAGCGCCGACGGGATCCCCGATCAACGGCCTCGCATTATTTGGAGCTCGCGAGCTGGCTGTCGCTGAGCGACGCTGGCGCCAGCCAGCCCCTAGGCGGGGCGGGCTGGGGTGGGTTCGATGTTCCAGATGTCTTTCGCGTATTCGGCAATGGTGCGGTCGGAACTAAAGACGCCAGAGTTCGCGATGTTGGCAATGCACATCTCGGCCCACTTGCTGCGATCTTTGAACATCTCGTCGGCACGCTTGTGCGCGTCGGCGTAGCTCTGGAAGTCGAGCAGCACCATGAAACGGTCGCCCTCGCTCAGCAGTGAGTCGTAAAGCGGACGGAACACGTTGTAGTCACCTTGCTCAACTTGCTCGCTCAGCATTGCGTCGAGCACACGCTTGATTGCGGGGTTCGAGTCGTAGAACTCGTATGGGTTGTATGAGTGCTCAGCTTGTAGACGTTGCACTTCGGCAACCTCGGCGCCGAACAACACAAAGTTCTCTTCGCCAACCTGCTCACGGATTTCGACGTTTGCACCATCGAGAGTTCCGATAGTCACAGCACCGTTGAGCGCGAACTTCATGTTTCCCGTACCCGATGCTTCAGTACCCGCAGTCGAGATCTGCTCAGACAAGTCAGCCGCCGGCATGATGTATTCAGCCAACGAAACTCGGTAATCAGGCAAGAACACAGCCTTGAGCTTCTTGTTGGTCTGCGGATCACCGTTGATCAAGCTCGCAACATTGTTGATGAACTTGATGATCAACTTTGCCGTCATGTAACCCGGTGCAGCTTTGGCCGCAAAGACAAACGTGCGCGGCGGCACATCGAGGTTGGGGTTGTCTTTGAGCTCTAAGTAGCGGTGCAAGATATGCAGCGCGTTGAGCGTCTGACGCTTGTATTCGTGAAGACGCTTGGCCTGCACATCAAAGATCGAACTCGGGTCGACATCAACGCCAGTGTCAGCCTTGATCACAGCAGCAAGTTGACGCTTCTTCGTTTCTTTGACTTCGAGGAACTGCTTTTGGAACTCGGCGTCTTTAGCCAACGGTGCCAAGCCCTTGAGCTCGTCGAGATCAGTGATGAATCCGTCGCCAATTCGTGAAGAGATAAGCGCTGACAACTCTGGATTCGACGCCAGCAACCATCGGCGTTGCGTGATGCCGTTGGTCTTGTTCTGGAAGCGGTCAGGCCACAGCTCGTAGAAGTCTTTGAACAACGTTTCCTTGAGCAACTCAGAGTGCAACGCAGCAACACCATTAGTCGTGTGCGAGCCAACAACTGAAAGGTGAGCCATGCGCACGTGCGCGTCGGGCCCCTCTTCGACAATTGCCATGCGTTGCGCACGCTCGTGGTCTTCAGGGAACTTGGCGGTCACGAGTTTGGTGAGACGGTTGTTGATCTCGTGGATGATTTGCAAGTGGCGAGGCAGCAAGCGCTCAAACAAGCGCACGGCCCAACGCTCGAGCGCCTCGGGCATCAGAGTGTGGTTTGTGTACGCGCACGTTGCTTGCGTGATCTTCCATGCGTCTTCCCAATCGAGGCCTTCCTCATCCATCAAGATGCGCATCAGTTCAGCAACCGACAACGCCGGATGCGTGTCATTCATCTGCACGGCAACCTTGCCAGCAAACCCACGAATGTCTTGGTGAGTCGACTTGTAGCGGCGAACGATGTCGTGAAGTGATGCAGCAATGAAGAAGTACTGCTGCTTCAAGCGCAGCTCTTTACCTTGCTCGATGTTGTCGTTCGGATACAGCACCTTCGAGATGTACTCAGACGAAATGCGCTTCTCGTATGAACGAACGTATTCACCGTTATTGAAGAACTGAAGATCGAAGTCTTCAACCGCGCGCGCTGACCACAAACGCAACGTGTTGACGGTTCCGTTTTGGTAACCAACGACCGGATAGTCATAAGGCACAGCAACAACGGTCTCGTTGCCAACCCAACGGGTGATCTGACGACCCTCGGCGTTGGTTTCGTGGATGACGCTTCCACCGAACTGGATCGGCGTGCGCATTTCGGCGCGCTCGATCTCCCACGGGTACATGTTGCGCAACCAGTTGTCGGGCTGCTCGACCTGCCATCCGCCACGAATCTCTTGGCGGAAGATGCCGTAGTCGTAACGAATGCCGTAGCCGTAACCAGGAAGCGCCAGTGTCGCCATGGAATCCAAGAAACACGCAGCCAAACGACCGAGACCACCGTTACCCAGACCAGCATCGCGCTCCATGTCGGTGACTTCGTCCCACGTCATGCCGAGGTTCTCAATTGCCTTGCGCACAGGACCGTCGAGGCCGAGGTTGATGATGTTGTTGGCGAAAGCGCGCCCGAGTAGGTATTCGAGGCTCAAGTAATAGACACGCTTTGAATCACGTTGGTAGTACGTCTGACTCGTGCGACTCCAGTCATCGACCAACTGATCACGGATTGCCAGAGCCAGTGAGTAATACCTGTCTCGGTCAGTGGCGCTGAACTCATCTTTCGCCATCGTGAAGCGAACGTGATCGGCAGTGCCGCGTTCGATGGATTCGGGCGTTTGGTTGGGAGCGGGGCTCAAAAGAAACTCCTGTGAGAGAGGTAAGGCTCGACGATTTGGAGGTTAGCTATCCGGAACAACGTGGGTTTCTCAGAATCGGTTTAGCCTACAAATTCACAACATGCTTCTCGTAGCGCCGAAGAATCCGTATACTCAGACTTACCGAAAGGGAGTATCCCTCGGAGAGCATCCGTCATCACGGTTTTCTTGGCCTCGCAGCCTCGACGCCCGGGTGCCTCGCCTTTAGGTCATGCGTTACAACGCTGACCTGGGTGGAGAGACTTTCGGCTGATTTTTCTATTCAGCCGAAAGGAAATTTGTGGACGTATCCGCCGAAGTATGGGGCCTGACCATTGCTGTCATCGCCGCCCTTGTTTTCTTCGACCTCTTAGTACTGCAACGCAAGCCCCACGAGACCACTCTGCGCGAGGCCGGTTATGCAACCTTGGGATGGACCGCCGTCGGTCTCGTCTTCGGTGCAATCGTCTGGTTTCTCGGCGACCACCAGCACGCTGGCGAATACTGGTCGGGTTACTTGCTCGAACGCACGCTGTCGGTCGACAACGTGTTCGTGTTCGTTTTGATTCTGAGCTACTTCGCGGTGCCCGCAGTACTGCAAGCACGGGCGCTGCTCTGGGGTGTCGTCATTGCGTTGGTGCTGCGCGCGATTTTCATTCTCGTCGGCGCCACAATGCTCGAACACTTCGAATGGACTGTGTATCTGTTCGGCGCCATCTTGCTCTACAGCGCGATCGCCCTCGCCCGCAGCAGTGACGAGGAAGTCGAGCCTGCGCAAAACGCTGGCTTGCGGTTGATGCGACGAGTCATTCCCGTAACGAACCACTTCGAGGGCAAGAAGTTGATCACAAAGATCGACGGCAAACGCGCCGCGACTCCCCTCTTCGCCGTTCTTGTCGTGTTGGGCACAACCGACTTGGTGTTCGCGGTCGACTCGATCCCCGCAATCTTTTCGGTCACACGCGAGACCTACTTGGTCTTCACAGCCAACGCGTTTGCATTGCTCGGTATGCGGCCGCTTGCATTCTTGCTGGCAGGCATCATCGACCGGTTTGTGTACCTAAAACCCGCACTTGCAGTTGTGCTTGGTCTTGTTGGTCTGAAGATGATTGGCACTGGCTTTCACTTCCACGTCAACACGTGGTTGTCACTCGGCATCATCGCCCTCGTGCTCGGAGTGGGCGTCGGCGCTTCGCTCCTCAAAACAAGAGGCATGCCGCCGCTCGACGCCGACGAACCAACACCGCTCGGCGACACAAAAGACAACGCAGACGAAGGGGCAATCAAGTGAACCCCGACCTCGCGCTATCTATCACTGGCGTTGCGCTTTTCGTGCTCGCCGCATGGTTCTTCACTCGCCCCAACCCTCCGCAAGCGCAAGAGCTCTACGTACGTTCTCAGAAGGAGAAGAAGCAGCAATGAGTTACAACAACCTGAAAACCGTCATCCTGCTCGGAGCCCTCGGTGGACTACTCGTCACCGTTGGTCGCATGCTTGGCGGATCGGGCGGCATGGTCATTGGTTTCGTGATCGCGTTCTTGATGGTCGGTGGCTCGTATTGGTTCAGCGACAAGATGGCGATCAAAGCCGCCGGCGCACGTCCGCTCGAAGACGGCGAACTGCCGTGGCTTCGCCAGACCGTGCAAGAACTGACGACCGCGGCCAACTTGCCGATGCCGAAGCTCTACATCGCGCCGAGCCCGCAGCCCAACGCGTTCGCGACCGGTCGCAACCCGAACCACGCCGCCGTTGCCGTCACCGAAGGCATCTTGCAAGTGCTCGAGCCCGACGAACTGCGAGCAGTTCTCGCTCACGAACTCGGACACGTCAAGAATCGCGACATCTTGTTGACTTCGGTTGCGGCAATGTTCGGCAGCACCATCTCGATGGTCATGAACTTCTTGCCGTTCAGCATGATGAGCAACAACGACGAAGACAGCCCCAACCCAATCGTTGCCATCGTCGCGATGATTGCAGCACCCTTTGCAGCAATGATCTTGCAGATGGCTTTGTCACGTTCACGTGAGTTTCAAGCCGATGCAACCGGTGCCGAACTCATTCACCACGGCGAGCCCTTGGCACGGGCCTTGTTGAAAATCGAGGCATACGCTAAGCAAGTACCGATGAACATTGACCCGGCGCAAGCGTCGGCTTACATCATCAACCCACTCGCCGGATTCAACATGCAGAAGATGTTCTCAACACACCCTCCCACTGAAGAACGAGTTGCTCGCTTGCGCTCTTACGACGGCCAGGCCGTGTGAGCGACTTCGACAACGAGGTAACTGCCGCCACATCGAGTTCTGATCGCTCGATGTGGCGTCGCTATTGGAGACGTTTTTGGCGCGTCGGCGTGGGCTCAGTGTTGATTCTTGCCGGCATCGCTATGTGCGTTTTGCCCGGGCCTGGCATCTTGACGATTGTCGCGGGGCTCGCCGTAATGGCCGACGAAGTGCCGCTCGCAGAGCGCCTCATGAACCGTTTGAAAGACAGAACCAATCAGGTCGTCGACAAGGTTCGCAAAAAGTAACTGTGGTTAGTTGAGGTTCGGATCGTCGAGATCGACGATGTTGGGCAGATCAGTCTGTTCGTGAACGTCAGGCGTGCCGTCAGAGCCAGCCCTTTCAGCCAAGAGGTACATACCGCGTTCGAGGCCGTCGACAACGCCCGAGGTTGCAAAGAGTCCGGTCATTACCTGCACGGCTTCTTCGCAATCGCGATCGGTAAGACGATCAGCGATGTCGGGCGCAGTGAGAACTTCAAGTGTGCGGGCCTGGGGAACCACCATGATCATCACGCCCGGGCGTTCGTGCATGCCCAACTTGTGAAATGCCATCTCGGCTTGGCGGCGTGGATTGTCATGCGGCGTCGAGCCAACGATCACGCAGAACTCAAGGCCAGTGTCTTTCTCGACACGCTCGACTGCGGTGTTGACTCGCACCTTCTCGTCTTCAGTCAGCGCACCCGACTTCTTCTTACCAACCACCGCTAGCCCCTCCTGGTCCCTTTTTGTCGGCGTTGCCCCAGTCGAGGTCCCAACCGCAATTCGGGCAACGATCGTCGTAGTAGTTACGCACGTCGCCTGACGCCATCAGTTCGACCTGTTGTGGCTGATAGTTGCGTCCACAGCGCGTGCACTGAACGACACGACCGCGGCCGACGCGACCGCCCCGACCTCCACCGCCGCCATCAAGACCACCGTTTCGACTCAACAAGAAGAACAAAACAATGGCTATGACGACAACAACGCTTGTGCCGACAGGCGGGATCTTGTGACCAAAAATCTCTGCAACAGCGAGCATGTTCACCTCATACCCATTGTCGCAGAGGTGTTAGCAAGAGTGAACAGTCTGAAGCTCGTTAGCGGGAGCTGCGGCTTCTTCTTCGGCTTCTTCAGCGTCGAGACCGAGGGCGTTGACTTCGGTAACACCGGGCACACGCTCCATGAGGATGCGCTCAACGCCGGCTTTGAGAGTCATGGTCGAGGCAGGACAGCCAACGCATGCTCCCGACAGCTCGACAACCACGACACCGGTGGCATCGTCGCAACTCACGAGGCGGATGTCTCCACCATCCATTTGGATAACGGGACGAATGGCTTCGACGGCCTCGCTCACGGCCTCGTGCATTGATTCGGTTTGCTGCATCTCTTGGGTGTCACTCATTTGCACGTCCAATAGTCGTTCATCTTCAGACCTGGGTAAATAGGGAGTCTTACACGCCTAAACGCAATAACGGCCACGAAACTTCCGCAATTAGACCGAAGGCCGCCGGAGCAGCTCGAAAAATTCGATAAATCCCCAGGCCGATGGCGTTTCAACCTAGGATTATCTTGCTCTTACCCGGAGGTCCTTAATGGAAATCATTCTCATTGTCGTCTTAGTCGCCCTGGTCGCCTTCGTGGTGCTCATGTACAACCGACTGATTGGCCTCCGCAACCGCGTCGACAGCGGCTGGTCGCAGATCGACGTGCAACTCCAGCGCCGCTACGACCTGATCCCCAACCTTGTTGAGACAGTCAAGGGATACGCAGCCCACGAGGCTGGCACTCTGCAAGCAGTCACCGAAGCCCGCGCCGGAGCCATCAACGCTGGCTCGGTTGGCGAAAAGGCCCAGGCCGAAAACATCTTGACCGGCGCATTGAAGTCACTGTTCGCTGTGTCTGAGGCCTACCCCGACCTCAAAGCCAACCAAAACTTCCTCCAGCTCCAAGAAGAACTCACGGCAACCGAAGGCCGCATCGCCTACGCACGACAGTTCTATAACGAGACCGTGCTGACGTTTAACACGGCCATCCAGTCGATCCCCGGCAACTTTTTCGCCGGCCCGATGAAGCTCACACCACGCGAGTTCTTCGAAACCGAAGGCGGCCCAGAAACTCGCAACCCGGTGAAGGTTCAGTTCTAATACTGAACATTTGGCGCTGAGCTTTACGTGTACGAAGAGATAGCGAGCAACAAGCGCAAGTCAGTTCTGCTCATCGCGATCTTCATGTTGATCGTGTTTGGTGTCGGCTTTGCGTTCAGCTACATCCTCGAATGGGGCCCCTACGGCATCGTCTTTGCCGTCATCTTTACGTTGGGCTCGACGATGGTTTCGTACTGGAAGTCAGACTCGGTGGCTCTCGCGATGAGTCACGCAAAGCCCGCCGATCCGCAGGTTTACGACCGCTTGCACAACGTCGTCGAAGGCCTTTCGATCGCGTCGGGTTTGCCGAAGCCGCGCGTTTACGTCGTCGAAGATCGCGCGCCCAATGCATTCGCTACTGGCCGCAATCCTGAACATGCCGCGATTGCCGTAACGACCGGGCTTCTCGAAATCATGAACCGCGCCGAACTCGAAGGTGTGCTTGCGCACGAAATGAGTCACATAAAGGACTACGACATCTTGGTGTCGACGCTCGCCGTCACGATGGTCGGCGTTGTTGCGCTGTTGGCCGACTGGGGCGTGCGTTCGCTTTGGTGGGGCGGCGGACGTGATCGCGATCGTGGCGGTGGCGGGCCTGCTGCTGTTATTGCCATCGTGGCCGTCGTGTTGCTGATCGTCTCGCCGATCATCGCCCAGTTGATGCAAGCCGCAGTCAGTCGGCGACGTGAATCACTGGCCGACGTGCAAGCCGTCTATTTGACGAGATATCCCGACGGATTGATCTCTGCTCTCGAAAAACTGAAGGCCGACACCACTGTCGTAAACACTGCGTCACGAGCCACAGCTCACCTTTGGATCGAGTCGCCCCTCGCCCGCAAGAAGGACGAAGGCAGCTTCTTCAGGCTCAACAATTTGTTCGACACCCACCCGCCACTCGAAGAGCGGATCGAGGTCTTAAAGGCCCTCTGACCAGGACGTAAGTAGCCTGGCAAGAAATCTCACTTTTAGGGGTTGACGTAACCACTCTCAGTGGTACAACACAGTTACGACGTTGTCTTCAACGTTGCTCAGGGGAAACTAACAGGGGGATGAGCAGGGGACCTCGTGGCCGACTAGGGCTGCAGCGGGGTCCCTGCTCACGCGCTTGGGCCCAGTTTCACTAACTATTTGCTCAAGCGGCTACGTCGCAACGTCGATGCTCGCGTCGTGAGACTGACATGGAAGACACTCCGCTTTATGAGCGCAGTCATCTTCGCGTCGTCTCTACTTTTGGTCGCATCACCCGCTCGGCCAGCACACGCTCTAAGCGGCGCAGCATCCATCGCCACCAGCAGCGACACATCGTGTTTGGTTGACACGTCTGGAGCGGCCTACTGCTGGGGGCGCAACAACATTGGCCAACGCGGCGACGGCGGTGCGGGCGCTGGCAGCGTAGTTCCCGGTGTCGTTGCTGGCGGCCTGATATTCACGCGTATCTCTGTCGGCATTTATGTGACGTGCGGGATTGTTGCGAACGGGGACGCTTACTGCTGGGGCTCCAACGACTCGGGCCAGCTGGGTGGCAGTCCAAATAGTTACGAAGATCACCCGACGCTTGTGGCTGGTGGTCACACATTCAGCGCAATCTCCGCCGGGCTTCACTACGTTTGCGCGCTCGAATTAAGCGGCACGATCTACTGCTGGGGTAGCAACAGCGATGGACAACTCGGCGACGGAACTACTTCCGATCGGAGCGTGCCAACTCCAATTGCTGGCGGTGGTACTTACGTCAACGTGTCAGCTGCGCAGCATCACTCCTGCGCCGTGAGGTCGTCCGGCGCCGCTTACTGCTGGGGCTTGAACGCAAGTGGTCAAGTAGGCGACGGAACAACGACCAATCGCTTGTCACCAACTTCGGTAACGGGGGGCCTCAACTTTTCTGCGATCGATGCCGGTCTCGATCACAGTTGCGCAATCCGCACCAACAGCGCCGCTTACTGCTGGGGAAATAACAGTCTTGGCCAGTTGGGCAACGGCACAACTTCCGCTTCCACGAGCCCGGTGGCAGTGTCAGGTGGCCTCACAATCGCGTCAGTGTCAGTGGGTCAGCAGATGTCTTGCGCTGTCACCACTGCTGGCTCGGGCTACTGCTGGGGCGCAAACTCTTACGGCCAACTCGGCACCGGTAACAACACCGACTACACCAGCCCCACGGCGGTTACGGGAGGGCTCGCGTGGGTTGAAATATCGGTGTCAATCACCGACGGGTCACAAGCGACGTGCGGAGTCTCTAGCGGAGGCGGCGCTTTCTGCTGGGGCTCGGGCGCCGAAGGGAACATCGGGAACGGATTCACCGCTGATCGGAACTCGCCAACCGTCGTCCATCTCATCGTGGTGAGTCGTTCGGCAACTGTGGCTGGCATAGTTGATCCGTCGCTCACTTTTACGGTCGCCGGTCGCGCATCTGCTTGCAACGGACAATCAGCCGCAGGTTTTCAGACCGGTTCGTCGTCAACATCAGTTGCCCTTGGCCATCTGAATCCGACCGTCGTAGGCGGCGGCGCGCAAGACCTCACTCTGGCCACCAACGCTGCCAATGGGTTCGCTGTTTACATTCGCACCTCAGGCACAACACCAAACGTGTTTAGAACGTCTGGTGGTTCGACAGTCGCTGACGTGACTGGAAGTCACGCGTCCCCAAGCGCATCACTGGCAGCCGGGGCGGCCGGCTTTGGCTACACAACGTCTGACCCAAGCATCGCTTTCGGTTCAAACAAATGGGCCGCTCTGACGTCGACCGATGAAACCGTGATGAGTGCTTCAGCCGGCACGACATCAAAGGCCGTATGCACCGGCTTCCAAGCTACCGTGTCAGCGACGACGGCTGCGGGCAGCTACAGCGCACCCGTGATTTACACTGCCGTTCCTCTATTCTGAGACTGCCCTCTCGGGTCGCTCTAGACGAGAGCGTGAAGTATGCCGTGAAGCTCTTTCAACTGCGGCTCGATGTCGGCCTCTCGGTCAACCTCGAGTGCCGCTGCTGCGTTACGGGCGAGACTTTGAATGTCAGCCCAGGATTCGTCTTCAACGCCAAAGGGCGTTGGCGTAACGAGTAACGCTCCGGTGTCGTCGAGAAACGCGTTGACATCTTCGTCTTCCCAGCGCTTCATCAAACGATCGGTCGTAAGGAAGAGTCGAGACATGACCTCGTAGCTCTCTCCCCCATCGTCTTCGCCGGCGTCATCGTCAACATCCTCGGCATCGTCATCAGACAGATCGATACCGCCGATTTCAAAAGGCTTATCGCCCGCGATGACATCGCCGGCGTCATCATCTTCGTCGCCAACTTCGACGAGCTCGTCGCCGAGCACGTCGTCAAGCAACTTGTCGACGGCCTCTTCGTCGGATTTGGCAACGACCAAATCAGAAACGTCATCCCACCGGTGGCGAATGCCCTCGGCCATGAGCGCCTCAACAACAGCAACTCGTTCAGCGGGCTCGGTTTCGAGTTCGTACACCGTCTCGTCGCCGACCTCGCCGTCGTCAAGCCAGTTGAGCGGCGACACAATGATCGCTGAGCCGCACGAGGGGCATGTGCTGAGCACACGGGTGTCTTCGAGGCCGCATCCGCGACACCACCAAACTGTCATGAGTCGTTTGTCCTCTCGTCTTGCCCGTCACTCAGGCTCGGAACGCGACCCCACCCTAGTTGGCTGTTATCTCGACCAGACGTGGTGCTGCAGGAACGCCTCGACTCTCATCAATTCATCAATGATCGTCGATGACCTGCGCCACCCATGGCCTTCGCCTTCATACACGTGGTAATCAACAATGCCGCCGCCGCGCAGCACCTCGTTGACAAGAACAGCTGAATGCTCGACTGGCACAACAATGTCGCCGTCACCGTGCAGCACCAACAGCGGGCCCGTTATCGAGGCCGCTTTTGTCACCGGCGAACGATCTCGGTAGCGATCGATGGCACTCGGCAGCTGGCCAACAAGCGAGTCGAGGTAGTGCGCCTCGAAGCGCCATGTAGTCGAACCGAAGTCAGCAAGGTTAGACACTGGGCACTCGGCAACACCAGCTGCACATAAGTCAGGGTGGTCGGCCAACAACAAGAGCGTTGTAAAACCTCCAGCCGATGAACCAAACGGAACGACGCGGCGCGCATCGGCCCAACCGTTGTCGATCGCGGCGCGAATTCCGTAGACAACATCAATGACGTCGACCTCGCCCCACCGGCCGTCGAGGGCTTGCAAGAACTCACGACCCCATCCGCTGCTCCCGCGGTAGTCGGGTACGAGGATCGACCAGCCGCGCTGCACGAAGTAGCCAAAGCGCGCGAACAACGTGGCTGCTGATTGACCTGTCGGACCGCCGTGTATCCATACCAACATCGGCGGCGGCGATTCTGTCGGGCTATCAGCGCGATATAGACGGCCGTGAATAATCGTGCCGTCTTTGCTTTCCCATTCGACTAGCTCAGGTTCGCGCCCAGCCCGCTCGAGGCCAACCACTGGGCCACGCGCCAAAACGCGACTACGACCTTGATCAACCCTGCGATACGCAATGTGCGACGCAACGGTGGGTGAGGTAGCCACCCCGACAATGGCGTCACGAACGGAGGAGAGGCCCGTGTAAGAGGCGTTTTCGAGTTCGCGCACGACGCGCCCATCGTCGACATTTACCTGTCGCAACTGACCCCAGCCGGCAACGTTGACGGCATAGGCAATATGCATCCCGTCACCCAGCCAGCAGTAACTACGTTGCCCAGGCCCCCAACTAGGCCCCGCCGCTTCGTGTTGTTCGTCAACGACAACACGTGCGTTTGCAAAACTCGGCGCGTCAACGCACCACAGGTTCGACCATCCGGTCGCGTCAGAGATGAACGCCAAACGCGCACCATCGGGAGAGAAACGCGGCTGCTGCACGCCGACATCGTTTGCGCCACCAGCAACCACGATGATCGGCTCTGACGCGTCAGCGCGCCGAACAGCAATACGACTTGCTTGCCACGGCATGTGGGGGTCATCCCACTCGTGCCACGTCAACCACTTTCCATCGGGCGACCACGACGGGTCGAGCACAAAGTCAGCACCCGACGACACGCGCACCGATTGCGTGCGCCCCGGCTCGGTCGACACAACAAACAGATCTTGAACGTCGACTACATAACTAACGAAGTCGCCGCCGGGAGAAACTTCGATGGTTGAGATCGACGTGAGCTCTTCGGTTAGCGCACGCGTCGAATAGTTGTTGAGGTCGAGTAGATGAATCCGCGAGTCATCGCCGACGTAAACAATCCCCTCGCCGGTCGGCAACCAAGAGATAATTCCGCCGCCCGACGCCGACACACTGCGCACTCGAGGAACGCACGGCAACCACTGTTCGCATTCGCTGGCGCCGCCGTCATCGGACGACTGACCTTCGAGACTTACAAGGGCAATGTCGGCCTTGCCGTCGACGCCACTTACGAACGCCACCCGAGTGCCGTCAGGCGATATGCGGGGGTCGGCAACACTGCGTCCACCTGCCCATACAGCGGCAGCAAGGGGCGGGCTCTCGTTCATCGCCAAGAACCTAGTGCTCGCTCCGGTCGACAGCAGTAGGTTCTCTGCCATGAACAAGATCCGCCAAGCCCCGGAGCGAAACCTTGCCCTCGAACTCGTTCGAGTAACTGAAGCAGCAGCCCTTGCCGCTGCTCGTTGGCAAGGACGAGGCGACACCGAAGGTGCCAATGACGCAGCCGTCAACGCAATGACGTCGGTGCTCAAAACACTGCAGATGGACGCCATGGTTGTCATCGGTGAAGGTCGTCGTGAGCACGCCGATCAGCTCTACAACGGCCAGCGCGTCGGCACAGGCGAAGCGCCAGCAACTGACATCGCGGTTGACGCTGTCGAAGGCACAACACTTGTTGCTCAAGGTCGATCCGACGCCATCTCGGTGATTGCGATGGCCGAGCGGGGATCAATGTTCGACCCGGGCCCGAGCAACTACATGGAAAAAATCGTTGTCGGCCCCGAAGCAGTGGGCGTGATCGACATCGACCGTCCAGCCGCTGACAACGTGAAGGCCGTGGCCCAAGCAAAGAACGAGAACGTTCGTGACATCACAGTTGTCATCCTCGATCGCCCCCGTCATCACGACTTAATTGCCGACGTTCGTCAGTCGGGCGCGCGCATCCGTTTGATTCAAGACGGTGACGTTGCCGGCGCGCTTTCGGCCATTTGGCCAGGGTCGGGCGTCGACATTCTCTACGGCATTGGCGGCACGGCCGAGGGTGTCATTACTGCGGCGGCGATCAAGTGCGCGGGCGGAGAATTGCAGGGGCGTCTGTGGGCCCGCAACAAAGAAGACCGTCAGGCTGCGCAAAACGCGGGATACGACCTCGACATGATCTGGTCAACCGACGACTTAGTCAAGAGCAGCAACTGCTTCGTGTCAGCAACGGGAATCACCGAAGGACACTTCTTGAAAGGCGTGAAATACGACCCCGACTTTGCAACCACAGAGTCGCTTGTCATGCGCTCGAAGTCAGGAACTGTGCGTCGCATCGTTGCTCAGCACCGACTCAACAAGCTCGCTCAATACAGCGAAGTTGATTACGAGTAAACCCTCAGTGCGAAAACGGATTTGGCTTGCCCGGTCGAGGCGTCTTTAGCGACTCTGACACGACATGAACTGGCTTGACTGCCAGTCGACGAGCCCGCAATAGAAGTCCGGTAAGAGTGCCGACCACGGCTGCGGTAGCGGCCATGATCGAGTTGAGCGCCGCAGAAACCATGCTGCAAGTTTACGACCGGAGCATCATAATTCCCAACGATTTCTGCGAATGTCGGAGACTTCTTCGCAAATCCACATGCATTTTCGGGATGCGCAACGGACCATCGGGTCAAAGCGGACGCACACCGCCGACAAAGCCCAACTTTTCAAAGAAAGGCAATGCGCTTTCGTCGTCGCATTCGAGGGCAATGAGCCCGCCGACGCGAGAGGCTCCCTCTGAGAAAAGCGCTCGCATTAGGTGACTGGCTACCCCAATTCTTCGGTGGCGTTCATCGACGACAACGTGCGAGACGTTCACGTCTTGCCCGCTGATGCGTGCCACCACCACGCCGATGACCTCGCCCGCATGCCGAGCAGTTATCACGAGATCGCTTGCTACCACTGGCGACAAGTTAAGGGCTTGAGCAACTTCGGGGTCGACGAGTTGCGTGACCGACAACTCGAGCATCAATCCGCCGCGGCCAATAGCAGTGGAAGGGCGGAACGCTGCGTCGGCGATCGACACCCATTTGCGTTGATCGACCTCTTGCAGCAGGTGCACGCGCTCAAAACGAACAGTCACTGCATAATCGGCAAGCGCACTCACTGCGTGGGCAATGCGCTCGTCGTCAGCATCGTCGGCGAGGGTGACGTGAGGCACGAACGGATACGTGAGTTCGCGCTCGAAAGGCGGCTTGAAGATCGCGTTGCGTAACGACGCCACCTGGCCGACCCCTGCCCCACTGACGCCCAACATGACGGTCGGTGTCACGGGCGCAAAGGAAGTGACCGGGCCGAGGGCAACGTCAAAGGGCGCGCTTACCGCAGCTGCTGTTCGTAAAACAGAAAGTGCCGCTGGCAACTCGTCTTCGCGCACGTTGACCGGAGGCACCAAAGTGAGGTGCGGCACGATGCGATTGAGGCCGCCGTCGTTGAGGCCCCGACGAAGCCCGTTGATTTCCGCAGCAAACGGTTCAGGAATGAGCAGAGCAACGCCAAGTCGCCGCTTTGCCAACTACCGACTCGCGAACTCTTAAGGCCCGGCGGTCTCGCCGGGAATTTCGGGTTCGGCCTCGGCAGCAGGACCTGCGGTAATGCCCGATCTCGGCGTAATCGACTCAGGGTCGTCGGTTACGAACTCAGCCAACACGTCGACGCGTGTGACATCACCCGCACGACCAACGCTCAAGAAGCCGCCCTCGACACCCCATGACTTGTCGCCACCTGGTGTCTCAACGCGCAGCGGACCCGCACCAAGCACAGCAAGAACCGGCTCGTGGCCCGGCAACACACCGAGGTCACCTGATGCCGAGCGAGCCAAAACGTAGTGCGCATCGCCCGCCCACACTTCTTGTTCGGGCGTAACGATGTGCACATCGATTGTCTTGCGAACGGCAGGACCTTCAGCCATTTACGCGCTCGCCAGCTTCTTTGCGTTTGCTTGCACGTCGTCGATACCGCCCGTGCTGAAGAACGCTTGCTCAGGAACATTGTCGAACTCGCCGTCGGCAATTGCGTCGAACGATTCGATGGTTTCTTTGAGCGGAACCGTCACACCCTTTTGACCGGTGAATGCTTCGGCGACGTAGAACGGCTGACCGAGGAAACGCTGAATCTTGCGCGCACGGCTGACAACAATGCGATCTTCTTCAGAGAGTTCGTCAACACCAAGGATGGCGATGATGTCTTGAAGGTCTTTGTAGCGCTGCAACACTTGCTTCACACGCTGAGCAACTCGGTAGTGCTCGTCGCCGACATAGCTCGGACCCAAGATGCGTGAGGTCGAGTCGAGTGGGTCGACAGCCGGGTAAATACCGAGCGACGAGATCTGGCGTGACAACACCGTTGTTGCGTCGAGGTGAGCAAACGTGGTGTGCGGTGCCGGGTCAGTGATGTCGTCGGCAGGAACGTAAATGGCCTGAAGCGATGTAATCGAGTGACCACGAGTCGACGTAATGCGCTCTTGCAGTTCACCCATTTCATCAGCCAGCGTCGGTTGGTAACCCACAGCCGACGGCATGCGACCCAACAGCGTCGAAACTTCAGAGCCAGCCTGAGTGAAGCGGAAGATGTTGTCGATGAACAACAACACGTCTTGGTTTTGCTCGTCGCGGAAGTACTCAGCCATCGTGAGTGCAGCAAGAGCAACCCGAAGACGAGTGCCTGGCGGCTCATCCATCTGACCAAAGACCATGGCGGTCTTGTCCATAACACCGGTCTCGGTCATTTCAGTGATGAGGTCGTTACCCTCACGAGTGCGCTCACCAACACCGGCGAACACCGACACACCGGCGTGCTCTTCAGCAACACGGTGGATCATCTCTTGAATCAGAACGGTCTTACCGACACCGGCACCACCGAACAGACCGATCTTTCCACCACGCACGTAGGGCTGAAGAAGGTCGATGACCTTGATGCCCGTCTCGAACATCTCGGTCTGTGATTCGAGCTCGTCGTAAGGAGGCGCGTGACGGTGAATTGGCCAACGCTCAGCACTTTGGAAGCTGGGGTCGTCGAGCGACTCACCAAGTGTGTTGAAAACGTGACCGAGAACCTGGTTGCCAACCGGCACTGAAATTGGCGTGCCCGTGTTGGTAACGGTGGCGCCACGAATGAGACCGTCGGTCGGCTGCATTGAGATGGCGCGGATAACGCCGTCGCCCAAGTGCTGCGCGGTTTCGAGTGTGATGGTGCGCGTCTCGTCGTCGAGCGTACGCTGCACCTGCAGGGCGAAGTGGATTTCAGGCAGAGAGTCAGGTGGAAACTCCACGTCGACAACCGGGCCAATTACTCGGGTGATGCGTCCTGTTGCGGTCATGTGTTGAACTCCGTTGCGGTCACGATTACTTCTTCTACTTCTTCGAAAATGCTTCAGCAGCGCCGACGACTTCCATCAGCTCTTGGGTGATCTCGGCTTGACGAGCACGGTTGTATTGACGAGTTAGATCGCCAATGAGGTTGGTTGCGTTGTCGGTAGCGGTGCTCATGGCCCGACGACGAGCGGCGTGCTCGGAAGCAGCTGACTCTAGGTATGCAGTGAAAAGGCGAACCTCGATGTATCGAGGCAGCAGTGAGTCGAGCACCGTGTTTGCATCGGGCTCGTATTCATATGACGGCGGACGCTCGACGTTTTCAGGACGCTCGGTCTCGACGACTTCAAGCGGCAAGAAGCGACGGGCAACTGCGCGCTGCGTAAGCGGCGTTGCAAAGTGCGTGTAGACGCCGTAGATCTCGTCGACTTCGCCATTCTTGAATGCCTGAATGGCTACGTCGGCAACCGCCTTGGCGTCGCCGTAGTGCGGGTCGTCAGAGAACCCACCCCACGACTGCGCAAGAGCGCGACTACGAAACTTGAAATACGCAATGCCTTTGCGGCCAGTGACGTAAAGCTTTGGCTCGACACCATCGCCGCGCAGTCGCATGATGAGCTCTTCAGCCTGACGCAAAACGTTGGAGCTGTAAGGCCCAGCCAAACCGCGGTCGGACGTCACGACAATTACCGCCGCATTTCGCACGGTCTCGCGCTCTTCGAGATATGGGTGCGTTAGATCGCCACCGTTGCTCGAAAGCTCTGACAGAGCAGCTGTGATCGCATCGGCATATGGACGCGCGCTGCGCATGCGTTGTTGCGCCTTGGCCACTCGCGAAGCGGCAATGAGCTCCATGGCGCGGGTGATCTTCTTTGTTGACTGCACCGTGCGGATGCGTCGTTTTACATCGCGGAGACCAGCGCCCATCGATTACCTAGCGTGCTTTGGTTGAGGTGGACGCTGACGCTGAATGGTTTCTTGCTCAGGGTCGACATCGCCAGTTGCGGTGTTGTCGTCGATGACATGCGACTCGGTTGCCGCACGGAAGGTGCGAGCAAACGCTTCGACAGCCGCCTTGAGCTTGGCCTCAGTTTCATCTGAAAGAGCACCTGTCTTGCGGATGTCTTCAGGGATGTCGGCGTTGTTGAGGTGCAGGTCTTCGAGCAGTTCTGCTTCAAACTTCTTGACGTCTTCAACGGGAATCTTGTCGAGATAACCCTTGCTACCAACCCAGATCGAGATGACCTGGTTTTGAACGGGCATCGGTTGGTAGGTGCCTTGCTTCAAAAGCTCAACCATGCGCGCACCACGGTCGAGTTGCTGACGTGATGCCTTGTCGAGGTCTGATGCAAACAACGCAAACGCTTCGAGATCGCGGTATTGAGCGAGGTCGACACGAAGTGAACCAGCAACCTTTTTCATTGCCTTTACTTGGGCCGAACCACCGACACGAGAAACCGAAATACCAACGTTGATAGCGGGCCGAACACCTGAGTTGAACAAGTCGGTCTCGACGTAGATCTGACCATCGGTAATCGAAATGACGTTGGTCGGGATGTATGCCGAAACGTCGCCACCCTTGGTCTCGATGATCGGAAGACCGGTAAGCGAGCCTCCGCCCATTTCATCGCTGAGCTTGGCGCAACGTTCGAGCAAACGACTGTGCAAGTAGAAGACATCGCCGGGGTACGCCTCACGACCAGCAGGACGACGAAGCAACAGCGAGATCTCGCGGTAGGCGTCGGCTTGCTTCGACAAGTCATCGAAGATGATCAGTGCGTGCTCGCCGTTGTACATCCAGTGCTGTCCGATGGCCGAACCAGCGTAGGGAGCGATGTATTTGAACGACGAAGGGTATGACGCAGGAGCAGTAACGACTGTCGTGTATTCCATACAGCCGCGCTCTTCGAGTGCGTTGACAACCTCGACAACAGTCGATTGTTTCTGACCGATGGCAACGTAGATGCACTTGACTTGCTTGTCGGTGCCCCAGAGTTCTTTCTGAGCCACGATCGTGTCGAGCGCTATCTGGGTCTTACCGGTCTGGCGGTCACCAATGATGAGCTGACGCTGACCACGACCGATGTTGGTCATTGCGTCGATCGCCTTGATACCGGTCTGCAGAGGCTCGGTAACGCTTTGACGTTGAACCACTGAAGGAGCCTGTAGTTCGAGTGCACGCGTGCCGCTTGCCTCGATGGCGCCCTTGCCATCGACTGGATTACCAAGCGGGTCAACAACGCGACCTAGGTAACCGTCGCCGACCGGAATCGACAAGACGCGGCCGGTGTGACGAACTTCGGCGCCTTCTTCGATCTTGCTGGCGTCGCCGAGAATAACGACACCGATCTCGCGCTCGTCGAGGTTGAGAGCAATGCCAAGCACACCACCGGGGAACTCGAGCAGCTCGTTTGTCATTGCCGAAGGCATGCCTTCGACGCGAGCAATACCGTCACCGGTCTCGACAACACGACCGACTTCTTCGCGAGTGACAGTTGGATTGAAAGATTCGACATGACGGCGAAGCGCGCCGGCAATGTCTTCAGGTGTGATCGAAAGATCGGTCACTGGGAACTCCCATTCAGGTAGGTGCGATTCAAGAAAATTGAGACTGACGTCATGAGGCAAGCAGCGCTTCACGCGCTTGGTTAAGACGATGACGGACACTGCCGTCGAGCACTTCGTCGCCGATGCGAACTACGACCGAACCAAGCACCGACTCGCTCACCTCGAAGCGACCTTCGATCGACTTGCCGGTAGTGCGTTCGAGCGCTTCGACCAGGCGGGCTTTGCGCTCGTCGTCAAGCGCAACGGCAGACGTGATGTAAGCCACGACCTTGTTGCGTCGTTGTGCCGCTTGCGCTGACAACCCCAGAGCAAGTTCATCGGCGTCGCGCCCGTGGCCGATCGCAACCATGCTGCGAATCAACTCGATTGCACGCTCATCGACACGCCCGTTGAGCAGATCGCTAACAAGTTCGAGCTTTGCGTTGTCACCGACACCAGGATTGGTAAGCGCGTCGCGAAGCGCAGGATTCTTGCCAATCGTTTCGGCAAATCCGTAGAGCGCACGTTCGAGCGCTTCGAGGCCATCGCCCCGCTCGGCATCGGTAAATGCCGCAGCGGCCGTAACCGAAAGCAGGCTGGTTGCCAACGGACGGCGGCTGGCCTGACGGTCTGACAAAACACTCACGATCACGTTGACGGTTGCGTAGTGCAAGCTGCCCGATGTGAGGTCGGTGACCAACTGACGACGAACGTCGATCGGAATGTCGGTGTGCAACAAGGCCATCGACAATCGGTGTGAACGAGCCGCGAGTCGCGTGAAGCCGGAAAGCTCTTTAAATACGCGATCGAGCGCGCCATCGGCTGCTGCTTGATCGAGTTGGCTTTGTACGGCCACAGCTAACTGCGGGCTCAGCGACGCGTCGGCAACTGTCATGTTCAGTGCGCTCCCGACGGTTGGCTCGACTGCAGCTCGTTGATGTACTGATCGACCAAACGCAACTGACGGTCGTAGTCAAGTGAGTCAGAAACAACGCGCGAAGCAAGGTCGACCGCCAATGAACCAACTTCGGCACGAAGGCCCGCCAGCGCGCGATCGCGCTCAGCACGGATGGTCTCTTGAGCGCGCTCAACAATGCGCTGCGCTTGCTGCTCGGCCTGTTGACGCAACTCAGCCTCGAGACGTTGCGCGTTTGTCCGCGCGTGCTCGATGATGCGTTGCGACTCAGCCGTTGCTTCGTCGAGCTTTTGCTCGTATTGACGAAGCAACTCTTGGGCCTTGAGGCGATCTTGCTCGGCCTTGTCGAGTTTGCCCTCGATGTTCTTCGAGCGTTCAGCCAGCGAGGCGTTGACGCGCGGGAACACCAACTTGGACATGATCGCCAAGAAGACGAGAAACGAGATCGTTCCCCAAACCAGCTCGTTCTGTTCGGGAATGAGCGGGTTGCTGTGTTCGGTGCCGGTGGCGGCAAGAACCGCCGAAAGCGTAAGGGACACAAGTTCCTACTTGAAGATGAAGCCGACGGCGATACCCAGCAGTGCGAGCACTTCGATGAAGGCAAGACCGATGTACATCAACGTCGAGAGTTGGCCGGCGGCTTCAGGCTGACGACCAATGCTTTCAATGGTCTTACCGAAGACGATTCCAAGACCGATGCCTGGGCCAATGGCGGCGAGGCCGTAGCCAATGACGTTGGCACTACCCGTGAAGGCGTCGGTGGCGGCGAGGGTTTGCAGCAACATGTGTGTCAATTTCTCCTTGTAGAGATCCGCGAGCGGACTTAAGAACTAGTGAGCGGGCTTCATTGCGCCGGCGATGTAGACGGCAGTGAGGATTGTGAAGATGAAGGCCTGAAGGCCTGAAACAAACATTTCGAACCCGACAAAGCCGACTGAGACAATGCCGGTCATTGCGCCAAGCGCTTTGGCAGGACCGTCGGTTTCGAGCAGATACGCAGTGCCGATGAAGAAAACAGCGAGCAGCAAGTGACCCGCAATCATGTTGGCCGTGAGTCGGATGGTGAGGGTCAGCGGACGCAAGATGAAAGTCGACAGAATCTCGACGGGCACCAGCAACACGAGAACCGGCTTTGGAACACCGGGAGGAACAACGGCGTCTTTGAAGTATCTGAACCCGTTGTTCTTGACACCGGCGTAAACAAACAGCACCCACGTCAAGATCGCAAGCACGAGCGGCAGAGCGAGGCGTGAAGTGGCTGGAAAGCTGATGCCCGGGATGATCTCGAACAGATTGCAGAAGAGGACGAAGAAGAACAGCGTCGTGAGGTAGGGCAGGTAAGGCAAGCCAGCCGGGCCCATCGTCGGCAAAACGATGTTGTTGCGGATGAAGTCGACACCAACTTCCATCACGTTTTGCACGCCGGTCGGAACCAGCTTGGGCCGAGCAAAGGCAACCGTGAAGAGCAGAGTGGCGATCGCGACTGCGAAGAACATGATGACGACGGTGCGGTTGATCGAAGCGTCGATACCAAGAACGTGGAGCTCGACGATGGGGCGGCCGTAGAAGCTCTCGGCTCCGGGCACCTCGAACCCCTCGCGGGCAGCCAGGGTGGTTGGCAGAGTCATTTAATCTTTCCGTCAGTCTTCAATCGGGTCGTCTCATCACTGCGCAACGGTAAATATGCTGCAGTGGGTTTACCGCAAGGCTGGGCCTCTAAATGGCAGCCGTACCCTACCACGCAGGCTTGCCTACCCAATCCCGATTCGCGCTGCCTGCAGCCCCTATGAGAGCCCTTGTTGAAGCCCTTATCGACGGCTCAAGATCGGCTCAAATGAGCTTGTCTGAATCGTCCTCTGAGTCGTTATCGACCCACTCTTTGTAGTGAGGCTCGGGGCGATTCGCGCGTAATGCGGCTTCGCCTTTCACGACCAAGATCGTCTGCAGCGCAAGGTACGTCACGGCCGCAACAACCATCGCTATCGCCATCGAGATTCGGTCTGCGTTGTTTGCCGGCAGCAGCAAAAGGGCCGCAAGAATCACGCTTGTTTTGGCGACATAACTCGTCATCACAGCGCCCCTCAAGTTGGGTTTCTCGCGGTAAATCAGAGTGACGATGCCGGTGATCGCCAAGAACGCCGTCGCAAGCGTTGCACCGACGAACACTTCACCAATATGAATCGTTGACCACATCGACTGCCCTGCGATGACAAGTGCCGGCGCTAGTAGAAGTCCACCAACGATGGCAACGATGACAGCGCGTCGAATCACCGCGTTCATTTCGGGATCGCGGCGGATCTGCTGATGCGACTGCACCTCAGCCACTGACTTGAGAATTCGCGCGCTTGTCGAGGTCTTCATCTTCGACCTTCTCGAGCAAGCTGACCGAACCAACGCGCACTGCGGAGTCTCGCCGAATTTGCGGATGGAACATCGTGTACAGACCAACTGCCAACGCCAAGACAAGGAACGGGATGATCGCGTTGCCGGTGTTTGTGTAAGTCGGCAACAACACAACGCCCGACAGAATGGCCGTCCATGCCCACAAGATCAACACCGAACGGCGCTGACCATGACCAAGGCGCATGAGTCGATGATGCAAATGCGCTTTGTCAGCTGTTGCCAAACCTTGACGCGAGCGAGCGCGCCTCAATAACGCAAATGCCGTGTCGAGCACCGGCACCCCGAGAATCACAAACGGGATGAGTGCCGGCGCAAAGAAGAAGAAGGTTTGCCCGGAAAACGGATCATCACTACGTCCACTGACAACCAACGTCGACGATGCCAGCAACAAGCCCAAAAGCATTGCGCCACAGTCGCCCATGAAGATGCGCGCCGGATGGAAGTTGTGCGGCAAAAAGCCAATACACATGCCGCAAACGATGATCGAAATCAGCGGACCTACATTGTCGGGGTCGAGCACGCCACCTTTGAACAGTCGATCGCTGTACAAGAAAAACGCGAATGCAGCTATCGCGACAAGGCCCGCAGCAAGACCGTCGAGGCCGTCAATCAAGTTGATGGCGTTGGCGATCACGATCACCCACAAGACAGTCACGAGCGGCGCAAGGTCGGGTGAAATAACGATCGTTCCTGCAAAGGGAATGCGGAAGTAGAACATCGTGACGCCCAGATGTACGAGCGCGCTTGCGGCCAAGACTTGTCCGGCTACTTTGGCGGGCGCCGAGAGACCGCGTCGATCGTCAATGACGTGAACAGCAAAAATGATTGCGCCCGCGAGCGCGATACCCACCGCTTCGGTTGAACCTTCAAGCACGGTGTTGAACTGCGGGATCAAATACGCAACGCCAAGAGCAGCGAGAAAACCACAAAACATCGCAGCGCCACCCATTGTCGGTGTCGGCTGCGCGTGCACTCGGCGCTCATCAGGAACCACGATTGCACCGGTGCGGATAGCGAGGCGTCTTACGGGAAACGTCAGTAGATAAGTCGTCGCTATCGCGACAGCAAAAACGATTGCATAGCCGACCACGACCAGCCTCAGTCGATCAGCGCGCGAATGTCATCCCAAGAAACGTCGCCTTCGCGCAACAACTTGGGTTCAGAGCCAGTGACGTCGACGACAGTTGAAGAACGTCCGTCGCACGGCCCTCCGTCGAGAATCAACTCGAGACCCTCGGGGAACATGTCGGCAACTTCTTGCGCAGTCACTCGAGGCGCTTCTTTGTGGAGATTGGCGCTCGTCGTCGCAAGCGGGCCGATCTCTTCACACAACAACCTCGGCACGATGTGATTTGGACAACGAATGCCGACCGTCTCATCGTCGCTTCCTAAATCAGCCACGAAATCAGGATGCCTAGGCACAACAATTGTGAGTGCACCTGGCCAGAACTTCTCCATCAAGCGTTCGGCAATCGGCGGTAGGCCCACTGAAATCGAACGAGCCTGCTCGATATCAGCAACCAACACGGGCAACTCAAACGAACGCGAACGTTGCTTGATTGCAAACAGCCGATCAGCAGCGCCCGTGTAAGAAACGTCAGCAGCCAACCCGTAAACCGTGTCGGTTGGAATAGCCACGAGAAAGCCGCCGCTCAGTGCGTGAACGGCCTTTTCTATTGCCTCGCGAGGAGGTACATCGCCGAGTGCTGATTCGATGTGCACGCCCATACCGTAAGCGTTTCCAAGAGGGCCCACCAGCAATACCTGTTTATGGACGCTTCTTGGCCACTACCCAGCGCTGACGCTGCGAATAGTCGCGACCAATCGACACCTCGGCAAAGCCGTTTTGAGACAGCAGTTCCGAAACCTCAACGGCCTGCGTAGGCGCGAGCTCGATAACCAACGATCCTGCGGGCTTGAGCCACTCCGCCGCGTGCTCAGCGATGATGCGGATGTCATCAAGACCGTCTTCGCCGGCAAAAAGAGCGCCATTTGGCTCCCAATCCTTTACCTCTGAGTCGATGCTGTCACGATCACGCTCGGCGACGTAAGGCGGATTCGAAACAATGACGTCAAGCGCGCCGCGCAGTTCGTCGGGTAACGCTTCAAACCACGACCCCGGCAACAAAGTGACGCGACTCGCGATCTCGTATGGCAACTCTGACCAATTGAGTTCGGCAACCGCGAGTGCGTCGGCCGACTCATCGGTTGCCCACACCTGCGCGTGTCTCACTTCTTTGGCGATCGAAAACGCAATCGCACCCGAGCCAGTGCCAAGATCAGCAACGAGCGGGGCGGCCAACGGTTTCGCTATGTCGATCGCCGCGCCAGCAACCTGTTCGGTTTCAGGACGCGGAATCAAGACCCGCTTGTCGACGCGCACTTCAAGTTCACGAAATCCCCAACGACCAACGATGTATTGCAAAGGTTCGCCGGCAAGACGTCGTTGAGTCAGTCGCTCCATGCGTTCATGCGCACCGTCAGGTGCCGTACTCGTGAGAATCACGAGCCACGAGGCACCGCTTCGACCCGACGCGTACTCAACAAGGCGTCGCGCTGCGTCACCGTCGCCAAGCCGGTCGGTGCAATCAGACCAGAGGTCGGTCCAACTTGCCAACTACTGCTCACCACTCAGCTGACGCGCGCGCTCTTCTGCGACCGCTGCATCAACCAACTCGTCCATCTCACCCATCAATACGCGGTCGAGCTTGTACAACGTAAGACCGAGGCGGTGGTCAGTAACACGGTTGTCTTTGAAGTTGTAAGTGCGGATCTTCTCTGAACGTCCGCCACCACCTACTTGTCCTTTACGTGCTTCTGACATCTCGGCTTGATGGCGGTCTTGCTCGGCCTTCAGCAATCGCGAACGCAAAACAATCATCGCCTTCGCACGGTTTTGAATCTGGCTCTTTTCGTCTTGCATCGACACGACGACACCAGTCGGTTTGTGCGTAATACGGACAGCAGAGTCAGTGGTGTTGACGCTCTGACCACCAGGACCCGACGAACGGTAAACGTCAATCTGCAAATCATTCGGATCGATCTCGACATCGACCTCTTCTGCCTCAGGAAGCACCGTCACCGTCGCCGACGACGTGTGCACACGGCCCTGCGACTCAGTGACAGGAACGCGCTGCACGCGATGCGGACCGCCCTCGTGCTTCATGCGACTCCACACTCCGGGGCCTTTGAGCATGAATGACACTTCGTTGAATCCGCCGCGCTCAGAGATCGTCGAGCCGAGCACTTCGAACTTCCAGCGCTGGCGGTCGGCGTAGCGCATGTACATGTCAAAAAGGTCTTTGGCGAAGAGGTTGGCTTCTTCACCGCCTTCGGCACCGCGCACTTCGACGATTACGTTGCGGTCGTCGTTGGGATCTTTCGGCAGCAGCAGTACACGCAACTCGTCTTCGAGTCGCGTAATGGTTGCCTCGGCACTCTCGATCTCGGCGCGCAACAACTCGCGGTCGTCTCCCGAAGATTCGGCAAACATTTCTTTGGCCGTTGCAAGGTCTTCAAGCGCCTGACGATACTCACGGTACGCAGCAACAATCGGCTCAAGTTCTTTGTGTCGGCGCGACACATCACGAAGCTTTTTCTGATCCCCCAAAACGACAGGGTCGCTCAAGTTGGTCAGAACATCTTCATATTCGCGTTCTAAACCAGCGAGACGTTCAAGCACCCAACCAACCTAGGCCACTCGCACTTTCACCCACGCGAAAAAACCAAAACCGAACCCAAAATCCCCGACTTTTGGTCATATCGCGTACCCGAAACACAGCAGCCGTCGTGACGCGGTGGTTAGCGAGCTGATTTTCTGCGTGGCAAGGCCGCAGGCGAGGACGCCTACGACGGTAGGCGACGAGCCGAGAACGCCGTCGTGACGCGGTGGTTAGCGAGCTGATTTTCTGCGTGGCAAGGCCGCAGGCGAGGACGCCTACGACGGTAGGCGACGAGCCGAGAACGCCGCCACGCTGGAAATCAGCCGCTAAGCCTTGGTTTTGCGGGAGCCGTATCGCTTATTAAACCGCTCGACGCGGCCACCGGTGTCGACCAGCTTTTGCTGACCTGTGTAGAACGGGTGGCACTGGTCACAAAGTTCTACCGAGATCTTCGACACGGTTGCCTTGGTAACAAAGGTGTTGCCGCACGAGCAGGTGACATTGGCTTCTTCGTAGTTCGGGTGAATGTCTGTCTTCATCGCAATTACCTCTCTAGCTGCACATCGACGCGGCGTTACAACCGTGAAAATCGAGATCTATTCCGCAAACTGTAGCCGGGACTTTCTCGCCCCAGCACCAGTGGCCCTTAAGCCCCAGGCACCTGGTTTTTGGCGATTTCGGCCAGGAACTCTTCGTTGCTCTTGGTCGTCTTGATCTTGTCCATCAACAACTCGAGGCCGGCGGCTGGGCTGCCGTCTTGACCAAGAGCATTGAGAACTCGGCGGAGCTTCCAAACCTGCGTCAGCTCGGTGCGGTCGAAAAGCAGCTCTTCGTGACGAGTCGACGAAGCATTGACGTCGATCGCCGGGTAGAGGCGTCGCTCAGCGAGACGACGGTCGAGACGAAGCTCCATGTTGCCCGTTCCCTTGAACTCTTCGAAGATCACCTCGTCCATCTTCGAACCGGTCTCGACAAGAGCGGTAGCGAGGATGGTGAGCGATCCGCCTTCTTCAATGTTGCGGGCAGAACCGAAGAACTTCTTCGGCGGATACAGAGCACCCGAGTCGACACCACCGGAAAGGATGCGTCCTGAGGCGGGCGCCGCGAGGTTGTAGGCACGAGCAAGACGCGTAATGCCATCGAGAATGATGACGACATCGGTACCTTGCTCAACCAAACGCTTGGCACGCTCGAGCGCAAGCTCAGAAACACGCGTGTGCTCATCGGCCGGACGGTCGAACGTTGACGCAATCACTTCGCCGCGCACAGTGCGACGCATGTCAGTGACTTCTTCAGGACGCTCATCAACCAGCAACACCATCAAATGAACATTGGGATTGTTGGCTTCGATCGAGTGCGCAATCTGCTTCATCACTGTTGTCTTGCCAGCCTTGGGGGGCGACACGATAAGACCGCGTTGCCCACGACCGATCGGCGCCAGCAAGTCGACAATGCGCGCCGTCATGTTGGCCGAATCGCCCGGCACCTCAAGGTGCAACTTGGCATCAGGGAAAAGCGGAGTGAGATCTTCAAAACGCGGGCGTTCACGCGCCACATCGGGTGCGAGGCCGCTGATCTTGTCGACACTCAACAACGCCGGAAACTTTTCGGTACTCGTAGGCGGACGACTCTGCCCCTCGATGTAATCGCCCTTGCGTAGCAGGTATTTACGAACCTGACTTACGGGGACGTATACATCTTTCGCACCGTTGAGAAACGTCTTGCCGCGCAGAAAACCAAAACCTTCGTCGCGCAGCTCTAAATAACCTTCGCAAGCAACGGGCTCACCTTGATAAGGCTGCTCGTTGAACTCTTGACGCTCGGAACGATCACCACGATCACCACGATCGCGATCTCTGTCGCGGTTGCGCCCTCGACGGCGACGGCTGCTGCGGCTGTTGCCCGACCCACCCTCGGCGGCGTAGTTGTCAAAACCTCGTTGGCGGTCGCGGTTGCGACCAGAACGCTCGCCTTGCTCGTCAGACTTGCCTTCCGATTTGCCTTCAGCCTTACCTTCAGACTTCGCTTCGGCTTTACCCTCAGACTTGCCTTCAGGTGAGCTGCCGTTGCTCGAACCGCTGCCATTGGTTGACGGAGCGTCAGACGAGGGGGCCGGCGCCGTTGGCGACTCGGCGGTGGCTACCGCTACCGACCCACTGCCGTTACTCGATGCGTCAGCTGAAGCGTCGGCCGCGGCGGCTGACTTCGCTCGGCTGGGCCGGCTGCGCTTCGGGCGCTCTTCCGTTGCGGTGTCTGCTGCCGCACCATTTTTTGAACTACTCGTACTGTCTGACACGGCTACCCCCGTGAATTGCAGGATCTGTTCGATTACACCGGACTTAGTGGGCCGACCCGAAAGTTGAACCCCGACGGTTTTGGCTATTGCGCGCAGCTCGTCGGCCTTCTTGGCCTCGAGAACCGAGCGATCGAGCCTGTGCTCTTCGCTCACATGCACCTCGCTTACTTAAATAAAGAGATTTGGAACGAGCTCGTCGCCTCGCTCTCGAGAATCGAAAAGTCGAGCTGAGAGGTGGGAGAAAGCTTGCGCCTGTGGACGGTCGAAACCCGGCGAGAAAAAACACGGATTAAGAAGAACGACATCTCGCTGGGAGGCCATTTACTTGGGCTCAGCCACCGGAAGCTTCGGGCTGATTTCGACGCCACAAGTCAGTGGTTTGTTCGACTTGGCTAGATCGTAACCCCGATTCGACGCCCGGGGCAACCACATCGCGAAATGATCAAAATCTTCTCCAGATCAGGTGCTTACCAAATAACTGCGAATTGCTGACTCTGTTGCGTCTAACACAACGGGCGTCGGTGACTGGGCAAGCGCCAAGTCAGGATCTTTCAGCCCGTGTCCAGTCAAGATACACACGACTGTCTTACCTTCAGGGACACCAACCTTGAATAGTCCGGCAATCGACGCCGCCGAGGCCGGTTCGCAAAACACCGATTCGTTGGCAGCCACGAACTTGTAAGCGTCAAGAATCTCTTCATCGGTAACCGCGTTGATACTTCCGCCCGACTCTGACGCCGCTGCGCTCGCGCCCGCCCACGACGCAGGATTGCCGATGCGAATGGCGGTTGCGATCGTCTCGGGGTCATGCACAGGCGAGCCATGAACAATGGGGGCCGCGCCTGCTGCCTGAAAGCCGAGCATCGTCGGAACGCCGTTGGAACGCCCGGCGCGTTGATACTCGAGATAGCCCTTCCAATACGCCGTGATATTCCCGGCGTTACCGACTGGCATGCACTGGTAGTCGGGCGCATGACCGAGCGCGTCGACGATCTCGAATGCTCCAGTCTTTTGGCCTTCAAGACGGTCGGGGTTAATGGAGTTGACAACTGCAATGGATCCGTCGTCGCCGAGCGTGCGCACGATCTCAAGTGCTTCGTCGAAATTGCCGCGAATCTGAATGACGTCGGCTCCGTGCATCAATGCTTGCGCCAACTTGCCCATTGCGATGTAACCGTCGGGGATGAGAACAATGCAGCGCATGCCAGCTCGGTTTGCATACGCTGCTGCCGCAGCTGACGTGTTGCCGGTCGACGCGCACACGACTGACCGTGCTCCACCCGCCGCTGCTTTCGTGACTGCAAGTGTCATGCCGCGATCTTTGAACGAACCGGTTGGGTTGAGCCCCTCGTTCTTCAAATAGACCTGCGCGCCAACGCGTTCTGAAATGGCCGGCGCGGGAACAAGCGGAGTTGCGCCTTCGAACAACGTAACCGCAGCGACGTCGTCAGCGATCGGCAAGAACTCTCGGTATTCGTCAATGATGCCTTGCCAAGCTTTCATTGCACACGCTCGCTCAGCTGATCGACCACTTCGCTCCAATCAACAGCGCGCGTTACGCCGCTGGGCAATGGGTGGCGACGGTTCCACGAGAAGTCTCCATACAAAATGCCCACGCCACCTGATTCGGCGAACTGCGAGATGTTCGTGTAAGAGTCATCAACGAGCGCAACGGCACCTTTTTCTATGCACACTTCTGCTTTTGTCCTCTTGTTTGGGTAGTCGTCATCCATATACGTGTTGCAAAGGTGAACCGACTCGAAGTGGCCGGGAAAGTGATGATCGAGCCAAGCCAAGGTGCGCGCACTGTATGAATCGTCGCGCGCAGTCACGACTATCAAGTCGTAACGGTCACGGATCTTGTCAAGCGCCACGCGCGACCCATCGAGAGGTTCAACAAACGGATCGTGCTGATCAAAGAACGCCCTCACACGATCGAACGCTTCTTGTCGCGATCCACCCCACACGTCGTTGAACTCGAAAGTAAAGAAATCTTCGGCCGTTAGCGATGTGTTGTGCACGCGATTGTGAAACGGAACCAAGTCGCGCATGAACGGATAGATCAGATCGTCAAGATCAAGGGCGACAAGTGGCTTGGGTGCTGGCACTTAGGCACCTTGTTCGATCACGCGCATGACATTGCCAACTCGTCGCACCGAACTGAGCGCTCGCAAGTCGTGCAGACACGACCGAACATCGCTCTCAAGCGCTGCGTGCGTGACAAAGATGAGTCGCGCCTCGTCGGCCAGGCCAACTTGTTCCATCGACCGAATCGACACATCGTGCGCACCGAAGATTCCGGCCACTGCAGCAAGCACGCCCGGCTCATCAGCGACGTCAAGCGTCAAGTAAAACGGCGATGACTGCTCGTCAATCGGCCATACCCCAGCGGTACCGGTGATGGGTGTCCACCCCGTCGTGCCGGCCACGCGGTTTTGCGCAGCGTCAATGAGGTCGCCCAAAACTGCACTTGCTGTGGGTTGTCCGCCGGCACCGCGTCCGTAAAACATCAACTCACCGACAGCATCACCTTCGACAAACAACGCGTTGAACGACAAGCGCACCGACGCAAGCGGATGAGCTTTCGGGATCATGGTCGGATGCACGCGCACGCCAACCCGATCTTTGGGGCCGCGCTCGACAACGGCGAGCAACTTCACGACGAACCCAAGACGACCAGCAAGGGCAATGTCTTCGGCCGTCACCGTTGAAATACCTTCGCTATAAACATCGCCAGCAACTATCGGAGCGCCAAAGGCGACATTGGCGAGAATTGCTGCTTTGGCAGCTGCGTCGTAGCCCTCGACATCAGCGGTTGGGTCGCGTTCGGCGTACCCCCTGCTTTGTGCTTCGGCTAGCGCGGCACCGTAGTCAACACCGTCTTCAGTCATTCGAGTGAGAATGAAGTTGGTTGTGCCGTTCACGATGCCCATTACGCGCGTTATCGGCTCACCGGCAAGTGAACGACGCAGCGCGCCGATAAGCGGAATGCCTCCGCCGACAGCAGCCTCATATAAGAGGTCGACACCTTTGGTGTGCGCTAGTTGCGTGAGCTCGGAACCAACGTTAGCTATGAGCTCTTTGTTGGCCGTAACAACGGGCTTGCCCAAGTCGAGCGCTTTCGAAATGAGACCCCGGGCGGGTTCAATTCCACCCATCAACTCGACAACTACGTCTACCGACGGGTCAGCAACAACAGCAGCACTGTCGTCGGTAATTACACCCGCCGGCAAAGCAACATCACGCTCTTTTGACGGACTGCGCACCGACACTTTGCGCACCTCAAAAGCAAGCCCTGTGCGGGCTTCAACGTGTGCGGCTTTCTCTTGCAGCAGCTGAACGAGAGCCGCTCCGACGTTTCCACATCCGAGAATGCCAACACCCACCGTGGCCGACTTAGTCATGCGAGAGAGGCTACCCGAGGCGGACGATGAGGGTTAGACCTCGAGTCGAATCAGGTCTTCGTAGGTTTCGCGTCGCACAACAACGCGCGCGTCGCCGTCTCGTACGAAAATCACAGGAGGACGACCAACTCGGTTGTAGTTCGACGCCATCGTGTGCCCGTAAGCGCCAGTGACGGGAGTTGCGATGATGTCGTTCACAACGGTCGACTCGGGAATCTTCGCGTCGCGCACGACAAGGTCACCCGACTCACAGTGCTTGCCAACAATCGTGACCGTGCGCGGGCGTTGCGCTTCGGGATCACGCGGCAAGAACGCTTCATAGCCACTTCCATAAAGCACGGGACGCGGGTTGTCGCTCATTCCCCCATCAACCGATAGGTAAGTACGGATGCCGGGCAGCTCTTTGATCGTGCCAACCGTGTAGAGCGTGATGCCTGCTGTTGCGACAATGCTGCGCCCGGGCTCGGCAGTAACACGCACACTTTCAGGAAGACCCGACGCGGCCATGGCTTTGCGCACGGCCACTCCCCACTCAGCGATGGTCAAGGCAGACTCTTCGCCGACGTAGGCAACACCTAAACCTCCGCCGATGCACAACTCTTTGATGTTGTTGTCACGAACGAAAGGCGTTAGTACTTCAATCTCTTTTTCGAAGCCGACCGTGTCAAAAATCTGACTGCCGATGTGCGCGTGAATGCCCTGCAATTCAAACGTAGGCGAAGCAACGATACGGTCAACAGCAGCTTGCGCATGACCGCTAGCAAGGCCAAAGCCAAATTTTGAATCGTCTTGGCCCGTCATTACGTATTCGTGCGTGTGCGCCTCGACGCCCGGCGTAACTCTGATCAGACAGTGCACCGGCGGTTTGTCGCCAAACGCGTGCCAGATCGTTTCGATGCGATCGATCTCATCGAATGAATCGACGACGATTAGTCCGACGCCTTTTTCTATTGCGGTACTCAGCTCGGCTGCACTTTTGTTGTTGCCGTGAAAGACGAGCTGACTCGCAGGCACATCAGCAGCTAACGCAACATGCATTTCTCCGCCACTAGCAACATCGAGTCGCATGCCAGCCACGTGGGCCATGCGCGCCATCGCCAAACACAAGAACGCTTTTGTCGCATAGGCAACACCATCTGGGAAGGCTGCGACTGCTTCACGACAGCGGGCTTCTAGATGTGCTTCATCAAATACATAGGCGGGAGTGCCGAACTCTTCAGCAATGTCGAGCAGGCTGACTCCACCAATAGTCAACGCGCCGTCGAAACCAACGGTTGCGGTGTCAGGCAGAAGGTGGCGCGGTAGCGCCGTCACGACGCCGCTGGGCGCACCAGCGCCTTCACATCTTCGAGCAACCGAATTGGGTCGAATGGCTTGGTGATGTAAGCCGACGCGCCAGCATCGATGCCGGCTTGACGGTCGGTGTCGAGCGCTTTGGCCGACAACAGCACTACCGGCAAGTTCTGTGTTGCTTCGTCTTTGCGCAACTCGCTCAAAACCTCGAACCCATCGAGCTTGGGCATCATCACATCGAGCAAGACAATGTCGGGCAACAACTTGCGTGCTTGTTCGAGACCTTGTTCACCATCGTCGGCGGTGCTGACCTCGAAGCCCTCCATCTCGAAGTTGACGCGAAGCAAGAGCTGAATAACAGGATCGTCGTCAACGATCAGCACGGAGTGGGGCATCCGGGCAAGTGTACTGTCCACCGGACCACGCCGAGTCTGAAGCGGGCTCAAGTTTCTCTGTTGTTGCGCCGGCTTGTGTTGCCGGCTTGCCGTCTCGCCGTCACAGTCCCCTATTCTTTGACATGGTTCAGCAACTAAGACTCAGGCCCCTTCGAGTGGAAGACGAGGCTGCCGCCGTCGCAGCCCACAACGCTTTGCTTGCTGACAATTTCACCTTTCTTTTCGGCCACGATGCCTTTGAGTCGTGGGACGACTACGTCGAGTCACTTGATCGCCAAGCTCGCGGCGCCGACATCGAGCCGGGGCGCGTGCCCGCCAGCCTGCTTGTGGCAACCGTCGACGACAAGATCGTCGGACGCAGCTCTATTCGTTACGCACTCAACGACTACCTCGCCGTGATCGGCGGTCACATCGGCTATGCCGTGTTACCTGAGTTTCGCGGGCACGGGTTCGCAACCGAGATGTTGCGCCAAAGTCTCGTGATCGCTCGATCGCGTGGGGTCGACCGCGTACTCGTAACGTGCGACGACGACAACTACGCATCTGCCCGCGTAATCGAAAAGTGCGGCGGAATCCTCGAGTCAGTCGTCTACCGCGCGCAGCAGTCTTGGACTTTGACGGAACGTTGGTAGCGCGCGACCACTCAAGTCTGCTCGCCGCCCTCAACAACAAGGCAACCGAAACCGACAAGCTCAACGCTGACTTCCACGCCGGTCTAATTTCTGGCGTGGAAGGTTTGCGACAGCAGATCGATCACATGCGCGGACTGACGATCGCACAGATCGTTGATGCGGTGACTGCTGTTGATTACTTAATGCCCGGAGCGCGCGAGCTGTTGACGTTCTTAAAGGCAAACGACATCGTGACGATCGTCGCATCAGGCTCAATCTTGCCGGTGCTCGAGCACTATCAGCAGAGGCTCGGTTTTGACCACGTTGTGGGGACTGCCGTGGCCCTCGATGGCGAGGTAATCGTCGGCGTTTCGGAAGAACGCCCAATAGTCGACGGCTTCAAGTTCACGGGCTGCAACGCAATCTTGCGCTCCCTCGACATCTCATGGGCTGATGTCGTCGCCATCGGTGATTCGCCTGCCGAACAAGAACTGTTCGAACGCGCCGGACTAGCAATCGCGATCAACCCCAAGGGCAACATCGCATCGTTCGCCGACCACGTGTTGTACCAAGACTTATCTCCGGCAATCCAGATCATCAAGAGTGCGCGATGAGAACGCACCGGTGATCGACTTCTACAAGCGTCTTGGATTCGTGGAAGTAAACCGCAAGCAATACGACAATCGCATCGACATGACGATGTTCCGCTACTGAGGCGTTTCCATGGGAACGCCCCGTCTGCGCTACTCCTTCTGTTTGCGGCGGAACTCTTCGGTGCTGAGGAATGCTGTCACTGCGTCATTCAGGCTGAAGCGTTCTCCGTTGCTTCTTGAAGTACAGGCATCGGGCCCGACACCAAAGGTTGGAAGCTTTGATCCTTTGATTGGTGGTGCCTGTTGTAGGACGTCACCGTGTGGTGTTGTGACCATGAAGCCTGTTGGCACCTTGTTGATGCTGAAGCCACCTTCGTGAACAGCTCGGTGATGATGTCGACAAAGTAAGACCAAGTTGTCGAGGCTGGTGGCGCCTTGTTGGCTCCAGTGTTTGATGTGGTGACCATCGACAAAAGCCCTGTTGTTGCAGCCAGTGAACCTGCAGTGGTTGTCTCGTTTGTGGAGTGCTCGTTTGATGGCTGGTGGGATAGATCTCGACTTTCTGCCGATATCTAGTGGTTGACCACGAGATCCAATCAACATGGGAACTACAGATGCATCACAGCTGAGCCTTCTAGCTGTTTCAGGTTCGATACGGGCGTTGTCATCAACAACACAAGTGCCGTCTTCATCACTAGCAAGGGTCTCTGCATCAGCAACCACCATCACGCTGTGACGTTCCTGACACGCTGAGGGCCCACTAGCAAGAACTGTTTCTGCCATCACCGCTAGAGCATCGGCGTTCTTTTGCTCATGAGACGTTTCCATCGAAACGCCCTCACGTGCTTTTTCAAGGCCCTTGATGAACAATGCTCCATCTTCTGGAGATAAACGACCACGGATCTCTAGAGAACCTTCTTCATTCCAGAACCAAGACAACAACCGCCGTTGATGTCTTTCGTTTACCTCATCAAGAGATCCTCTTCGGTATCCACGGATGAATCTCTCGAGTTGAGGAGTAGTTGCCTCTAGGGCCATTTCCAAGAACATGTCTTCATTAAGTGGAGTAGCCACACGCGAAACAGCTCGGACCTTGGCATAAGAGAGTTCACCACGAAGGAAATGCGACGTGACCAGGGGTAATGACGACAAAGACCGAGCTACGCGGACTCGTTCACGAGCAGCACCAGGGCTAAACCCACAACGCCATGACAGCCAGTGGGCCATTGACTGAATACCCCAGACCTCCCAACCACTTCGTCTGTCGAACTCAGCAACCAACAACAGCATTCGACAAGTTGCTGCTGCTAACTGTCCAGCAAAAGTGCAGATCTCATGTTCGATGCGTTCGAGAGGAACCTGACCCAACGTTTCGATGGAAACCTCAACGCGCGGATCGAATGGTTCATCAGAGGGTGCTGCAACTGCCATGCCCAAACGCTACGGCGAGGGTGTGACATCCGATGAGGCGGGTGCGGCGCGGCGGCAGTCGGCGCAGTGACGCGTGCGCCAGTGCGCTTTTCGATTCTTAACACAATCGACAAATAGGATATATCGCTCACCCGGTACCCTCGATATTCAGGGATTTTGACTAGGGGGCAGTATGAATGTTTTGCACGCGCCGCGACGCGCTAGGTCGTTGACGGCAACGATCATTGCGCTTGTTTTGGGCAGCGCCGGCTTGGGCGTGACGTTGTTGGCGACCTCAAACGCGAACGCGGCCAGCGTCACAACCGTTCGCATCGATTCGGGTGCGACGCAGAACTACACCGACGGCCAAGGGCGCGTCTGGGGCGCCGACCGGTATTACTCGGCTGGTTCCGGCGGCTCGGGCGTCGTAATTCCCGCCGGCACGGCCATCTCGGGTGCCAACTATCCAAAGCTCTACGAGACTGAACGATGGGGCCTGGCGGGATATGCCGTCCCGCTTCCAAACGACAAGTACACGGTCAATCTAAAGTTCGCCGAGATCAACCCAGCATCGGGAACCCGCTCATTCAATGTTTCGCTCGAAGGCGCGCAAGTTTTGAGTGCATTCAGTCCTGCCGTTGCAGCGGGCGGCAATTACAAGGCAATCACGAAGTCGTTCACAGCAAGCGTTGCCGACGGCACACTCAATATTGGTTTTGCAGCCATTCAAAACGCTGCGTCGATTAGCGCAATCGAGATCATCGGCACGACAGCCGTAACAAGCTCGACTACGTCAACCACCGCGACAACCAAGCCGCCAACAACGGTGCCGACAACACTTGCACCACCATCGACAGCAACGGCCGTGCGAATCGACTCAGGTTCGACGGTCGCACGAACCGACAGCGCCGGCCGCGTTTGGGCCGCAGACAAGAACTTTGCCGCCGGCTCAGGAGGCACAGGTGTGGTGATTCCGAGTGGAACGCCGATTGCGGGAACTGCCGACCAGGTCTTGTATCAAACCGAACGGTGGGGACTAACGGGGTATTCAATTCCCGTCACCAACGGCACCTACGCAGTCAATTTGAGATTTGCCGAAATCAATCCTGCCTCTGGTACTCGCAGCTTTGACGTAGCAATCGAGGGCAACAAAGTGCTAACTGCGTTTAGTCCTGCTGTTGCAGCCGGTGGCAATTACGTGGCTATAACAAAGTCATTCACAGCAAACGTGTCTGACGGTGTCTTGAACATCGGCTTTACCGCAATCAAGAACGCTCCCGCCATAAGCGCAATTGAAGTAATTGGAGGAGCACAGCCAAACCCCGCGACCACCACTACAACAACAAACGCGCCAACATCGACGACGAGGCCGCCAACGACACTGGCACCAACAACAAGCACCACAACAACCTCGACGACCACAGCACCACCAACTCCGACCACGCCGATGCCCGTAGGAGTTGCTGGCAACTGGAAGTTGGCATTTCAAGATGAGTTCAACGGAACGAGCCTTGATACATCGAAGTGGATTGCCCTCAACAACTGGAACATGAACAACGTCAAGGCCTACGCTTCGAACGTTTCGGTGTCGGGTGGCGCGTTGCACTTAGCGCTCCCCAACTCATCGTCGGGTGCCTTCGTAAGCAGCGCTCCTTACGACGGCGCCGGCAGCAACGGGTTTGTATTGCCGATCAACGGATATGCCGAATCACGCGTGTTCTTCCCGGGCACTGGAAGCACTTGTTATAACTGGCCCGCGTGGTGGAGCTCAGGGCCTGCATGGCCTGCGGCCGGCGAGCATGACATCGCCGAAGTCTTGGGCGGGTCGTTGACCGTCAACTACCACTCGCCGTCTGGGTCGCACAATCAAGGTTCAGTCTCTGGCAGCTGGTGCGGGTCGTATCACGTCTACGGCGTTTACCGCATGGCGAAAAGCGCCGCCGTTTATTGGGACGGCAAGCTCGTCAAGACTTATTCGACTGACGACAACGGCGGAGGCGAAGCGCTGTTGTTGAACGTAGGCGACGGTGGTGTACACGTATACGGTTCAGCTGCGACCGTGAACGTCGACTATGTCAGAGCATGGCTTGCACAATGACGACTGCGACTGGGCAGGCTCTTTCCTAGAACTGCGGAACAGCCGTTAACACCACACTTGTGCGGTATACGCCGGCGGGAGTGCTTGATGCACCCTGCAGGCGGTACCGCACAGTGAAAGTGTCATTCAGCGAAGAACCAGCGACGTTGCTTGCGTCCGCGATGATGTCACCCGGGCTCGTAAGCGGGATACCGGCAAACTTCGTCAGGCCGGCGAACACGTCGCCGCCGCCATTTACCGTCGTATCTGAGCTTGCAAACCCGACGACGCCACTGGCACCAGCGCCCGGCCACGCCGACGGGGTCGAACTCGCCAGAAACGGAATTGTTGCGCCACCATCTGATGTCATAACGGCCGTTGCGCGTTGACGAACTGAGTATCCACCAATGGCGTTCGTCGCAACCGTGAGTGAGACGTCTGATGTCGCGGAGTAACTATTGCCAAGACCGAGCTGACCGAACGACACGGTCGGCGTCGACACCGTAAAGGTGAGCGATGGTGCAACGAACTGACCGTTTGATGAGACGGTCGAACTCACATAGCCCAGCGCATCGATGGCTCGAACGTTGAAGTAATACTGCTGACCCGTTTGCAAGCTCAGTGAACTTGCCGTCACCGACGTAGTGGCGTTGGAAGTCCACACCCGAACGTCGGTGGCTCCTTGAGAAGTTCCAATCGAGTATTCGTAGGAACTAATGCCTGAGCCCGATCCGTCACTAAATCCAGCCCAGTTGGCCGATATTGACGTGACAGATCCCGAATTGCTCGAGGCATCAGACCCGTTGGTAGATCCGTCATATACGACTGCCGAGCCGATTGAAGGAGCAGCCGTATCAACGTCGAAGGCGTCGCCGCCACTGACGAACTGCATCCACGACGAGTAGGCCCCCGACGCATCCTTGGCGCGAACTTGCCAGTGGTAATGCGTATCAGTTGAAAGCCCCGTCACAGTGACCGAAGCGGTTGATCCGGTAGTAACAGCCGTGCCGCACGACGAATTCTCGGAGTTTGTGAATGAGCTCGACGTGGCACGTACTTCAGGACACAACGCAATCGTGTCACCGACATCGCCGTCAGCAACACTGGCCTTCAACACAACTGTGGTCGCGTTGATCCATGTTGCCGTCGCTATGCCTGTCGTGCCGTCGGATCGGTATTGCGCGAGCGAACCCGAAACTGTGGGCGCATTGTTGCCAACGGCGCTGAATGCGTCGGTGGTTAAAGTCTCACTACCCGATGCATTAGCCGGTTGATACACACGAACTGACGTGACATAACTACTGCCGTTCGCGGCCCAGTAGTCGCTGGCTGTACCCGAAGGAGTGCCGGTAAAGGTGCACATAGCATTCGCTGCAGCCGCCGAGCATGTGTTTGAAGTCGCCGTGATCGTCGACCACGCGTTAGTGCTGCCAGCCCTGTAGGCCTGGACAACCAGGCCACTTGGAGCAACCGTGGATTTGCCCGTCCAAGTAACAACGGGCGCAGCGGTATTACTCGTAGCCGACGCAGTCATTGCATACATCGGCCGTTCGTTCGTGATTGCCGTGATCGAATCGACGTTGCCGTCGCTAGCAGTTGCAACTCCGCAGTACCCGGTGTTGCCAGCGGTCGCCGAACACGAGCCCGACTCAGTACGTGGCGCCTTGCCCGAGTCAAGGCGGTAGCGCAGCCCGGCACCATTAACACTCGCCGTCGTGAGAGGCCCAAGTGGCAAGTGCGACTTCGCAACGATCACGCGTGACGTCGAAGAGTTTCTGAACACAAGCCACGGAACACCGCTTTGACCGAACACGACCCCGCCGTACGAGGAGGTCGTAGTGATGAGCGTTGTGCAGATCCAATCGTTTGCTGTTCCGCATGAAGAACTGCCTGAGCCAGGAACGTAGCGCGCCACAGCACGAGCAACACTGCTATCGATGTAGCTCACAACAGGATTTCCGTAAGGGTCAAGCGCAAGCGTTGGAAAGCCTGGTTCGGCACTGCTAGTTAGCGCTGTTGTGCATGACCACACGTTGTTGGTCGGGCTCGAACATCCACCTGGGCTGTTGCTGCCGACATAGTGAGCAATGCGCAGTCGCTTGGTCGTTCCCTTATCGGTATACGAAATCCATGCCGTATTGGCGGCGTCAAAAAGGATATGAGGCAATTTTCCTAAGTCGAAGGTGGCGTCGCCATCTTCAATCACGCTGCACTTCCACTGCGCTGAGCCAACGCAGTTTCCACCCGAGCCCACGTACTGAGCTAGTTCGAGATTGTTGCCTGAGCTATTTCTAAATGCCACGTATGTAACGCCGTTGCGATCCATAGCGAGATCGTTGTAGCGACCGGAATCCAAAGTTGGATCGGTGATCGCCATGCATGTCCACGCCGATGTATTCGAACAATTCGTGCCGCCTGAGCCCGTGTAGCGCGCTACACGCAAGACAGATACCGATCCCGACGTTTGATAGTTGTAGCTGACCCACGGCGCGCCGGTGGAGTCAAACGCCAAACCCGCGCTCGGTGTCACACCATTAGCTGAGTAGTCGTAGCCAAACGTGTCGACCGAAGTGCACGTCCATGCCCCACCGCCGCTTACGTTGCAGCCACTTCCGTTTGTGCCACCAACGTACTTAGCGACCTTGAGCAGAGCGTTTGCGCCGCGGTCGTAATACACGACCCACGGTGTTCCGTCAGGAGCAAACGCAACTTTGACTCCAGCCTGATTGAACACTGCACTCGACGCCGGAGAGTCCAACACTCCGCACACCCATGCGCTGTTGGTTCCGCAACTGCCGGCGCCACTACCTGCGTAGTAGCTATACATAAAAACATTGTTGGTTGTGTTGGTCGTGTCGGAATACACGATCCAAGGTATCCCGCTGGGTGAGATCGCGATCGAGCTAGCGCTACCTCCGTCGGCACTGGTGTCAGCGGTTGTGCAACCCCACGCTGCATCACTAGCGCAGTCACTCATTGAATACGCAACGTCTTTGCTGAATGTTGTTGAGGTGGCCCCCGCAAGCGTCAATGTCGGATACTGAGCTATCGAACTCGGGCCACGCCACAAGCTGCGGTCGGGTCGGTTGCCATCTTTAGTAGCTACAACGAAGCGATACGTTGTACCCGCAGTTGCCCTAGTTGTGTCAATCACCCATGAAAGCTCAGTGCAGTACTTGGTGGCACCGCTTCCATCAGGAACGTTGAGTTGGCTGATCTCTGGCGCTTGCGACCAACGACCGTTCGTGAAAGTAGCGGTGGCGAGACAAGAACCCCCGCCAACTTTCGCCGTCGCCGTTGTTGCCGCGGCAGTCGACCCTGCTTTGCCGGGCGCAACCACGATCTCGCCCGAGCCCGCCAACTTTGCTATTGAAAGGCCACCTTTGGCGTGACTAATCCATGCAACCCCATCGCGACTCATCGCTATCGAGGTTGCACCGGCAGTGGCCGACGTAACGACCGCCGCGCAGTTCCAGGCGCTACTTGTGCAGTTACCTGCACTGCCTACGCTGCGGGCTAACCGAACCGTATTGGCCGCCGTGTCGAAGTAGCTGACCCACGCCTTGCCGTCAGGGGCGAATCCGATAGACGTGTTGGAATATGTACCGCTGTCAATGCGAGTGCAGTTCCAAGCTGAAGACGTGCAGTTGCCACCGCTTCCGACATAGTTGGCGACGCGAACGCCCGTCGCTCCACTCGATGCGTCGTAGTACGCAACCCACGGCGCGCCACTTGGATCGATCGCTATCGACGTGTAATCGCCTCGCGAACCGGTGTCGACGGTTGTACAGGTCCACAAGTTCGAACCGCACGACCCCGCCGTGCCCTTCGCTACTCTCAAAGCCCCGCTTGTGCTGTTGTGATAGCTGACCCATGGAATGTTTTGTGCGTCGAACGCAAGACCGACACGTCCGTCGTAGCTGCCCGTTTCGATTGTTGTACATGTCCACGCGCCACTCGCACAGCCGCCAGGTGTGTTGTACGCAACTTTGACAGCGCTGCTACCTGCGTCTGCATAAGCAACCCAAGGGACGTCGTTGGAATCAAATGCGAGTGATGTCCACGTGCCCACCGAGCCGGCGTCGACGAGCGTGCATGTCCACGTGCTGCTCGCACAATTGCCACCGGTCTTTACGAACTTGGCTACGCGCAAGCCGGGCGAACCACTTGCGTCGTAGTAACTCACCCATGGCGTTCCGCTGAGGTCGACACCTATTGAGCTGTAGGTGCCGCGCGTTCCTGTGTCGATCGTCGCGCAATCCCACTCGCTGTTGGAACCGCTGCAGTTGCCACCCGTGCCGACGAAGTGTGCAACCTTCAGAGCTCCCGCCGTTGCGTCGTAGTAACTCACCCATGGCGTGCCTGTTGGATCAGTGGCAACCGACGACCAACCACCCACTCCTGCCGAGTTGTCAACAACGGCACAGTTGAAACTGGTATCTGAACACGTACCGGCTGAAGTCGTGCTCTTGTCAGTGTTGGTGACTTTTCGCCAGTAGCCGTCATTGCGGTCGTAGAACAATCCGATGTCGGTGCCGGGCAAAGTCGCGCCAGCATTTGTCAGCTGCGTTCGCAGGGTCAAGCGCTCTCCGGCAGCGACATTCGTGATCGCAGTATTTGCAGCAGCCTGCGCTGTGTTGCTGTCAACAGTTGCTGCAGCCACTTGATCGTCGTTTTCCCACAAGTAACCCTGCTGCGTAAGAAGCGCCGTCGTCGTCGTGTTGCGCCAGTAGGCAAAAGAGATATCGCCTTGATAGGAAAGGTTGGTTTCAAGCGCCGCACCGCCATCAGAGGCGCTCCACGTGAGGCTCCCCGACGAGTCCATAACCAAACGCTTCATGAACAGATCGTCGTTTGCGTCTGAGATCGACAGCATCAAGCGATCATTGTTTTTGGGATCCATCTGTATGTCGTAACGAGCCTGGGGATCGGCCAGTGCTGGAGTTGTCGTGTAAGTCAAAGGTGAGTTAGCCGTGCCAAAACTCGTGCCGTTACCGACGTAGTAGCTGACGGTGGTGGCACCAGAGTCATTGAATGCAACGATGCTGCGCGTCGCTGCGCCATTCACAAGCCAGCCGACGGCGACGCGTTGCCGGTATACACCGACTGACCTAGTAGAGGTGTCAAGGTTCGCTGTGTTCGTCCACGCCGAACCGCTCCACACGCCAGCCTGAAGATCAGATCCTCCACTACCGATCGAAGCAAAGACCATCTCGTCGGTCACCGGGTTGGCCGCTAGATCAAGCTCGGTAGCGTCGTCGAGAAACGTGGGAGGCGCGCCGACGTTTGTCCACGTGCACGCCGAGGTTCCACCGGTGCAGGTTGCGTAACGAACACCATTGGTTCCATCGGCTCCGGCCGAGTTTCCCCACACCACCATGACGTCGCCCGACAACGACTCGTATTCGACATCAAAGTCCTCGGTGTCTTGCGTGGCTGTGATGTATTGGAGGGACGTTTCAAGTGCCGCGCCGGGTTCGTTACCCCACGCCGTTCCCGACCACTGCATTGCCGAAAGCCGTTGGGCATCATCGACCCAAATCGCAGTGATCAGATTTGAGGACGCGCGCCTGTCCCACGCCATCTTCACCCAACGAACACTGCCTGTGATGTTGGTGGAGTCGAGCGAAGTCGCTGTCGACCAACCAGAACCGCACGAACTCGTGCCCGGCTTGGTTCGATATTTGAGCTCGTTCGTACCCGTTGCGCCATTGTCAGCCCAAAGAACCATCACGTCGCCGCTATTGGTTTCGTATGCGACATCAAACCGTCGACTGATGTAGCCGCCAACTGACGCAGTGAATTCGTTCGTCCAGGTCTTGCCATCGAAACAGCTCACCTGCATCGAACCGGTCGACGATACATAAGCCGAAATTGCTTCCTGCTTGATTGGAGAAGTGCGGGTGACCTGCCATTGGCCGGTGGCTCCGCCGACCGATTTCGAGGCCGAGCCAAGGCTGTCGGTGAGATTGTTGTAGGCCCGCCACCTGGGATTTGTGCTGGCAGCCACCCCATAGGTCATTAGGCCGTCACCGGTGGCGACCGGCTGAGGGCTCGCCACCGCCGGCGTTTGGTCAGAGGCAAGCACACTGACGACCAAGCAAAGCGTCAGAATTATGCGTTCTAGCTGGGCTTTTGCAGCATAGCAAGAGGCGA
>JBGAQY010000072.1:0-4933 GCA_044220495.1 Acidimicrobiales bacterium
AACGTCGTCTAGCTGTGTCTCGCCAAAACATCTCGACGCAAGAGTCGAAGCAATGTCACTTCGAGTCATGTCGGCGCTAAGCAAGAAGGACGACTGACGAACGACGCGCTCGAGACTGGCAGTCACGTTCGCGTGCACCGGAAGTTCAGAAGCGCGTTCGATGTCAGCAAGCACAGCCGCTGCGCCGTGGCGATGTAGCCGAGTGGCCAACCATCGACCATCGGTTGCGACGTCATACAACTCGCGCGCACTGCCTGCTTCGCGCAGGTGATAGCTCAGGTTGTCCCACAAGTAATGATCGTCGAACAGATCGCTCCACAAACCGCTGATCGGACGAAGCGCACCAATCAGTTCTCGCTGCAGTTGTTGGCGCTTCGCCGAAATGCGGTGTCGGAGGTAGACACGGATCTCATCGTGCAGCATGACTGTTTGGGCGTGGATGTTGTACGAGCGCAGCAGTGATGATCGAAACAGAACACTGCAAACATCTTTCGTTATTGATCGATTGCAGCTCCATACCGTGTCGAGAACATCAAGGGGAATCTGAGCATCCTCAGGGAACAACCCGAGCGAGTCGCAACGATCAATGATTTCAGTTCCTCTTGCCGAGACGAGATGCTCGAAACTGATCTGCATGCAAACATCGATTGACTTGCGGCGATCGTCGTAGTCATTCAGATCAGTCAGTGTTGACGGACCGCCTGCAACATACGCATCTTCGATCTCGGCAACGCTCGCAACCACATCGCCGCTCTCGGCGACCTTTAAAGTAAGTGCTTCGCCGAGCAATCCTGCAAGCAACGCCCAGCTGCCAGCACGCTTTACGAGCGGTGCGATGTCGTCGGGCATGACGTTGAGCCCGTAGCCAATGATCGACGCGACCTCGTGCGAGGTCATGTGATCGACGCTTATCTCTTTCGCATTGCCAATCCGCGGCACGACCCCCATTTGGCGGGTTGTAACCAATCGAGTGGTGTTCGCACCGCCGACAAGAAAGGGGGCTAGATCGCGCTGCGACCACACATCATCGACGATCAACAAGAATCGCCTGTCAGCAAGCAGTGTCCCAAGCAATTGACCGGCTGCTTGGGGATCGGCAAAGTCTTCAAGCGTCGACGACAGGTGAAGATGACTCGCAATCATGCGACACGTCTGCATCACTTTGGCAGCAAGGTCAGCTTCACGCCCCCACGTAGAACTGTTTTGAAAGCGCCCGAGCGTGACCCAAACAAATCCGTCTGGGAAGTGCGAACGAATGCGCGCATCGTTACAGGCCCACTCGGCAAGCGCTGTTTTGCCAAAGCCACCAGGGGCGCGCAATACGTTGGTAGTGACACCAACCGTTCCACCAATCCTCGACGTGAGAGCATCAACGAGGGGTTGTGACTGAGATCGGTCGACGTAACGCTCAACGATTGAATGTGGAGGTACGCGCAGATCAATCGAGTGCGTTGGCTTGTCGAGACGAGCGTGAATTGCATCAAGCCGATCTTCGATGCGATGCGTGCTGAGCACGTCGCGCAACACGCGCAGGCTTTCGAGACGCAGCGTCGCTTGATTGAGCGCCCAAAAGAACTGATCGACGAAATCGTTGGCGAGCTCGCGAGTGTCGAGTCTTAAGTCGTCGGCCTGCGAAACACCCGGCGCAACCTCGATCTCATTGAGAGTACGGAACCGTTCACTCACGGCAATGGAGAACCGGTCAGCCAAAGTCAAGCCGTCGTACACACGCGGCACATTGAGGCTGTGGGTGCTCCACAAAGCATCCATCAGACCGTCAGCCGTGTGATCGACGATCGCGCCTGAATGCTGTTCGGCGACAGCGGCAACCATCGCCGCTCGACAGCACCGCTCTAATTCAATTTGTTCACGCTCAGCGCGCAACACTCCGCGAATTGCATCAGACGCAAAGTTGCCGAGTACGCCGAGGAACCAGTCAGAAAACCCCACCGGCGGTCATCGTACGCAGAATCACTGACAGACGGCTGGTCGCTGCAAGTTCAGCGGTGCCGCACAGGTAGATCTTTGAACACCACATCAAGTTGGCCAAGCGGTGCGCTCGTGATGTCGTCGATGAACCAAGTCACGCGCGTTGTCAACGATGGAGGAACAACGTCGGGATCTTCGCCAAGACCAACTAGCACGTGATTCATGACGAACTGCATCAAGTGCACAAGGCGAGGCCCAGCAATACCCAGACCACCACTGCCAGCAATACCCCACCAACAGTCATCGACCTCACGCGCCACTATCTCGGCAACGTAAGACGCAATCAATTCACCCATGCGCGCCAGCCATTGATATCCGGGCCCAGTTACATCGGCGATGCGCGGACCCGTGACTTCAAAGAACCGACTGCCCAAGATGGGTAGCGAGCCGCTAAGTGCAGCCGCTACTGGCTGACGCATTGACGTTGTCAACAGTGCGTCGATGTGTTGAAGAGAGGCGATCGAAAAGTCGAGGTCGGCCGTCTTTGGTGCACCAAGTCTAAAGCGTCGCTTCTTTGGCGGAGACAGCGCGGCAACAAGTCGCTCAATCTCACGAAGTCGAGCCTCGTGACCAGACGCCCATTGCCTCAACAGTTCGACTTCGCGAACTGAGATTCGCCGATCGAAAGAACTTGTCGTGATTGCGTGAGGCATCAACCGCTGAGCCACGCTCAAGAGGCTGTCGCGCGCCAGCGGAATTCGCTCGTCGTACGCGTCGCGCAACGCGACTGCTGCATCATCCGAACGACCCAAAGCGAAGAAGACGAGCGCCTTCAAATAGCTCGTTCGCATGCTTGCGATTTCTCGTGTCGGGGCTTCGAGTTCGCGAGCAATCTGTTCAAGGGTCGTCAGCCCGTCAAACGCAGCAAGCGCGTCAGTCGCAACCTCTATATAGACGTCATCAGCAAGATCAGTTAGACGAGTCGCGTAGAAGACCGTGCGGATAGTGGCGTGGAATTCTCGCAGTGCAACTGGCCGCTTGACGCCCGGATGCATTAGCTCCTCAACCAACGGAAGGTAGATCGCGCAGTCAACAACCACCTTGCTAATGCGCTTGCCGTCTTCATCAGAGTCGAACACGTGCGCTATGTCGACAATGTGCACAACATCGTCGTCGCAATCGCGCGTGAACACACCGCCGCGCTTTTTGAATCCGCTCGCTTTGAAGACGGGCGCAACCGTTTCGATGATGTCGGCAATACGGGTCGACCACGCTGGCTGCGCCTTGACCACCTCCGCCCAAAAGTTGGCAAACCGATCTTCGACTTCAGCAACCCTGAGCAAGGTTGAGCGACAAACGAACCGCTCGCGGTCTTCCCACAGGCACGCCACGCCTTCGAGACCGTTCAAAAATCGTTCAGCGTGCTCAATGACGTCTTCTCGCTCGTACGCGATCTCATCGGAGAACCCGATTTCGAAACTGCCGGGCTCGTCACCGCTCGCGCCCTCAGGCAGCTCGAAGTCCCACGCCCGCTCCATACAGGAGTTATAGCGTCACCCGCCGACCTAGTGGCGTTGGTCGACGATTCGCCCGATCAGCGCAGCATCGGACTTCCCCTCCGATCTGTTCTAAACCTTCTGGACTCCTCGGCCGATGCCCAAGTGTGCCATCGAGGATAAGACGACCCCACAACGAAGACGGCTTTGCCATCGCGTGGGCCGCGATCCTCTTGACCGTGCTCTTGGGTGTAGCGGGCCTGGCCATCGACCTGGGAAATTGGTACATCCAGATAGATCGGAGCCAGCGAGCCGCCGACGCAGCAGCAAAGGCAGGCGCTCCCTATCTTCCGGGTGATCCCGACGCCGCTCAAGCCGCCGCAAAAGAGGCTCTTGCGCGAATCAGTGGACCGGCTCGGTTGACTTCGTGGGACAAGACCCCGAACGCCCAGGGTTTATGAAGACCACTCTTGGCAAGACCGTAAAGAGCCAATTTCTCCAGTTCTTCGGCGTCGATACGTTCAAGTTCGAACGCAGTGGCGAGGCTGCCTACATGGCTCCTGTGCAAATGGGTTCGCCCAACAACGTTCTTGGCAAAGAACCAGATGCGTTTCCCAAGTGGCGTTCGGCTTCAACTGCCGTCGGACCAACACAGTTCTTCTTGAACGTCGCTGGGTCAGGCATGGACAAGGAGTTTGGCGACCGTTGGCACACCGGCAGCTGCGCGCTCGGTCATGACGTATGCGGGCCTGGCAAGGCGGGACCAAAGTCGAATCTCGAATACGACGCTGACGGAGCAAAGTTCACCGTTCAAGTCGACCCAGGAGTAACTGGCCAGCTCGCGATTGAGGCCTTTGACGCACTAAAGGCGGACGTGGGCGACAAGTGCGACCACTCCAATCTGGCCGCCGTCTACGCCGCAACACATAACCCGATTTACGTTCCAGGGCCGTCAGACCTTTGTGCGGGCGACGACCTCCAAGTTAATCCACCACCAACTACAACGCCCTTTGAAATAGATAATCCTGCATGTCCGACATTGGTGTTCGACTCACTGCAAGGAACTGACGCACAGTGGGTGACTGCACTGACAACGCCGAGCCCTGCCGTTACTGCGCCAGTCAACTCCTTTAGGAAATGGAGCCGACTTTGCACGATTGACATTCCATCAAGTGCAACGAAGCGAAGTTTTACCATCACTGTCAAACAATCGGAAGGGTCGGCATCACCAAATCTCTTTAGTCTTCGCGCCGCCGTTCTGAAGAGTGGCGTCCTCGATGTGACAGCCACCCAACACGCTCACATGACAGGCGATGGACAGTTGGTCGTGAAGACAAGCGACACAGACTCAACTCTGCTGTTTTCGTTGGCAAAACTTGGGCCAACTGCGGCCGGTCGCACTATCCACGTCGAGTTGTACGACATCGCCGACTCGAATATTCCCGTGCAAAGCCTCACGTTGTACCCGTCCCCAGACACCACTAACGAAGGAATGCCGCTTACGCGCT
>JBGAQY010000073.1:0-5073 GCA_044220495.1 Acidimicrobiales bacterium
CAAGAGGCGCTTGCTCACTTGCTTGAGGCTGAAGCCGATGGGGCCGTGTTGGTGCTTGGTCAAGAGTACGGACCAGCCGCCGACGATCATCACAGCGAACTCAAGCTCGACAACCTGCGCCGACACATTCGTGGTCGCAGTGACGCTGTTAATCAATTGCTCGACCGGTTGTTGTGCTGCGCAGTCGTTACCAAGGGTGGATGGCACGAAGCGGTTGATGTTGCGCTGGAGTACCCCGACCTCATTGTCGTGTCAGAACGCGGCGATCGATTCTCACGTGGCGGTTGGCGCATCGGCACGGGCGGATCCGGTGCAACGAGTGCTGCCGTCGAGCAAGCGCAAGTCGAGGCAGCGTCGGCGCAAGAGGCCGCAGATGCTGCCGCAGCCGCGATGCGCGAAGCCAAAGAACAGCGCGATCGGGCAGCTGCAAACGAGCGTGCGGCTAACAACGCTCTGATTGACAACGAGCGGCAGACTTCGACGGCGCTAGCCGCCTTAGAGCGCTCGCAGTCGCGCAAAGAAGGTCTCGATGTCGAAGTCGAGACAATCGAGTCAAACGTCGTTGCCTTGGCAACTCGACTGACCGAAGAGCAGGCCCGTTTGCAAGAGATCGTTGAGCGTTTGCCTGCGCTCGAAGCAGCCGAGGCGAGCGGCGAAGAACGTGCTCGCATGTGGCGCGAAGCGCGTGCAGTGCTCGAAGAGCGTTCGGGTCAAGTGCGTGTGCAGCGGTCGCAACTCGAAGTGCAAGCGCAGGCACTTGAAGAACGTAAGCAGTTTCTCACTCGTCGACTGAGTGATCTTGAGACCCGACTCGAAGAGCACAACATCGAGGTTGGGCGAGCAACTCAGCGACGCGAACAGATCGAATACTCCGTCCGGGTCATCGATCGCTTGCGCGCAATTGTTGATGGGCGTATCGACTCGGTTGAGGTTCAGCTGGCCGAGGTTCGTGAACGTCGCAATGTCGAACGCGAACGTCGTCGCGTTGCTGCCGAGGCACTCGACGGTGCTCGTCGCGAACGGTCATCGCTTGAGCGGTCGCTGCTTGAACTAGGTGAGAAGAAGCAACAGCACGAGGTTCGGTTGGCCGAGATCCGCTTACGTCTCGAAGCCGTTCTCGAAACGTTGGAGCGCGAACTCGAGGTCGAGCCCGAAGTCGCCATCAACGCACCCGAGCCCGAACTGCCTGACGGTCGCACGGCGAAACAGCGCATGGCCGAACTCGAAGGCGAGTTGCGACGCATGGGGCCGATCAATCCGCTTGCGCTCGAAGAGTTCAACGCTGTGCAAGAGCGCCACGTGTTTCTCGACTCGCAGTTGCAAGACGTTCAAGAGAGTCGGCGCGAGTTGTTGCGGGTCATCCGTGCTGTCGACGCCGAGATTCAAGAAACGTTCAGCTCTGCCTATGAAGACGTTGCCAAGAACTTCGAGCAACTGTTCGGCACGCTCTTTCCGGGCGGCGCCGGCAACTTGAAACTCACTGACCCTGAGAACCCACTCGAAACCGGCATCGAGATCGAAGCCAAGCCGTCGGGTAAGAACGTGCGCACTCTGTCGTTGCTCTCGGGCGGCGAGCGTTCGCTGGCAGCAATGGCGTTCTTGTTTGCTGTGTTCCGCAGTCGTCCGTCGCCTTTCTACCTACTCGACGAGGTTGAAGCACCGCTCGACGACATCAACCTCAGTCGTTTTTTGATGCTTGTTGAAGAGTTCCGTAGCGAAGCGCAGCTCGTCATCGTCACGCACCAGAAACGCACGATGGAAGTTGCCGACTGTCTCTATGGCGTGTCGATGCAGGTTGGCGGATCGTCGAAGGTCGTCAGCGAACGTCTAGAGATTGATCTGACCAAGACCGCTTAGTCACTCGGGCGATTTGGTTCGCCTGAAATCCCGCAACACCATTGAGGATCTTTTGGAGGTCCTTGATGGTGACAACACTGCGTGAATTACGAGAGCGTTATGAGGCGGCCGAGGCAGCGCTTGAAGCCCAAATTCCCGAGTGGGATCACGTTGCCGAGGAGCAACTCAGGGCCAAGCTTCGAGACGCCGACGATGAGCTGTCGCTCGACGATTCACTTCGCGAGCGAGACGAGCGACGTCTTGTCGACATCACCAAACAGCGGGCCGATCTCGCGCCGCGTTGGATGCCGCGTTTGTTTTGGGGCAGTGAGAGACGTGAATCCGTCGCAAAGCTCGACGACGAGATCTCTGAAATCAACACCAGACAAGAGGGCAGTACCGAGCGTCACGACCTGGCTCAAGCCAAATGCGATCTGGCCGAGGCAGATCTCGCATTGGCCACCCAATATTTCTACGAGTGCGTGGCTGCGAGTCGGGCTGCATCGCAGCAATTGCAACCGCAGCGCGAGCTGCTCGAGCAAATGCGCGATCGTCAGCGTGAAGTCGAAGCGTCAGCCCTAACGCGCGGTGACGTGCGGGTCGCGTTCGACGCAATGTTCGCCGACGACTACACGCCTTCGGATAGTGAGCGCACACTCGTCAAGATTGCCGTTTACGCCGATCGCTGGGCGCAACCCGGTCAAAGCGTGCGCGATGTGTGTCAGCAACCCGCGTCAATTGACGCTCAGTGGCGTGAGTATGCGTCGATCGTAAACGACGCGCTCTCGTTTAGCGGTAGAAACGCGGTTCGTCCGCTGCCGTCAACCGACAACGAGAGCTTCGTAGCTGAGTACATTGCCGACGATGAGTTTGATGACTCCATCTACGAGCTTCTTGAAGCTCAGGGATCGGCTCAATTGCGACCGCGCGGTGGTCCAGCTTCTTCGTGGGATGACCACTTCATCGGCCCGGCTGGCGACGATTGGGCTAGCGGTGAGCCTCCTTATTACCTTCACTCGCTCGGTGGCGACGACACCTGGATCAGCGAATGTTGGCAGCGCAAAGTGTGGCTCAAGGCCCGTGCGATGAGGCAGCGTGAAGAGGCCGGAGAACGTGTGCTCCCGGTCGGAATTTTGAAGGTCGCTAGTCCACCAGAGGTCGAGTTCTGCTCAATGGTGCTCGACCCAACTGATCCTTACATCAGGGCTGCCGCTGCTCGGCTTTCGACCAACTATTCCGTGAACTCACTGCTCGACCTAGTGGTGGTCGAGACTTCCGCAGCGAAAAGCGCCGCGCGAAACGTTTCAGTTCAAGAGCTGTAGTTACCGGGCTAGTCGTTTCACACACGACTGGTGATCGTTGCAACAGACGTGACGAGCGTTTTCGACCAACGACGCGATTGCGCCTGACACTTGTCCGGAGTGTTGCAGTGGTGACGCAAAAGGCAGATGCACATCCACTGACTGTGTGGTGTTCATGTCGTAAATCACGTCGACGCGCACGCGCACACCGAAGCGGTCAACGCCCACAACAATTGCGTTTGCACATGGAGCTTCGACGACGTAAGAAGCCAAACGTCCGAGCAAAGCAACTTCAACCAAGTGGTCTGACGTAAGCGCTCCGATGATCAGCGTTTCGTAGTCGGCGATCATGTCAGGGCGAGCGTCGTTGTAGTCGTCGAGATCTACATCGCAATGTCCGCGTCCGTCGATCACGCTTACTTCAGCAACGTCGAGACACATAAGGCTCATGCCTGGTGGCGCGGCATCGATACCGCGTTCAGCAAGCAATGATGCTGCGGAGGTGCGTTCTGTTTCAGACACTTCGCGTAACCAGCCAATCATTCGGATGGCCGCACGCACTCGATCGGCGACGGATGCGGGCGTGAGCGAAGAGCCGTGCAACACGCAACCGACGTCACCGTTGCGGCGAGCAATACGCACCAAGGAACTGTTGTCGTCGACGAGCATGAGGGGAGTGCCGTTGGGGTCGGCTGCATGGAAGATCACCAACGTTTCTGCGTCGTCGTCGAGGGTCGCTGCGGTGACGAATCCGTTGGTCGAACAACTCCCTAAGTCGGCGAGCACGAGGGTAGGTGCGTTGTGAAGCACGGTGCGGGCCCGTTCGCCGGGTGTTGGAAATCCGGCGCTGGTGTGGCCGCAGCTGTGTTCGGGTTCGTTCGACATGTGGCTCCTGCTGACTTCGAGTTTCCGACTTCGATCGTGAAGAATCTGTATTAGGCTAACCTAATATTAGGAAGGCCTAACATATTCAGGAGTTCTTGCCGTGCCAAATGTTTCTCGTCCGAAAGCTCGCCGGAGTCGTGCCCTTGGAATCGCGCTCACGCCGAAGTGTGCGGCGATCATGGAGAAACGCCCGGCACCTCCAGGTGAGCACGGACGCAATCGCCGTCAGCGCGCGTCTGACTACTCAGTCCGACTTCTCGAGAAGCAGCGTTTGCGCGCTCAGTACGACATCAGCGAAAAGCAGATGCGCAAAGCGTTTGCCCTTGCTCGTCGGTCTGACGAGATGACCGGCGAGCGTTTGATCGCTGATCTCGAAACGCGTCTCGACGCGCTCGTGTTGCGCGCAGGATTTGCCAAAACGATTTATCAAGCGCGTCAGGCCGTTGTGCATCGTCACATTTGGGTTGACGGCGAGCGAGTCGACAGGCCGTCGTACAAGGTCAGCCCGGGGCAAGTCATTTCGGTGACTGACAAGAGTCGCCAAAAGACGCCGTTTGTTCTTGCGACGCGCGGAGAGTACGCAATGCATGTGCCGTCGTATCTCGACGTGAACATCGAGACGTTGTCGGCAACCCTGGTGGTCCGGCCTCGACGCGAGTTGATCCCCGTGATCTGCAACGAGCAGTTGGTCGTCGAGTTCTACGCGCGCTAGAGGTCGGTTTCAGGCTTGTACGTCGACTAGCTGACCTTTCGAGTCAGACTGAGGCAGTCCTTGCAAAATGCCCGCTAGTGATTCGGCCTGCAGACTAATGCCCTGTTGGAGCATCGCTACTGCGAGACCGTCATTTGCTCCAGCTGCCATTGCGGTGAGCTGGGCCGAGGATGCTGGTGATACTTCCATCACAGACGGCATCGGCGCGTTGACAGCGAAACCTTGAGGACCATTTAGGCTGAACCCCATGGAAACCCTCATCATCTCGATGGTCGCCCTCTTCGTGATCATCATTGTGGGCGGGCTGCTCATTGGTCCGCCTCGTCGGCGTCCAAAAGA
>JBGAQY010000074.1:0-5000 GCA_044220495.1 Acidimicrobiales bacterium
CTGATGTCTAAGGGTTCTCGAAAGGCCTGGCTTCACACACAAGATGGTGCGACCTTTCAGATCGAAAGAAGTGCTCGCGGATATGAAATGGCGCGTGTCTCGACGCAGGGAGTTGAACTACTGCCTGTTCAAAGATCGTTGGGCTCCGCAGCTATTGGAGATTCGTTCCACTTAACCAATGGACGAATGACCGGGCCAATTGAAAAAGTCAGTGTCGAAGACCCAGTCCTCTACACAGGCAGAGATGTTGCCGAACGCGGAGGCTTCCGTGCTGACTCGCAGAGCCTGCAAGCCGAGCGGTCGGTGGGAAACTTCTTGCAGCGACGTGACCTCGGCATCAGCAATCAAGTAACGCAACGGAGCCAAGGCATCGCCTGACACTCACGGCGAGCTCAAGTGGAAAGGCAACTGATTGTCGTCTCCACGGCGCGCCTAGCGTCGGTCGCAGAACTGACGTGCTTAGGCCTAGCCCAACGTTTGTTCCGCTGACGACTCGGGCGCAATCAGTGCCGCTCTACTCACGTCGTCTAAATCCATGCGGTCAAATGCTGCTGCGACAACATGTAGAGGGATCTCGGTGTTGCCCTCCGCAATTGCGGTCTTCGTCGGAAAGCCTTCCTCAATCATTGCCAATCCAGTGAAGGCACGGACATCACTGCCGGGCTTGAGAACGGCCTCGACACAAACTTGCGTCACCACGCTTTGCACGCCCCTAACAGTTAAGCCGGGGCGGAGCGGTTGGCTTGCTGACACTTCGCCGCTTGGCTCAACTAACGCAACACGTCGCTCGCCGCCGGAAACGGCGTCGCTGCCGATTGCAACGGTGCGACCCCAATTCGCTGCGACTGAGCGCGGAACAGCCCGGTCGTCGCCAGTCTTGATAAAGCGATCGTTCACTCGCTGGGCAAGCTCAACAACTTGGCTTCGAGAGAGCTCAAGCCGCCTGTCTTGCGCGCTGCGCTCGGGACCAAATGCCGTGCTTACGTGTTCGGCAACAATTCCGGCCAACTTGAAAGAAGGGCATTCTCCAACGGCATCCGCGATGATCGCCTGGACGAGGTGCGTGAACTGAGCCGTGCCGGTTTGTGCGACCGACGCAATGGGGCGCTGCTCGTCCCTCGGCGACATGCTTTGAGGATGCTGAACAATGGGTTGTCGCGCGGCCCCGCTTACGCGTTCAACAGAAATGCGTGATGCCGCGAAGGAAGCAGCTGTCGAAAAGTCGAGGTTCCCCGCTGCTGACCTCCACTGACCCCTATGTACGCCGTAGTGGGTCTTTCGGAGATACGTAGGTCACTGGGCTGCTCATCATCCAAGTGTGAAGGACGACTCACCTTCACACAACTGGGACTTGCGTCGGCTCACCTACTTCGCGAGCAGGTTGGCAGTCGCCACTATCTGATATGCCACGCCAGGACCTGACCAGAAGAGCTTCATGGTTGCTGGCCCACTGACTTCGTAGTAATCAACGACGATCGTGTGAGCCTTGGTCGGCGACAACGTGATGCTGCCAGTGCCTTGCGAGTATCCACCGCTCCATCTGTCGACGACTCGGACGCCGTCAATCCAGACGCGCACACCATCATCAGAGCTCGTCGTGAACGTATAGAGCCCAGTGTCAGGGACAATCAGTCGGCCGGTCCACTCAGCGGAGAAAGTGTCACTACCCATTCCAGTCGCCGGCGCACCTTCTAGCCACGTGAAGTTGAGGTTCGCGTCAACACGGGTTGTTTTCAGGCCGCTGAAATTCTGGTTGTCGTAATACTTGCCGGTGAGACCATGCTCACCATTCGCAGCTGCGATTGCCGCCGCGTATTGCGAATACGGAATCGTTCCGCCCCAAAGCTGATCGTCGTGAGCCCAGTACATGCCCTCGAAACCGCAGCTCTTCATTGACTCAACCGCAGCAGCCATCATGCCGTTCGAACCAGAATCTTTGTAGGTTGCGTCGGGCGGGTTGCCAAGACCTGGATTCTCACCGCTCTTCTTCATGCCGTACTCATCGGCAATGCGCGCGAGCCATCGCGTTGCACCCCAACCCCACGAGGCTGAATTTGTGAGCGCCACGTTTTTGTCGGTTGGCAAACATGGTGAAGTACTCGTACGCGACTCACCCAATGAAGAGACGTAGACAATTGCCCGACTCTTGTCGGTGATGCCTGCATACACCTTGTCCCAAACAGCGCCACGCCCGATCAATGATGGCTTGCTGAGACCGCCAGCAACGTCGGCCGCAAATGCATTTGGCCGTTCGCCCTTGCCCGGTGTGATGATTTCGAATTGGCCGGTGTAGCCCCACTGATTGATTGATCGCATCTGCCAATCGATGGTGTTTGACAAGGCCTTGATGTACCAGTTAGCCCAAGCAGCAACCGTCGTGTTTCCGTAATCGGTAATCGGCTTGCCGCTCTTTGGGTTCCAACCCTTGGCCGGATTGCGACCCATGGTTGGTGGCATGTCTGCACCGTTTTGTGCGTTGACATCAAAGGCCCAGTAGTTCTCCGTCGGATACAACACTTCTGCATTGCCGCCTGAAGTCAGACGAATAGTGTCGAAGTTGTTGACACCAAGGTCAGACAGCACGCGCTTGATGTACGCGTTGCCTGCGTTGCGAACTTTCTGATTGAAGACAGTGTTGATGTCATTCGCGTTCGTAACACCAGATTCGTTTACGTACAGGCCGTTTGGAATTTGTCGCACCCAAGCCGGCGCGTAGTGCATGCCGAGCCCGAGTGTGATCTTCATGTTGTTCTTCTTAAAGGTGGCAATGTCGGCCTTGAGGCCTGCGATGTAACCGTCTTTATCTGTGAAGTCGCCTTGCGTTGGTTCGTAGAGACGCCACTTCAGTTCGAGCATTGCTGACTGCTGACCAGCTGCTGCTTCGGCTGCAGCGTGAGCGGGGTTAGTCATGAGCGTGCCGAAGTCGTACTGCTTGGGCGTCGCCGCGTCAGCTGTCGACATCAGCGAGACTGCTGAAAAAGTCAGCGCCAACAGTGTCAACGCCGACTTGGTAATAAATCTGTTCCTACTTTTTGTCACATGGTGACCATACAGAGCGATTGTTTCGTCCTGATTTCGGCAACAGAATAAAAACAGATTTGCGCGACATCGGTTAGTGCGCGACATCGGTTAGTGCACGACAGCGAATATCGTTCCCATTCTTACGTCTGGGAGCTCCACACTCGATTGAAGCTGGCAAGGGCTGATGCCTAAAACGTAGGGACGTGTGGGATGTCGAAGAACAGGCCGCCATCGAACACCCTCAACTGGTTGACACCGCCGTTAGCCTCGTCGACTCGATTCCACTTCTGCTTGCAGAGATCTCACGTTCAGAATCTGCCGCTTCTCTGGTTCGACAGAACGAGGGTTCGGGGCTGTGTTAGTGAGCTGACGACCGGTCCGCTGCAGTTTCGCCAAACGAGCGAAGTGGCGCCGGCTACGCAAGCGACGGGCCGACCTCGCGCGCAGCGGGCGCTGCGTCGAGGCGTCCCAACCTTGAAGCCATTAGCAACCAGGGTTCGGCAGCCTTTTCACGACGAGCGAACACACCTGGCTTTCGACTAGGTGGTTCTGGCCTGGCGTACTCGCGAAGCAGTAAGTCTTGCAACGTCTTCCCGTCTTTGACCTCACCCTTCAGCGATGTCACCGCAAAGAAGTCGCAGTTGTCGATTGGGCCAGCACCCGTCTTGCCCTTGTTGCGATCGTCGAGCGTCTGCAGGAGGGAGAACGAACCCCGACCGATGCCGATCATCTTCATGAAAAATCGCTCGCTGGCAAGCCTGTCGAAGTAACCAAATGCCTCGTGGCGAGAGCCGTTGTCTTCGCCGTCGGTGACCATGATGCCGTATACCGACTCGCCCTGCGCGTACGCCGGCGACGCTGGCCCAAAGTAGTAGTCATTGAAAGCCTTGAACGCGGAGGCGTAATTCGTTCCTTCGTTGCACATGTCGTCAAGATCCTGCATGAACGTGCTGAGTTCTTTGAGATCCATCTGACGAAGAAATCGTCCAGTCGAGCCAAACGCAAAAACATCGGCTTTGCGCGAAGGGCTCCACTCCAAGGCCAACGCGGCAGCATCAATGAGCAACTTGCGCATCTCACCACTTCCGTAAAGGTTGTTGCTATGGCGCGCCGCTGAGGATGACACGTCAAACATGACAGCGACACGCGCGACGTGGTTTTCTAAACCGTCTCGGTCCACCTTCTTTGTCATATCGAGATACGCCCTGCGCACTTCGTCTCGCAACTCAGAGTCAGGAATCGATTCAATCTCTTCTAGGTTCTCTTGTCGCCGCTTTTTGACCATGTCGATCGTCGGCGCTGGTGCGGCGGGCGTCTCGATCGCCGGAGCATCGTCGACCACCACGCCATAACTCTCGACAAGGGCGCGAAAGCCATCTGCAAAACCCTGACCGTTGATGTCAAGCTTCCAACTGCCAGCACGGGGATAGAAGCGAACAAGGGTTGCTGCCCTTTCACTGGCGAACTCCGGCTCAAACAAGAACCCATTGCGATCTGCGAGCCGGTCGGCCCTGCCCGGCTCAACGATCGCCACGCGAATTCCTTTGCTCGGAAGCGGATTTTCGGATGAGACCAGCACAGCTACAGACGAGCCAGGTCTCGTGCCGGCTAGATCGATGCTGAGTGAATGCTCAGCTGTAAGTGCGGCACCCTTCCCATTTGGCTGGTTGAAAAAGATGAGATCTTCGTCACCCAAAGGCTCGGGGCGAACCTTTTCAGTGTCACTGCTGGGCAACACGGCATATACATCTACCCCCTGCACCGGTCGGTCGTCTTTGTCGACGACTAAGACTCGTATTTCGAACCGGTAAGAGCGAGCTTGGTGCCTTTGGAAACATTGACGAGTGCCATGACCCAATCATCCAACAGTCGCGAGCACCATCCAAGATCAACCTACGCGGCTCGTCGGCGAGAGTCGCATGGGCACGTTGCGCGGCAGTTAGTCGACGGTAACGACCCAGAAGGAGCGTTCGTGCCTA
>JBGAQY010000075.1:0-4983 GCA_044220495.1 Acidimicrobiales bacterium
TGCCCCGAATCTGGGCCACTTTTGGCAATTTCGCGTAGTTGAAAGGGGTCGGGACGCTGGTGGTGGCGCGGCCTGCGGCCGGCGTGGCGTGGCCTGGCGGGGGCCTGGCCGGGCCGGCGGCAAGCGGCGTAGGCCTGGCGCGCGGGGTGCGCGGGGTTAGTTGGCGGGGGAGCTGAGGCCGCGGTTGAGGCTGGCTGCTTGGTCGGCGCTTGCATAGTCGTCGACGGTTGCATAGTCGTCGGCGGATGGCTCGAAGTCGTCGGGGGTCGGCGCGTCGTAGTCATCGGGTGGGGGTGGAATGTCGTCGTAGCTGTCTGGTGGCGCGTCGGGCAGCGGGATGTCGGCAAACCGGTCTTCTGCACGCGATCGTGACGCTGGTGCCGCAGTTGTAGGTGTCGGAGTTGCCTTGCCGTGTGCTGTTTGAGCGCGTTGCAAGATCGGGCGGAGGCGCGTGTTGATCAGTGCAGCTGGATTGCGTGTGTCGGGCGGAAATGTGCGACGGCTGACTTGTAGAACAGCAGCGATGGGGTTGGCTCCGACCTGTGACAGCTGTTCGAGGGTGCGTTGCAAACGAGGAAGCGTCGGGTCGTTGAGCAGTTTGTCGACAAACTCTCGCGACGCGCCCCGCGACAGCAGCGCTTTGCTGAGTGCAGCTTGTTGAGCTGTCGTCATGGATGACTGATGCCCCATGCGGGGTTGATGTGTCGGTCGAGTGCGGTCGTGAGCGACGGTAGACGGCGCTGGCGTAGGTGTAACGAGCGTGTCTTCGTCGCCAACGGTCTTGGCTGCGTTGACGCGCTTTGTCAGACGCGAGATCAACAGCGGTGTTGGGTCTGTGGGAGCGCCGCTGCGATCTGTCGCCGGTATCGAGCGTTCTTTGATGACTTCGACAACCAGTTTGGCGATCGGCATCTCGAACGACTTCGCAGCGCGACGGAACAAGCGATCGAAGTTGTTGTATGCAGGCGAGGCAAGGATTGCTGTGACCAAAGAGTCGTTGACTTTCGCGTCGGTGAGCGCTGTCTTCCACTCTGCGCGTCGACGGGCGATGATCGAGGTGCGGTCGGCGAGATCCAGGGGAACTTCGGCGTTGGGATGCATCTCGCGATAGACGGGAGCGTTGGTTGCATCGAGCGTGTCGAGGATCGACCGGTGTTGTGTAGTGCGTTGCCACGCGGCACCGAGCGCAGCGATTGGGTCGGGGTTGTCTTTGTCTCGGTGCGACACGAGGTTGAGGTAGATGCGCGCTTGTTGCACGGCGCGCGTGAGCACGGAGTAACCGGCGTTGAGTGACGTGTTCTTGAGTGATCCGGGAGCGATGAGCGCAATGGGGATCTCGCCGCCTTGAATCTTGAACGCGTGCTGGGCATAGGCGAGGCCGAGCGGTTGGCTTCCGGCGGTGCCTCGCAACGCAACGGGCACAGTCGCTTTCACGCTTGGGATGTAGACCTGTGCCGTGTTGGTTTCGTGGTCGAGAGAAGTGATGGTGCCGGTGGTTCCGTTGTTGATGCGTCCGAAGGGGGTTTCGGTTGGTTCGAGGAACATGACCTCATCGCCCTTGAATAGCGTCCACTCGCGGCGCTGAACGTCGGTCGCGCGCACTCGAATACCCCGCCCGCTGAGTTCACCGCGATCGGCGCGGTCGAGTTGAATCAGTCGGTTGAGCTCATCGACATCGGCGTTGCTCGTGTCGAGAATGATGCGGACGTCGTTGACACCCTTGCCCTCATCTCTAAACCCCTTGTAGTCGTCGAGCAGCGCTTTGACGCTCTCTTCGTGGTCCATGGCGATGTGCACACGGCCGCGGCTCTCAAGCGCCCTGAGGGCCTTCTCGGCCTTGCCGCGTCGAACGTCTTTGTACGCATTGACGGTGTGAGCGGTTTCCCAATCTTGCTCGACGCCACTTTCGTCAACTTCGCGTTGGCGGTAAACGTTGTGGAACTCGACAACGGCGTTGTCTTCTGAGGCTTCCATCCGTCGGATCTGTCGGCTGTACCAACCACCAGCACCGATTTGGGTCAGCTGTGACGGGTCACCAAACAACCGCAGACGCGCGTCGCCCATTGCTCGCGTCAGGTGATACATGCGTGACGTGTCGACCATGGCTGCTTCGTCGATGATGACGAGGTCGCGATCGGTCAGTGGTTTGAGGCCATGTTTGAGCGCGTCGATGAAACCTTCGATCGAGTACGCATGGTCGGCTTTGAGCTTCTGACCCGTGTCGATAGCGGTCTTGGCGGCAACGGCGAGAACGATGACGCGGTCGACGCAAGGGCGGCCGTCAGGGCCGATGGTTTTCATGACCTCGACGCCGTCGGCTCCCATCTTCGTCTTGCCGGTGCCGGCTTCACCGTGTTGCACGACAACGCCGTCGCCGCTTGCGAACTCGTAAAGACCGCCTTGCTGTTCGATGTCGAGCTTGGGTTTGCCCTTGCCTGGATTGTTGATGCGTTTGGCGATGGCCGCTGTGTCGGGTGTGGTGTAGTCGTGACGAGACATGCGGCGAGTGAAGAAGTCTTCGATGGCTTGCTCGCGTTGGATGTGCCCTTTGCATGTGAAAGCAGGACGCCCCAGTTCGTCTTGAACCTCGACGAGCTTCTCCATGTAACGCTCGATAAACGAGTTCGCCTCTTCATAAGTGAGGCTCTGTGATCGCAGTGCCGCCGAGCAACGCATTACGTGATCGCGTATTTCATACTTAGACACTGTCGGTGTGTCTTTGCATAGCCCGAGCTCTGATTCGAGGATGAGTTCGAGATGCTGTTCGCGCATCTTCAGCGTGTGTCGTAGCCCGCGTTCGGCAAACACAAAGCTACCTAGGTCGATGTTGGCGTCTTCGAGGGCGCGGGCGTAGTGGTCGAGTGACAAGTTGTCGTCGAGCTCTTTGGCGAGCTCCATCTTTTCGTGGCGTGTCTCGCGCATTTTGTCGCGCACTTGCCAGTCTTTGGGAACTTCGTGATGTTCGGCTTCCCATTGCTCGCGAATTTCTTGTTGGCGCTCAGAGTTGGTTGACAAGTAGCGGCACGCGTCTTGGTTGATGCCACGGACGCGCGAACGCGTCAGGCCGTTGCGTGTCGTGTACCAATCGAGGGGGATGTTCAATTCTTCGAGCTCGCGCGACATGTGTGCCATGACGACGTTGTCGAGCTGCCCCATGTTTGCTTTGAGGCCATACTCATCAAGCGTGTACGTCTTGTATCCGCCTGGCGCTTCATCGTCCTTGACCCAGCCAACGCGAGGGATTGCGAAGTGGGTATGCAGATGAAGATCGGTGATGTAACCGCGTTCGAGCGATGCGTCGGTTGGGCGTGCTGCGTGCTGCGTGACCTTGACCATGACGAGTTCGGCAGTCACGCGCTCGGTTGCACCGCCTTGCATCTTGGTGGCTTCGCCGCGCTTGCCCTTGCCTTTGCCGCCGCCACTCGGCGTTACGCGACAAACCCGTGCGTTCTCCTCAAGACTGCGCGCGCCAACCAGCACAGAACGTTCCCAGGCCTCGACGACCTTTTCGGCCATGTCGAGGTGTCCGTTCTTCACCAGCCAGATGAGGAGTACGTCGACGCTCTTGTCGGGTGAGATGAACACGTCGAAGATCGGTGCGCGAATTGCAGGATCTTCGGTGACGCGGATGAGCGAACGAGGGTCGCTCTCTGCCATCTTTGACGCTTCACGACTTGCCTCCCGTCGAACCTCTTTGGTCGCTTTGGCAATGGCGTCGGGCGGCGACAGCTTCTCGTCGAGAGTGAGGTCTTCAGCAGTCTTGCGTATGCGTTCTTTCCACTCGTCAGTTTCGAGAAGTTCTGTGGTCTTGGCCTTCACCCAGCGGTCGTCGACTTCGTAGTACGGACCCTCAGTCGGCGGACTCACGTACTTAACAAGGATGGAGCGATCTTGCGATGCTTGTGCGGTGGCGTCTTCTTCGCTCATGCCTTTGATGACGAGCTTCTTGACGGCGCGCGCAAGCTTCTTGGGGTCGGGTTCAACGCGCGGCTCGGGAATGGTCTTTACAAGTGCACGCGGATCATTGAGGGCTTGTTGACGAGCGGTTGTCGCATCAACGTTGCGCGTGTCGATGAAATGTTGAGTGAGGATGTCAACGCGCTTGTCGTCGAGGGCGTATGTCGGTTTCATCGACTTGTCGACAACGATCGGCATGTGAGTGCGCGGATCCTCAGCAGCAAGAGCGTCAGCCTCTTTGGCGGTCAAACCCTTTTCTTTGATGAGCTGCTTCTTGAGCGCCTTGTGACGGACCTTGTCGACTTCAAATCGAGCACGCGGTTTTGGACTCAAAACTTTGATGACTACTGCAGAGTCATTGCGTGCAATAGCGAGCGCGGCATTGCGTGAGATGCCGGAACTCTTGGAGATTTGATCGGCGAGCTCGGTGAGTCGTTTTACGTCAGTGTCGTAGCGGTAAGGACTTTTGTGGACGAGCTGTTCGCCGTGTAGGCGACCGTTGCACAGGTCTTCCCACTCTTTGAACGTCATGCCTTTCGACAAGCCCAGTCGTTCAGCTGCTTTGCCGAGTACTTCCTGAAACGCTTCTTCAGGAGCGGTTTCGTTGGTGCCTTGCTGGTAGTACTCACCGATCTTTATGAGGTCGCGTTCGAGACCTCGGTCGTTGCGCTTGTCTAGTACTTCTTCTTCACCGCGGCGACGTTTGTAGTACGTCCACAATGCAAGAGGGGAACCCGCCAGTTTCCTTTCACCGGCGCTCACGGTGTTGGTGAAGACGCATTGTTCGATTGTTTTGTTGGTGCGTCTACCGGGCTCACAGTGCGGGTGAACTTAGTTATGAGGTGTTCGCGATTTGTAATCGAGCGCTGTTTCGTTACGCGTCGTATGACGTTGATGTATTGACGGGCTGCGAGCGAGTAGGCGCAGCGCCGAGGTCGCTGCTGTGGCAGTAACTACGAGAACGGCGACGTGCGGTGTCGGCGGAGCCGATGTAACTGCAAAAGCAAAGACAACTACAGAGCGAGT
>JBGAQY010000026.1:0-40197 GCA_044220495.1 Acidimicrobiales bacterium
CAACGCCGGCTGACCCGGTTGACTCACTAGGCCAGGTTGGAACGCGATTCAGCTCTGATGTCAACACCAACGTAATTGGCGTGAGGTACTGGAGTGAGTCGTCTTGGTTTCACCCCGGTGTTGGGTATCTCTACGCGTCTGACGGATCACTGCTTGCTTCGATGGCAAACAAAAACTGGTATGCGATAAAAGGATGGCAAGCGGTCTACTTCAACAGTCCGGTGAGCATTGCTGCTGGCACTGAATATGTGGTTGCGACATCGCAAGACGTTCCAGGTACCAACACTTGGTTCAAACCGACTTACGGATACTTCACTGCGCCTTACGCAAACGGAAGTTTTCACGCGCCGGTGAATGCGGGTGTGTACAGCCCGTGGGGTGACGCGTCGGTGTTCCCAAGTATCCAGACCGACACCAATTTCTGGGTAGACCCAATCTTCTCGAACGAAGTGACAGCAACAGTTGGTGGTGTTGTTGATCCGACGCTCACGTTCTCTGTTGCCAACAAAGCAACCGCATGTAACGGCGAAACTGGGTTCGTCGTCGGCGCCGGATCATCGACTGCGATAGCGCTAGGTCACATTTCGTCAGGTGCAACAGCAAGCGGCGCGCAAACGTTGACGGTGACGAGTAACGCGGCCAACGGTTTCAACGTGTACCTGCGTGGTGCGCAAGCTTCCCAAAACATGCGTTCGTCAAGTCACAACTGGACTGACGTTGCCGGAACGTACGCATCGCCCGCGCCCATAGGCCTTGGTGAACGTTTTGGCTACACCTACGTCGACTCGTCAGCGTCGAGCACTGTTGTAAATCCGGCTGCGGCAAACTTCATCGCTGTCGACAACACCAATCGCGCTGTTATGGGGTCGACGACCGCATCGGGCTCAGGCTGTGTGGGAGTTGCCACACAGTCAGCGATGGTCACGCCCGCCGGCGCGTATACGGCGTCGCTCTATTACACGGCTGTGCCGAGCTTCTGATGAGAGGGCGCCCGATGCAAAGTCACATACGAGTGGCAGTTGTCATGCTCGTCGGAGTCGCTGCGTTCTTGGTGTCTCCAACGCCGCCTGCCGAGGCTGACACCGTGTGTTTTACGCCGTGCACTTTGTTTGGCAGCAGCGTGCCGACAACTTCCGACGCGGGGCCCGACAGCCCGGTGAAAGTTGCGACGAAGTTCCACGTCGACACTTATGGATTTGCGACCGGCGTTCGTTTCTACAAGTCAGCCGCCAATACAGGAACGCACGTCGGTCAGCTGTGGGCATACATGGATGCGGGCCATCGCTACTTGTTGGACTCAGTGACCTTCACTGGTGAAACAGCTAGCGGATGGCAAACCGCGCAATTCGCAAAGCCCATTGCTCTGAAACCAAACATGTCTTACTTGGTCAGTTACACGGCACCGACGGGTCATTTTGCCTTTGACAACCACTACTACGACAGCGTGCCAACGACGTCTCCGATACAAGTTGAGTCGCCCGGCGGTTTGTACACCTACACGGGTGGTACACCGCTCACCGACCCTCCAATTGGGCCCTCGACGAACGCCAACTACTACGTCGACATCACTTTTGAAACGCATCAAAACGAGACGTCGTTGTTTTCGATGACGACGGCCACGCCTGCCGAGCCGTCTGTTGTTGACAACCACTACACGCAACTCGGCACGCGCTTCATTCCCGACATCAACACGACCGTGAAGGGAGTGCGATTCTACGGAACAACTCAGTACCCAAAGCCCTATTGGATCTACTTGTGGAAGTCTGACGGCACGTTGTTGGCAAGCGCGTCTGACAACGATCTCGGCAATGCCTACACGGGGTGGATGCAGCTCTACTTCAGTACGCCGATAGCAGTTGACGCAGGCACTGAATATGTCGTGTCGATCTATCAACCCGACAGCGTCAACGGAGAATACGCCCGCACCACTAACGTGTTCACGGCGCCGCTGACCTTTGGACAGTTCCACACGCCGACAAACGCCGGCGTGTTTGAATACTCAGCGGGTGGTGCTCCTGCTGTACTGCCAAGCACGCAAACCACGTCGAACTTTTGGGTCGACCCCGTCTTCTCACTTAGCCAGTCGGCAACTGTCGGTGGTGTTGTTGATCCTTCGCTCACCTTCACCGTTGGTAATCGCGGAACAGCTTGTAACGGCGAGTCGAATTTCTCAGCATCAGCCGGCGGTAGCGCTGCCGTGGCATTTGGCACTCTTGGGCTCGGCGCAAATGTCAGTGGGGCACAGGCGTTGAGTGTCGTGACCAACGCCGCTGGTGGATTCTCCGTCTACATTCGAGGCGTTCAGTCGTCGCAGAACATGCGGAGTGCAACCCACAACTGGGCCGATGTTGCCGGGGTGTATCCCGCAGGCGCAGCACTAGGTGCTGGTGAGCGATTTGGTTACACGTTCTTCGACTCCACTGCGTCGTCATCGGTCACGAATCCGTCGGCGGCCAACTTCATTGCGCTCGACGCGACCAATCGTGCGGTGATGGGGTCGGCAACATCGAAGACTGGTTCTGGTTGCGTGAGTTTCGACGCCCAATCGACAACGTCAACGCCGGCTGGCTCGTATTCCGCAAGCGTGATCTACACAGCTGTTCCAAGCTTCTGATGTGCGCTCTGCTCTAGGTCGAGTGGGGCAGTTCGGGCATTCACCTACGCGATATGACCAGATATGAGCTCCGACACGCCCTTCTTTGACTTTTTCGCGTAGGTGAGAGGATCGGCGTGAGTGGGCGTAAGTTAGCCGGCACTCATGTTTCGACGGCCACGACTCATTGCCCCGATCGCTCTATTAGTCGTTGCTGTCGCTGTAGTCGTTTGGCGTCGTTCTGAGATTGCGCCGACATGGCAAACCCTTCAGACGTCATCGCCCGGATGGCTGGTGGCTGGGCTTGGTGCGGCGATGTTGTGGCTCTTGGTCTGGACGGGTGTTCATGTTCTTGTTCGACGCGCAGTGGGCGTTGGCTCTCGCGATGTGTCGGTGCCATTCGTGGGCGTGGTGCTCGCCGCACACGCGGCGAATGTGGTCGTCACCTCCGGAGGCATGGCGGGTCTAAGTAGTTTCATCGCGGATGCCAAACGGCGGCGTTTGAATGACGGGCGTGTTCATGGTGCCTACGTTGTCGTTGCTGCTCTTGTCGATGTTGCCTTTCTATTCACGCTGGTTGTTGGCATGGCAGCAATTGCCGTCGACGACGTGCTTACCCGAAACGAGTCACTTGCTGCTCTTGCTGTAGTTGTCGTGCTTGCGCTGAAAACGCTGGCACTGCTCGTCATCTCTGCCAACCAAAGACTCGTGCGACGCGCGTACGCCATCTTGCCGAATGTCATTAGTCGTTTGAAGCGACAACCCCGCCCGGCGCTAGATCATCATGCTGCTGATGAGGCGTTCGAGGCGATGTCGGTCATTAGGCAACGCCCGACGCGCATGATTCCGGCGATGTTGTGTGCTCTTTTGATTGACGTGGTCGGTGTCGTCATTTTGTGGTGTGCCATTGGAGCAGTCGGTGGCGGTGATCGCATTTCCGTTGCCCTGATCGTCTACACCGTGTCATCGCTGTTTACCGTGGTGAGTGTCTTGCCTGGGGGAGTTGGCCTTGTAGAAGTTGGCGCCGCGGCAACGCTTGTTGGGTTCAACTTGCCGCTACACACGGCTGCGGCCGCAGTGATCATCTTCCGGCTTTACGATTTTTGGCTGCCTCTCATTTTTGGCGCCTTTTGCGCGCATCGCCTCACGCGCTTCGAGGTGTCTGGCAACGGTCGTGCCGATGCGTAACACGACACGTCGCCTGGTTCATTGGGGCGTTGCGCTACTCACGACCGTTACCGGTTTCGTAGCGTTGGCGTTGGCTGCCGGGCACGGCCCTCGACATCGCCCGCATACCAGTCACGTCGACTATCTGTTCAACGCTCTAGTGGGTCGCGACTATCTACTGCTCGCGAGTGGGGCTGCGCTCATCATGATTGCGCGTGGGCTGAGTCGCGGTAAGCGCAGTGCGCGCTTGACGGCGATTGTTTGTCTGTTGACGATGTTGTCGACGGCGCGATTCGAGGCCGTTGACATGAAATTGATCGTATTGATCGTCGTGTGTCTTTGCGCACTCGTCGGCTTTCATAATCAATTCAACGCTCGGTCTGACCCTGCGCTAAAGCGTCAAGGCGTCTACTTGCTTGTCGTTGGCGAGCTGCTCATATTCGTTTACGCAGCTCTTGGCTTCTACTTTCTTGACGACGAGTTTCGTTTCTCATCCACGTTGCTCTCGTCTGTTGCTGACGCAGCTCGCTTGATTCTGCTGGTGCCACTAGAAAACGCGCCGGTGACCCGTCATGGCGAGTGGTTTGTCGACTCAGTTCGCGGCGGCGCCTTGATTGTCTTGATCGTTGGTCTCGCCGCTGTGATTCGAGCCGTCACGAGTGCGCCCGGTGGTGCGAGTGATCGCGCTCGGGTGCAGAGCATCCTTAACGGTTACGGCAACACGGCACTTGCACATTTTCACTTGTTGGACGACAAGGCCTGGTTTTTCAGTAGCGATGCGCAGGCATTCATTGGTTATCGCGTCGTTGGCACAACCGCCATCGCGCTTGGCGGTCCGGTGGGGCCGCAGAGCTCGAGCGCGCAGGCCACCGTCGAGTTTCTCGAGTTCTGCGAATCAAACGGGTGGAGTGCGGGTTTTCATCAGCTGACCGAATCAGAACGCGAACTTGTCGGACGCTATTTGCTGACCACCAAGATTGGAGAAGAGGCTGTGCTCGAAGTCCAAACGTGGACCGACCAAAGCAAGGATTACAAGAGCCTTCGTTCAGCGTTGCGTCGTTGTGAGCGCGCTGGATATCGCGTTGTCGACCTCAGTCATCCACTCACCAACTTCGACTTGGCCCGCATCAAAGAGGTATCAGACGACTGGGCGCACGACGGTTCGCATCGAGAGCGTACCTTCACGTTGGGTCGGTTTGATGCTGAGTATCTGCGGTCGACCCAAGTCGTTGCTGTTGTCGATGCCGACGAGACGATACAAGCGTTTGCCAACCTCTTGCCTTCGTATAAAGATACCAACGCGTCGTTCGATCTGATGCGACGGCGGTCAAACTCAGTCAATGGAGTCATGGACTTCTTGTTTGTTGCACTCATACACCGCTTTGCGAACGCTGGCTATGCGGGTATGAATCTTGGGCTGGCGCCGTTTGCCAATATCACGCAAGACAACAGCTTGAAGAGTCGCGCTATGCGAACCCTCTACGACCGCATGAGATCGATGTTCAACTATCCGGGCCTCTATGCATTCAAGAACAAGTGGCATCCGCGTTGGGAACCGCGATATCTCGCCTATCCGTCAGAGGCAACCTTCGCCAAAGTCGCCGCTGCAACCGTGCGTGCCGGCGAGCTTCCCGGCGACTCGAAGCGACAGCGCATTGTTGATCTGTCCCGCAAGTTTCCGATCACGGTCGCGTTCGTGTCTTTGCAGTTGTGGTTAATGACTGCGACCGCCGTGCACCCCGAGATTCAACACGAGTTGCTTCGCAGTATCGGACTCAACTGGCCTTCGCTCGTGCATGGCGAACTTTGGCGGTTGTTCACATCGCCCCTGATTCAAGTCGACGCTGGCTTTGTGTGGGCCAACCTCTTGCTGCTCTTTTTGGTGCCGATCGCCGAGTGGCGGTTGAAAGCTCAGCGGTTTGCCTTGATCTACTTCTTGGGCGACATGATCAGCACGCTGATTGTCTTGGTCGGCGTGCGTATCACGAGCGGCGTCGATGACGAGATCCTGCATTCATTCGACGGTGGCACGTCTTCCGGTTCGATTGCTGTGACTGCCGCTGCCCTCACGACAATTCCCAACGCTCGCGTGCGCTGGGCCTGTCTTGCTGCCGGCTTTGTCGTTCTGTTGCTCTTTGCCCTCTTCGACACCCAGCTGTTCGACTTGCAGCACCTGCTCGCCGGAGTTGTCGCTATAGGGCTGGCGCTGGCTCTCTCACACTCACGCTGACGCCGCATTTGTTTCACCCACCCAAGAAGCCCAAAACCGGGCTCGATCCCACCAAGTTCTGAGCTTCTTCGGTAGGTAAGAGCGCTTAGCGCGCAGCGGGGCCAGCCCAACGGCGTCGCGCCGTGATTGATCAGAAGCTGGGTACCGCGGTGTAGACGATTGGCACCGTGTAACTGCCCGCCGTGGTTGTTGCGGCAACGGTTGCTTGAAAACCCGTGCATGTGCTCTTTGAGGCCGTACCGGCGCTGGCTGTAAGCACCGACGCGTCGGTGCTTGTCAGTGCCGCCCACTTGTTGGCACCGAATGCGATCGATACGTCATTGGTTGTGTAGCCAAAGCCTGCTGTACCCGCCGAAAGCGAAGCCGACGGTGTTCCGTGACTACCGGCTACGTCAGCAATCGTTGCTCCGCCCACAGTGCGAAACGCGTTCGGTGTTGTGCCGCTGGTGCGTATGTAAACGACGAAGCCGTTAGCTGCATTGGTCGCTAGCGTGAGATCCTGTGCGCCGCCGCCAATGGTCGAGGCATTGAGATGGCCGAGCGAAACAGCAGTTGCCGTTGATCCTGTTTGGAATCCAGCCGCCGACTGACTGTTGCAAACAGTTGCGCGACCAGCGACGGTAAAGGTCAGCGAGGGGTCAATGATTCCAGCAACGGTCACCCCCGAAGTGTTCGAAGCATTGAAGACGACGACCTGGGCAACCCAGTCGTTAGCGGCCGGATTATTGAATGTTGCCGCGACTGACCCGGCTGTGGTCTGTGTCTTGTCTTCGACAACGATCATTCCCGCTTGCGCAGTGACGCGATTGGTGAAGCCGGCCCCTTCATAGTTGCCTGTTGAGCCGCTGTCGTTGACCATGGCGCCGTAGACCAGTGATCCGTCGCGTGTCGTTGTGATGCTGCCGCTCGATGGCGCGGCGCCAGTGCCGCTTTGGCCTGCGTAGACATCGAGGGCCTGTGTTGCGGAAATGCCGCTGTACTCAGACACCACGACTGTGCGCCACGTGCTGGCGCTTCCGAACGTCACGGTCACAGTGTTGTTTGATGACGGCGTCGTGTCGGTCACCAGCGCATAGCAGACGCCGAAAGATTGACTTTGCGAAGCGTGCCATGTGTAAACGGCGTTGGTATAAGTGTTGCCGTCAGAGTCACTACAGCTATACGACGTGTCGACCGCTGCAGCATATGTGACAACGATGGTGTTGCCCGTTGTGGCTGCATTTGCGAGCCAGCCGATTTGGCTTGACGAGCTACTCGCGTCGAAGCGTGCGTGCGATTGCTGATACTGAATGCCCGTGCTCATCGTCGAGGCCGACGCGCCGGCTGCCTTGAACGCCACCATCTGAGCGTGAAATCCGTCGTTGGTTGCAAACGAGAACTTCGCGTCGACCGGTGTTCCGCCCGTTGCTTGAATCTTGTCTTCCGTCAACATGTTTGTTGCGTTGAGGCTGGCGCGAGGGGTGAATCCGGTGCCGGCGGAGATGCCGTTTGGTCCGCCGATGTCGAAGGCCGCCCCGAATATCAAGTCGCCGTCGTAGCGCGTCATTGCGGCTGTGCTCGAGGCCTTGTCAACACCAATCATGCTTGCACTCGTGTTGGTTGCGGTCGTATCGACGACGTTGCTGGTTGCAAGCCCGCTGTATTCGTGAATGATCAAGTGTCGATAAGCACGAGCACCGCCGCCGTAGCTGATTGTTACCGTGTTGGCTCCGGCGGCGATATTCGACGCGTAGCAAATGCCGAACTGGTGGTCGTATCCGTTGCTGTAATCCTGGGTTACTGACACATAGGTGTTGCCTCGCGTGTCGCTGCACGTTGGCGTGATTGATCCGCCGCCGAAGTAATACGCCGCAATGATGGTGTTGCCCGCCGTGTTGTTCGAGCCGAAGGCCACCGAATACGAGGTTCCCGATGTCGAGGAGTTGTTGGAGTTACCCGTGCTCTGAACGTGCACGACGGCCGCTGTAGCCATGGTGGCCGGAACGACCGTAAATATGGTTACGAGCAGCGCAAACGCAGCTGCCAGAGGGGCAACCCGGCGAGATAAGCGCTGAACCAAAGCCTTCACCTGAGCTATATCGACGCTCGCCGCCCGAGCCTTGAGGTGCCGTTTCGCTACCGGGCTGGCACTCTTAGCGCGCAGCGGGCCAGCCCTGCGGCGGAGCGCTCGCTACTCGCCGACGATCAACGGCTTGAGTGGGGCAAGCTTGGCTTTGACCTCGTCGATCGTTTTCGGATCGACATTGAGGGCTTCGAGTGAGGCGGCGAGGTGGCTCACGACCTTGTCGAAGTGTGCCGTGGTAACGCCAAGACTGGAGTGGGCAACGCTCATCTCGAGCCCGCTGTATTCCTCGGGGCCGCCAAGCGCAGCGCCGAGGAAGTTTCGTTGGTGTGCCTTGAGGCGCAAGAAGTGCGTGTTGTCAAAGTATGGAGCGAGCTCATCGTCAGCCATGACGCGCTCATAGAAGTCTTCGACCGCAGCCTCTATAGCGGCAGCGCCGCCAATTCTTTGATAAATCGTCAAAGCAGTTGTCCCCCCGGTCGGCGATAACTATATGCCCGCCCCGCCCCTTGGCGCCGCCCGACGAGACACGTCTGCTGCGGAGTCGGGGTCAACGTTGACCTTGACTCCGCCCGGGACTATCCGTCACGCCGCACGTGTCGCTGGTGAGCCGGCCGCAGGTGAGCTGAGCCGCACGCAGTCGTGTTTCCTGTGGGCAACAGGCTCTAGAGAACTGACCAGGTTCGATGTCGTTGAGCGAGAATGCTGGGGTGCGGATGAGGATGCGAGCGAGATGGACGCGGGGGAGGGCATTGGCAATCGGCTTCGGCGGCATCGTCGGGGCGACAGCGCGCTTCGCTGTCATCGAGTCGTCTACGTCGCCCGGCTTTCCGTGGCCGGTTCTGCTCGTCAACGCCGTGGGTTCGTTTGTGCTCGGTTTCGTCATGGCCGAAGAGTGGACACATCACAAAGCGCGACTTTTACTTCACGATGGCGTCGGCATCGGTTTTTGCGGTGGCCTTACGACGTTCTCGACTTTGGCGTTAGAGGCCGCGCAATATCTCAACGACGATCGCGTTGCTGTTGCGCTCGGATACGTAGCCATCTCTGTTTCTGCCTCGATTGCCTTGGCTGCGCTTGGTGCGTTGACGCTACGGCTGCTTGTTGCTTTGACTCAACCGCTTGAGGAACAGCTTTGACAACGGTTGCTACGGCAGCTGCGTTCGCGCTTGCGGCGGCAGCGGGTGCGTTGGCGCGCGCCGAGGTTGGTCGTCGTTTCAACCAGCGTGATCTTCCGCTTGGCACGTTTGTTGTCAACGTCACGGGATCATTTGTGATCGGTTTGCTTGCCGGTCTCGGCAAGCCGCTTACGACGATTGTTTGCACGGGATTCTTAGGTGCATACACAACGGTGAGCAGTTTTGCGCGCGACGCGGTGGCCCTTGGTATCTCCCGGCGGTGGTGGCGGATGTTCGTCTACGTCGCTGCTTCGAGTGTGTGCGCCGTACTTGCCGCTTGGCTCGGCCTCACTATCGTCTGACCAGCCTCACGATCGTCTGACCAATAGTGCAAAAGGGTCAAACTGCTTGCATCATGATGCGCCATGGGTGACTATTGCCCTTTGAGGCGCTGGAGTGTTCATGCAGTACTTGCTTGTTGCGATGCGACGCAGAGCTCTATGGGTTGTGGCAGCGCTCGTAGTTGTGCTGCTTCTGGTGATCCCCGCGTCTTTTGACAACACCACGGTCGATGCAGTCACGACGTCACGACCACCCACGGCGACTACAAGACCGATGGCGACCGTCGCACCCGTTGCCACCGGGCCCATTGTTGGTATCGCGGGAAAGTGCCTCGACAACTACGCCAACCATCTCAAAAACGGCAATTACATCAGCCTCTTTTCGTGCAATGGAACACAGGCGCAGCAGTGGTCGTTCGTTGACAACTCCATCCAGATGCGTGGCTTCTGCATTGACATACCGGCGTCATCGCAGCGTCCGCAAGTGCGCGTACAGCTGTGGAAATGCAACGGCAGCAAGGCGCAGGTCTGGATGAGGCAAACGAACGGTTCGTTGTTCAACCCCAATGCGAATCTCTGCCTCGATGTGAAGGCTGGTTCTTCTGTCGACAAGACTCCGGTGTGGACTTACCGGTGCAATGCAACGCCCGCGCAGGTGTGGAAGTTCGCCTACTAACTGAAAACGTTTGCAGCACCTGAGTCCTCGTCCTGAAACGCAGAGTGAAATGTGCTGAAATGCCTTGCGCGTAACAAAGCAGGGTGATGGGGCAAGTACTCGACTTGGGGGTCAGTGACCGAACGGTCGCGCCTATTCGGAGGAGTTATGGACGACTATCCAATTCCATTGAACGTGCTGCTGGTGGGCGAGCCGTTCGCGGATCAAAACACCGTGGCCGTCATTGAAGAGGTGTGTCCGAACTGGACCGTGACGCCTACGACGAGTCTCGAATCAACGCTCGAGCAAATGAACGATGACGACACGATCGATGCCGTGATTGGCAGCGTCGATAGTTCGGACCTCGATGCGAAGACGCTGTCGCGCACAACCAGCAGCGTGAATCCGCGCGTTGCACTCGTGCTCACCTCGGCCCATCGAATGGATTCAACACAACGTCACACGTTTGCCAACGCGATCGAGGCGGGCGCGAGCAACGAGCCGATTGTGTTGAAACGTGCTGTTGAGCGCGGTGTCAATCTCAAGCACCGGCTGTATGACCCAGAGCTCACAAAGCTGATCGACAGCATCGACGCTCTGCCGAGTCCGACAGGCATTGTGCAAGAGCTGTCAGACACATTGAACGATCCCAATGCGTCGATCGACTCCGTGGCAGCAATCATTGAGCGCGACACGGCAATGACGGCGAAGATGCTTCAGCTCGTCAACTCCGCCGGCTTTGCACTTAACCGTCCTATTGCGACGTTAGACAAAGCGATTCCATATATCGGTTTCAGCACGATCTACAGCATGTTGTCGGCTGTCGAACTGGCGAATGCATTGAGTTCGATGGACGGCTCAATGCGTGCAGTAATCAACGAGCACAGTGTTCATTCGCAAGCCGTTGCTGAAATTGCTGCATCGATGATGCCTGCGAACGAACAGAGCGAAGCTTTTGTTGGCGGACTGTTGCACGACATGGGTCTGCTTGCGCTGTCGGTGTGCTCTCCAGCGCATTACCTCGCACTAAAAGAAGAGGCGCTTCATAGTGGCCGCTCGCTCGAGCTTTGTGAGCTCGACGTGCTTGGCACGACACATGCGGCCATTGGTGCCTACATGGCTCAACAGTGGGGCTTGCCGCAGATACTCGTTGAGGCCGTTGCGCGCAGTCACGACGCAGATCGCGTTCCGCTCGGCACACCCAAAGTCGTCAATGCTGTTTTTGTAGCAGAGCAGATTGCGAATCTCGAAACATCGACCGGTCGTTGGTGGGAGGGTTCGCAACCGCTCGACAACTCGTATCTTGCGCGTCAGGGCTTGCGCCTCTGAATCTTGCTATCGAGATTCGCTAGCTAACTGACAGCTAGGCGGATTGTGCAGCGAAGAAGTGATCTTCGGCATCGAGTGTCACGGCTGCCGCGTTGACAACGGCAGCGACACGCACAGCGTCGTGTACGAGCTCTTTGGTAAGGCCCTTGCCGATTACTTCGTGCTCGTGAGACTCCATGCAGCGCCCGCATCCGTTGATGGCTGAAACGGCGAGCGACCACAGTTCAAAGTCGGCCTTGTCGACACCGTGATTCGCGATCACGTTCATGCGCAAACGCGCTGGCATGTTTGAGTACTCGGGGTCAGGCATCAGATGCGTGAACCGGTAGTACACGTTGTTCATTGACATCACGGCCGCTGCACTTTTGGCTGCCTCTTTGGCTTCGGCCGACAGATGCGCCGATGCTTCTTCATCAATGGCGGCGAGCACGACTTCGCTTCGAGCGGCAATGGCCGAGGCCAAAAATGTGCCCCACAACTGCTGCTCGCTCAACTTGGTGCCCGTTGTTGCCAACGAGCCCAAGTTCAAGCGAATGTCTTTTGCCCAGTCAGGCAGAGCTGCCTTCAAAGCTTCAATTGACATGGTGACTACGCGCTCAGCGTTTCGTCGCCCGGCTTCCAATTGCATGGACAAAGTTCGTCAGTTTGCAGAGCGTCGAGAGTGCGGAGCACCTCGTCAACGTTGCGGCCGACATCGAGGCCGTTCACCGACACCCATTGGATGATGTTGAACGGGTCGACAATGAACGTCGCCCGCAACGGCACGCCTTCTGTTTTGTCGAGAATGCCAAGCGCCATCGAGAGCTCGCGCTTGAGGTCGGAGAGCATCGGAAAGGGGATGTCTTTCAAGTCGGCGTGGTTTTCACGCCATGCGAGGTGCACGTATTCGTTGTCGGTGCTGACGCCAAGAACTTGGGCGTCGCGATCAGCAAAGTCGGCGTTCGCCGCTCCAAACGCTGCGATCTCAGTCGGGCATACGAACGTGAAGTCTTTCGGCCAGAAGAAAACGACGCGCCACTTGCCTTTGTAGGTGCTTTCGTCGATGTCTTGAAAGGCGTTCGCGCGATCAGAAGAAACAGCGGCCTTGAGGCTGTAGCTAGGGAATTCGTCGCCAACTGTGAGCATTGAGTGAGTCCTTTTTCGTAATTGCGGAGCTGTCATTGTCGGCCAAGCCGACCGATAATGTCTAATCCAAGATTTCTTCAATGCTGATAATCAATAGTTATGAATCTGCTACAGCCCTCAGGCCAACGTTTAGCTCACTCGCTCGCGCAGTTGAACATCCACTTAACGCCGAACTGGTCGGTGCACGAGCCGAAATAGGCGCCCCAGAACATCTCTTGCGGTTCTACTTCGACTTCGCCGTTCTCGGACAGCGCCTTGAAAAGAGAGTCAGTCTCTTCGCGGGTGTCGGGTTCGAGGTTGATGTAGAAGTTGTTGCCCTGGTTGAGCGTGAAGCCCATTGAGTCGGGCGCGTCGGTGCCCATCAAGCGGTGACCGCCGAGGATTGGCAAGCACACGTGCATCACGAGGTTCTTGTCGTCGTCGGCCAGTGGCGGCTGACCCTCTTGTGGTGGAACACCGTCGAACCGGTTGATCTCGCCTTCGAACTCAGTGCCAAATACTGACTTGTAGTAGTTGAACGCTTCTTCGGTGTTGCGAGCGAAGTTGAGGTAAGTGCTCACGCTAGCCATTTGGGCCTCACATCCTTTTGTGGTTGATGTGGGCGAGCCTAGCTAGCAGGGTGAGACATCAATGCAGCGCCTAACGCTTGTTAGAAGCTTGGTACGACGCTGTATGTCACCACTGTCGAGTAGCCGCCCGGTGCAGTGTTGGCCGTGATCCCCGCTTGATAAGCGACACAGACGGTGTGGTCGCTGGGGCCGGATTGATAAGCGACTTCCGACGGCGTCGAGTCTGCTCGAGCCCACTGTGCTGAGGGGTTTGTGAAACGATCGACAGTTCCCGTGCCGAGAGTGGCTTCGTCGGTTGTGTAACCAAACGCGGCTGTTCCCGCCGACGGAAATACGTCTGGTGCTGTGTTGGTGCCACTGACGCCGGCGATGGTGTGTCCGTTTCCATCGTTCGGATCACCGGTCGAAGACAGATTGATCGTGAACCCAGCAACTGCGTTGGTGACCACATGTAGGTCTTGTGCGGCAACGATGTTTGCAGCGGGGTTCAACGCACCAAAGTTGATGGTTGATCCGCTCACGCTAAGTCCGCCCGTTTGCGACACACCGTTACACGCGCCCACGTGTGAACTAACACCGAATGTAAGTTCTGCAGGGATGCGCGTCGTAACGACCACGCCGGCAGAGTTAGCCGATCTAAAAGCGATAGTTACCGCGTAGTAATCAACATTTATGTTGCTGTTGAAGTCGGCCGTGATAGCGCCGGCGGTCGGTTGCACCAAGTCTTCGACGATCACCATGCCCTCGAGGCCGCGAACGCGTTGAGTGAATCCAGCACCAGCGGTTAGGTGAGCTCCGCCGCAACAGGTATTCACCATTGCTGCGTAGATGAGGTCGCCATCGGAGGTCGTGGTGATGGCGCTGCCCGCTGGATTGGTGGTTGCGCCATCGTTTCCTGATGTAGTTGTATCCACGGGAGCGGTCGATGAAATGCCGCTGTATTCCGTGATGGTGATGTGGCGACTTCCAACGCTTACGCCCTGGAAGTCAACAGTCACCGTGTTTTGGCCTACGCCCGAGGTAACTCCGACCGCGTAACAGCCACCAAAAGACGAAACTTGTAGTCCGCTCCATGTGTAACCAACGTTTGTATAGGTGTTGCCGTAAGTATCTGAGCACGTGAACTCCGCGTCGGCGTCTGAACCGGCGTTGACAACAATTGTGTTTCCGGTTGCCACGTCGTTAGTCAATGTGGCCGACATCGTTGTGCCGTTGGCGAGGTGCGACAGTGACTTTGTTTGTACGTATTGAATACCTGACGGCGTTGGGCCTTGACTGGCGTTAGCAGCGCGGAAGGCAACCATTTGCGTGACGTAGTACTCGTCACTGGTGGCTGAAAACTTTGCGTCAACCAAGCCGGCTGATGCTTGCACCTTGTCTTCGGTCACGAAGTCGTCGGGTGTCGACGTGGTGCGTTCAGTGAAGCCCGTGCCCGGTGTGATGTTGCTAGACGAGACGGTGTAAGTAGCTCCAAATATCAAGTCGCCGTTGTAAGCGGTAGCAACTTGCGTGCTTGTCACGTCATCGGCGAGGCTTTGGGAACGGGCGTTGTTACTTGCTTTGATGTCCACGAATCCAAGCGCGGGTTCCAACCCGCTGTATTCGTGGATGGCAAGACGTTTAAAGCCATAGTTGCCGCCGCCAATGCTGACGGTCACCGTGTTGGCTCCCGCCGCGATGTTGCGCGCGTAACAGACGCCCATTGTTCGGTTTTGTGCAGGGTAGTAATCCAACACGGCCATGTCGTACTGATTGGCTTGAGAATCGCCACACGTCGGACTCGCACCGCCCTCAAAACCGAATGCTGCGATGATTGCATTGCCAGCTGTGTTGTTACTCAAGAACGCCTTTGACATTGATTGGCCGCCACTGTTGTCACCATGGTCGATCGCTTGAACGAGAGTGACGGCTGCGGCTGCCGGTGCCGCTGGCACGATGACGACGCCGAGAATCGAAGCGAGCAACGACACAATACCGATGAGGATTTGGGCGCGCTGAGGCATCAGTCGAACGCGCGTCTCTGCTGTTGACGAATCCCACCTCACCCCAGAGATATCGACGGGTTTTGGGCGCGCCTTGAGGCTCTTCGGGGCGCTCAGAGTCACCAAATGTGGTCGCTGAACAGGTCGTTTAGTTGTCGGGCGTCCCTGCTGTGCCTTCATCTCGCATGAGAACGCGCTGGTTTTGGTTTGCTCTCCGAGCGACAACTAGGCCTGCTCTCATGACCCCAAGAAACTCACGAAGCCGTCGCACGAACGTTCCGGTGTCGCAGCTCATTGCCGGCGACATTGTCGAAAGCCCTCTCGGCTATGAGACAACCGTCACTTGGGTGATGCCTGAACCAACGGCTGATGGTCGCGTCAAACTCGCGATTGCATCGCTGCCAAAAGATGGCTTGCCGTTCACTGCGTGGCAAGAGCTCGACCCGAATCAGGAGGTCACGTTGTTACGTCGCACGGGCTGGCAGCCAAAGTGGATCAATGAGCTCGCCGGTTTGCGTGCCGGAAACGAAGTTGTCGTCACGGCTGATTCGCATCCTCGTCCGTACTTTCAGATCTTGCCGCAACTCGATTACTACAAAGACACCGAATGGTTTCGTGGCGAATCGGGCGTTGTCACCTATGTCGACGGCTACTACGCGGGTGTCCGTTTGCCACCGGGTGACGGAATGAAGTCGATTGGAGTCGATGCGCTGCAAGCGCTGAATCTCAAGGTGCCGGCACCGCCCGACCGTGTTGCACGTATTCATGTGGCTGAGTTGATTTGGGCCGGTACTTGTCGCGAGTTCGTCGAAAGTGCGCGCTTAGAACAACAAGCGATGTGGAACCGTGTTCTTGATCCTGCCAACCCACGCGATGCGTCTGAGATATACCGACGCATGGACATGAGAGAAGTGACGATCTCGGGCAAGACCTACGGCGTATTCGAGTCCTACTATTTCGACAAGCACAACCGTGTAATCAACGTTCTCGTGCACGAAGGCCGCGGCGTTGCTGAGTTGCACACTTCGTTCGATTGGATGGGTCTCTCAATCGACGACATTCGCGTAGCAGTCGACTATCGCCGCGAAGGCCTCGCTTCGTATCTCATTGGTGAGCGGGCGAAGGCTTACCTGAGTGCGAACCCCGACGATGCCGTGTATGCGTTTAGCCACACCCCTGACCTAGCAGCGCTATGGACGAAGTTAGAAGGCCAAGGCAAAGTACCTCCGAGTAAGTATGACTACGTCGGTAAGCCGATTCCGCCGAACGAAGACGCCAACTGGAATGGTTATCCGGCTGGCGAATGCTTGCTGCAGTGGGATGACGTGCTGGTGAGAGACATCACTGACACTGAGCGCTTTGGTCCTGACACAACAGATCAGAACTTCATGATGTACACGCGCGAAGACGTGTTGGTGACTTGGGGTCATCTGGCTCCGTCATTGCAACCGCTGCCCACGCCTGTTCCTTCACTCAACAATGAGCTACCGATCGACATGGGTGGGCCCCCATTCTTCTAAGCGTTGAAAGCAAAACGCCCCACGGGAAATCCCGTGGGGCGTTTCGAACACTTGGCGTTAGTCGTTGGCCGCAAGCCCAGTGTCGTCCCACACATTGCCTGACCATGTGTAGGTGCCCTGAAGCGTGGCGATGCCGTATCCGTAGTCACGTCCGAAACGGTTGCCGGTGATTGAACGGTTGGTGCCTTGATCGGGGAGATAGATCGACCATCCGCCTCCGTTGAGCAAGTTGTTGGCAATAGTGATGTTTGACTGAGGTGCCCACTCGTTGCCCAAGATGATGCACGACGTAATTCCGTCAGAGCCGACATCGATCGTGTTGTGACGAATGGTGACGTTGCTTCCGCCAGTGCTCTGGATGCCGTCGTTGTGTGAGCCAGGGCTCAAGGCAAGGTCGTGAATGTATGAGTCTTCGATCAACACGTTGTTGTCAGCCTTGAGGCCATCGGCGCTGCCGTGAACGTTGACGCGTCGCGCCGTGTAGTCAGTGAACGAGATGGCTGAGGTGACATCGCCGTTTGTGCCAGCGATCTCTGTGTCTTCAACAAGAAGACCCTTGTTTCCGTTCAGATGACGGATGGGGTAGTAGTCGCCCGAGGTGATGCGTGAACGCTTGATAGTTACGTTGTCAGCCTCGATCGAGACCTCGCCCTTGATGTCGAGCCCATCGATAACGGTGCCTGGTTGAGTCACTTTGATCGATCCGCTGGGCTTGAGCACGACGCCCGTGTGTTGCCAGCCGGTGTTGGTCGCATCAGGAAGTCCACATGCACTTGGCTTGGCGAGGCAGTTCTTGTTGTTGCCTGGTACTTGCGTTGTCGTGGTCGACGGCTTGGCCGTTGTTGTGGTGGTCGGCTTCGCCGTAGTCGAAGTCGTCGGAGCAACTGTCGACGATGTTGTTGGCGCAACGGTTGTTGATGTCGAAGTGGATGTTGTCGGCGCGCTCGTTGTTGTCGTTGTTGGTTTGACAGTGGTCGATGTCGTCGGGTTCGTTGACGAATTCTGCACTGTGAAGTTCGCGCTGAACACACGGTTGTTTCCACGTGCGTTCTTTACGACTGCTGTGATGTTGTGAGTGCCGTCGGCAATCGTTTTGGTGTCGAAAGCGCGAGCTGAGCCGTCGGGGTTTGTTGTTGCAAAGTCATAGGCGGCATAGCGCTCGACCGAATATGCAGCACCGCTCTGTGTCTTGTCGTCGAGGTAAAACGAGACCTCTGAAACGTTGTTGCGGTTGACGAAGACGTAGATCGAACCCGACGCCTTGTAACGCGCAAGCGATGCGGCTGACGAGCGGTCGGGCGAAGTTGACACGGCAAGAGCACCCGCCGGGCGGTCGGCGGCGCTGGCAACTCCCATTGAGGTGGCGAGCAGCAAGGCGGCCGCCCCTCCGGCCAGCAGCGCTTTGGTCTTGCGCGAACGACTACGTATCGAAAGTTGGTACACAGGCCTGCCTCTGTTCCTTTTGAGCGGTATGGATCATGATACTTAGCCCACCGAGAGTGGCAATGGCAAATGAACAGGGCTTTTGGTGCCCCCTAGTGTCACTCTGAGTTGTAGCGAATGCCGGTGTCGCGCCCCTCGGTCAACAGCGCTCCTGTGTCTTCCCAGCGGTTGGTAAGCAGCCCGTCGATGTGTGATTGCGACTTGTCGTAGATGCGAATCTGATAAGTCGAGTTGCGTGCGTAGACGTATTGGTTGCGCCCAAACAGGTTGTTGCGCAACGTCAGGCTGACCTCTGAGAACTTGCCTTGATTGATGCAAACGGAGTTTTGTGCGTCGTCGAGCCAGTTGTTCTCGATCACCGTGTTTTGTACCGGCGTGGTGTTTTGCACGACGATGATCGCGGCACCGGCGTGCAGGCCAAAGACGCCAAGACCGTCGCCGGCAACGACCGATCCGACAATGTTGTTGTACGCAACGCGGATGTTGTGGCCACCTTGAATCTCGATGCCGTCATTGTGGGTGCCGTCGTCGTGTGCGGGGTCGACGTTCCAATGCGTCAAGTCGTGGATGTAGTTGCGCTCGGCAACGACGTTGGCGATGAGATCTCCGCGTGGGTTGTTGAAGATGCCAAGCCCATCGTTTGTGTGAGCAATGTGATTGCCCCGTGCTGTGTATTCGTGTCCGACAATGCCGTCTCGGTAGTACGACGGGTGGTCAGGAATGATCGTGTTGTTTTCAACGAGCAGGTTGTAGTTGTCGAGACTGTTCGCGTCGACGCAGCCGGTGTTGTTGCTCGGGATGCCCGCACCACAGTGCAAGTAAGAGTTGCGAATGACAACATTCTTCGCCGCGACTTTGAGGTCGACATAAACCTCTTTGCCATCAATCACCGTGTTGTCTTGAGTGATCGTTGACGGACCGTTGTAAGCCGTCAGCTTGGTTCCGGCCGGCACGCCTGTGTTGGACGCATTTGGCTTCTGCGGAGTAGTGCTTGGCGGCGCCGGAAGCTTTGTTGTGGTCGTAGTCGGCTTGGCCGTCGTAGGGGATGTCGGAGGCTTCGTTGTGGGGGGTGTCGAAGGCTTTGTTGTTGATGTCGTTGGTGCCTTCTTCGTTGTTGGTTTTGTTGTTGGCGGTGCCGTTGTGGCTGTCACCGGCGCCTTCAGAGCCCACGCTCTTATGTCGGTGACGGCAAAACCTTGTGTTGACCCAGTGGTCGAGAAGTAGGTCCAATTGCCGACGGCGCCGGCACTATTGATTGCGGCATTTGTCGAGTCGACGAGGCTGAGTTGCCAGTCTGGTTTCGCCGCACCGTCAATCCACACGCGCTCAAGAATCTGAACAGGGTTGGTTCCCGCAACGCGCGCTTCGACGTGCCACTTCGAGTTGGTGCTGAGTTTGAGGTTCGTGTTTGTCGAACCGAGTGGTGTTTCGATCCCGCCGCGCACGCGACTTGCTGACAGGCGAACTGATCCGCCAGTTTCGACGACCGCTTTGGCGCGATACGCGTCGCCGTTGCTTTGACGACGAGACTCGGTTGCAAAGTAGAGGCCCATGCGTCCGCTCGGCACGGTGTCCATCCGCAGTGTCGTTTCTTGGTTGACGTCAGCGACGTTCACTGCTGGCAACCAGAACGCAGTCGATTTTCCGAGGGATACACCGTCGAGGTGCGCTGCGCCGTTGTGAACACTCAGCGATGCCCCGTTGCGTAGGTCGCCATACTTGCCGCCTGTGTTCGCGGTGCCCAAGCCGTCGGCAACGTTGCGCTCGAACAAGTCAGCAGCAACGAGGTTGCCGATCTCGTAGTTCTTTGCCGACACTGTGGCTGCGTCTGCTGACGAAAGGGCGCCGTTGAGCCCAATCGCAGTTGCACCCAAAATCCCTATAGCGGTCACAGCGGCGACCGCTGATCGTGACCGGCCGGCGAGGCGCAGCTGAGAGAGTGTTTGGCGTGCGTGCATCATGATTCCCACGCTGGCACGGTAGCCCCGTCTGAGGCAACGGACTTTCGCCTCAATTCGCCCTCAGAATGCCCATGAACAGCAACTTCTCGGAAATCTGGAAAACCATGTCGAGAATCGAGGCCTGACTCCGACCCTCTCATGTCGCCGGGTGGCGGCTAGTAAGAACTGATCGACCCAAGGAGATCAACATGCAAAAGATCAGCCCATGTCTGTGGTTTACCGATAACGCCGAAGAGGCCATCAACTTCTATATCGACACGTTCGACGACTCAAAGATCCTCAACGTTTCGCGCTGGGGCGACGACGGTCCTGGCGAACCCGGCTCAGTACTTGCAATGGACTTCGAACTGCACGGCCAAACCTTTATGGCCATCAATGGCGGCGATCAAGGGTTTCACTTCAACGAATCCATCTCATTCTTTGTCAGTTGCGAAACTCAGGCCGAGATCGATCGGTATTGGAACGTATTGCTAGACGGCGGACAAGCGCAGCAATGCGGATGGCTCAAAGACAAGTACGGCGTGTCGTGGCAGATTGTCCCGTCGCAAATGAACACGCTGATGACAGAAGGCACGCCTGAGCAAACACAGCGCGTTACCCAAGCAATGCTCCAGATGGTGAAACTCGACATAGCGCAGCTGCAGAGCGCGTACGAGGGTTGAGGGAGCGCACGTGAAGTACATAATCATGATGTTTGGCGACCAAGCGAGCATGCTCGAGCGTCGTTCTGTTGAGTGGGTCAAAGAGATGATCCAGTTCATGCAGACGGTCGGCAACGACCTAACCGAGTCGGGCGAACTCGTTGCTGCTGAAGGGTTGGCCGATCCAACGCAAGCCAAAACCATCGACGTGCGCGACGGCGTGCCTGTTGTTACTGACGGACCATTTGCCGAGTCGAAAGAATCACTCGCTGGTTACTGGATCGTCGCTGTTGAGAGCGAAGCGCGTGCGATCGAGATTGCGTCGCCAATAGTCGCTTTCATACAAGGCCCGATTGAGATACGCCAAGTTATGGATGCACCGCCCGCCGAATTTGTTAACTGATCCCGCAGTCGAGAACTTGTTGCGCTCGTTGGCGCCACAAGTTCTCGGCGCGCTCGTGCGTCGTCACGGGCAGTTCGCTTCGTGTGAAGACGCTGTGCAAGAAGCACTGCTGGCAGCATCCGTTGAATGGCCAACTTCGGGTGTGCCCGAAAATCCGAGAGCATGGTTGTCGACGGTTGCTTCGCGTCGACTGGTCGATGAGTGGAGAAGTGAAGGTGCACGACAGCGTCGCGAATCCGCAACGATCCCCAACGACTTCGAGCTCCCAGTTGCGTCGTCGAGCGATGACTCACTCGCTCTGCTGTTCTTGTGCTGTCATCCGTCGCTGTCGGTGACTTCGCAATTGGCCTTGACGCTTCGCGCTGTCGGCGGATTGCGTACGTCAGAAATTGCGAGAGCGTTTCTCGTGCCTGAAGCCACGATGGCTCAGCGAATCAGTCGCGCCAAGCAGACAATAAAATCGTCAAACGTTGGATTCGCGCTGCCGTTAGATGATGAACGCGCCGAGCGGATGTGCAGCGTGCAACACGTTCTGTATTTGATCTTCAACGAGGGCTACACCACAAGCGCTGGCGCAACACTTCAGCGCACCGACCTTACGACCGAAGCCGTGCGCCTCGCTCGCTTGCTGAATGAGCTGGTTCCCGACGACGGCGAGGCAAGGGGACTGTTGGCGCTCATGTTGTTGACCGATGCGCGACGCCTAGCACGAGTGGGTGTCGACGGTTCATTGATTCCAATGGCCGAACAAGATCGTTCGCTTTGGGATGCGCAACAGATCGCCGAAGGCGTGTCGCTCATCACGACGACACTGGGCAAGCATCCGATTGGGCCGTATCAACTGCAGGCCGCTATCGCTGCCGTGCATGACGAGGCTGAGTCGGCCGAGGCAACTGACTGGGCGCAGATAGTCGTGTTGTATGAGCTGCTCGAGACCGTAGCGCCAAGCCCAGTTGTCACATTGAACAAAGCTGTTGCAGTGGCAATGGTGAACGGCCCGCAGACCGGGCTTGCGTTGATCGGAACGTTGAGTGAAGAGCAACGATCGATGCTTGGTCATCGCATCGAAGCTGTGCGCGCGCATCTGCTTGAAGAAGCGGGGGAGTTGCTTGCCGCTCGCGACGCCTACCGTCGTGCTGGAGAGATGACTGCGAGTCTGCCCGAGCAGCGCTACCTGGCACTGCGCGCGGCCCGCCTAAACGGCTGACAGTTAAAGGCCGATACCTTGCGACCTGCGCACTGGCTGCTCGAGTTCGATCGCTGTCACGTAAGGCCCCTCGTGTTGCTCCATCGGCAGTTTTAAGTCCAGCGCCTCAATGCCGCGAAACGCAAAAAACTCGCGTGCTCTTGGTGAGTCGAGAAGTGCGCCTCGAAGTACGTCCACAAACGTTGAGCGGTCGCAATCGTCGATGCCTCGTCCGCCGCGAAACGCCAGGCTGATAGCTGGTGTCGTAGTGGTGGTCTCGTCTGAAGGTTGGATTGACATCGGTGCGATCTCCCTCGGTGGTGCTGCACGAATCGTCCGCCCAGCGAAGCAGTCACCCTCGCGCCCAACCAAATCCCGCCCGCCCGCCTCGTTCAGCCACGCGATCCCGACTCCGACAAATCCCTTGCGCCCACCGCTTTCAACTACGCGATATGACCAAAACACGGCCCGTTTCGTGGCGAATTTGGTCTTATCGCGTGGTTGAAAGGTGCTCGAGCGGGAGCAGGGTGGGGAGCGCGCGAGGAGCGCGGGTGCGGGAGAAATGAGGCAGAGTGTCGCAATGACTCGCAAGAAGTATGGGTTGTTGCTCATGCCGGGAGCCGGAGCTGATTCGTCGTCGCCGGCGTTGATTGCGGTTGAGAAGGCGGTGCCCAAGAACTTTGTGGTGCAGCGCGCCGACTTTCCTTATCGCCTTGCTGGACGCAAAGCTCCCGACCGTCAGCCTGTCTTGTTGGAGTCGGTTGCCAACCACCTGAACGAGTTCGCGCAACAGTCGAGGTTGCCGCTCGATCGCATCTTCATTGGTGGGCGTTCGATGGGTGGACGCATGTGTTCCATCGCGGCGGCCGATGGGTTGAAGACAGCGGGTTTGGTGCTGATGAGTTATCCGCTGCATCCGCCGGGCAAGCCTGACAAATTGCGCGTCGATCACTTTCCGCAGATTGAAGTGCCGACACTGTTTGTTTCAGGAACTCGCGATGCCTTTGGTGCGCCAGCTGAGATCAAGAAGCACGTCAAGGCAATAACAACCGATGTGAGTTGCGAGCTCATCGAGGGAGGCGATCACGGTATGGCCAAGTACAGCGATCGCGTTGCCGAGATAGTTGCGCAGTGGCTCGTCGATCAGACGCGCGCTGCGGCTTGAGAATGCTTGATGCCGAATCGCTCGCGGTGAGTGCTGTCGCCGCCTGAGCTATCACCGATTGACGTTTGCGCAGTCGGGATGGAAATCACGAATCGAGCTCCACCGCCAACATTGTCTTCGACGGCAATGGTTCCGCCGTGGCGTTCTACGACGCGTTGACAAATGGCCAAACCCATTCCCGTTCCGCTGTATCCAGCTCCTGCATGTGCGCGATGGAAGCTGGCGAAGATGGCGGTGTGCTGATCAGCGGGGATTCCGATGCCACGATCGGCAACGGCGATACTCACGAAGCCCTTGTTGTCGTTGGATGCCGAGATGTCGATCCGCGGTGTTGCGCCTGGGAGCGTGTACTTGATTGCGTTGCTCACGAGGTTGTCAAACACCTGGCGCAGAAGAGCGGTATCACCTTCGATCTCAGGTAAAGATCCGACATAGATGTTCGGGATGATCCCGCTTTCACTCAAACCAGCTTGCTCGATACGAGCGCTGACAACGTCGTTGACGATCGTTTGCAGATTGACGGGTTCGATTGTCAGGGCGGCGTCGCGCGCAGCCGAGTACGAGAGCAGATCGTCGATCAGCTTCGCCATGCGCTTAGTGCCAACCAGCAAGCGGTCGACCGAGCGTCGTGCCATCTCTGACCCGTCTGAGGTGTCAGCGTTGATGTGTTCGCTCAGCAACTCACCGTATCCGGCGATTGTTGTCAAAGGCGATTTGAGGTCGTGCGCCACGATGCCTGCAAATGCACGGAGGTCGGCTTCGTAACGACGAACGGCAGTGATGTCTCGGAATACTGCGACCGCTCCAGTTTGTCCGGCGCTTGAGTCAAGGGGCATTGCGCCAACAGCTATCAACACGCCTTCGGGTCGCGCTGCATTGCGGACGATCATTTCAACACCCTCGATTGACTCGCCACCAAGAGCGCGCACCAAAGGAAGGTCTTTGTTGTCAAACGGAGTTTTTCCATCGGGTAAGAAGAGGCCGTAGTGGCCTTGCCATTGTGAGGTTCCGCCAACGTCGTCGACACCAAGCAGAGCCTTCGCGGCGGGGTTGTGCAGCAAGAATTCCCCATTCGCGTCAACAACACCAACGCCATCGCTAATGCTCATCATCACTGCATTCAGAAGGTCGGCTTGGTGGCGAGCTTTCTGCTCTGCGTCGCTGAGTTCGCGTGTTGCTTCGCGTACTCGTGACTCTGCACGGCTGCGGTCGGTGGCGAGCACGAACACCAACATCGTCAACATCAGACTCGTAGAAACCAGCACAGCGCCAACGAGATTCGGGTAGGCGGATGTATGTCCGAGCAGCTGTGATGAAACGGCTTCGGTCGTGATCTGCCACTCGCGTTCGGCAACCTTGACGCTCGTCTGACGGCTCACGTCGCGGTGGGCGGTCGAGTGCGTGCGGAGTTGTGACACCACAACGCGCTGACCGTTTGAGTTCGACGCCTGCAGCGCAACGTCGACTTGATCTTGTGAGAACTGACTCAGGATCGATCCCAAGAAGTCTTGGCCTCGCAGACCCATCGTCACCCAACCCTTGAAGACGTTCGTCACGCCGTTTGCGTCGGGGCCGTAAACCGGAACTGTCAATGCAAACGACATTTGTCGCTGATCTTCTGGAAGGCTCCGGTCAGTTAGCAGTTGATACGCGTCTGTCACCGCGGGCTTGCCGCTTCGGCGCGATTCATTCAACGCTGCTGTTGGCGTAGGCGACTGTGACGCGTCGATGCCAACCGTTGTCTTGCTGCGTCCGTCGAGTGATTGACTGAGCACAGCGAACAAGTGCTCGGGTGCGTTGCCTTGCGGAGTCAAAGTGAGACCCTCAACGCCACGGTCACGCCAGAACTGTTGCACTGCGGGAATCTGGTCGTTGGTTGCTGGAACTAAATAACTGATCGAGCTTGCACCGGCGAGATGAATGTCTTTCAGGGGCGCTGTTGCAACCAAAAAGTCTTCATGAGTCAGAGTTGTTTGCGAGCCAAGGCCAGCAGCCACCGTTTGCATGCTCTCGAGGTAGCGCGCGGTTTCAGAGGCAATGCCGCGCTGTACGAGTTCGGTGCGGCGGTCCATCACTTCGCCGATGCCACGCCTTTGCGCGTCAGCGATTGCGTTGGTCATGCCGAACGAAATCGAGAGCCCAACGATTAAGACAAGCAGCGAAAGGGCTACTGCGGTTCTGATGGGCGCCTGCCGAGCCTTCAACGACTTCACGTCCGCTCAATCGGTTGCTCGGAAGTGAAGACTTAGTGAAGTCAGACGGCATTCATCTAGTTCTGGGCGATACCACGCGACGCATTCGTCGCCTGTCGCTCTGCGTCAGATCGAACGATTTGTTGGCGCGTAGAGCGTTCGAATAGTGCTCAGTTCGCCAGTAATCTGATGTACATCCAGCCCTTCGACACACAGGAGATTCATATGGACGTTGCCCCCGCCAACAACGAGTCGGGCGCGTCCGGTGTCGATGGTGTCGACGGGGTGAAAGTCGTCAAGCAAGGCCTCACTTTTGATGACGTTTTGTTGCTGCCTGCCGCATCTGACGTAGTGCCGGCGGAGGTTGTCACCAAGTCAGTGGTCGCCGGTATTTCCGTCGAGATCCCCGTGATTTCTGCGGCGATGGACACTGTCACTGAATCACGAATGGCAGTAGCGATGGCTCGGGCGGGCGGCCTGGGCGTGATCCACCGCAATCTTTCGATTGAGGCTCAGGTTGCCGAGATCGACAAAGTCAAGCGGTCAGAGTCGGGCATGATTGCCGACCCCGTGACGCTGAGCCCCGACGTTTCTGTCGCCGAGGCGTTGAAGCAAATGGCGCACTACCGAATCTCGGGCTTGCCGGTTGTCGATGCTGAGAATTATCTAGTCGGCATTCTCACCAATCGCGATTTGCGATTCGAAGATGATTTGTCGCAACCGGTGTCGGCCGTGATGACACGCGAAGGGCTTGTCACTGCGCCGGTTGGCACAACGCTCGAAGAAGCGCGCGGCATTCTGCAGAAGCACCGCATCGAAAAACTTCCGGTTGTTGATCTTGACGGACGCATCAAAGGTCTCATCACGGTCAAAGACATTCAGAAAAAAGTCCAGTACCCGCGCGCAACCAAAGACGCGCAAGGTCGCCTGCGTGTCGCTGCTGCGGTCGGTGTTGGTGCCGATGCGCTAGAGCGTGCCGAAGCAATTATTCAAGCGGGTGTCGACTTGGTGATTGTCGACACGGCTCACGGGCACTCCTCGGGTGTGCTGGGCATGATCCGCAAGATCAAAGAGAGTTCGCCCGTTCCTGTCGTTGGCGGAAACATTGCGACCTACGACGGTGCGCGCGCTCTTCTCGACGCAGGTGTTGACGGCGTCAAGGTTGGGGTCGGCCCCGGTTCGATTTGCACGACGCGCATCATCGCGGGCGTCGGTGTTCCGCAACTCACTGCAATTTACGACGCGGCTCGCGCCGCTGAGGGCTACGAAGCGTCGGTGATTGCCGACGGTGGCATCCGTTACTCGGGCGAAGTTGCCAAGTCGATTGCTGCTGGAGCAGACGTTGTGATGTTGGGCAGTTTGTTGGCCGGCACCGACGAGAGCCCGGGCGAAGTCGTGTTGCACCAAGGCCAACGCTTCAAGGAATACAGAGGTATGGGTTCGCTTGGCGCCATGTCAGACCGTTCGTTCTCTAAAGACCGCTACTTCCAAGGCGAGATCACTGAATCAGAGAAGCTTGTGCCAGAAGGCATAGAAGGCCGCACGAAATACCGAGGTCCTGTGGCTGACACCCTCTACCAGCTCGTCGGCGGATTGCGTCAGGCGATGGGCTACTGCGGCGCTCCTGACATCAGCACTCTCAAAAAAGCACAGTTCACGCGAATCACCGCAGCCGGCCTGATTGAAAGTCATCCACATGACGTGGTGATTACTGCCGAGGCGCCGAACTACTACTGACCTACTGCTGAACGCCTCCGCACGAGACCAAAAGCCTCGTCGCTACTGACCGAATGAGCGCGGCCACTGTGAGAGCAACTCGAGTTGTCTGTTGCGGCGCTGCGTACGAACATCTTCGGATCAAGCGATTTATTAGTGCGTTAACCGTTTCTATCGGTTGCAAAAAGCTCTAGTGTCTGCTCCCGCTGCATCACATTTACTTCCTCATCTCAATCCTCACTTTCAATACTTCGAGCGACGGGAGAGCGCTATGCAGGTACGGAGCTTGTTGCGACTCATGGCTGGCGGTGCAGCTGCGACAACAGCAGCATCACTACTGATTGGCATCGGCGGCGCAACCGCAGCCGACGACCAGTTCGTGTTGAGTGCGGGGCCGGTGGTTCAAAACGTTCGCGCTGGTAACGAGCAGACGTTCTTTGTCTTTGTTCACACCGGTTCGGCAAGTGGACCTGCGGCCGAGGGCATCAACGTTCAGTTCGAGGTCTTGGCCGGTCCTGATGTTGGTGTCAAAGGTTCAGAGGTGTCGACATCATCGGGCGCGGCGATTTGGCGTTACTCGACTGCGGCATCAAAGCCAGCCGGTGGGTCTGACGATGTGCGAGCGTGGATCGATGTCAATGGCAACGGCGTCATCGAAAGCGAAGAGCCCGTCTTGACGACCACGCTGTCGACGATTGAAGGCACCAACATTCCACCGGTTGCTGGCAGTGTCGAGGCCGACATTCCTCAAGACGTCACCACCAACATTTCTTTGGGTGGGCGCGACCCCGACGGAACGCGCGTGTCGTACTCGCTCGTTACCCAACCCGAGCACGGCACCATCAATGGCCCAGTCACTGGTCCGTTTGTTTCATACACACCTGCCACTGGCTTTGCCGGTGACGACACGTTCGTCTACCGCATAACTGACAGTGATGGAGCGTTTGCCGATGGTCGTGTTTCCGTCCACGTGCGTGGCAACGGCAACGTGCCGAGCGGATCGACCAACACTTGTGAAGGCAAAGCAGCAACGCTTGTTGTCGACAAAGCCGATCAAACAGTGTTTGGCACTGCAGGTGCTGATGTCATCGTTGCCAATGGTGCTAGCGCCATCATCTACGGCCTCGCTGGTGCTGACACGGTGTGCGTGAATGGTGGAGCGAGCCAAGTCTTTGGTGGTCCCGACAACGACACGATTGTTGTCGCCAAAACAGGTTCGACGGTCTTTGGTGGCGACGGTGACGACACGATCAGTGCGCAAACAGGGCCCAACACGCTCTTCGGTGGAAACGGCAAAGACAGCATAAAGGTCGGCGACGGCGACTCGGCTCTCTACGGCAGCGACGGCGACGATGTGCTTCGTGGTGGCCCCGGTCAGAACACCATGGTTGGTGGTGACGGCAACGATCGCCTCATCTCGGCCAGCACCACTAGCTACATGTGGGGCGGAAATGGTGACGACGAGTTCACCAACCCCAGCTTGACCTGGCGAGGTTGATACTGCCCGAAGCTAGCGCTCGCTCTGGGCGCTAGCTTCGGAGGCGCATGCAAAAGACGCTTTTGTGGGATATCGACGGCACGCTGATAGCTAATGGTGGCGTTGGGCGCCGTGCTCGACTGGCTGCGGTCAGCGCACACCTTGGTCGTGATGTTGTTGACGATGGCGAGCAACGCGACGGGTGGACCGACCCCGAACTAATGCGCGAGATCCTCATCGGGGCTGATGTTCCCGAAGCTGAACTCGACTACGCCGTCAAACACAGTCTTCGTCGTTACGGCTCAGAGTTTGCCGGTCGGCGAGAAGAGTTGCGTGAATTGGCGCATCTACATCCTGGTGTCAGCGAGCTGTTGACGCGCCTCGATGACGAAGCAGTTCTGAGCACCATTGTGTCGGGAAACATTGCTGTCAACGCCGTGCTCAAGCTCACGATGTTTGGTCTCGACACTTTGATCGACCTTGAAGTTGGTGGATTCGGCAGCGATAGCGCAACGCGCTCTGATCTCGTTGCCGTTGCGCGCAAACGAATTGTTCAGAAGTATGGCTACGACTCACCCGACGAAGACGTCTGGGTAATTGGCGACACTCCCTACGATCTGAAGGCCGCGCGCGTGAATGAGGTGCGGTGTTTGCTCGTGGCGACGGGCCCTTATGACTACGACAGTCTCGTGAAGTTGGGCCCCGACGCAGTGCTCAAAGATCTAAGTGATGTCGACGGCTTTTATCGCGCCGTCTTTGCAGAAGACGGCGACTGATAACTCAAATTCACTCGGCGAGTTGCGTAACGCTCGACGGTGACAAGTAGGTGCCAACGTCATTGCCGAGACAGATGTCAACCATTGCCTTTGTGTCGTCGAAGCTGAAGACATGCAGCGGCATTGAGTGATCGCGGGCCAAGATCAGCGCCGACTGATCCATCACTCGCAGGTTGTTGGTGATTGCATCTTCATAGGTGAGGGTGTCGTAGCGCGCCGCTTGCTCATCGACGCGCGGGTCGGCGCTATAGACGCCGTCGACTCCGTGCTTTGCAAGCAAGATCGCGTCAGCATTTACTTCTAGCGAACGTTGCACGCAGCTGTAGTCAGTCGTTACAAACGGCTGACCTATGCCACAGGCCAAAACGACAATCGAACCCTTTTGCAGATGATGGTTGGCGCGCAGGCGGATGTAGGGCTCGGCAAAGTTGCTCATCGGCAGGGCCGTCATCACGCGCACGTCGTAGTCGCCTTTGGCGGTGAGAACGCCTCGCAGGAAGAGGCTGTTGATGACCGTTCCGAGCATTCCGATGTGGTCGGCTTCAACGCGATCGATGCCCCAGTCGTCGGCGACGTTTCCACGGAAGATGTTGCCGCCACCAATCACGACAGCAACCTCGACGCCCAAATCACGCACAGCGAGAATGGTCGAGCCGATGTGATCGAGAGCCTCAGACGAAACGCCGAAACCTTCTTTGCCGGCGACAGCGGCGCCGCTCACCTTTATTAGGACTCTCTGATACCGGGTCACCAGCGGTTGGTTCATGAGCGCCCACGGTAGCAACCAGCAGTCGGGTGTCGGCTCGATCCTGGCAAACGGCAAAGATCTGAGCGTTTTGCGACCAGCCTCTCAGGGCGTTCACATAAGCGCAGACCAAGCTAAACGGCATGCTGAACCCCACAACAAGCACTCGTTCGCCCCGCCTACATCTCGTCGAAGGGGGCGCCGTCAACGCAACCCGCGGAACAGGGCAGACTGAAGCCCATGTGCAAACAAAGGTGCGACCAGTGACGGCGGGTTCATCGGCGGACGTGCTTGTCGTTGATGACGATCCAGCGATTCGCGAGGCGCTCGAGCGCGGATTGCGCCTCGAAGGTTTCGCGGTACGTGTTGCGCCTACCGGCGAGCAGGCGCTCTCGGCTTTCAACCAGCCGCCCGACCTCGTCGTGCTCGATGTTGGTCTGCCTGGCATCGACGGCATCGATGTCATCAAGAGTCTTCGGGCCGACGGCGTTGATATTCCGATCTGCATCTTGTCGGCACGTTCTGAGGTCGATGAGCGCGTTGCTGGTTTGCAGGCCGGGGCCGACGATTATTTGGTGAAGCCCTTTGCGTTGCCCGAACTCGTTGCTCGCTTGCACGCGTTGCTACGCCGCGCGCCATCTGATGTTTCGGTGCCACTGCAAGTTGGCGACTTGCGCATTGATCCGTTGCGTCACCGCGTTGACATCAACGGACGCGAACTTGATCTCACTCGTCGCGAGTTTGAACTGTTAGAGACGTTCGTTCGTCACGCCGGCATTGTGTTGACGCGCGCGCAATTGTTGCAGCTGGTTTGGGGTTACGACTTCGAGGTCGACGGCAATGTCGTCGATGTCTTTGTCGGATACCTGAGGCGCAAGCTCGAAGCCGAAGGCGAGGCCCGCTTGCTCCACACCGTGCGAGGGGTCGGGTTCGTACTTAGAGCCGAGGTGTGATTCACCGCAGCCTGCGCGGGCGAATCGCAATTGCTGCGGCGCTTTCGACTGCCGTCGTGCTTGTGCTCGGTGGGCTGGTTGTCAACATCTTGGTGACGCATACAGAGCGCCAAGCGCTCGACGGTCGATTGGCTGAACAGTCGGCAGCGGCGCAACTTCCAGTGCTTGATGCTTTGAGTAGGGGCTTGCCGGTCGACAGCTCGACGCTCTCTACGCGCCGGCCCGATGTCGGCACGATCATTCGCGTTTATCGCAACGATGTCGAGGTTGGCTCGGTTGGCCTCAAAGACGTTCGCTTTCCATCACCCCAAATCGGATACGACACCGTCAATGCGGGCGGTCGTTCGTGGCGCGTGCATGTGACCGAGATTGTGAGTCAGGGGAGTGGAACAGACAGCATTCTTCTAGAAACGGCCGTGCCAACAACTGTTACCGACGAGCTAGTTGACAACCTCCGTTGGCGAACCATTGAAGTCGCTGCGTTGTCGTCAGTGTTGGCGGGGCTTGCTGGATGGTTCTTCGGCGGTCTCGCAACGAAGCCGCTCGCGCGTTTGCGTTCGGCCGCCGAACAAGTCTCGAACGGACGAGACTTGAGCGTGCGTGTTCCGTCGTCGGGAACACAAGAGATCGATGATCTTGCGAACAGTCTCAACGTGATGTTGGCCCGTTTGCAAGAAGCAGCGGCCTCAACAGCTGCTGCCCTTGCGTCGTCGCGCGCGTTTGCCGGAAACGCGGCGCACGAAATGCGCACGCCGCTCACGAGCATGCAAGCAAACCTTGATGTGCTGCAAGACAATCCTGATCTGGTCGATGCGGAACGCAACGAAATCTTGGCTTCGCTATTGCGCGAGCAAACGCGACTCGTGCGCTTACTCGATGCGCTGCACACGTTGGCGCGTGGTGATGTCGTGGGTGAAGCCCAGCGCGAGTTGCTCGACTTTTCTGATCTTGTCGCCGTTAGTGTTGACGGAGCCAAGCGACGACACCCGAGCATCGAGTTCCACTACGACGTGCCTGCTGAAGAGTCTGAGATTGTCGGGTGGACAGATGGGCTCAAGGTAATGGTCGACAACCTGCTCAACAACGCAGCTCGTCATGGCGGCTCAAATGTCTGGATCACGGTTGAGAGTGATTCAGATTCCGTCAGTCTCTTGGTCGACGACGACGGAGCGGGCGTGCCCGTCGAAGAACGAGAGCGGATTTTCGAGCACTTCTTCCGTGGCAGCGCGACTCGAGTCGAGGGTAGTGGTCTTGGCCTTGCGCTCGTGGCTCAACAAGCAAGGCTGCATGACGGAAACGTCGAGGTGACTGACAGCCCGTCGGGTGGGGCCCGGTTTACCGTCCGCCTCTCCACTCAGAGCCCTACCCGTAGTCAGGCGACCTGAGCTTCCAGACGCCGAGTAAGCCTTGAATCCGGCCTAACAAGACCTGCAATTGCGGCGAGGCCGGCCGATATAACTCAGGTGAATTACGGGGAGGGCCAGGATCTACTGAATGAGGCGTTGATGCGCCGCATGGCCGAAGCCACCCCGGCGCGAGTTTTGCGCAAAGGCACGGTCGATCTGGGCGGACGCATGCGTGTCGCCAGCATCCTTCGCAGCGCAGGCATCACAAACGCTGAGACCCCTGAGCGCATCGCTGGTTCGACCAACGAAGTTTGGCGTGCTGGCAACTACGTCATTCGAGTGGGCTTTCTTCCCGGTGCTAATCGTTTGCGTCGCGAGGCAAAGCTCGCCACTGTGCTTCCGCCTGAAACGCACTATCCAAAAGTCATCGCGAGCGGACAAGAAGCGTTTGGTGAATGGATTGTTGTTCGTCACCGCACTGGCCGTGTGCTCAGCCGCGAGTGGTCACAGTTAAATGTCGAAACGCGTCGCTCGGCTACCCATGATGTAGCTCTCGCACTCAAAGCGATTCACAACGTGTCGCTCGACGAAAACCAAGCAACTGAGCTGGCCTTTGTCGAAGGCGAAGGCGGACTTTCCCTGCCGCACCAAATCAATGCCGACAAGCTCTTCGAGCAGCTCGAACACATCAAGTCGTTTGACTACATGGATTACGGATTGATCGAGGCCGCCGAACAACGCACGCGCGAAGTCGCCGACGCGTTTTGGGATCACGAGCGCAACGGTCTCGTGCACGGCGACCTCCATTTCGAGAACGTACTGTCGGCCAACGGTGTGCTTGTTGCTGTGCTCGACTTCGAGTGGGCGCGCGTTGGCCCACCCGAGATCGACATCGATGTGCTTGCGCGCTTTTGTGCCGAACCTGAATTGCATGTCGGCGGCGACTACGCACCGCATGCAGCTGACTATGCCGACGTGCTGCGCTGGTTCAACGAGGCGTATCCCGAGCTGTTCGGGCACGAGTTTCTGCACGATCGCTTGATGATGGCGGCTCTCTCGTTCGAAATTCCGAGTCTTTTCTACACACCCCCTGACGCTCCGGCAGCCATGCTGAGCGAGCATCACCCGGTGAACCGCTTGCGCCGTTTGCTCGACGTGGGTACTCACGCCGAGAGCCTCGGCTGGACCTGATTCAACGAGGGGCGTTACAGGCAGTCAAAGGTGAGGCTTTGGCGCGCCTCTGATTCTTCTGAACATCACCACTGAATGTCGTTTGTTGCGAATAGTGAGATGAGAAAGCCACGAATTGTCACGGTTTCGACGGGTCTAACGCCTTATTTCGTGACTATCAGCGTCGATCGAAATCCCTGAAGCCACTCAAAGTGGCTGATCCAGGGAGTATTCGGTGCGTTTCACCTCATCTAACTACAACCGAGCCATTCGCCACGCACTGCGCGTAACCATCGCGCTGGCACTTTTCATGACCATTGTTCAGGTCGCGGTCGAGCGCCCTGCGACCGCTGACGGCGCTGGGCTCACGTGGGCACCTCCGGTCTTGTCAAACCCGATTTACATGAACGTCACCACGGCGAATCAGTCGCTCCGCCTCGACGGTGCTCGTGACTATCGCCTCACCATCACCGAGCCACTCACCCGGCCGGGCGGTCTCGTGATTTCTGGTGGACGCAATGTTGTGTTGATCGGTGGCGAAGTTCGGGTGCCGACGGCCGACGTTGCACCCGTGCCCAACGATCGGCGCGGCCTCTACCTCAAAGGACAGACCGGAACCATCCACATCGAAGGATTGCGTATCTCGGGTAACGACCTCACTGAAGGTGTCGACCTTGACGAGCGCTCCGGGGCAACCGTGCAATTCCAAAACATTCAGATCGACACCGTGCACGGTTCGCTGGCCGGTAACCACGCAGACCTCATCCAAACATGGTCAGGACCCAAGCAACTTCGCATTGATCGTTTCAAGGGCTCGACCGACTACCAAGGCTTCTTCTTGTTGCCGCACCAATACCCCGGCGGCGACATCGGTCAATGGGAATTCAAGAACGTCGACATCACTGGTACTCCGGTTTCTGGCTACATGCTTTGGAAAGAAGACGGGCACTCCATCGCTGCATCGAATGTCAACGTGCGTAAGTCAAATGGTGCGACCGACAAGATGATGTGGCCGAATGCGCCAGCATGGCCCGGTGTTGCGAACGCGGCGCCGTCGGCTGACGTTCTTACGGGTGTTCCGGGTATGGGCTACACGTCACCCGGTTATGCAGGTGCCGCACCGCCAATGCCGGCCGTGACAAGCACAACAACAACGGCTGCTCCCATCACGACCACGACAACAAGTCCGACAACCACAGCCGTCCCAACCACCACGGTTGCGCCAACAACTTCAACGACCACGACGCCAAGCACGGTGCCAGCAACGACGCCCGCAACGACAGCGCCGACGACAACAACGATGCCGCCGGTGACAACGACGACGGCGGTTCCGGTAGCTACGCCGGCGCCATCTCTTCCGACTACATCAGTGCCAACGCCGCGCCTCACTGGGTACTGGATGGCCTCGGCCGACGGCGGAGTGTTCAGCTTTGGCAACGCTGGTTTCTACGGATCTGTTGGCGGATCGCGACTCAACTCGCCAATCGTCACGCTTGCATCACTGCCGAACGGCAAGGGCTACTGGTTGGCGGCAAGTGATGGCGGAATCTTTGCTTTCGGAGCGGCGGCATTCCACGGCTCAACCGGCGGTATGCGACTCAACTCGCCAATCGTCGGCATGGCATCAACGCCGAGCGGCAATGGTTACTGGCTGGTTGCTCGCGATGGCGGAATCTTCAGCTTCGGCGACGCCAAGTTCTTCGGGTCAACCGGTGCCTTGCGTCTCAACAAGCCGATTGTTGGTATGGCGAGTACGTCGAGCGGTAACGGCTACTGGCTCGTAGCGTCAGATGGCGGCATCTTTGCTTTCGGTGACGCGGCCTTCTTTGGGTCGACTGGTGCAATGACCCTCAACCAACCCATCGTCGGCATGGCAAACCTTCCCAACGGTGCGGGTTACTGGTTGGTCGGTGCCGACGGCGGAGTGTTCTCTTTCGGTCAAGCAGCGTTCAAGGGTTCGGCGGCCGGTGTTGCTCGTGGATGGGCAACGGGCATTTCGTCAACAGCCACCGGTAACGGTTACTGGATCTCGACAACCCGCGGCTCGATGGGTGCCTTTGGTGACGCAGCCGACCACGGTTCGTTGCCGGCAACGTCAACAGCCATGATCGTCGGCGCTTCGGTAGTTCGCTAAAGCACGCGCACGCGATTGCGCAACACGCCGATACCTTCGACTTCGATCTCGACGGTGTCTCCGTCGACGAGGCTGACCGGGGGAGTGCGAGCGGCGCCAACGCCAGCGGGAGTTCCCGTGGCAATCACATCGCCAGGCTCGAGCGTGAAGTATCGGGATGCGTGACTAATGATCTCGGCAACGCTGAACACCATGTCTGAGGTATTGCCGTCTTGTCGCGTCTCGCCATTCACGCGCGTTTGTACTCTCAGGTTCTGCACGTCGGCGATCTCGTCGGCGGTGACAATCCAAGGACCTATCGGACAGAACGTGTCGAACGACTTGGCTCTAAAGAACTGCCCGTCGCTCTTTTGAAGGTCTCGGGCGGTCACGTCGTTGCAGATCGTGTAGCCAAGCACATAGTCAAGAGCCGATTCGACGCTGACATGTTGTGCGCGTGTGCCGATGATCACACCGACTTCACCCTCGTAGTCAACCAGTGTGGATGTTGCTTTGGCGTAGGTGATGTCGTCTTCGGGTCCGATGATCGCGCTCGGTGCCTTGGCGAATAGCATTGGTGCCGTCGGAAGATCTTTGCCCTGTTCGGCGGCATGATCTTTGTAGTTCAGGCCCACGCACACGATCTTCTGCGGCGAGCGAACTGGCGCGAGCGTCTTGGTTTCCGAGAACGCAATAACGCCGTTTGCGTTGGTTGGCCGCCCGCTTTCGAGCCACACGCGCAAGGGGTCGGCCCAAGACTCGTTGGTATCTATGGCAAGCCGGCTTGCGCTGTCATCGTTAACCGTTACAAGAACTATCTGCGTGCCAATGGCAACGCGAGCAATCTTCATCTACTGACTTATCCCTCATTGTCTGGCTCTTGGTCGCGCTGGGCAGAGTCTCGTTGTTCGAGCGACTCTTGTTGGTACTGAAAATGCCGTTCCATCATTGACGTCATTCGTTCAACGGCGCGATCGAGGTCGTCGGTGGTGACGACATCAGACAGCTGCAAGCGCACTGACGCGAGCTCACGCGCCATGAACTCTGCTTCGTCTTGTGTGCGCTGGCTCATCTGTCGATCGCGCTCGACTTGCGATCGGTCGCGCGCTTCTTGCCGGTTCTGCGCAAGCAAGATCAGCGGAGCTGCATAGGCAGCCTGCGTCGAGAACGCCAGGTTGAGCAAGATGAAGGGGTATGGGTCCCACTGCAGCGACACGGCAAAGATGTTGAGGATGATCCATACGGCAACGATGATTGTTTGCACGACGAGAAACCGCGCCGTGCCCAAGAAGCGAGCTATTGCTTCTGAAAAGTTGCCGAACGCCTCAGGGTCGTAGTGCACGCCGAGCGTGATGCCACCGCGAGGACGCGACAGCACTTCACGTTTTCTATTGCTGCGCGAAAGCAGCAAGCGTCGTCGCACCCATCGCCTGATTGAACTCAACGTGCGCGTCTCCAGTTGGCTGGCAACAGGTGATCCAGAATGTCGTCAACGGTCACGGCGCCGAGCAAGCGGCCCGCTTCGTCGCAAACGGCCAACGCCAGCAGGTCGTAGGCCGCAAGTCGTTGCGCCACCTCAGATTCGGGCAGATCGGGGTGAACCATTTCGGGCTCGCCGTCGAGGCAGCGGCCAATCTCCATGCTTGGTACTTCACGCAACAGGCGTTGAATGCCAACGACACCCAGGTATGCGCCTGTCGGAGTTTCGGTGGGAGGTCGCACCACGAAAACCTGTGCGGCCAAGACGGGGGAGAGTTCGTATTGCCGCACGTGTGCGAGCGCTTCGGCAACCGTTGTCGTTGGTGCCAACACAACCGGCTTCGATGTCATCAAACCGCCGGCTGTATTGGTGGCGTACAGCAGCAAGCGGCGTAGCGGACGAGCCTCGTCGGGCTCCATTGCTGCCAACAGTTTGATCCGTTGTTCGCCGGGCATCTCGCCGAGCAAGTCGACAGCATCGTCGGGATCCATCTCTTCAACAACGTGAGCCAGACGGTCGAGGTCGATACCTTCGACGATACGAAGCTGCTCGTCTTCGGGAAGCTCCTCGAGCAAGTCAGCGAGACGATCGTCTTCCATTGCCGCGGCCAATTGTTGCCTTCGAGCAAGAGGAAGTGAACGCAGCAACTTCGCTACGTCAGAGGGGTGCATGTCGCGCATTGAGGCGATCTCGCGTGCGACGGGCCCTGCGTCGAAGAGTTCGCTGACCTCTTTCCAGTCGACGATGCGCGACGAACGGCGACGACGTAGCGGGCCGGGAGACCCGAGTGCAACGGCAGCGATCTCCCACATCGGAGGCTTGCCATCAACCCAGCGCAGCGCAATGTCGTTCACAACGCTTGTGCCGACGCGTCTATCCAAGATGTCAGCGGCTGCGAGCATTTCACCGGGACGGATCTGGAAATGACGAAGATCAACGGCGCCACCGCGCATACGAACACCCGATCCGCCAATTTCAGACACGCGCGCAACGTTTACGAAGATGCGTCGCCGCTGCACCGTGGCAACAAAACCCAGAACACGCGGCGGGCGTTTGTGCGAGGGCACCAAGACGACGTCTTCGACGCGTCCGATGTGTGCGCCCTCTGAGTCGCTTAGCGCGAGGCGCGTGACTCTCGATACAAACACCAGCTCGTCAACCACGACAGGGGAATCTATCGGTCGGCGAGCCGAATTTTGTTGAGGCTCGACCTATCGAAAACTTTTGGGTCTTCGATAGGTCGAGCAATCGGCGTTATCGGCGCTTCTTTGACTTCTTGCGCGGTCGTGGTGCCGGCCGTGGGGCGGTCGACGCTTTAACTGTGGTTTGGCCCTCGCCCTCACCATCTTCGTCATCGACGTTTGCACGCTTGTTCTTGGTTGTTGTTGCGTTGCCTGGGCTGCGGCGAGTGTTTGATGTACTGCCGCGTACGCCAGTTGCCGGCTTCCATCGTTCGAGCAACACCGTGATGGGTGCTGCAATGAATACCGATGAATACACACCGGCGACAACACCGAGCAGAACGGCTAGCGCAAAGTCACGCAGTGTTTGGCCGCCGAGGAAGAACAACGCGCCCAGAATGAAAATGGCCGACATCGAAATGTTGAGAGTGCGAGGGAAGGTCTGCGCACACGCATCGCTCACCACCTGCAAGAACGGTATGCCGCCCCGACGGCGTCTCTGTTCTCGTATTCGGTCGAACACCACGACACTGTCGTTTACGGAGAACGCAATGATCGTCAACAGCGAGGCAAGGAAGACCGCATCAAAGGGTTTACCGAGCCAGATGAACAGCCCGAGCACGATGAGCGCGTCGTGCACCATGCCGAGCACGGCACCCACACCGAACGTCCATCGATAGCGAATGGCGACGAATATCAGCTGGATGCCGACGCCAATAAAGAGGCCGATCATTGCCTTCTGCTTGAGTTCCTTACCAAAGCTCGGCCCAATCGTTTCGTCGCGCAGCTTCTCGACAGAGCCTCCGCCGATCTCGCTCAAGGCGGCCTGAACGCTTGCAAGTTGCTCGGCGTTGAGTTCAGGAACGCGGACGCTCACGTCGTCAGCACCGCTTCGTTGTACAACGGCGCGCGGAAAGCCAATGTCGGCCATCTTGACTCTCGCTTGATCGACATCAACGGGTGTCGCGGTTGAGTATTCGAGCAGACGACCACCGGTGAATTCGATACCGAAGTTGATGCCCTTGCCGACCCATCCGGCAACGCTCAACACCACCATGAGGGCTGAGAAAGCCATGAAATAGCGGCTGATCTTCATCAACGGCGGCGGGTTCTCGGCCATGCGAGTGCGGAACTTTCGGCCCACGTACATACCAAGCGCTCGAGGGTGGTTGCGGGCCCAGTTGGTGCTGAGCAGCGATTGCACCAAAGTGCGCAACACGACGAGGGTCACAAAGATCGAAACGCTGGTACCGACCAAAAGGCTGACACCGAAGCCCTTGACCTCACCAACGGCCAAGAAGAACAGTGTTCCGGCCGCTAGGAACGTGGTGAAGTTCGAATCAACGATGGCCGACAGCGCGTTCTTGAAACCAAGCCGCGCCGCCGACTTCATACTCTTGCCCGCGGCTAACTCTTCTTTGACGCGTTCATAAACAAGAACGTTTGAATCCATCGCCATACCGATGGCCAATACGAACGCAGCAATGCCCGGCAGGGTAAGTGTCAAGTTGAGTGCGAGGAGCGTTGCGTAGGCAATAAGGCTGTACGCAGCGAGAGC
>JBGAQY010000076.1:0-4704 GCA_044220495.1 Acidimicrobiales bacterium
GTAGTGAAGGTCGACCATAGGTATGTGTTTCCCCGAGAGTCATCATGAGTTCCGCAGAGATTTACCAGCTTGATGGCGTCCCAGTCTTTCTAGACGAGGCCCGAGGCGAGCCTGGGCGCGGTTACGCGTCTATTCGTTTTCGCGTCGGAGACTACGACGAGGTGCTCGCGTGCGCAGGCGTTACACAGTTCGTGCACAATCTCATTCGCGCAAGTGCTCCCGCTGAGCTGATTGACTATGTCGAGACGTCCAACGATGGACTCTTCACGCGAATAAGCATTGACGCTCCCGTAGAACAATTGAGCAGGTGCGTTAGTGCGATCGCTGACGCAGTAGTTGACCCCAACTGGGAGTACCTTGATCGCGTAGCGCAGCTGCTGGCCGCCGACCCTTCTCCAAGAGCTTGGGTCTACGAATCCGCGGCGCTGAACCTCCGCTATGGCACCGCTGGGCCAGGAACGTTGTTTCAGGAGATGTGGGCGGTCACGCACGCACGTCGTGAAGTTGTGGAGGGCTGGTTGCGAGAGCGTTTTTGCCGTGAGAACGCAGCCATTGTTCTCTACACCAGTGACGTGATCCTTGAGTCGTTCAAAATTCCGAGCGGCAGGGCACGTGATGTGCTTCTCAACGAGCCACTCGCGTTGAATCTCCCTGCGTACTTTGCGGTCGACGACCTAGATTCGGTCACGTATCAGTTCACGACTTCGCCGGGCGCGATTGGTCAACTCGCAGGGCGGTTGGTGGCCCAACTGATTGACAGACGCGTCACGAAGCTCGAATTCCTTGCTCCGAAAGGCGGATTCAACGAAGAGCTACTTGATTCGTCGGTGCAATGCTTCACGGGCGCGTTCCCGATTCCGCCCGAAAACCGTTCCGCAGTTGTGACTGCGATCGTCGAGACGATCTCTGATGTTGCACACGGGCACATCGGTGAAGAGATTTACGAGACGATGCTAGAAAACTTCCGGCGCTCCTGCGAAGAACACTCCGACAATGGTGTCGATGGTGGGCTTGCTGCCGCTGCACGTTTGTTCCCCGCTGTGCGCACGCGTGGTGCCACTCGTGATGAGCTTGAGTACGCAACAGCTGCGGATGTTGCAGAAGTAGCACGAGAGTTTCTGGCGACGCTCGTGTTGCACGTACCCACGGGAACGGCTGTCTCGGGAGATGTCAACCCTGGGGAAGTGCGGCCCGACGCTTCGATTGACGGCGACACTTTTGTTGATGGTGGCCCGCCGGATCGTCTGAGAAAGGTTCTCTACAGTCGTCAAGGGCTCACCTATATGAACGGCGATGAAGCGATAACAGTGCGTTTTGCTCACTGCACCGCTGTGTTCGATACCGGGGTCAGCTATGAGTTGATCGCGCCTGACGGAGGTTACATAACCCTTTGGACCGCCGAAAATGGCGGTTCTGAGATGCTGGTGCAATTGGTTCTCGACAACGTCAACCCGTTGCTCTTCATCAAACGCGAGGCGACGGAAGACGAGCTACGGGCGGCTGCTGCCGCACGTCCGCATCTAACGGGGTGGCAGGCGCGACTTGTTGCGGTGGGCAAAGTCATTGCGCCTGTCGCCTTGGCCGTTCTGGCGCTGCAGCAGTTCAAGTCGTCCGGGATCAGCGCGGCCGTGCAGCCACTCGGGCTATTGGCAATATTTATCGGCGCATTTGCATGGCCTCAGCTAAAGCTTCGTTCGCGCAAGTTGTCAGGGTTGACGCTCGGCGACTGGCCGGATGTTGGTCAGTACCTCGGCTTCACGTTGTTGATCGGGGGAATGATCAACACCGTTTTGGTACTGGCTATTTGGGAGCTGGCCACCGAAAGTCCGCCAGCGCCCGCTACCCCCCTCGCGGTTGTCGTGTTGGTCATTCCATTCGTAGTCAGTTGGCGAAAGGTAAAGCGCTCAACGTTCGAAACGTCTGCACAACGCGTCGTTATGGCCCTGCGCTGGTTTTGCATAGGGTCGGCGATCCAGGTGGGTGTGATCGCAGTAATCGCGCTCGTGGCGTACTTGCTTGGAGTTCGCTAAGGGCTTGAGCGCTGGCCGACGCCTTGACGATAATACCCCTGGGGGGTATAAAGCATGGTGTGAAACCGGGATACTCAGATCGCAAAGCACAGCACCTGAAGCGGCTTGCTCGTATAGAGGGCGAAGTTCGAGGCATTAGGCAGATGGTTGACGACGACCGCTATTGCATTGATGTTCTCACTCAAGTCTCGGCCGTGACCAAGGCGTTGCAAGCGGTGGCAATTGAGCTTGTTGATGAGCACATGGGTCACTGCGTTCGTGACGCGATAAGTCGTGGCGGTGATGAGGCCGACGAGAAGGTCGCCGAAGTGTCAGCCGCGATAGCACGGTTAGTGCGGTCATGAACCACGCGCATCACGAACACAACCACGGTGACATTGAGCCAAACGCGGACATGCATGCGCATCACGGCCACGAGCACCACGGGAACCACGGACATGGCGAGCATCACGGACATGGCGATCACGTTGCGATGTTCCGCGCGCGGTTCTGGTGGTCGTTGCTCCTGACGTTACCGATCGTCTACTTCAGTCACATGATGATGGACTGGTTCGACTATCAAGCAGTCACTTTTGTAGGCGACAATGTCGTGGCCCCCGTGCTTGGCACAGTCATCTTCCTTTACGGTGGCTGGCCGTTTCTCTCTGGTGGAGCAAGCGAGGCGCGACAAAAGCGCCCAGGCATGATGCTGCTCATCGCAATGGCAATCACTGTTGCTTACACAGCGAGCCTGGCAACCTCATTCGACCTCATAGATCTCGACTTCTGGTGGGAACTCGCAGCGTTGATCACCATCATGTTGCTCGGTCACTGGCTCGAAATGCGTGCGGTCGGGCAAGCACAAAACGCGTTGCAAGCGTTGGCTGCGTTGTTGCCAGATGATGCCGAACGTGTTGTCAACGGCAACATCGAGCGCGTTGACGTAGGTGCGCTTGAGCTTGGTGACATCGTGTTGGTGCGTCCCGGGGCGCGAGTTCCGGCCGACGGAGTTGTAACCGACGGAGTTGCAGACGTTGATGAGTCGATGATCACCGGAGAGTCGCGCCCGGTATCCAAAACGGTCGACGACAAAGTCATTGCCGGAACGGTTGCAACTGATTCGTCACTACGAGTTCGTGTCGATGTGCAACTGGTGACAACACTGCTCTTGCTGGCATTCAACGACTGGTGGCCGAGGCGCAGGCATCGCGTTCCCGTGCTCAAGCGCTTGCTGATCGCGCCGCTGGTGTTGTTGTTCTATTACGCGAGCGCAGCGGGCCTTATCACTTTCGTCGTGTGGCTTGCACTTGGTGAGACTAACGAGGCAATCGCCAGGACTGTCACCGTACTCGTAATTGCATGTCCTCATGCGTTGGGTTTAGCGATACCGCTTGTGATTGCTCTGTCGACGGCGATTTCCGCGCGGCAAGGCATCCTGGTGAAAGACCGATTGGCGCTCGAGCGGATGCGCGTTGTTAACACCGTGCTATTCGACAAGACCGGCACCTTGACCGAAGGACGCCACGTCGTGACGAATGTTGTCGCCACCGATGGCGATGAGACACGACTGCTCGCCCTTGCTGGTGCGGCAGAGGGCGAGAGTGAACACCCGTTAGCTCGGGCAATAGTTGCTGCTGCCAAAGAACGAACGACACTCGGTAGTGCAAGCAGCTTCCGCGCAATTCCAGGTCGAGGTGTTCAGGCAAATGTTGACGGTCATGAGGTAGCCGTCGGTGGTCCGTCGTTACTACGCGACCGCAACATAGATATTCCGTCTGAACTCAAGTCGACGACTGACGGGTGGTCTCAGCGCGGAGCAGCAGCGTTGCACGTGATTGTTGACAACAACGTGGTGGGTGCAATTGCGCTGGAAGACGCAATCCGCCCTGAATCGAAGGCAGCCGTTGAGCAGCTGCACAAATTTGGTGTGGAAGTTGTCATGATTACGGGCGATGCGCAAAAGGTTGCAGACAGCGTTGCGCAACAACTCGGCATCGATGAGGTGTTTGCTGAAGTACTTCTACAAGACAAAGATCAGGCTGTCGTCACGCTGCAAGGGCGTGGCCGTAGAGTTGCGATGGTTGGTGACGGCGTCAACGACGCGCCGGCGCTCGCGCGTGCGGACGTTGGTATTGCGATAGGCGCTGGCACTGATGTTGCGATTGAATCAGCGGGAGTAGTGCTTGCATCGAGTGATCCACGAGCGGTCATTGGTGTTATCCGCTTGAGTCGAGCCGGATATCGCAAGATGGTGCAGAACCTTGCCTGGGCAACGGGATACAACTTGCTCGCGGTGCCCATCGCCGCCGGTGTGCTCGCGCCAGTTGGCGTTACGCTTTCTCCGGCTGTGGGCGCGGTGCTGATGAGCGTCTCGACAATCGTCGTTGCGCTAAATGCGCAACTGTTGCGCCGTCTCGATCTGCGAGCGAGCCGGCGCTAGTTGGTTCTCAGTTAGTTGAGGCGATGGCGGCCGTTACAGTTCGAGAGTCGACTGACCGTCAATGAGTACGCCGTCGGGTGTTGCTGTAACGGTCTCATCGGTTTCAAGCGTGCGCGAGCGTGGATAAGGCGACACAACTGTCGGGTCTTTGTCCCAACTCAAGCGCGCCTCGACGCGTTGCTCGGGCAAAGCAACGACGGGCCCGACTTCGTACATCGTCACCTTGTACAACTTGCCGTCTGGAAGATGCATCTC
>JBGAQY010000077.1:0-4563 GCA_044220495.1 Acidimicrobiales bacterium
GACAAATGCGTCCTGGCCTACGATGCATCATAATTCGCTGATTGAATAGACCCCCGGGGAAAGTTGAGCGTTTATAGCGTTAATGATCGCTCCGGACGCTGCATCGGCCGAGTGGCCTAAACACCCTGAATCATGATGCGGCACGCAGCGTCGCTTTTGGAGGCACTTGATGACACCGATCTCATTCCCCCTGACGCGACGCCGAGCGGCCACGATCACGGTGTTCGTCGCAGCAGTGGCTTTGCTTGCTGGATCAGGCAGCAGCTACGCGCAAACCAGCCCCCCACCTACAAGCTCTACGTGAGTTCGTCGCCGATAAAGAGCTCAATGTACGCGCCGTCGGGGGCGTCACTATCGGGTCTGAAATACGTATTCGTAAGTTCTTCGAATGACGACGACATCGATCGTGTGATATTTCTCCTTGACGGCAAGAACATCGTGGGGCACAGGAGGTGGATGGGTCCCCGGAAACTAATCCAAAGGCTTGTAAAGCGCAGCCGGTCGAGTGCCGATCTTCGAAAAGTGAGCGAGAAGCGCTATCTAGTAGGCCTTGTGACCTGCGTTCTTTTCGTTACGACCGTGCTCGCGCCTGCCTCCACAGCGTCTGCTGCGCCCCATGACGTCGTGGTGGCTGCAAGCAACCCCACGCCGGGGGCTATGTGGTCTTACAACACCTGGAGCTGGAGCGGCTTTCAAACAGTGGCGCCAGTGCAGTGCATAACGGTCGCGCTTTCTAACAACGCCGACGGTAGTGTTGGCAAGCCAACGGGTCTGGTTCTCGGCAATCCGAGTCTTGACGGCAACTATCTCGGCGGTTCGTGGACGGTAGACACTGGGGCCACCGCTTCAGGAATTCTCGTCTGGAACAACGCCGTCGGATTTACACCCGCAGGCGGCAACAACAACGTCGGATTCAGCGTGCAGACCCAGCCGACCACGCCGGGCGGACAGACAGTGTTCGTAATCATGACGACATACGACGCTGTCGGGAACGGGTCATCGGGCACCTGCGCGGGCAGCATTCTCGACGGGCCCACAGTGGCTGCCTATGCAACCGAGCCTGTGACGGTCGTGTCAGGCACCATCGACCCATCGCTTACCTTCACCGTTGCGGCTCACGCCGGTGCGTGCAACGGCGTGAGCCAAACTGGGACAGCGAACGCGACGACGGTAAACCTAGGTCATCTCGTTGCCGGATCAACCGAAGCCACCGCGCAAGACTTGACCGTTGCGACCAACGCAGCCAACGGGTTCACCCTTTATCTACGCGGTTCGCCCTTCGCAAGCTCGGCACACACCATGACGACCGTGTCAGGAACCAACGCAGCCCCTTCCCCCTTCGATGCGGGTGAAGCTTTCGGATACACAACATCCGATACCAACGTCACCGGTTTTGGTGGTCCCAAGTGGGCAGCGTTGTCGACAACCAACTCAGCGGTAATGACGAACGCGTCGGTAGCAACCTCCACCAAATGCGTCGCTTTTCAGGTATCGACGACCGCGACCACGCCAGCGGGCCTGTACTCAACTGCAATCACCTACACAGCCGTGCCCGCCTTTTGATATTGCGAGTCGACCATGGCCAACATCCAGTGCGCCATCAGTGACCGAGAACCGCTAGTTCGTAGACATCAACCCGCCCGCCGTTGACTCGGCGCCCCGTCGTCTGTATACCGAATGAAGACCCAACGACTTCGTTCAAGAAGAGACTGGCAGATGATCGGGCGCAATCAACTTCAAAAATCGTCGTTTAGCAAATGGAACAGATCAGTTTTTGTCGCTGCCACAGCTGCCTTGGCGATCTCAACCCTTGCCGTTCTTCCCAACGCCAACGCCGAGACGCCTGCTGCACGACCCTTTATTACGTCAATCGACACAATGAAGGAAAGCAAGGATCTTGTCAGCATGTCAGACGCTGACGTTCGCCAGTCGGTCAGCCAGCTCGCTGCAATGAACACGAAGTACATCACTGTCGACAACAACATGGAGTACGCGGCTTACGCGCGCCAATGGGTGCAGGCCATTCGAGCGTCGGGCAAGAGCGTGTGGTTTCGAGTACACCCCGACCGGTGGGAAGGCGACCACAACACGCCCGCCGACATGACACCCGACCAATATCTCGCAAGCGCCAGACAGTGGATCTTGAATAACCCCGACTTCTTCAAATCAGGCGACATTCTCGACATCAATCCCGAAGCCGAAAACAGTCCATATTGGAAAGCAACTTACGGCCCCAACTGGTCTTGGCAGAACGCACCCAACCAAGCCACCGACGCATTCAACCAATTCCAGGTGGATCTCAAAATGACTGCCGACAATGCGCTCGGTCAACTTGGCATCAGTGGCGTCGACACAGGAGTTCGATCGACAACCGACTGGTTTGCCTATCACCCCGAGGCTTTGTATCCGTCAACCGTTGCTTATCTCGGGCACATCACAATCGATGGATACCCCGACGCAGATACCACCGATCCGCAGCAGGCGGCATCTATATGGGTGAACAACCTCACGCAGATGTACAACATCAGAAAGACGCCAATCCTCATCGGCGAGATGGGCTACAGCAACAACATCAATGTTGATGACACAACGCAGCAGCGAGTTATCGCTGCCGAAATGCAAGCAATTGGCCAGCTCTCGTTTGTCGAAGGCATCAACTATTGGGTAGGCATGGGTTCTTCGGGGACGCCGTCGCTGACCCAAGTATTTGTAGGCACACATGGCGCTTGGAGGTGGCGGCCCGCTGCGCACACTCTGGCCGACTTCTTCATGTCGAAGAATTCAACAACCGGCACTACGACGACGCGCCCCACAAGCACAACCACAACAACACAAAAGCCGACGGCTTCTACGAGCAGTACGACGGCAGCCCCCAAGCCTCCCTCTAGTGGTTTTAGCTCCGGCTTCGAAACGATCGGCTTGCAGGCGCTTCGCAATACCGTTGACAAGAGTGGCTACCCGGCTGGCGGAATGGGCAACGTTTCGGGGATTTGCTGCAACCTCAATGGCCCCGAGAGCGCGTTGCGTTCAGAGAGGCAACACAGCGGGGCGAGTGCATTGATGTATTCAGGCAAAGACACCTCGAACACCATGTCGTACGCGTATATGAAGCTGTTCGATCTCTCGTCGAAGCAGCTGGTTGTCGGCCCCAACTCGACTCTTTCGTATTGGGTATACCCACAAGGCAACGACACAGCGTTCAAAGACCTGAACGGAAATAGCCGCTGCGTAGCGATTGACCTCATCTTCACCGACGGCACCAATACGCGTGACAGCGGCCTGCGTGATAGCAGCGGAGCACCTCTACACCCGAAGAATCAGTGCAATTCGCTGGTTCTCAATCAGTGGAACCACGTGACGGCGAACTTGGGCACGAGGGCCACTGGCAAGACCATAAAGTCAGTTGACTTCGGTTACGACCAACCGGCGAACACAGGGGCGTTCCGCGGCTACCTGGATGATCTTTCAATCAATTGACAAGAAGGATCGCTTGGCGCCAACCCAACAGGCCTCTGCTCGCTGCGACGGTTGCTGCGTTCTGACCAAACTTGTGAGCTCGCTCACGTAGTCACAAGCCCACTGCCATGGTCAGGGGTCGGACGTGAAGCGAAAGCTTGATCGGCAGAATCGGCGCCGCCAGTGTCGAGCCGAAACGGCGGGTACTCATCGCGCATCAACGCCGCGTAGCTAATGACTCGATACGTCCAGCGCTCCATGCCCATGATGAAATCGAAGATCGACTTCGGGTATCTATTGCCAACCAAAAGAATGACGCCGGCAATGAGCGCCAGCAATCCAACAAGCCCACCGCCGATCATTGCGTGATCCTGATTATCGCCAAAGCCCCAAGTCCACGGTGTTGTGCCCCCGCCGAATATCGAAATGATGATGTAGTGCGGAATCGCTAGAAGCCACCACTTGACCAACACCAGCCCGCGCGAAAGGTGATCGGGGTATTCGACTGACACCTCAGCCGGGTAGTCAGCTAACGGCTTGAGACTGAACGGCGGGTAACGATCGGTTGCCAGCGCGCACGCATAGAACGTAACTCGCCACGTCCAGCGCAACACTCCGACGTTGAAGTCGAAGAGTCGACGCGGATAGCGCCCGGTGAAGAGAATTGAGAATCCCGCAATCACTGTCGCGACCGCAAAGGCGCCCCAAAGCAGGGCGAGCACAATGAAGTGTGGAATTGCCAAGAACCATTTGACTAGCCACATCCAGCGACTGAGCCTTTCGTCGAGTTTGCCTTCGATTTTCAACGGATAAGTCGACGTTCTCACTAGTCGCCTCCACAAGACGGGTGACCCACGGACATTTCGCAGTCTCAGTCGATGTTGGATAGATGCGATAGGGCCGTAAGTCCTTATATATGCAATTGACCCGACTTTTTCGCGCTCGAAGACATGCCTTGCGGGTATAAAACCCGCGCGCTTTTGGGACTTTCTCCCCTGCCGGGCTGCACCTCGGCAGGCAACTGTGGCATCACGCTCGCAGTCGTTCACTAATGACCTGATGGGGAGAAAGAAATGTCAACAACACACCAACAGCAGCTACGCGCGA
>JBGAQY010000027.1:0-39286 GCA_044220495.1 Acidimicrobiales bacterium
CGAAGCAAAGGCAGTCGACGTCAAAGGCATTGACGACAAGCGCCGCGCTCGATGAACAATGAATTTGCCATCACGACTAGATAGACCAGTTTCGCGAGCAAGACGACTGCCAGGCGAACGTGAGCCGTCATCAGACCAGACGCGACGAACGTTCCACTCATCAACAAAACGAGCTTGTTGAGCAGACAGACGGTCAATCAACCTCTGCAGCTCAACTACAGAGTCATGCAACAACTCGTCATCAAACGAGCGCGGCGACACCGACCCAAGATCGCTTACTGCATTGCCCAAAACTTCAAGCACCCCGTCACCATAACCGAACATATGTTCGATCGCACACAAAACGAGTGAACGTTCAACAAACAACGCGTAACTCATACAAACCCACCGCAGCTAGGGTTTTTAGATGAGCACGAACGGTTTCGAAACAAGAGCAATTCACGTGGGCCAAGACCCCGACCCCGTCACGGGCGCCGTGGTGCCCCCCATCAGCGTCACCACGACATTTGCCCAGCCCGAAGTTGGCGTCTATCCCGCCGGTTACGACTATGCGCGCGCCGGCAATCCCACGCGCACTTCACTTGAGGTGCAGCTTGCGTCGCTCGAAGGCGCAAACCACGGTTACTCGTTCGCATCGGGCCTTGCTGCGATGGACGCGCTATTCCGCACGTTGAAACCGGGTGAGCACATGATCATCCCCAACGATGTTTACGGCGGCACCTACCGACTGATCGCGAAGATTCACGAACCCCAGGGCCTGCAGTTCACGCCGGCCGATCTGCAAGACCTTGATGCGCTGGCTGCGGCGTGGCAAGACAACACGAAAATGATCCTTGTAGAGACTCCGACCAATCCGTCGCTGTCGATTGTCGACATCGAAGCCGTCGCCGCTTTTGCTCATGAGCGCGGCGCGTTGTGCGTTGTTGACAACACATTCGCAACGCCATACCTACAGCAACCGATTGCGCTCGGCGCCGATGTAGTTGTGCATTCCACCACCAAATACCTTGGTGGCCACTCTGATGTCACTGGCGGATTTCTTGCGCTCAACGACGATGAGCTCGGCGAGCAAATGCAGTTCATGCAAAAGGCCGCAGGAGCCGTGCCCGGGCCGTTCGATTGCTACTTGACCATCCGAGGCATCAAGACTCTCGCCGTGCGGATGCAACGCCACTGCGAGAACGCAACAACGATTGCCGAGCTGCTGTCGTCACACAACGCCGTTGGCAACGTGCTTTACCCCGGGCTTTCAACGCATCCAAACCACGACGTTGCAACGAAGCAGATGCGGGCGTATGGCGGAATGGTCTCGTTCACTTTGCGCGGCGGCCTTGATGCGGCGCTCGATGTGGTCAAGAAGACGAAGTTGTTCACGCTTGCGGAATCACTCGGAGCCGTTGAGTCACTTATCGAGCACCCCGGTCAAATGACTCACGCCAGTGCGGCCGGCTCGCCAGTTGAAGTCGACAACTCGCTCGTGCGCATTTCAGTTGGCATCGAGACGATCGACGATCTGGTTGCCGACCTCACACAAGCGCTCGACGCGATCGGCAAATAGACGGAGCTAAATGATTGGCGAAGCCAGGTGCTCGAGCAGGTCAGACCGCGTCAAGATGCCGACGGGATGGCCTGCGTCGACAACTAGCAACGCAGGCGTGGCTTCGAGTTTGGCAATCGCCGACTCGACCCCTTCGCCCGTACCAATAGTCAGCGGCACCGGACGCATGTGATTGCCGACGGGATCATCCAGCATTGTCGGATTCTCGAACACCTTGGTTAGCAAGTCTTCTTCGTAGATCGCGCCGGCAACCTCACCCATTACGAGCGGTGGTTCAGCGTTGACAACAACGACCTGCGAAACGTCGTATTCACGCATGAGCGCAATCACCTCGCGCATCGTTTCGTGCGGGTGCACGTGCACAAGCTCGGGAATGTCACCATGCTTCGCCGCCAACACACTCGCCGCTGTAGGGCCCTGCGTGCGCAAGAAGCCATAGTCAGCCATCCATGAGTCGCTATAAACCTTTGACAAGTAGCCGCGCCCCGAGTCTGGAATCAGAACAACGACGACAGCACTGCTTGGCAACTCTTCACTCAACTTGAGCGCCGCCCACACCGCCATGCCCGACGATCCGCCTACAAAAATGCCTTCTTCGCGAGTCATTCGTCGCGCCGTGTTGAACGAGTCGCGATCGCTGACTGCGATGATGCGGTCGATTACCGACGCGTCGTAGTTGCCAGGCCAAAAGTCTTCGCCAACGCCTTCGACTAGATAAGGCCGGCCAGTACCGCCCGAGTAAACAGAGCCTTCGGGGTCGGCGCCAATGATCTGTATATCGGGATTGCGTTCTTTTAGATAACGCGCAACGCCAACAATTGTTCCGGCCGTTCCGACGCCGGCGACGAAGTGAGTGATGCGTCCAGCTGTTTGATTCCAGATTTCAGGACCGGTAGTCGCGACGTGTGCAGCCGGGTTTGCCGGATTTGCATACTGATCGGGTTTGTACGCGCCAGGAATTTCTTTCGTCAACCGATCAGAGACTGAGTAGTAACTGTCGGGATGTTCGGGCGCCACACTCGTTGGACACACGTAAACCTCGGCTCCATACGCGCGCAGGAGGTTGATCTTCTCGGGCGCAACTTTGTCGGGCACAACGAATACGCACTTGTATTTCTTACGCGCTGCAGCAATAGCAAGACCGACACCGGTGTTACCCGACGTGGGTTCGACAATGGTGCCACCCTCTTGCAGTAATCCTTGCCGTTCAGCTTCTTCGATCATGGTGATTGCAGGGCGATCTTTGACACTGCCGCCCGGATTCATGAACTCCAATTTCGCAAGCAAATGCGGACGCACATAACGCGCCATGCGATCGAGACGAACAAGCGGGGTGTTACCAACGAGTTGCACGATGTCGTCGGCAACATCCATCTCAGGGCCGGCATCGGTAAGCGGTTCGACGTCTATACCGGCCACTGGAGCATGGTCATCGGCATAGAACGTGACGGCAAAGCCGGCACTGCTCACTGCTTCAGCAGTTTCAAGAGACCCGACTACAGCTACGGTGCGAGGAATGTGAGAACGAACGTGGGCGATCAACTCAGGAGCCATGCCAACTGAGTCGGTCGTAATTACGTGATTTGCCCGTTGCAGCAAGCGCGATGGGGCTTCTGCGCCACCGACAAGCACTAATAAGTCCATCTCAGCGAGGTTAGTGCCGAGAAGTCCGCTACAAGTCGGGATTATGAACGACCATCAAACGGTTAGCTGATGAGACAAGCAGTGCTTTAAGGGGGCCGTGTGAGGGTTGAGATTTGGGCTGACGTGGTTTGCCCTTGGTGCTACATCGGCAAGCGACGCTTTGAAGAGGCTCTCGAACTCTTCAGATATCGAGACGACGTCGAGGTCGTCTGGCGCAGCTATCAGCTAGACGCCAAGGCGCCGAGCGGGGGCAACCAAACCACAGCCGACTACTTGGCCGAGCGCTTCAACATCAGTCACGATCAAGCGCTTGCGACCATTGCAAAGGTCACTGCAGTCGCCGCAACTGTCGGACTTGAGTTTCATCTAGACGAAGCCAAGCGCGCCAACACATTCGACGCGCACCGCCTGCTGCACTTGGCAACCAAAGAAGGGCGTCAAGGCGAACTGCACGAAGCACTCTTGCGCGCGCACTTCATGGAGCGCAAAGCAATTGGTGATCACGACACGTTGGTTCAGATTGCCGAGAGCGTTGACATCGACCCCGAACTTGCGCGGTCGGCGCTCGAAAACAATTTGTATGCCGACGAAGTTCACATCGAACAACAAACGGCGGCCGAATTGGGCGTACGTGGCGTTCCGTTCTTCGTCGTTGATCGCAAGTACGCAATCTCAGGCGCGCAAAGCAGCGACGTGTTTTTGGATGTGCTGCAACAAGCGTGGGAAGAATCTGACGACTCTTCCCAATCAGACTAGAAGCTCAGTCGTCAGCCTTGCGCTGAATCTCGCCCCACGTCCAGCACTCTTCTGCTTCGTTTTGGGCGTACTTGGTTGACGCCATTGCATCTTTCAAGTTGGTGCGTTGTGAGAACGGGTCGTCGAGATAGTTGATCTTGAAGTAACCGGGACCACAACGGTTCTTACGCGGACCCGACACATTGACGACTAGTGAGTCGAGAGGCGGAAGGCCTCGATCGACGCAGCGCCAGTGAAACGCTTCCATGAACTCCGAAACCTCAGCGGGTTCGTAATTGCCCTTCGCTTCTGGAATGGGCGGTAACTCTGCTGCAGCGAATACATCGGCGTAAGCGATGTTCTTGCCTCGCTGCTTGGCAACCTCGGCGACCGCATCTATCGCGGTATCGACCTGACCTTCTGTAAAGCTCACAGGCTTCTCATTTGTCGCATTCATCCAGTGTCGCACTCAGCGCAGGCGTTTAATAGCAAAGCAGGGCAAAGATCCGCGAATTCATTGACTCGATCGTCAATCGCAACGATTTGCCTAGGTCATCTGGCCCAAGAAACAAGCCAGCCGCCTCCGGGGGGTCGGCAAGGCGGCTGGCGTGCACTACTGATGGCGGGGTCATTCTTCACCAGCCGACCGCTTCAAAACCATTCGAGAAGGCGGCGGCATCCGCGTTCGGAGCTTCACAGGTGCCTCACAGGTAGCGTGAAGGCCCGCCGTAGGATGAGGTCCGAACATAGATGTCATGGGAGCGACCACTATGAAACCTGACACCACCGCAGCCACCATGACATCAGGCCTCGAGAAGGCCCGAGTGCTGATTGTCGACGATGAGGACTACATCCTCGACGTACTTCAAACGACACTTCGATTTGTCGGATTCGAAGTCGAGACGGCGACCACTGGTCACGAAGCAATGACGAAGGTTGCGAAGTTTCTTCCCGAAGTGGTTCTGCTCGACGTGATGTTGCCGGACACCGACGGCTTCAGCCTTTGCCAACGCATGCGCAACAACGGCATGGACAAGCCCGTGCTTTTCATCACTGCGCGCGACGCAACCGAAGACAAGGTGAGCGGCCTCGCCCTTGGTGGAGATGACTACATCACCAAACCGTTCAGCCTCGAAGAAGTAGTTGCGCGCATTAACGCCGTGCTACGTCGAGTACGCCCGGCAGCCGGAGGCTCGGCACTGCGTTACGCAGATCTCGAACTCAACGAAGATTCACACCAAGTAACTCGCGCCGGTAGCCGCATCGATCTCTCGCCCACTGAGTTCAAGTTGCTCTACTTCTTGTTGCTCAACTCAGAGAAAGTGATGTCGAAGTCCCAGATCCTTGACTATGTCTGGCAATACGACTTCGGCGGTGAAGCAAACGTCGTCGAGACCTACATCAGCTACCTGCGCAAGAAGATCGACGTTTTCGACCCGCCGTTGATTCACACTGTCCGCATGGTTGGCTACGTCTTGCGACGACCGCTCAAGTAACGACGTGAAACTGATGACGCTGCGCACTCGCCTTCTGCTCGCCGTCGTGGTGTTGCTGTCGGCAGGCATCGTCGTCAGTGACGTCACCGCGGTGACGGCCCTGCGGTCGTATCTACTCGATCAGGTCGACCAACAGCTTGCCGGAGTGCAAGGCAGCCCTATCTTTCGTCGTATCGCGCCTGGAACACAGCAGCCACCCAACGACGGCCCGGGTGCCCGAGGTGGCGTTGGCGTCACCGACTTTTACATCGAGATTCGCAACGCCGACGGGAGCGTGGGTGCTCGTGTGCAGTCAGTACTGCGAGATGCCGACGATCCGACACCCAATGTCGACAACGACACCGCCGCCCGTAAGGCAAACGGCAAGCCATTCACAGTCGGATCAATTGGCGATGCAGACTTCAAATATCGCGTCATCGTCAGCACCAACGAGTCACTTGGTGAGACCTACATAATTGCGGCACCAATCGCGACCGTCGATCACACTGTCGACCGATTGATTGCCGTTGAAATTTCCGCAACAACCATCGTCATCCTTGTCTTGGTGACAATCGGATACTTCGTGATTCGGTCTGACCTGCGTCCACTCGAGCAAATGACCGAGACTGCCGATGCAATCGGCGCCGGTGACCTGACGCGCCGCATCGAGCGGGCCGACAACAAGACAGAAGTAGGACGACTCGGCAATGCATTGAACGCAATGCTCAGTCAGATCGAAGCTTCGTTTGCCGAACGCAAAGCCTCAGAAGATCGCCTGCGCCGTTTCGCAGCCGACGCGTCGCACGAATTACGCACTCCCCTGACAGCGATTCGTGGATACGCAGAACTCCACCGCCAGGGCGCGGTGACGGATGAAGCGCATCTGCAGAGGATCATGGGCCGCATTGAAGGCGAAGCATCGCGCATGGGTCTGATGGTTGAAGATCTGTTGCTGCTTGCACGCGTCGACCAAAACCGTCCGTTCGAAAAAGAAGCAGTCGACATGTCGGTCGTCGTGAGCAACGCGGCAAGCGACGCGACAGTGGTGCAGCCGGGCCGACCGGTAGAGCTACATGTACCCGACGAGCCACTACTTGTGGTCGGTGACGCGCCGCGGTTGCAACAAGTCATCATTAACTTGCTTTCCAACGCGCTTACTCACACGCCCGAGGGCACGCCCGTGCAGCTAAGTGCCGAACGCGACGGCGACGAGATAGTCGTAAAGGTGAGTGATTCGGGGCCCGGGCTTAGTCAAGAAGACGCAGCCCGCGTGTTCGAGCGCTTCTACCGAGTCGACTCTGGTCGGGCGCGCCACGAAGGAGGCACCGGGCTCGGGCTCGCCATCGTGCAGTCGATTGTCAGCGCACACGGTGGGTCGGTCAGTGTCGAAACAGAACTCGGGCACGGTGCAATCTTTCTCGTTCGTTTGCCAGCCAAACCAACGGAGCAGCCCGCCTAGCCCGCCCTGCCTAACCACCGCCTGACCAGCGACAACGTCGCAAGAAGGTTGGGCCCGTGCGCCTACGGGTAGAAGTCACCAGAAGTCACACAGGGAGACGAATTTCATGATGGTCAAGCTGATCTCGAAGGTCATGGCTGCGCGAGTAGCCATGAAGGCAGCTAGTAAGGCGGCGGCGAAAGCAGCAGACGAGGCACTCGACCGGGCGAACCAGCGCCGCCACCCTCACCGCGCTCGACGAACCGCAACCAAGGCCGGCGTGCCATCAGCCGTAGCAGGTGGGGCCGTTATGTATCTGTTTGATCCGAAGAATGGAACCAAGCGTCGCGAGAAGTTGATGCAACGGGTCATGCGGTCGAAGCGCAAATCGACAACAGACAAGCTCGTGTCAGCCGCCGATACCGGTAAGGCCGTTGTGATCGACCGAGTAACCAAACTCAAGCCGAATGCGCACGCTTCGACCGATCAACCAAAGTCAGATCAAGGCTGAGTTACCAACTCACCACAAACCACCGAATGCGGGCGTCGATACCGACGCCCGTTTTATTTGCCCCGGTTCGGTAATTGGGAAGCGCAGTTGCGGTGTGTATAGGTCGCGCACGTAAGCCTCTACCTTGTCGTGCCATTCAATGCCCATTGCCGTGCCTAACACTGCCGCAGCAACAACAGGACTCACAACGTCGCCAGCCTGATGGAATTGTCTGGTGCGGGAACCGCGCCATGGGTAGTCGCGCGGGAATCCTTGCAATAGCCCGGCCTCTGCCGCTGTCAAACGCAGGCCGTCCGCTTCGCGCTCCCAGGTGCGGGCCTTCTCAGTCAGACACCAAGCAGCGCTGTCGGCCGAAAACACATTGCCACCTGACGTCTTACGGTCACCGCGCGTTCTGATGCGATGCCCCTCATCCCATCCCAGTGCTTGCGCCATTGACGTACGCTGCTGATCTCGTCGCGCGTAAGGTGCCACCGGCATTGATTCGTAATAGCGAGCAATAACAAACGTGCGCTCGCGTCGAGCCGCCACACCGTATGTTTCTGCGTCAAGAATTTCGACATTGGCAGATTCCCAGCCGTGCGAGTGAAGCTCAGCAGCGATGTCTTCCCACATGTACTCAAGTCCGGGTACTTGCTCAGCAACCATCCAACGGAGTTTGGGCATCTTCAGGGCCCAGCGCGCCGCCTCCACTACAAGTGCCGTTCGCGAGTCTCGAACACGGTCTTTTAACGTTTGCCAACCGCAATCGCAACCTTCACCTAGGCAGGTAATCGCGTCGAGCGCTTTCTGGTAGTCCTCGGAACGCCCTGTGCGATTTCCGGCATCCGAGAACGTCGGACACGGCGGACTCACGACCAAGCCCGTGGCATCCGAAAAGCGAGCAGGATCGAGAGTTGTCACGTCGCGGCGATATCGCTTGAAGCCTGCCGCCCTCGCCGTCTCGCACGCATCCCTGTCGATCTCGAAGCCCTCAAACTGATCGGCAACACCAAGAATGCGTGCTCCCATGTCCCAGCCCCCAGGTCCGGCGAACAGATCAATGATGGTTCCCGAGACCTTGGGGTGCGTAGCGGCACCAAGCGCGTCATCCCACTCATCGATCGCGACTGATTTGGTCATGGCGAGGTGTAGTTCCTACAGAACAAACAATCCGCCGTCGTCGGTTGTCGACGCGCGCGAGACGACAGGTGTGACTTGTTCGACGACGCGTGGACTCTCGTTCGTTACTGGAACAGGGGCGACGAAACGTTCGCCCTTGTAGTTAGCGAGGTTTTCAGCAGCCAGGATGCCGAGGAAGTGCTCGACGCGTGCGTCGAGTGTCAACGCGATCTCGGCTGGGGTTACCGGCAAGACATCGTGTGCACGAACGTTGACTTGGCGTCCGTCGTCGAACTCAACCCACACTCGCGGTGCTTGGTGAATGGCACGTGCTGGCTCATTCGGAGAAACAATGATGCGGCCGATCTCGATGGGCTTGGTCCATGGCGTGTAAGCCGACGGAAGTTCCGAGCCCGCAATAACAGGCATGCCAAGTGCAATCTCGTGCGGACGTTGCGTGACGCCGCGCTCGGCATTTACTGCTGGATCTTGCACAGGACGCTCCAGTCGCCACGCGGCAACTTCGCCCAAGAAGTAGCGGATGCGGCCTACTTCGTTCATTGCAGCAACTTGCTCTGGCACGGTAATGAGCTTGTGGGTGTCGACGTAGCCGAAGCCGTGATCAAACGAGACTCCCAAAACACCCGTCTCACCGCAGTATTGAATCTCTGAGTAGTTCTGGTTGAACGAAACCGGCTTGTCGGTCGGTTCGACAACTCGACCAATGCGAATCGGATGAATCCAAGGCTGCAACGCTGAAGGCATTGCGTTTGTGGTCGTGACAAGAGTGCCGGCGGGAAATCGAGTGAGAGCGTCTTCAACGACCTCTTGCGGCGACATTGCGTTCAGGGCGACGGTGATTGCAGGCATTCGGTCATTCTCGCAATGGGTATTAGCGCAGACCCAATCTCGATGCACCCGGTGCCGGCACAATCAAGCCGTTGCCCAGCTGTTGGATTTGGTCGAATGTGCCGATGCCTTCGCCGAAATCCAACATGCTTTGCTCGCGGTTGACGACATCGAGCATGCGCGCCATCTGAAACTTGAGCGCTTCGGGATTGAGATCGCTCGATAGACACCGACGGCCGCGCAGCAAGCAAACGAGCGGCGTGGTGCCTGACCCCCCGAAGAAGTCGGTAACCAAATCGCCTTTGTTTGAGTAGGTGCGCACCAAATAGTCAACGAGTTCGAGCGGAAGTTGATTGGGATAGCGAATTCGGCCGCGTCGCAAACTTGGCACGATCGGAGGCAAGACATCGGTTGGAAAGGGTGCGCCGTTCTTCATCGCGCGTCGCGTCTCGGGGAGGATGTTGAACGTTCGATTGCGCATGCGAGCCGAGCCCGAACCGAGCACGGTGATACGCGTGTGCGAGGTCGCAAAGCGTTGAGACGTCGGGTGCACATTGCCGGCACGTGGCGCAACAAGGCTGTTGAGAAAGCGAAGCCCGCAATCCATACCAGCGCGTTGCACATCACCCGAGTGCATCGGGTCGGTCACGATTGCGATCGTGCCGCCGGGCCGCAGCAACTTCGCTGCGGGTTCGATCCACTCGAGCGAGAATTGCAAATAGCTCATGTCTTCGGGCACTTCTTGATAGCCCTTGACCAGCAATGAGCGATCACGCCCATATTGATCAAAGTCGTCGCGCGAGTCGCGCCCTCGCCCAACTTCGAGCGCCCATGGAGGATCACAAAAAATGAGATCAACTGGCTCGTTGATATCGCGCGCGATCTCAGCGGCCTTACCTAGCGCTAGTTCGATGTCGCCAGGCTCACCCATGACAACAATGAGCGCGCGTGTGGGGCGTTGTTTCGTGCCTTCAATCGCCCACCAACCGCCGCCGTATTTTGTCGCGCGATTTTGGCGTTTAAGCGTCGAGATAGCGCTACGCACGCGATGGCGAAACACTTCTTCATTGTTGTACGGACGCCGTTCATGGCCGCCGTTGCGTCCAGTAATTCCGGCGTCGACAATTGCGCCCGTCAATTCAGAGACGTGATAGGTGCCGCTCTCCATCGCCCGCAGCACATCGGCTTCAGTGTCGATCTCATCGTTGGGCAATGGAGCTTGCTGCGGTCTCGCCGAATGCGGAGGCGTCGGAGCGACCTTGAGACTCGCCGGCGCGCCGAACAATGCGTTCTGAACAGGAGCAGCCATGGCTTGCGAGAGTGACACACGCCTTCATGGAGGTACCAATCCGTCAGATCGAACACTTGTTCGTAGTGCCGACTAAGCTCAAAGGCATGAGTGCCACCCCTTCGCTAAGCCTTGTCGAAGACCAGCCGGCGTGGATGCACAATCTCAACGCCGAGCAACGACAAGCGGTCACGCATGCCGGCGGCCCGTTGTTGATTCTTGCTGGCGCCGGCACCGGCAAAACACGCACGCTGGTTGCCCGTCTGGCTCATCTCGTCAGCACAGGCACTCCACCCGAGCGCATCTTGCTCGTCACATTCAGCCGGCGCGCTGCTGACGAGATGAGTCGGCGGGTTGGCCAGTTCACTGACAGTTCCATTGCGCGACGAATCAACGCGGGCACGTTTCACGCAGTTGCCAACCGCTTGCTCCGCGTCTACGGCACGTCGTTTGGTTTGCCCTCGGGTTTTACGGTGATCGACTCATCTGATGCGGCTGACTTGATGAACCTCATCCGCACCGACAACGGACACGGCAAACAACGTCGCTTTCCCCGCAAAGACACTTTGGTGTCGATCTACTCGCGCACTGTCAATACCCAACAGCCGCTCGAAGAAGTCTTGAACAAGTGGTTCCCGTGGTGTGCCGCCGACGTTGATGGGGTGCGCGAGATTTTCAAGGCTTACACCGAGCGCAAGCGCGCCCAAGACTTGTTGGACTACGACGACTTGCTGTTGTTCTGGAGGGCTGCTGCGCTCGATCCCAACACAGGGCCTGTGCTTGCCGACCTCTATGACCACATACTTGTCGACGAATACCAAGACACCAACGTGGTGCAAGCCGACATCCTTCGGGGGCTTGCGTCGCGACATGCGCAACTAACGGTGGTCGGTGACGATGCGCAGTCGATCTATTCGTTCCGGGCTGCCACGGTCAGAAACATTCTCGACTTCCCTGCGCAGTTCGCGTCAACAACAAGTGTTGCTCTTGAAGAAAACTATCGGTCAAACCAGCCGATTCTCGAGCTTGCCAACGCGATCATCAACGATGCCACCGAGGGCCACCGCAAGTCGCTGTGGTCGCGCAACGTGCAAGGGCCCAAGCCGACCCTGGCTACGTGTCCCGACGAGCGCGCGCAAGTCGATGCCGTTTGCGACACCGTGCTTGCTCACCTCGAAGACGGAGTCAGCTTGCGCGAGCAAGCCGTGTTGTTCAGAGCGGCGCATCACAGCGACACACTCGAAGTTGAATTGCGCAAACGCAACATTCCGTTTGTGAAATTTGGTGGTCTGAAGTTCTTAGAGGCCACACACGTGAAAGATCTACTCGCGCTACTTCGCATCCTCGACAACCCCTACGACGAGCTTGCGTGGTTTCGGGTGCTGCAGTTAATCGACGGGGTTGGTGCAGCACGAGCACAGAAGATGATCACAGAGCTCGGCGTTCGACCTCGCAGTGATGTTGGGCCCATTGCACAACTGGCCAACCTAGACAGCTCACCCAAGCAGGCGCGCCCAGCGATTGCAGCCCTGGCTGAGACCTTTCTGCAATGCCAGACCGGCAAACTCAACCCCGGCGGGCAAATAGATCGACTGCGCGAAACACTCGATCCGTTGCTGCGGCAGCGATACGACAACGCAGAAGTGCGCCTGCGCGACCTTGAACAACTGAGCAAGCTTGCGAGTGAATACACATCGACGTCTCGTTTGGTTGCCGAGCTGACACTTGATCCACCGACATCAACGGGCGACTTCGCCGGCGACCCTTTGCTCGACGACGACTACTTGACGTTGTCGACCGTGCACTCGGCAAAAGGTTGTGAATGGAAAGCCGTGCATGTAATTCATGCCGCAGACGGCATGTTTCCGTCAGATCTTTCAACGGGCGACGCAGAAAGCATCGATGAAGAGCGTCGACTTTTCTACGTTGCACTTACACGCGCTCAAGAACGGCTGCACCTGTACGCGCCGCTTCGCTATCACTACTCAGGCGCTGGCGCCTTCGGTGATGCGCACAGTTTTGCGCAAAGAACACGTTTCTTACCGAGTTCGATCGACCCGTTGTTAGAACATAGGGCTGTTCGCTCAGCTACAGCCGATTCATTGACCGCAACCGGCGAAATGCCCGTGTTGACGACTTCGGTCGACGACATGCTCAAAGCACTTTGGTAACCGATTTGGAAGCAGTCGATGTAGTTCGGTACCAAAGGATATGTCCACTTCCCTGCGTAATAGTTTTCGCGCCGCGGCATGCGTTGTCATCGCTCTCTTGTTCGGAACGGCGATCGCCTTCCGAGTGAATGACAGCTCAGCCGAGACGACTTTCAAACAGCAAGAGCCGACCACTACAGCGCCCGTCGGCCCGCCGACGAGTTCGCAACCAAGCGACCAGACCACCGTCGACGAAGTAAACGCAGGGCCAGCAACCCCGACCGTCAACGTCGTGAAGCGCACTAAGGCAGCCGCAGCCCCCGTCACAACAACGACCACGACAGCACCAGTTGCACAGATCCAATACGTCGACGTTCCGGCCACAAATGCGCCGACCACGACCTCGACGACGACAACTCCGACTACGACAGCCCCGGCAATTCTGCCAGCGGAGACCACCACCACGACGGCACCGGTGATCGTCACTCCCGCCGCCCCCGTAGCTCCTGAAGACAATGACGTTCCGGGCGCAACCTGCAATGGCTTGCCGGTCACCATCTTTGGCACGTCGCAGGCCGACAACATCGAAGGTACTTACGGCGTCGATGTGATTTCGACAGGCGGCGGCAATGACGTGATCAACGGCCTCGGTGGCGACGATGTCATCTGTGGTGGACCCGGCGATGACACGATCGACGGAAGTTACGGCGCCGATCTGATCTTTGGTGGTGCGGGCAACGACACGATTGAAGGCGGCACCGAAGGTGACGAGCTTCACGGTGGCCCAGGCAACGATCTCATTCAAGGTAGCTACGGTCTCGACACGATCTACGGCGACGACGGTCACGACAATCTGGCCGGCGGCAATGACGACGACGTGATCAACGGCGGCGCTGGCAACGACAACATCGAAGGTAATTTCGGTCTTGACGTTCTCAACGGCGGCGATGGCGATGATGTGATCGACGGCGGCAACGACGACGACACCATCACAGGCGGTACTGGCGACGATGTAATCGAAGCCGGCTTCGGCATCGACAAGGTCGACGCTGGCGACGGAAACGACATCGTCAACGGCGGAAACGACGACGACCACATTGTTGGCGGCAACGGCAACGATGTTTTGTCAGGCGAATTTGGCCTCGACTATCTCGACGGTGGTGCCGGCAACGACACGCTCAATGGCGGTAACGACGATGATCGCCTGCTTGGTGGTGCTGGTAACGACAAGCTCAATGGTGGCTTTGGCGTTGACTACCTCGACGGTGGAACGGGCACCGATGCTCTCGACGGTGGCCCTGACACCGACACCTGCATCGCCACCGAAAGCAGCACCTTCGACAACTGCGAAGACCTTCCGCAAAACAAGGTGGAGGCCGCAGTGAAAGATGAGGTACCCGCAGCTCGCATCGAGCAAGAACTGGTCTAAATCAGGCGCAACACCCGCAACCGCTCGTCGGTTGCGGGTGTTGCCGCGTCAGGCTGCAGCTACCGCGTTTTGTGTACCCGCGGGAGCCGAGGCCTCGAGACGCTTGACGATCACTTGCACGTGGTCGATCGCAAGGGCGAAGCCGATGTTCTGTGCATCGGAACTAACGGCGGTGTTCATGCCAATCACTTGTCCCTGCGAGTTGACTAGCGCTCCTCCTGAGTTGCCCGGATTGATAGCCGCATCAGTCTGAATCACGTTGGTGAGGTTCACTGAGTCGTCTTGCAACTCGCGATCTTTGGCAGACACGATGCCCGACGTAACCGTTGGCCCACCCGGCAATGCGAGTGCGTTGCCGATGGCAACGACCGGGTCGCCCACTTGAATCGCATCAGACGAACCGAGCACCACCGGTGTCAAGCCGGTTGCGTCAATCTTGAGCAGCGCAATGTCTTCTCCGGTATCGATGCCGACAATCGTTGCGGTGTAGGTCTTGTCGCTACCGGGAACCTTCACCGAGATGTTGGTAGCACCCGAGACGACGTGCGCATTGGTGAGAATCTCGCCGTCGGCTGTCAACACCATTCCGGTGCCGGCGCCTTCTTGCTGCACCGCTCGGCGTCCGAAGCTCGAATACGACTGCGTGGTGATAGTGACGACTCCAGGTTCGACACGTGCGAGCAATTCGCTCATGCCGCTTGTGCCGGTGAGGGCGGCCGGAGTTGCGATGGGCGCAATCGCCGTGATGGCGGTGTTTGCGGGCGGATCAATACGTTCAAGATGCAACACGCCGAAGGTCGCCGCACCCGCAGTGATAGCCGACATGGCCGAGGCCGCAAACACGAGTCGTAGCGCGTGACGTCGCTTCCGCTTTGTCTTCGTGGTGTCAGCAGCTGGCTCGGCAGATGACTCAGAGACTGGCTCAGCAACTAGCTCTGAGACTGGCTCTGACGGCGGTTGAAAGGCGAACTTCGGGTCCGACCACGATTCCATTTTTCGGGCTCCTCTACGTGTCGTGTGCTTCTACCTTCGACCGCAGAGATTTGAGTTAGCTGTGAGCCAGCTAAAGCCAGCGCACCAATCTGAGAAGCCCTAGAGAAGAACGGCTCCGTCAAACAAGAACTTCTGCGTCGGCCGAGAGCGCCCAGCCTCGGGGGCTCCAAATGGACCCCACGTCGACAAACGGCCCGACTCAATTGCAGCGCGCTGACGGGTGACGATGTCGTAGATACGACCCATGGCAAAGGGCAGAGCGTCTGGATTCTGATCAAATCCGATGCAACGACGGTTGCGAACCAAACACGCGTATGGCACCTGACCTGATCCGAACATCGGATCAACAACTAGATCGCCAACGTTGGTGAGCGCGCGTATCAAACGGTCGGGCAACAACGGATGCAAAGCGTTTGGATACTTCAAGCGGTCAGGCTCGCCTGGTTTGGTGACGCGCTCGTATTTGGGGATGTTGTCCCATCCGTCGCGGGGATACGTTTCGCCGTAATTCGACAGCGGCAGATCGTCGGGAACGTTGAACGTTGAAAGTCCGGCGTCGTGTCTGCCGTTACACATCAAGGTCACGCGCCAATGTGAGTGCGCAAAGCGTTTCTGCGACCGAACAGCGAATCGCTTGTCGACCCACAAACTGTTCACGTAGGTGAGTCCGCTGTACTCAGCTGCTTTTTGCACGTCGGCGGCTTGTTGCGGCCCAGTGATGACAGCAAGAAAGCCACCGGGACGAAGAACTTGCGCAGCGGGGCCGATCCAACGCTCTGAGAACTCTTCGTAGGGCATTCCCTTTGGCACTTCAAAGTAGTTACGGACGACTCCGCCATTGCGTCGCGCATAGTCCCAGCCATCGCCGCGATCGTGGAGTTCGCCTTGATTCACGCCCATGCCATAAGGCGGATCGCAGATGATCAGGTCTACTGGCTCGTCGATCTCACGCAATGCCTGAGACGCTTCCGCAACCATCAACATGATGTCGCTCGGAGCCCCCATCAGAATCAACATGGCGCGCCTAGGCGCCTCGCGTGTGCCGTCAAGAACAACCCAAGTGCCGACTGACGGATTCGCCATACCGCCCTGCGCCTTCTTGCTCTGCAAGGCATTGCGCAAACGATGCTTGTATTCCTCTTGGTTGTCGTAAGGATTGAACTCGTCAGTGTCAGCAATGCCAAGCGCGACTGCATACGCGTAGAGCTCTCGCAACGTGTGCGCACCTGGGTTCAATACGTCGATCAAGTCGCGCTCGGTCGCGAGCCGATCGTCAGGCAGTTCGCTAATTCGCTGCTTGAGAACTGCGAGGTACTTGTCGTCAACTTCAGGAAGTGGTTGCCTCGGTCGCGCTTTTGTCTTTACCCGCACGACCGGCTCAACCTTGATGTCTTCGGTGGTGCCGAAAAGGTCAGGTTCGTCTTGCTTGCTACGCCTAGCCATCAGAGCATCAACTGCGTCGACGTTCGGCCCGCCGGTTCTCTGAAGTGCGAAAGATCGATAATTCCCTTGCCGAAGTCCATCATCGACTGCTCACGTCGCACGATGTCGAGGCTGCGCGCCATCGTGAATCGAAGTGCATCGGGGTTGACGTCGATACCGCGATACCGACGGTTACGCATCAAACAAACGAGCCCGGTAGTACCGGAGCCATTGAAGAAGTCGACCACCATGTCGCCGGGATTCGAATAAGTGCGAACCAAATAGTCGACGAGATCAACGGGAAGCTGGTTGGGGTAGCGAATGCGCTTCGGTCGAAAACTTGGATAGAACGCCGGCAAGATGTCGGTCGGAAACGGCGCACCGCTGGCTGACCGCGGAGTCTCGGGAAGAATGTTGTAAGTGCGTTCCTTCAACCGTTCAGGACCGTTCGTCATCACCGTCACACTCCAGTGCCGTGATGCAGCAAGCCGAGATGTCGGCTGCACACCCACAACCTTTGGAACAACGAGAGTGTTTTGCATGCGCAGCCCTGCCTCGCGCGCCGCGAAGTGAATGTCGGCCGCTTGTTGAGGAAAGGTGACGGTAATGAGGTATCCGCCTGTGCGCAACAGCTTTGCCGCCGGGCCGATCCACTCGCGTGAAAATTCCAGATACTCCTGACCTACGGGAACTTCTGTATAACCCTTTACGAGAAGTTCGCGATCGCGTCCCCATTTGTCGAAGTCGTCGAGACCGTCGACGCCACGACCAATGTCGAGGCCATAGGGCGGATCACAGAAGATCAGATCTACGGGCTCATTGAGGTCTCTAGCGATCTCGCTTGCGGTGCCGAGCGCGAGTTCGATGTCGCGCGGTTCGCCCATCACGATGATGCACGCACGCGTCGGCATTTCGACCGTGCCTTCGATGGCCCACACAGGTTCGTTGTTGTAATGCGCCGCCAATGACTCGGCCTTGCCTTGTTTGCTGAGATTCCAAAGAGTCGATCGAAGACGATGTTCGTGAATGACGTGACCCGATTTACGTCGCTCGAACCCGTTGTCGCGTGTAGCGACGCCCGCCTCGATGGCGTGCTGGTAAAGCTCGTGAAGGTGGTACGCGCCTGGCCTCAGCGCGTTGAGCACGTCTCTCTCGGTTTCGAACCCGTCGTCAGGAAACTTGCGTTTGTAGATAGGGCCAGGCGGTGCTGCCTTTTCTCGGACGGGGCGGGTCTTGCGCGCCCGTCGCTTGCGCACCGAAGGCAGGGGCGAAGCCGTTGGCTCTGACGAGTCAGCCGCTAGCTCGAATAGAGAGTCGGCGGCGTCAGACACCGTTCGAGAGTCGCATAAAGCGCCGTTTTCAAGCCAATTCGTCCTGATGGTGGCGACGAAAGGTCCCGAGAAGAAATCACTAAAGCTTTCGTGGAGACGTGCCGATGTAGGTCTTAGAGGTTTATCGATTGAGCGATAGGTAAACCGAGGAGGCTGAGTTGCGGCGGCGAGTTCTCTCTCGTATTTGTGTGACAGCGGTGGCTCTGTCGTTCACGTTTTCTTTCGCCCTCGCTGCCCCTGCGAGCGCCGACGAGTTGCCCTTCCCCCTGCCGCTCGACGACCCTGCGGGCGAGATCATCGACGGAAGCACTCCCACGACGGCGCCGCCCGAGTCCACGGTCCCTGACACGACGCCGACCCTGCCGACACCTGTCGACGAGACACCGACGACCGTCCCGACGCCCACAACCGAACCGACATCAGAAACGCCGACCACTCCAACTACACAGGTCGTCGTCGAAACTCCGGTTCTTCAAGTGGAAGTCACGCCGACTGCACCAGCAACTCCGTCGGCCGAACCTCTCGCTTCAGTGAAGGTGACCGCTCGCCCAGTCGCGCCAAGTTCTTCATCTGACACGTCAACCGTGAGTACGCCAGTGCTCGTGGCCGGCACCGCTGTGACTCCATTGTTTGGTCGCAGCACAACCACCGTGGTCGCGAATCTGACGGGTCTTTCCAACCGCAAGGTGCCCGCACTCATCACCATGCACCGCACCACTCCCGCGGTAGCAACGGCCGCGTCGGCAACACCGCCCGCTACTCCGCAGGCAATCATGCCCCCACCAGCCGAGGCATCTACACCCGCTGCGGCTGCGCCGGCACCACAACCGGTGACTAGTTCGAGCACCTATGGCTTGCTCAAAGGCAACGGATTCTCGGTGTTTGCGCCGGGCCTCGCCCCTCGTGACGACACGAGTACGAAGTCATCGGGCACGCAAACGGTGGCATCTCGCATTGGCGATGTCGCCACCAAAGCTGTGTTCCCAATTGCGATCGTCTTCGTTGTGGTCATGTTCCTCGGCATTCAACACAGACTCGACCGCAACGAGGCCAAGCTCACTGACTCACCAGCCAAACGCGAACGTCGGGTGAAGTTCTCGTAGCTCTTGTACTGTCTGCGTGAGTGGAGGCAGACACACTCACCCAACTGGGCTGGAATGCTCATTGGCAGGCGCTTTACGACGCAGCAGACCCGCCTGATCACGCAGTGCCGGCACGCGTTGTGCGCGACGACGGTGTTGCCGCGTTAGTGACGACCGCAGAAGAAACACTGCAGGTAGGTATTCGTCGTAATAACCGTCCTGTTGTTGGTGACTGGGTAATTGTCGTGAATGGCGGAGTAACGAAAGTGTTGCCGCGCCAGACCCTTCTGAAGCGAAAAGATCCCCGCGCTGACATTCCGCAGTCGTTGGCGGCGAATGTAGACCGAGTGCTCGTGACAGTTCCCCTCGACCGCGAGATCCACCACCCCGTAGTTGCGATGGCATTGGCGTTGGCGCACGATTCCGGTGCGGAGCCAACGATTGTGTTGACGAAGGCCGACGTGGTGGACGACTCACAGCAAGCTGCTGACACTGTGCGGCGAGCGCACCCCGACACTCACGTAATGACGTTTTCGACGCAGTCTGACGAAGGCCTGCGCGATGTACAGCAACTCGTCGACCGACACACTGTTGTGCTCTTGGGTAAGTCGGGTGCGGGCAAGTCGTCACTTACTAATTCACTGATTGGCGACGAGATAGCTCTTACAGGCGAAGTGCGTGAACGCGACGCACAAGGCCGGCACACTACGTCGGCACGCCAGTTGCACTTGATTCCAACGGGCGGTGTTCTCATCGACAGCCCCGGCATTCGCTCATTTGAGTCATGGGATACCGACGACGCCGTTGATACAACATTCAGAGACATCGTTGAGATCGCCGAAGAGTGTCGCTTTGCCAACTGCAAGCACATCACCGAGCCTGGCTGCGCAATTCAGATTGCGCTCACCAACGGCGACCTCGACCAAGAACGAGTCGATGCGTGGATGCGGGTGCAGGTAGGCGTCGACGAAGCAGCAACGCGCGCTTTGGTGACCGAGTACCGAAACAAGAAGCGCCGCAATAGCTAGCGCAATAGTTAGTCAGTCTTCGGGCGTGTCGACCGATTCGATAGCTGCCGTGACGCCATCCGTTGCATCAACAACGGCGAGACGCAAAGACCATGAACCATCGAGCTCGTCGGATTGCCAGGTGAACCATTCGAGCCTGTTGATTGCCTCACCAAGCACCGACGGGGCAACCGGCCACTCGTCAGCCAGCCCCGTCAGGTTTGCGGCCGCCCACCAGGCTTTGGATCGACCGGCGGCCAGACCGCTGCGTCGGCCATGCACTCCGCCGCTTGCAGCTGCCCATGCCATGAGCGCGAGGGCCGTGCGGGCGTCGATCTCGGTCATTTGTGAAGTCTCGACACCCATTGCCGTTAGTGCGTCGTTGGGTCGACCAAACACAGCAAGGCAGTTCGACCTGCCGTTCGAGTTGGCCACCCAGGTTTGCGTCAGCTGTTTGAGCGCGTCTTCCAACTCTGGATCATCGGCTCGCTCGATCTGCGCTGCATCGCCCGGCGAGAAATGAATTACGTCGAGCGCTTTGATGAACGGAGCATCGGCCCGGAGCGAATCTGACTTGTAGACCGCTTGCGGATAGTCGGGCTCCCACGACTGCGTCACCAGAGGCAACTCAAAGGTCTGCTGGTACGCAGCAACAGACGCGTCATTGCTTAGATCTTCACCACGAGCAATGCATTCATACGCGGTTGCCGCACGCGACGGCCCTTCAGCGATGTGATCACGCAAGCTCGCCCACTCATGTGTCGAAGCCGCAACTTCGGAAAGCGGGCCAAGGGCAAAATGTCCAGCAGCCGATGCAACCACTTCACCCGCATATTCACCAGGAGCCTCGAGCGCCAGGCGGTATTCAGCATGCGCGGCAACGCCCCAAAGTTGCTTGCCTCGCTCGACCGCCCGTTCGCATCGGTCGCGAACTTCGATGACACCCCTCCAGTCTCGTTGCGCACAGCGTCGATCGATCTCACGCAACAACTCGTCGGTGTCGGCCAGCTCGACGAGATCTTCAAGGTTCATGGCCAGCAGTATTGCTGCTAGCGGACGACCTCGGCGGTCTCGGGCGCAGCGACCTGGTCGGCCGGTGACTTGCTGCTGAAAGCGTGGAAGGGCCAGGCGAGCTGGGCGACGTACGCCTCAGGCAGCTTGCTATCGATACCGAGCTTTTCGGGACGACCATCACGAGGCAGTCGAGCCGTGCCAAACACGAGATCCATCACCGGCAGGGCGCCAGCGAAGTTGGTGTTGTAGGCAGCGGGCTCGTTGGCGTGATGCCAGTGATGAAACTCAGGAGTCGTCACCAACCAACGCAGGGGCCCCGTCGAAACATTCAGATTGGAGTGCACCAGGATTGCCTGAAATCCATTGAGGATGACAAACACAGCGAAGGCGGCTTTGTTGAAACCGAGCACGGCGACTGGCATTGCGGCGCACGTGCGAGTGAAGACCTGATCGATTGGGTGCAAACGGCCAGCGGCTAGCCAATCCATCTCTTCAATCGAGTGGTGGACGGCGTGAAAGCGCCACAACAACGGAAAGTGATGCGCAGCCCGGTGCGCGAAGTAGTAGCAAAGCTCGCTTAGAAATACCGCCTCGACAAATTGGAACGCAATCGGTTGTCGAGCGATGGCGTCATGCAGTGAATCGGGCACAACTGCACTTGAAAGCATGTAGATGCCGACGACAATCGCTCCCAAAAGAGCTTTAACGGCAGTGTTATTGACGAAATGGTGAACGATGTCAGCGCGCCAACCGCGACGAAACGTGGGTTGAGGGCGAAGCGCCAACAAGCGCTCGGCAGGAACCATGATCGCGGCAACCACGGCAAAAACGAGAAACAGCTCGCTGTTCACGAACAGGGCGGCGACAATCAAAGCTGTTGCGCCAATTGCCATTGCCACGTTTTGCCAACGGAGGCGATCAGCTTGTGCAGCAGTGTCGAGCACAGCTGAGTCCTTCCACGTAAAAACACCTACAAGGGACCGTTAAAAAAACACACCCGCCGGAATCAAATGTTACCGCCACATGACGACGGAATACGAGAGCTTCGACTTGGTATTTCAGGGTTTTCTGCTCCACCCTGGTCGGGTGGCTTCCCCAATCCGCAACATTTCGGCCGTATTGGTCGCGCTCGTTCTGGCCAGTTCGGCCGCCGGATGCAGCCAGACAGCCGAAGAGCAAGCACAGCCCGAAATCCCGATCGGCACGACCGCCGCTCCTCTCGTCGACGGCAGCACGGCGGTCGCTCTCGACGCCGCCTATTTGACGGGCGTCCTCGACCAACTCGGAGCCGTGCGTGCACAAGTACGACGTGACACCGTCGACCGGCGCGATTTTGGTGATCTGACACAACGACGCTTGCGCGCGATCTACACGGGCGAAGCGTTGAACGGTCAGATGTCAATATGGTCAGACACTGCGCTCGTCGGCGATCCGGATATCAAGGCGAATGCTGGAGCCGCCAAGTACACAATCACGCAGATCGTCGAGGCCACTAACGAATGCGTGTGGCTCGAAGCATTGGTTGATGAGAACGACAACGTGAACACGCCTTTCGCGCCGCAGCGTTTTGCTTATGTTCTTGTCCGCGCCGATCACGATCTGACTCTCAACCCAACGCCGTGGATGTGGAAGCAGGCAACTGCACCCGGGTTGCTAACGAAAGAGCGCGCATGCGGCTGATTGGCGCGATCGTGCTTGCATTGTTGAGCATTGCCGGACTTTCTCTTGACGCGACCGATGCTGTTGCTGCGCCGAACCCCGACGACTTCGCCGTCAACGAGAACACCGGCGGAAGGATTGATGTCTCGGCCAATAAGGGCGGACAGCCAACCACTGCGCAAACACCAGTTGTAAAGCGTGGCGTCAGTGCTCCCGTGCAGCCCGAGGCACCGATTGACTGTGGCGTTGTTACGCAAGATCCCACCGCGCGTTTCTTGGATGCATGCTCGGTCGCGACTCCGCAGTTCGGCACCACCGCCCCACAACCAACGCGTCAGCAACAACAAGCAAGTTACGCAGTGAACTACTTCAGGTCTCTGCAACTGCCGACTCCCGCACCAAAGATCAGCGCACCAGCAGGCGGGGTCACCGGTGCAGTGCATTCGCTCGATTTGGCCGGGTGCGCTCCTCAGCAGGTGGTATTCCTACTCGACCAATCCATGCCGTTCGGCGTGCGCCAGGCTGTGCGCACGAGTGCTCGCTTCACGGTCGACTGGGGCGACGGCACTACCGACAGCTACTACACAAGCGCGCCGTGGCCTCGCAGCACGATCACACACTCGTGGTCAAGAGTTGGCCGTTACGACGTTACGGTGACAGCTCGCTGGACGGCGACGTGGACGTTTGGCGATACATCAGGAACGCTCAGCGGGCTCACGACCACTGGCGAGCTCTCGAATTGGAATGTGTCTGACGCACAAGCCTTGATAGTGCGGTGAGCGACACCAATCTGCTGTTACCAACCGACCCTGAAGAGCAACGCCGCTATGACATCGAGGCTATCTACATCAGGGCACGGCGATCTACACGAACAACTCTAGAAGTCGAAGCTTTGCTCGACGATCTTGGTTGGCCTCATAACGGCCATCGACCGTTAGAATTCCCCGGAGCCGGTAACGGCGCCTTGTCATACCAAGTCTCGCTCGCCTTGATCTGCGACCCAACGATCTCGAGGGCGACATCAATCGGGTTCACGGTTATGAATTCCACGAGGGTGCGGTAGCTGAAGTATGAGCAGGCCGCAGTTGCGCGCCACCTCGTGCGCAACGGATGGAGTTCGTCGACCGCAACCGAAGCAGCACAACGCGATCGAGCGCATCGACTTCCTGTTGGATGACATCCTTAAAGGTGTTCGACATCGCCGCCAATCCGCCGTATTGGTGCTGCTGAACATACCGCCGAGCTATCGCCGTGACTTCTGACGCGGTGCCACGACATGCAAGTGCTGACTTGATGCACGCGTACGTCGCTCGTGCCGCTGAGATTGCCGCCACCGGCGGTCGCATTGGTTTGATTGCATCAGATCGTCTGCTGCTTAACAGCTCGTCAGGCGAACTGCGTCGTCGATTGGGCGAACAAGCTTTCTGCCGTCGACCTGCGTCGACTCGGATGCCGAATCCGCGTGCTCTATCGACCCAAACAACGTCGGGCCGGTTACCAGCGCGGAAAGTATCCGATCTCGGTCGTTCTCACAACCGATCAGTCGACGCAAACTCACAGCCGATCCATTGCGTTGACGATATTGAAACGCCGACTGGCGAGTCGCTCGACGACTTGGTGAATATCGAACTAGCACCATGGCTCGGGCCCGATGGCATCTTTACCGCTGGCAGCCCAACAGCATTTCGCAGTGAGCTTCTCGTGCTCTGTCGTGCGGCCAACCGATGTGATCGGTGAGACCGGCGAGCTAAGCCAACAACGCAATGGGCATTGATTACCGACGCGAACAAGCCGGCGCCTGAAATCTTGCGTCACCTCGATGCGCAGCTGCATCGCATGCCTCCTCGTGGACAACGTTCGACGCGGTGGCTGCTGCCCGCGAACCATTCGCTGGTCGTCTGCCCCTCGATGTTGACGCAGTGATGGTCCCGCGCATTGCAAAACGTCTAAAGCCCGTGCGACTTCCGGCCGGACGTCTGCCCGTTAATCACAACTTGGTTCTGGTTTTCCCCGACACTGTCTGTTGAACGGTTGATTGCGATCCTCGAATCGCCTGAGTCACTAGAGACAGGCCGAGCAACTATCGTGGTGCGTCGACAACGGCTATCGATCATTTAGCGCGATCTTCTGCGACAACTTGTGGTTCCCGAACATCTGTTGACGGCAGACTTTCCCGCACGACAGGTAGCAACTCCAACAAAGCTCACTACGAGCGCTCCCGCCGACGACTATCCGGGACTGTTTTAGAACGTGGGAACTGCGGTGTAGATGACCGGTGCCGTATATGTACCGGCCGGGGTTGTTCCCGTGACAGTCGCTTGGAAGCCGGTACATGTTGTTTTTGAAAGTGTTCCCGGCGCAGCTGTCATGACAGTCTCATCAGTTGTCGTCAGTGCGGCCCACTTGTTTGCACCAAAGGCAATGCTCGCGTCATTGGTTGTGTAGCCGAACCCCGCCGTACCCGCCGACGTTGAAGCACTCGGCGATACGTGTGTTCCCGTTACGTCGGCGATTGTTGATCCACCCGATGTTCTCAGCACGCTCGGCGTGGTGCCATTGGTGCGGATGTAGACAGAGAAACCGTTGGCCGCATTGGTCGACAACGTGAGATCTTGCGCTCCCCCGCCGATGATCGACGAGTTCAAGTGACCCAGGCCTACTGCTGTGGCTGTCGAGCCGGTTTGAAATCCGCTGGAGGTTTGGCCGTTGCAAGCACTTGCGCGTCCGGCGACTGCGAAGTTGAGCGTCGGGTCAACAACACCCCCGATGCTCCCGATGGCATCGCTAGAGAACAGCGGGTCGATCCAGTAGTTGTCGGCCGATTGTGTGGTGGGAAACGCCGGTGAACTTCCCCCGATTGATACGCCCGCATTCACCGGGGCGTGAAATGGTCCCCGCGAGTAAGGCGCTGCGAAGTAGTTGCTCGTGTAGCCGTAGTAGCCGCTTATGTGTAGCGATACGACGTATTCGTCGCCGGCAACGATGTCGACCGGGCTGTCAAAGAAGACTTCTGTCCAACCAGTTGGCATATCGACATCAGGGTGCGAAGTAGTAGCGAGCTGTGTTCCGTCAGACTTCCACAGAAACACGTTGATGCTTTGAAACCACGCTGCGTTGAGCCAGTAACGGACGCCAGTCACTTTGGTGTTGATGTCAGAGTAGAAACGTGTACCTACATCACCGGTAAACAACGGAGCAACGGGAACTTGCGGCTCAACCGGTGTGCGACCGAAAAGAGACTGTGCACCGATATCGGTTTGGAAGACGACGTCTACGTAATAGTTGGCGGTGACCGGGCCGTAATTGAGAAGTGCGTTGGGGTTGTAGTCGTAGTTCGAACCGATTGCGGTCAACGGCCCATTTACCACGGGTGATGTGAAGAAGTTGCTGTCGCGCGAGTAGTGCCCGTTGAGCGCCGTGTAGGCAACAACGTAGGTCTTGCCTGGAAAGACCCATACGGGCTTTGCGAAAGTTGCCGTCTGCCAGCCGCTCGCCGATTCGCCGGTGAATGTCACCTCAGCTAGTCCGAAGCCACCAGCGCCGTTGCTTTCAAACAAGTGGCCGTCGTGCACTCCTGTGTTGGCCGCTGCTTTGTAGAAACGCATGCCGGTGACATATCCAGCGATCTCGGTCTTGAACGCCGTACCCAAGAGAACGGCGGAATCCGGACCGTTGTCTGGGTTAGAGGGCACTGTGCTACCAAAAACGGTGCAAGGGCATGCCGCTGCTTCAGCCGGACGCGTGGCAACCGCCAGCGAAGACGCCAGCAGCAGAACGACCACGAGGGCTCGACGAAAGTAGATACCCGCCACTTTCCCTTTATCGACCCATCTGGGCGCGTTCTGGAGCCCCAGCCCGCAAGTTGGCACCGTCAGTCGCGCTATACGCGACTTTGGGTGCCAACTACGGCTTAGGCGGAATCAGAAGCTCGGAACGGCCGTGTAGACGATGGGTGCCGAGTAGCTGCCCGCTGGGGTCGTGGCGGCCACGGTGGCCTGGAAGCCGGTGCAGACCGACTTTGATGCCGTACCCGCTGAGGCCGTCATGACTGTTTCGTCAGCTGCCGTGAGCTTCGCCCAGTTGTTGGACCCAAAGGCAATGCTTGCGTCGTCGGTGGTGTATCCAAAGCCTGCTGTTCCTGCTGAGGCTGATGCACTTGGCGATGCGTGTGTTCCGCTCACGTCGGCAACAGTGGATCCGCCTGTAGTTCTAAACGCGTTTGGTGTGGTGCCACTTGTGCGGATGTAGACAACGAATCCATTGGCTGCGTTTGTTGCGAGCGTTAAGTCTTGTGCACCTCCGCCAATGACAGTTGGGTTCAAGTGACCAAGCGACACTGACGACGACGATGAACCGGTTTGAAAGCCAGCACCTGACTGTCCGTTACACACAGTCGCGCGTCCAACAACTGTGAACGTGAGTGATGGGTCGACAATGCCTGAAACGGTTGCTGATGACTGCGCGCTCACGAGCAACACGACTGCTGTCGGCGCAAGACGATTGGTCGTAGTGCTGTCGCCGACGCGTCCGTACGTGTTCAAACCCCAGCAGTAAACGGTTTGAAGTTGCGTCAACCCGCACCCGCCATCCATCGAAACAGAGAGCGAGGTGAAACCGAGTGACGCACCGATTGTCGTCGGAACTGTTCGTTGTGTTGTCGTGCCGTCGCCCACATTGCCGGTGTCGTTGTATCCCCAGCAATACGAGGCACCTGCCGTCGACGTCCCACATATTACAAACTCACCCGACTCGATGCGCGACCACATGTTGCCGCCGTTCACCAATACAGGCGAGGAGCTTTGATTGTTCGTACCATCACCGAGACCCACGACGTAGCCGCGCCCCCAGCAGTATCCGGCACCGGCCGTTGTGACGCCACAACTCTGCTGATTGCCTGACGTTATCGACGACCAGGTGTAGCCGCCGAGCACAACGGCAGGTGTGTTGGTGCCCAAGCCGGTACCAGTTGCGCCCCAGAAGTTGCTGCCCCAGCAGTAGCCCGCACCAACGGTCGTCACGCCGCACGTTACCCATGAGCCCGTATCGATTGAGGCCCATGTCTGTCCACCCAAGACAAGTTGAGGTGTTGGATAGTCCCAACCGTCACCGGTGCCTAACTGACCGTAGTTGTTGTTGCCCCAGCAATATGCGGCACCACCAACCTCGACACCGCAAACAGAACGATCGCCGGCAGAGATCGATTGCCATGTGCGTCCGCCCGACACAGAAACGGGTGACGAGCGCGATGTCGTTGAGTTATCGCCAAGCTGTCCGTAGGTGTTTATACCCCAGCAATACGCGTCGCCTGCTGTAGTCAGTGCGCAGGTGATGTTGTAGCCGGCTGATACCGAGGCCCACGTTTGTGCCCCAGTGACGAGAACAGGGATCGAAGAGTCTGTAGTCGATGCGTTACCGAGTTGGCCGTTTTGATTGTGTCCCCAGCAATAGATCGCTCCGGCGGTTGTCAAGGCGCAGGCGTGCTCGGCCCCATTACTTACTTGCGTTACCGCGGTGACCGCCTCGGCGCGCGCTGGAGCCACCACCAAGCCGGCGGCAGCGACCAGAAACGCGAGCGCGAGCTTTCCCACCTTCACATTTTTGGAATCGACCAGTTTGGAGGCCAGCTGGAGCCCCAAAGCCCACAACTTGGCACCCTAAGTCGCGCTATACGCGACTTAGGGTGCCAACTACGGCTGGGGCGGCCTAAAAAGTTGGAACGGCCGTGTAAACGATCGAAACGGAGTACGACCCAGCTGCCGTCGTGGCCGCTGCCGCCACGCCGTAGCCCACACAACGGGTCTTTGACGTCGTTCCGGCCGAGCCGACGAGAACGGCTTCGTCGGCGGCAGTGATCTTGGCCCATGTGTTCGCAGTGAATGCTGTCGACGCGTCGCTTGACGTGTAGCCAAAGCCTGCGGTTCCAGCTGTTGGAGCTGCGCCAGGCGACGCGTTGGTTCCGCTTACGTCAGCCACTGTTGAACCGCCGGCGGTGCGGAAAGCGTTCGGTGTCGTGCCGCTAGTGCGGATGTAGACGAAGAATCCGTTGGCTGCGTTTGTCGCAAGTGTTAGATCTTGCGCAGCACCCGAAACGGCGGCCGGTGTGATGCGGCCGAGTGAGACGGCAGTCGATGTGGATCCGGTTTGAAAGTTCGTGCCCGACTGTCCGTTGCAGACTGTCGCGCGACCGGCGACCGTGAAGGTAAGCGTTGGATCAACAATGCCAGTAATTGCAACGTTGCCTGTTGCACTTGCATAACCGCTAACACCAACGGGGGTGTTGGTATTGGTTGTCGAGTTATTGCCGAGCGTGCCGTACGCGTTCCACCCCCAGCAGTAGACCAGCGACGACGTTGTCAGCATGCAAGCGCCGCCACCGCCTGCTGTTGCATAGTCAGCCGACAAACCCCCCGCAACGGTGGTCGGTGACTCGCGATCAATATTGCTGCCGTCACCGATCGCGCCAAGAGCACCTGCGCCCCAGCACTTAGTCACGTCCGATGTGGTGACACCGCAGGCAAAGCCGTATCCCATCGATATCGAGCCGAAGGTGTCGCCTCCAAAAACCGCTGCGGGAGTGGGCGAATTGCCGCCAGCGCCGTTGCCCATTGATCCGTTGACGTCTTTACCCCAGCAGTAGCCGGCACCAGCGTTGGTTACGCCGCACGTCGTGGCGCCCTGCGGTTGAACTGAAGCCCACACGTGCGATCCCGCAACGAGCAACGGGACATTCGATGCAGCCCAGTTTCCGTCGCCTAGTTGGCCTTCAAAGCCACGGCCCCAGCAGTACCCGTCGCCGCCCGGACGTAAGCCGCACGTGGCGTTGTCGCCGGCGTTCAACTCGGTCCATGTGCCACCACCAGAGATGGCGGTAGGTGTCCACAACGTTCCGCTGTTTGTGCCGTCGCCGCCTTCGCCTTGCCAGTTGGAACCCCAGCACTTGCCGGCACCGAGGTTCGTGATTCCGCATCCGTGATAAGTGCCGGCGGTAACGGCAATCCAAGTGAAACCACCGCCGACCAAAGTAGGAGTTGAACGATCTATGAGCGTGCCGTCACCAATACCACCGCCGGCGTTTTCGCCCCAGCAGTACGCAGCGCCCAGTGTCGTCACCGCGCACGTCAAACCATGACCGGCGTCGATCTTCGAGAACGTCAGACCGCCTGACACAGCCACCGGAACTGAACTGTCAGTCGTCGTGCCGTTGCCAAGTTGGCCTTTGTTGTTACGACCCCAGCAGTACGCCGCGCCTGAAGCGTCGAGAGTGCACGCATGGTCGTAGCCAAGCGTCAGAAATGACGCGCTTGCGATGGTGCTCGCAGACGCGACTGGAGCAACGGCGATCGTCGAGAGCACAGACGCAACGAGGCCGAGCACGGCCAGCAGCACCTTCCCGACGAATCGATCCTTCTTCACACCTGTGAAATCGACCCTTTTCGAGGCGCACTACAGAGGCAATCGGAAGTACAGAAGGGTTTAGTGGCCTCTAACGAAGATGGCCTGTTGAAAGAAGTTGGGGTCTTGGAAGACCAAGTCGGTGGCGTCGGAGTAAAAGGCGACGGCTCGTCCATTCGAACTTATGGTTGCTCCACTACTTCCCCCTGGTTGCGGGTTTCCTCGCCACGGCGTCGAGTCGCGACCCCCAGTGTCAACACTCACTCGAGAGGTTGTCGCTGCCGACACGTCACGCACAAATACGTCAGAAAAGCTGTTGTGATCACCGAGCACGAGATCGTCAGCCACTGAAGCGAAGGCCACGAACTGACCGTCGGCACTGATCGTAGGGCTATCGCCCGATCTCGGAACGCCGCCAACACTCACACTCACGTTCGTCGTGACCAGGGTGTCGAGATTCGTGACCACCACACCGGTGTTGTCAACCCAAGCGACGTGACGACCATCGGCACTGATGTTCGGCGACGCGCCTTGGCCCACAACGATGCGCGCACCACTCTGAAGATCCCTCACCGCAACGCCGTCAGGAGCCGCAAAGGCTACATAGCGTCCGTCGGCACTGATGGTTGCACTGACTCCTTCGCCGACCAGCGCAGTTGTATGAGTGTCGAGATTGCGCACGAACACGTAGATGTGGTTTATCGGATCTTCTTCAGTGGGCCCGGGCGTACCCGGCACGAGGTTCAACGCATACGAAACGAACGCGACGTGACGACCGTCGGAACTTATCGACGCCTGCAGACTCGGTAAGTCAGGATCGCCGCCACCACTGCTGACACTTGCACGCTCGGTTGTTCCCGAAACCGTGTCGCGCACAAACACATCCGTAAACGAGTTCGCGTCACCGGCAACCAAGTTGGAGGCTGCTGATACGAACGAAACATAACGGCCGTCATTGCTAACCGAGGGAGTTTTCGAAAATCCATTACCTGGGTCACCGTTGGGCGCAACACTGACCAACTGAGAATTGAGGTCGCGAAAGTCGTCGTAGGTGCCGTCGTTGTGCGGGTCGCGGTCGAACAACCACGCCTGCTGAATTACGCCGCTGAAAGCCGTGTTGCCTTCGATGAATGCGACGAAGCGTCCGTTGCCACTGATCGAACCTTGGTATGTGAAATCGCGCACATCACGAAAGGCCTTTGCGCCACCTTCGGCCAAGCCTGCGGTGACGCCAGGAAAGATCAGGCCATCACAGACATCGCCGATGCCGTCGCTGTCTGCGTCGGCCTGGTTTGCATTGCCGTCAAATGGACAGTTGTCAGTCGCGTCGTTAACACCGTCGTTGTCGGTGTCAAAATCACACGCGTCACCTTGACCGTCGCCGTCGGTGTCACGTTGATCCGCGTTGGAAACGAACTTGCAGTTGTCAGCAACGTCGACGACTCCGTCGCCATCACTGTCGAGCGCGTCTGGGTCGCATTCATTGCCGACACCGTCGCCGTCGCTATCGAGTTGTCCAGGGTTGTAAACGTCGGGACAGTTGTCTAAGAAGTTACGAACACCATCACCGTCAGGGTCCCAGTCAGGATCGCACGCATCACCCACGCCGTCTGAGTCACTGTCTTGTTGACCGGGGTTCGGAAACGTCGGACAGTTGTCGCTCAGATCAGTTACACCGTCGCCATCAACATCAGCTGGCTCGCACGCATCGCCGATGCCGTTACCGTTGAGATCCGCTTGATTGGGATCGGCGACACCAAGACAATCATCGTTGAGATTGTTGACGCCATCGTTGTCGGTGTCGATGTTGCTGGCTTGTTGCACTATGCCAGTCGGCGTGAAGTCGCTTGTCTCACGAAACTCGAGATCGTTCGCATCACCCGCGTTATCTCGAAAACCAAAGTCGAGCGCGGCCCAATCATTGTGACCCTGAAGCGTCTCGGCGGCAGAGGCAGACGTGCCGCATCCCTGACCGCTGTTGATGTCGGCCTGAATTGCGGTCTCTTTTATGCCGTCGTTGTTCCAATCGATGTAATCGTTGGGCCCGACGGCAGTGCTGGCAGACGCAAAATCGCATCGCGTTCCTTTGCGGACTGAAAAGCTCGTTTCGGTCCAGCCGGCCCAACCACCGGCAGGCGTTGGTCCAAGACCTTTTGCTTCGTCGAGTGCATCTTCCTTCAGAACGTTGCCACCAGCGCCAGTCGGTAAGGCCCAACGTGAGTAGTCCATCGGCGCATTGGCCTGAATGTCACGAAATCCGAACGTGTAGTTCATGATGCTCAAGTAGTTCGGCTTGTAGTTGACCTGATCGCCGCCGCCATGTTTTAGACCGAGTGTGTGTCCAAGTTCGTGCATGAACGACCGGGCCTCAGCCATATCACGACATTTGTTAGCGCAGTTGTTGCCACCCGCTGCCACGAGAGCAGAGTCAGACGTTCCAACTGCAACAACGAACGCGTTTCGCTTGGCAGACGCGCGACCCATGACACGTATCGAGGTGTCGTAGGTTTCGCGAATGCTCTCACCAAATACTGCATAGCGGAAAGCTTGTTGCTTCGCGCTCAAGACTGCAGAACAGCGCGCCAGGTCAGATCGCTCGGCAGCAGTGCCAAACCGTCCGTCGCACGGTTCAGCGGGATCGCCATTGAGAAGTTGCTGCACACCGACCTGATTGCTTGTGAGTTGACTCTCTGCCATCAAGAACTTCTTGAATGGAACGTCAATCTCGTCAACACCGCTGGCACTACCCCCCGGCGATAAGTGAAGGTTGACCCCCGTGGGCCCGCCTGATTGCGGAGCGGGTGCAGTCTTGAATGCATCAACAACAGGCTTCAAGTCTTTCGGGTCAAAGCCGGTCATTGCATCGACTTCAACAAACACATCACGAACCGCCGGCGACGCGTTGTAGGGCGTCTTACCAAGTTGCATATCCATAAGGCCGTCACCGTCGTAATCAAGGCCGTAGTCAGACGTTGTCTGCGGCACTTGCTCCCATTCGTCGCAGAGCGCATCACCGTCGTCGTCAGAACTGCCGTTGCCCTGAGGGTCGGCGCAGTACGCCGAGAACTCCGATGTGTTTCCAAGATTGTCAGTAGCGGTCGCCGTATAAGCAGGCGCAAGGCCATTTGGAGACCCAGCAAAGTCGACGCGGAAGTAGCCCTCTTTGTTGGGCTTCACGGCAGTCACCCACGTGCGCCCTTCGCCAAACGTGTTGCCCGTCGACGGAATTGACCACTGCACGGCAGTAGGCGTAACGGAAACTGACGCGCCGACTCGCATGACGCCGGCGAGTTTGGTGACATCGTCGACGCCCAAGGCGTATAGATCAACTGTGATGTCGGCCGGGCGTCGATTACCAAGGTCGACACGACCACTCACCGACGAACGGTCAGCAATGGGGTCGTAGCTAACAGCAACCGCCGAGGGAAAGTTCATCAAATCATTAGGGCCGATGTCGGCATCAGCTGGAGTCGGCGGGTCACCGATACGCACCGACGGTTGGGTTAAGTCGTTGGCCGTGACGCCAACATTGCCGAGATCTATACCGGGGCCGTTATTAAGGAAGATGGCATTACCTCTAATCGTGTTGCCAACACCTGCCGGAGACCGAGTTGCGTTTGGCACACCCGCTCCCTGAGCAGCAACACCAGCAAGGCCAGAAGCGGTGATTGCGTTGCATTTATCGGAGCAACCCGACGTCGGCGTCTTGCCTACGGCATAGCCAATAACGTTGTCATGCGCCCCCGATTCGACAGAGACACCCCACCCGATGTTGCCTACCGACGTTGTCTTGTCAGCCCCAATGCCGATCAAGTTTGCCGTTACCGACGTCTGCGACACATCGCTTCCGCTGATATCGACGCCGTCAGAGTTGGCACCAATCACATTCGCTGTCAGTTTGTTTTGAGTCGTTGCCTGCGTGGGCCTACTGGTAACAGCAATGCCCGTACGAGCGTTGCCCAGCGGCGCGTTGCCGGTGATGTCAACGCCTACATAGTTGCCAACAATGTTGTTGTTTGGACTGCCGGCAATGCGAATGCCATCGCCGAAGTTTCCTGAGATGACATTGCGCGCCCTCGCTGTGGTACCACCGATTGTCGTTGTTGTTGACACGTTCGCGAGGTTGCTTGAATCGGGAGCTGCGAGGTACACACCGTGACCCAAACCTGTCTTGCCATCAAGATTTCGCAATGCTGTCTTGCCGTCGGCCTGGGCGCCAATGATGTTGCCCGTTATTTGATTGCCGACCGCTGCGCCACCCCAGACGGCGACATTGTTGGAGTCATTGCCCGAAATGACGTTGACTCCGCCGGCGGTCGCCGAGACGCCAATCAGATTGTTGGGCCCTGACAATTCAACGCCATCTTCTTTGTTACCGAGATCAATTACACCCGTCACGTCGGTGCCAATAAAAGAAAGCTCGAGTCGATTCGATTCACCCTGAAACGAGATACCGTCGTTGCTGAAAAGGTTCACCACCAGCCCGCGCACGACGCTGTTGTTCGTCTGCAAGACAAGCCCGGTTGTATTCGCGCCAGCGCGAACGCCTGAGATCATGACTTTTGGCGCGAGCGGGGCGGCTACAAAGCCGGGCTGAGTCGTGCCGTCGATAACAACCTGGTCGATAAATGTCGGCAACGGCGAAGTCGGCGCGATGATCGGCGACGAAGTGGGGATGTTGAAGTTGATGGTGTCTTTACCGCTTCGCAGATTTGCTTCAGTTATTGCTGCTCGCAAGCTGCACTTGTTGGTAGCCGTTAGACATTTGGCGTCTCCCGGCGATTTGTCAACATTGTCTTCTTCCGTGTTGACAACAAACGCTGGTGCCGCTGTCGCTGGTGAACCAACCAACACCAATGAACTCGCCGTGAGCGCGACCGCTGCGATGGATACAACGACTCTTAAAACTGCTCCCCGCCTGAACATGCAGACGATCCTAAGAGCGAGAGCGTTGCGCGACTAGTGGTGTCGCGAAGTTGTTGCGACTAACTCACCGATTGTTTAGAAGTTTGGCACCGCTGTGTAAACGATTGGCGTGATGTAACTACCGGCTGTGGTTGACGATGCAACGGTGGCTTGAAAGCCCGTGCAGGTGGACTTAGATGTCACACCAGCACCTGCCACCATGACGGTGTCGTCGGCGGTCGTGAGCTTGGCCCACTTGTTCGAGCCAAACGCGATTGTTGCGTCGTCAGTCGTGTAGCCAAAGCCGGCTGTTCCAGCGGCAGGTGACGCGCTTGGTGAAGCGTGCGTGCCCGATACGTCAGCAACCGTTGCTCCACTGCTCGTTCGAAACGCGTTGGGAGTGGTGCCTGTTGTCTTGAGGTAGACGGTGAAACCTGAGGCTGCGTTTGTCGACACGCTCAAGTCTTGGGCACCGCCACCAATTACCGAAACGTTGAGATGCCCGAGCACTACCGAGGTTGAACTCGCGCTGGTTTGAAATCCTGTTGCTGATTGTCCGTTGCAGGCGCTGGCGCGTCCAACAACTGTGAAGTTGAAAGACAAGTCGACAACACCTATGACGGTCGAGTAGTTGTACGTTCCTGACAAACCAGTGACGGCGACGGGACGCGATTGATTCGTAAGTGTGCCGTCGCCCACTTGTCCGTAGTTGTTGTAACCCCAACAGAAAAGCGCGCCACTGCTGAGCGCGCATCCGCCGGCGCCCCCGGTGCTGAGAAAGCTAAACGTGCGAGAAGTCGCAACGAGTACGGGAACATTGCTGTTCGTCGTCGTGCCGTCGCCAAGTGCGTTCACGCCGTTGGCACCCCAACAGCGAATAACGTTTGCAGTTGTGCGCCCGCAAGAAACGCCCCCGCCAGGCTCGATCTGAGCCCATGTGTAGCTTCCCGAAACAAGCACGGGTGATGAGCTAGTTGTGTTGGTGCCGTCGCCGAGTTGGCCGGCAACGTTGTCACCCCAGCAGTAGCCAGCGCCAGCCGTTGTAACGCCACAAGTGTTGCCGGCGCCCGACGAGATAGAGGCCCATGTGTGCGATCCATTTACGACAGTGGGGTTTGGCTGGCTACCGGTGTTTGCTCCAATACCAGTGGCTGAAAACACGTTGTAGCCCCAGCAGTAACCCGCGCCACCAACTTCAACGCCACACGTAACGTCCGCGCCCGCTGATATCGAGGCCCAGTTGTGACTACCGCCAACCAACGTCGGAGTGCCGCGATTGGTGAACGTGCCGTCACCGAGTTGGCCCGATCCATTGAGACCCCAGCAGTACGCATCACCCGACGCTTCGAGACCACACGCGTATTGGCGACCAACAGAGATCGACGCAAATGTGTGACCACCGAGAACTGCTACGGGCACGTTGGATTCGCTAACCGAGAAATTTTCACCGAGTTGGCCAGCGTCGTTGCGACCCCAGCAGTAGGCAACGCCCGCCGTGGTGAGTCCGCATGTCGACCACTCAGTAAGGCTCACCGACGCCCACGTCTGGCTGCCAACGACTCTGACTGGCGTCAAACTGTTGGCATTTGTTCCGATTCCCAAGTCGCCATTGCCGTTGCGACCCCAGCAATAGATCTCGTTGGCTGCAGTCACTGCACATGAGTGTTGTTCGCCTATATCGGCACCGGTGATAACAGCGACAGCCGCGTCAGCGCGCACCGGAATAGCCGCCAGCCCTGTGACAGCTACCACTAACGCGAGCGCGACCTTGCCCACCTTCACATCTATGGAATCGACAAGAAGACGGGCTTACTGGAGCCCATTTGGGCTGAGGCTAGAAGCCGTCAACCGTCGTTACGGCAGCCGCCACCGGCTCGAGAAAGTGCTGGTGAACGGCGCGCTGGCGACCCTGTTCGATGGCCCAGCACAGCTTGACAAAGGCTGCCTCGGGGATGGTGTCGTCGGCAAACAAGGCGCCGGCCGCGAGCATCTCGAGCAGGCTTGGATACGTCGGCGCGTGCGCCACGAAGTGATCGACCGCTGCGACGACCGTGATGCCCGCCGCAACACATCGCTCAGTGAAGTGCCCGAGGCCGTGGCTCGGTTCGAGACTGGGGCCGGTTGCGCAGGGATACATCCGCACGACAACACCGCGCTTGTTGGTGGCAATCAAGGCGGCGGCCATCATGTCGAGGTCGATGCCCGGATGTAGATCGATGAGCGCAACCTTCTCGCTCATCGCGTTATTGCTTCGCGTGACGGTCGGTCGCGACCACTCACGAACAATTCTGAGATTGCCATGTTCGACACACGCAACTGCGCCGGTGTTGGGCGACTCGTAAGCCTGACCCCATGGCCGCACCTTGCGAACAGCACTGCCGAGGTGCACTTCGCTATCGGTGTTAGGTGTACCTGCGAATGACAGATAAACGCCATGCGGCAACTTTGATACCGCTACCAACGCGTCGCGCACGTTGGTGAGTGCATCAGAGTCTGGTTCGTTGGCCGGCTTGTTTGACGCGGTGATAACAACCGTTGCGTCGAGGTCAGCAAGCAGCAAAGACAACGCAGCTGCAGTGTAAGCAGCAGTGTCAGTTCCGTGAAGTACAAGCACCGACGAGACGAGCTCGCGTTCAACAAGTTCACGAACGGCGTCGCCGATGCGCACCCAGTCTCTGGGACACATGTCTTCTGAGTGCTTTCGCAACGGCGCGCGGGTGTACACATCAACGCTTCCGTCGCGCCAGCACTCTTTGATCAAACGCTCTTCGGCAAGATCGTTGCCAGTGATGTCGATGACCATCTTGCCGCCGACATTGTCTGAAGCAATGGTGCCCCCCGTGAGCACAAGGCCGATCTTCGTGGTCTCGGTTACTACCCCGCCTTTATTCACCAGTTCCATAGCGGCCTACCGTAGACCTGCTCGCAACGCGCTCCGAAACGGTTGCTAGAAGCTCGGAACTGCCGTATAGACGATGGGTGCTGAGTAGCTGCCCGCTGGGGTCGTGGCGGCCACGGTGGCCTGAAAACCGGTGCAGACCGACTTTGATGCCGTGCCTGCTGAGGCCGTCATGACTGTTTCGTCAGCTGCTGTCAAAGCGGCCCACTTGTTTGAACCGAACGCGATGGTTGCGTCGTTGGTTGTGTATCCAAAGCCTGCTGTTCCTGCCGAAACTGATGCACTTGGTGCTGCGTGAGTGCCGCTCACGTCAGCAACAGTTGATCCGCCTGTTGTTCTAAACGCGTTTGGCGTAGTGCCACTTGTGCGGATGTAGACAACGAATCCATTGGCTGCATTAGTCGCAAGAGTCAAGTCTTGAGCGCCACCGCCAATAACTGTTGGGTTCAAGTGACCAAGCGACACTGACGACGATGATGAACCGGTTTGGAAGCCAGCACCTGACTGTCCGTTACACACAGTCGCGCGTCCAACAACTGTGAACGTGAGCGATGGGTCGACAATGCCTGACACAGTTGCTGATGACTGCGCGCTCACGAGCAACACGACTGCCGTTGGCACAAGACGATTTGTCGTAGTGCTATCGCCAACGCGTCCGTACGTATTCAAACCCCAGCAGTAAACGGTCTGGAGTTGCGTCAACCCGCACCCGCCATCGGCCGTTGCTGACACACTGATAAGGCCGATTGATGCACCCGTCGCGGTCGGCACCGTTCGCGCTGTCGTGGTGCCGTCACCAACGCTTCCAACATCATTTAGACCCCAGCAATAGACGGCCCCTGACGTTTGTGTTCCACAAATCACGAATTCACCGGAATCGAGGTGTGACCATACGTTTCCACCGTTGACCAACTGCGGCGAAAAGGCTTGGTTGTTGGTGCCATCTCCCATTCCGACGATGTAGCCACGACCCCAGCAGTAACCCGCACCTGCCGTTGTTACTCCGCAACTCTGCTGGTTGCCCGAGGTGATCGATGACCACGTGTGACCACCCTGGACGAGTTGCGGAGTGTTGCCTCCACTACCGGCACCGACAGCACCCCAAAAGTTTCCGCCCCAGCAGTAGCCGACTCCAGTCGTAGTGACACCGCACGTCACCCATGTGCCGGTGTCGATAGATGCCCACGTGAGCCCGCCTTGAACGAGTTGCGGCGTGGAGTAGTCCCAACCGTCGCCGGTGCCTAGCTGGCCGTGACTGTTCCAGCCCCAGCAATAGGCATCGCCGCCAACCTCTAGACCGCACGCGAAACGATCGCCGGCCGAAATCGTTTGCCAGGTGCGTCCGCCGCTAACGGCGACAGGAAGGCTGCGATTGGTCGTCGAATTGTCTCCCACTTGCCCGTA